>JAVXJG010000008.1:0-67665 GCA_036647935.1 Peptostreptococcaceae bacterium
GATTAATTCTGATAATCTTAGGGTGCTATATTTGTTGGAGTTTTATTATTTTTTTAAAAAATTAACTAGCAGAACGAGTTAATTAATAAAATTGTATACTATCATTGTTAAGTTGGCCTACTATAAAAGTTAAAGAAGTAATTCATATAGGCGGTAAAAAAGAGGATACAGATAGATTTACAACTATGAAAAACGCTTGTAAATATTTATAGATAGTGAAAGAGCTATGGGAGTTAATCCTCTAGCTTTATTTTTATGCCGAAAATCGCAGACTACGACAAAATATTACTTATAATATATGTATAATGATATTGATAATAAAAACAAGGGGGAAGAATATGTTTAAGAAAAAACTAATAACTACTATGTTGGCATTTGGATTAATAACATCAAGTGTATTTGTATCTAATGCTGATATTAAAGAACAAGATACAAAAAATAATGAGGTTTTAGAATTTCAAAATTCTAGAACTTCACAAAATGGATGGCAGTCACAAAATGGTCACTGGTATTATTATAAAAATGGGGCTAAGCAAATAGGATGGATACAAGACGCTGGAAGATGGTATTTACTCAATTCATCAGGGCAAATGTTAACAGGATGGCAACAAGTAAGTGGTAAATGGTACTACTTAGAGGGTAATGGATCTATGGAAACGGGATGGAAAAAATTAAGTAATAAGTGGTACTATTTAAATACTGGAGGAACAATGGCTACTGGTTGGAATCAAATAAGTAATAAGTGGTACTATATGTATGCTAGTGGAGCTATGGCTGCGAATACAACTATAGATGGATGGAAAATAGATGCTAGTGGTATAGGAAGAAAAATAGAAAATGTTACATCAGAATATAAATCTGCATTACAAAAGGCAAAGCAATACAGTGATATTATGTCTATGTCAAAACGTAAAATATACGACCAGTTAACATCACCACATGGAGAAAAGTTTTCGAAAGAAGCAGCTCAATATGCAATAGATAATGTAAATGCTAATTGGAAAGAAAATGCATTAAAAAAAGCACAGACATATCAAGAAACTATGTCAATGTCACCGAGTAGAATATATGACCAACTAGTATCAGAGTATGGCGAGAAATTTACTCCAGAGGAAGCGCAGTATGCAATAGATAATTTAAAGTAAGGAACTGTGTAAGGCTAGGGTAAAATCTAGTCTTATTTTTATAGAAAAAAGTTTATAAAAATACAAAAATAGATTATACTATGATATATGATACAAGCGTAAGGGAGAATTATAAAATGGATAATCAAATACTAGAAATGTTAAAACAATTACAACAAGGCCAAGAAAGAATGGAATTGAAACTTGATGAAGTAGAATCAAAACTTGATGAAACTTACCAAATAGTAAAAGCACTAGAACATAAATCAGAAGTTAATAAAGCTGAGCATGATAGTATGATAAATGACATAGCACATATAAAAGGTGATGTAGGAGCCATAAAGAAAGATATAACTAACGTAGAAGTAATAACTGCAAGCAACTGGGCGGATATAGCGAAATTAAAAGCTGTTAAATAGATTATTGTTGGCTAGGAGAAATCCTGGTCTTTTTTTTATTTGCAAAAATATTTATAAAAATTTTAAAAGGACAGGCAAGTTCGTAGTCAGCACTGCATAGAATGAACTATAAAAGCTAATCAGAACAGACAACAACTAGTCAAGGAGGTATAAAAATGACTAAAAGAAAACAATCTCTTAAGCTTCCAGTAAGCTTTAAAGAAAATATTAGAGATCTAGCACTGTACAATTATACACTGGAACAAAAAGACACTCTAGGTATAAGCACATATGTAAAATTACTAATAGAAAAAGACATGAGGGAAAAAGGAATATGGAAATATGATTAAAAAGCAAAAGAGCTGCAGGTCTTGTCCACCATACAGCTCAAACTCAGTGAATTAAAAATATTATAATTCTCTAACTAATTCTACAAAATAAGTTAAAACCCCACCGAGATAAAAATGATAAAAAAGAAAACGTGTCCAAAGTTATAAATTTTACAGAAAAAATTAGCTAATAAAATTTCTATATATAAAAATATTAAAAAGGGATGAATATGAGATATAATATTTTTTATG
Source organism: Peptostreptococcaceae bacterium (assembly GCA_036647935.1). Classification (GTDB taxonomy): domain Bacteria; phylum Bacillota; class Clostridia; order Peptostreptococcales; family Peptostreptococcaceae; genus JAVXJG01. Next base: position 2,104 of record JAVXJG010000008.1, read on the forward strand.
AATTTCATAAAAAGTGGAACATTTATTATACAAACTTTCATATACTTCTGTAAAGGAAGTTTATTGACGTTCAGAAGTATATGAATTTGATATAAATAATAGGCTTTGGTGACGTATAGGTGACAAACTGTAGACGGTATTTGATGTAAGTGTTGAAGTATCAAGTACTTGTAATTGCATGTATATAGTTGAAGATTATATGGAAGATGAAGAATAAAAAAATAACACTGTTAGTGACCTAAAGGTAACAGTATCAATTTAATATCTTTTAATATTTTTACTAGATATGAAAGTATTTAAAATTTGCCTCAATGGTTGAAAAATGGTATAATTACGGTAGAGTTAGCTATATCATGGAGTAAACTATGATAAAACTAAGATGCATAGTTAAAATTAACCAATGATCATATATTACCGTTTAATATGATCTAAAACCTCAAAAGAAAATATTTTTAACTTTGCATTTAGCACGATGGTCTTTGTCATCGTGCTTTTTACATACAATGAAATAATACAATTAATTACATAATATGCGCTTAATTCTTATAAAATGTCACAAAAAATATCTGTAATCATATATTGATATTAGGATAATATTAGTTATCTAAGCTTTATTTATATTAATTAATAGACTAATTTTGAATATAGGAGAGGGTATTACTTGAAAAAAGAGATAGAAAAAAATGTGAAAAAAGTAACTAAGCCAATTGAAGATGTTGGTAAAGAAGTAATAAATGGTGTAGGTTCAATAGGAAAAGAAACATTTAAAAGTGTGGGAACAATAGGAAAAGATGTAATAAATGGAGTCGGATCAATTGCTAAAGAAACTATAAAAACTGGAAAGTCAGTAGGAAAAGCAGTAAAAAATAATGTTAAAAAATAATTAGAAAGCTATCTCAAATAATTGAGGTAGCTTTTTGAATGTGACAATATATTATAATTATAATTGAAATTTATAGAAAATTTAATTAATTGTTGAAAACTATCCGAAATTATTATATAATTCAATTAAGAAATTTGTATTATATTGACGAAAAAAGTAATATAATCAGATAAACAAAAAGAAAGGAGCATACAATATGATAAAATTAATAGGAATATTAATAGTTGTTATAGGATTTATATGTAAAATAGAAACATTATTTACTGTACTAGTAGCTGGTATAGCGACAGGTTTAGTAGCAGGATTAGATATAAATCAAATATTAACTATATTAGGAGAATCATTTGTAGCAAATAGAGCGGTATCATTATTTATACTAACATTACCTGTAATAGGAATATTAGAAAGATATGGACTAAAGCAAAGAGCAGTTTACCTAATAGAAAAATTAGGAAAGCTTACTACTGGAGGAGTTTTAAGCATATATATGCTAGCTAGACAAGTAGCAGGAGCACTTTCTATAAGAATGAGTGGACATCCTCAATTTGTTAGACCTCTAGTAAATCCTATGGCACAGGCTGCAGGAGTAAGTAAACATGGAGCATTAGACGAAAAAGATGAAGAAGGTATAAAAGCATTATCAGCAGCATCGGAAAATTATGGTAACTTCTTTGGACAAAACTTATTTGCAGGAAGTAGTGGAGTTTTACTTATAGCTTCAACATTAACTCAACTTGGATATAGCGTTACAGAACTAGAAATAGCTAAGGCTAGTATAATAATGGCAGTAATAGCATTTTTAGTGTCTGCACTTCAAAACTACTTATTTGATAAGAAGTTAAATAGAAAGTATAAAAATAATTAAATAAGGAGGATTAAACAGTGCAAAATTTTATAAATATATCACTAGAACTTTTTTATGCAGCTATGGGTATTTTAATGATAGTTATAGCATTTAAATCATACAAGACAATAGATAGTAATAAAAAATATGGTACTTCTATATTTTGGGTACTAATATCATTACCATTTATATTTGGGAAAGTATTACCAGCAAATATAGTTGGATTAATACTAATATTATCAAGTTTATTAACGGTTTCAAAGCAAGTTGTATTTGCAAAATACGATATACCAACTGAAGAATTTGGACAAGTACAGTCAGAAAAGATAAAGAATAAAATATTCTGGCCATCATTAGTTTTAGCATTTGCAGCAGTTATAGTAGCTATGAGCTTAAAAGACTTTGGAAATTCATCTCAATTTGCAATAGGAGTTGGATCGTTAGCAGCATTAGTGGCAGCATTTGCAATAGCAAAACCAAAAGCTTCTACATCAGTAGAAGATGGAGCTAGATTACTTCAACAAATGGGGCCAACAAGTATGTTACCTCAACTTTTAGTTGCATTAGGGGTATTATTTACTCAGGCTGGAGTTGGAGATGTAATATCAAATATGATATCTGGTGTAGTACCAGCAGATAGTAGATTCTTTGGAGTAGTTGCTTATGTACTTGGAATGGCAATATTTACAATGATAATGGGGAATGCATTTGCAGCATTTTCAGTTATAACAGCAGGAATAGGAATACCATTTGTTTTAATGCAAGGTGCAAACCCAGCAATAGTTGGGTCATTAGCATTAACAGCAGGATACTGTGGAACATTATTAACTCCAATGGCTGCAAACTTTAATATAGTTCCAGCAGCATTACTTGAGTCTAAGAATCAATATAGTGTTATAAAACATCAAGCTCCAGTAGCGATAATACTATTAGTAATTCATATATTTGCAATGTATTTCTTAGCATTTTAATAAAATAAATCTATCAAGGGAGGTAGTATTATGAAAGTTTTATTAACAGGATTTGATCCATTTGGAGGCGAGCCGGTAAACCCAGCAGAAGAAGCTGTAAAAATGGTTAGAGATAATATAAATAAAGCAGAAGTTATAAAAATAACTATACCAACAGTTATAAATAAGTCTGTAGAGGCTATAGAAAAAGCTATAAAAGAACATAATCCAGATATCGTTATATCAGTAGGACAAGCTGGTGGTAGATTCGATATAACTCCTGAGAGAGTGGCTATAAACATAGATGATTTTAGAATAACGGACAATGAAGGGAATCAACCAACAGATGAAGTAGTATACGCTGATGGTCAACCTGCATATTTCTCAAATTTACCTATAAAAGCTATGGTTAAGCACATGAATGAAAATAACATACCTGCAACAGTTTCAAATACTGCTGGTACTTTTGTCTGTAACCATGTAATGTATGGAATTTTATATATGATAGATAAGAAATATCCAAATATAAAAGGTGGATTTATCCATATACCATATATGACTTCTCAAATAATAGATAAGAAAAATATTCCATACATGTCACTAGAAGAAATAGTAAAAGGTTTAGAATTAGCTATAGAAGCTTGTACTTTATATGATGAAGATATAAAAACTATAGGCGGAGAAATATGCTAATAGAAAAAATATTTGTGTATGGAAGTTTAAGAAGTGATATGTTTAATTATGAAAAACTTTTATTAGGTAAGGTTTCAAAGGTAGAAAAAGGAACTATAATGGGTAAGTTATTTCATATAGAAAATAAGGATTATCCAGCAGTAATACCAGGTGAAGATATAATTGCTGGAGAGCTAATGAGTTTAAAAAACTTTGATAAAAGTTTAGATGAATTAGATGAATTAGAAAATTACACTATAGATAATAATATTAACTGTGAATATCTAAGAAAGATAGTATCAGTAAAATTAGAAGATGGAAGCATTGAAAATGCATACTATTATGAGTATAATCCAAAATCTAATGAAAATGTGGATGACAATTTAATACCAGTAGAGCACGGTGACTGGAAAGAATATATGGATAAATAAATATATTAATTAAAAAGATGGCTTTGTTATATACAGAGCCATCTTTTATTGTAAAAGAGCTTAATAAAATATATTGTATGATAAATTAAAATAACTAATGTGCTAAGTCACTGTATAACTTATTTGTGTAAAAATTATGAAATGTCCCTTGTATAGACATAAAATGTATATACATGAATATATAAATAATTTAATATAGAAAATAATGGCTTATACTAGGGGGATAGATATGTTGACAAAAAAAGAATCTATTATTATCAAACATTTAAGTGAAAATAAGGGATATACAACAGCTAGTGAGTTAGGTAATATACTAGGTGTATCTACAAAAACTATAAAAAGAGCTATAAGTAATATAAATCAGTATTTAAAAGGATTTAATGTTAATATAGTATCATCAAGAGGTGTTGGATACACTTTAGAAGGAAGTAAAAAAGATATAAGCAGATTAAGTAGTAAAGCGCAAAATATGATAAATGGATTAATAGAAGAGGATTCATTAGAAAATAGAATTGATAGTACTATATGTTTATTAATAAACAATGATTATATAAGTATAGAGGAAATATCTGAGGAACTTAAACTAAGCCTAGCTTCTATAAATAAATTACTTGCCCAGGTAAAAAAGATACTTTTAGACTATGAGTTAAATATAAAGTCAAAACCTTGTTATGGGAGTTATATAGTTGGAAAAGAAGATAATTTAAGAAAACTTATGATAGACTATTGTGTAAAAATAAATGGAAGTGAAAAATTAAATTCCCAAATAGATAATGTTTACACTAAAGAAATAGATATCATAGAAAGTATAATTATTAATACATTGAAATCTAAAGATATAATTATATCAGATAAGGACTTCAACATATTCTTGTCAAAAATAATAATATCAGTATCTAGAAGTAGAAGAAATAAAAAGTATTTAGGATTACAAGAAATAAATAAGTTAGAGGAAAATAAAATCCTATTAAATATAATAACAGAAGTATCAGGTGAACTTAATATAAAATTTGACAATGGGGAAATAGAGTATATATGTAGTTATTCTAGTTTTTTAGAAGAGATTAATATAGATAGTAAGATAAAGGATATAATTAAATCTTCATTAGATGATATTTACTTAATATCTGGAACTGATTATAAAAAAGATAAAGAATTTATAAATACAGTATGTGTACATATAAAAAGAGTAATAGGCAGAGCAGTTGATAAATTAAAAATTGAAAATCCTCTTAGTTATCAAATAAAAAAGAATTTTCCAATTGAATTTAATCTAGCAACATTTATAAGTAAAAAGATAGAAAAAGAGTTTGATATAGTTATAAATGAAGATGAAATGTGCTATATAGCAATTCACTTTGCTACATCTAGTGAAAAACTTAAGAGAGTGAAAGTTAAAAATATATGCATAATATGTCATTATGGAATAGGGACTGGTCAATTAATAGCTGAAAAAATAAGACAGACAATGAGTGATGTAAATATTGTTGGGGTGTATCCCGTGAAATATCTAGATATGGGGATTAAAGAAAATATTGACATAGTGATATCAACAGTAGAGCTTAAAGATATTAATAAACAAGTAGTATATGTTAATAATATTTTTTCTGATGATATGATTGAAAGTATAAAAAGTGGTATAAACTCAGGAGAAGAAAGAAAGAAGATTCTAGTTAGCATGTTTGATGAAGATGCAATTTTTAAGATAGATGCAAAAAATAAAGAAGAGGCTATAAATTTAATTGGGAAAACTATGATAGATAAAGAGCTTATTTCTTATAAATCACTAGAAAGTATAATTGAACGAGAGTACAAAGGTTCAACAGAAACTGGAAATTTAGTTGCAATACCTCATACTATTGTAGATGAAGATGAAAGTTCTATAATAGGAGTTGGCATATTAGAAAATCCTATTATATGGGATAAACAAGAGGTGCAACTTATATTCATGGTATTTTTAAATAAAAATGAAAAGCAAAATGCACCCATATTTAGACATTTGTACAATTTTGTAAAAGACATAGGTGGCGTAAAAAGTGTAATAAGTTTTTGTGATTTTAATAAAATTATGGACGCTATTAGTTAAATTTGGGAGGGATAAAACTTGTGTATACAGCATTAAATATGGAAAATATTTTTATAGATTTAGAAATGAAGGAAAAAGAAGAAGTACTAATAAAAATATCTTCATTAGCAAAAGGGCTTGGAATATGTAGTGAAGAAAAGGGTTTATTTGAGAGCCTTTTGAATAGAGAGAAAGAATTTAGTACAAATGTAGTAGAGGGTATAGCAATACCACATATAAAATCAAAGGACATAAATCGACCATCTTTAATAATAATAAAACTGAAAAATGATATAGATTGGGACAACACTGGTGAAATGGTGAGTATGATAATTTCTATGTTATATCCAGAAGAAAACTATTCTAATTGTCATATTAAACTATTATCAAAACTATCACGAAAGTTAATAGATAATAAATTTAGAAACTTATTAATAAATAGTGAAGAGAAAGAAAGTATTTACAAAAGAATTAATGTTGTTTTAAACTAAGTATATACAAGGGGGAAGGTATTGTGAAAAGAAAAATAGTTGCAGTATGTGCATGTCCAATGGGACTTGCTCATACATTTATGGCAGCAGAAGCTATAGAACAAAAATCAAAAGAACTGGGATATGATGTGAAAGTAGAAACTCAAGGTGCTGATGGAATTACAAATGAATTAAGCAAAGAAGATATTCAAAGAGCGGATATAATAATACATGCAGTATCTATAACACCAGAAAATATGTGGAGATTTGAAAATTATGAGGTGTACGAAGTTACTTTACAAGAAATTATAAGCAATCCAGAGTCGATCATAAAGGAAATCGAACATGATTTAAGTATTTAATTTGTCATTTAATATATTCTTATGATAGGGGATAGTAATGTCAATAAAGAAGAAAGTTATACAAAGTGAAAGTATAGATATGGAAAATCTAGAACCAAATATAGAAACAAAAGAAAAGATAGAAATAATAAAGCATGTATTAACAGGTCTATCTTATATGGTGCCTATATTAGTACTTTTTAGTATTGTTAGAGTATTTGAACAAATATTTCCTATAATACTACTTGGGGCAAAAAATACAGAAGAAGTCCTTGATATATTAAAACAATCAGATAATAAAACGTATGCTTTAACAATAGCAAGTATAAGTTATTTACTTAGCCAATTCAGAGTAATATTATTTCAAAGTGCAACACCTATATTTGCAGCATTTATAGCACATTCTATAGGTGGAAAAATAGCTTTGATACTTGGATTTGTTGGTGGATGTATAGCAAATAATCCAATAACATCTTTGGTTTTAGTAGATGGCGATATAAAAGTAGAAGAACTAACACCATCAGGATTTTTGGGTGCTATGATAGTAGCATTAATTATTGGATATATTGTTAGGTACCTAAATAAGGCAATTAAAGTAGAAAGAAAATTTCTATCCTTAAAAGCCCATTTAATAATACCTGTGATAGGATTAGTATCTTGTATATTATTAATGATATTTGTTATAAATCCAATAGTCGGATATGTTGGAATACATGTGAAAAGTTTAATAGAATCAACCAGAAATTATAATGAATATATATACGCTATATTAATGTCTATGGCAACTACATTTGATTTAGGAGGACCTATAAACAAAACGGCAGGTGCTGTATGTTTAGGGTTATATATGGATGGAGTTTATCCAGTTACAGCAAGAACATTATCAGTAGTAATTCCATCTATAGGTTTAGGTTTAAGTACAATCATAGATAAAAGACTTGTTGGAAGAAAGGTATTTGATAATAGGTTTTATATAAGTGGGAAAAATGCCCTATGGTTAGGTATTATGGGGATTTCAGAAGGTGGATTGCCTTTTGTACTTGAAAGACCAAAATTTGTTATAGGTATAAATATGTTAGGTTCAATTATGGGATCTCTTGTAGCGATAAGTTTAGGGGCATGCCAGACATTTCCAGAGTCTGCTATTTGGGCATGGTTTTTTGCAGATAATTTATTTGCCTACTTAACAGGAGTAGTATCTGGTTCATTATTTATAGCCTTGGTAAACGTATTTTATAGGAATAGATTAATAAAATTAGGAAAACTGAAAATAAATTAAAGATAGACTACTCAAATTTTGAAGTAGTCTTTTATTTTGTACAAAAAGTCCTCTAAATAGACAAAATGTAGAGGGAAGTAAAAATACATATCATTTATAATAAATATAAGTTAAGAAATAACAGAAATTTAATATAAAAAGAGGGGGAGATTGAGGATGAAAAATTTCAAGAGAGATTCTGAAATATGTATATATCATGGAGAAGATAATAAAAAATACTTTGGAGCAGTAGCGCCACCAATAGTACAAACATCTTTATTTGCTTTTGAAAATTGGGAAAGCTTTTTAGAAGGAATAACAGATGAAAGAAATCATTACGTATATACAAGAGGGGTAAATCCAACTACTGAAATATTAGAGAATAAACTTAAGGAACTTGAAAGAGGAGAAAAGTGCAAGTGTTTTGCATCTGGGATGGCAGCTATAAGTTCTACATTATTTACTTTATTAGAAAGTGGAGATCATGTTTTATTTGTAAATAATGTTTATGGACCGGCACTTTCATATACTACAGTTTTAGAAAAGTTCAATGTATCACATAACAATATATATGTAGAAGAAGCAAGTGAGATAAAAGAACATATAAAAGAAAATACAAAACTTATATATGTAGAAAGTCCTTCTACTATGAATATGCAAATATTAGATTTAGAAGCTGTCGCTAGTATAGCTAAGGAAAACGATATTCTAACTGCTATAGATAATACATGGTCAACACCACTTAACCAAAAACCGTTAACTATGGGAATAGATATAGTATTACACTCTTGTACTAAGTATATAGGTGGACATAGTGATACGGTGGCAGGTGCTGTAATTGGAAGTCATAAAATAGTTGATAAAATATTTGAAATAGGACATCAATTTGGAGGAGGAGCATTAAGTCCATTTGATGCATGGTTGGTAATAAGAGGTCTTAGAACATTACCTCAAAGGATGGATTATCAAATGAGAAGCGTTGAAAGATTTATAGAAGAACTTAAAAAAGAAGATAAAGTTAAAAAGATAAATCATCCACTTTGCTTAGAGGGAAGACAAAGAGAGTTATTTGAAAAGCAAATGACTGGATACTCAAGTTTATTTAGTGTAGAGGTTGATTTTAAAACTTATGATGAAGTTAGAAAATTTATGAATGCATTAGAAAAATTTAAGATTGGAGTTAGTTGGGGGGGGTTTGAAAGTTTAATAATAACTCCTAATTATGGAAATAACCATGATGGACTATCTAAAACTAATATAAATAAGAATTTAATAAGAATTTATGTAGGTCTTGAAGATACTAATATATTAATTGAAGATATAAAAAATGCTTTTGATTCTATAAGATAAATTCAAAAAATAATGGAGGGATAGAAGTGCTTAAATATATAGCCAAAAGATTTATGTTCATGTTACTTACGTTATTCATAGTAGTGACTGCAACATTTTTCTTAATAAGACTTATGCCAGGATCACCATTTAATGACGATCAATTAAGTAAGGAACAAATTGAAATATTAGAAGAAAATTATGGACTTAATGAAGGGATATTTACTCAATACACTAGATATATGGGAAATATACTTAAAGGAGATTTAGGTCAGTCTTTCCAAACTAAAAAAGATGTAACAACATTAATATCAGAAAGACTACCTACTACTGTTAAGATAGGAACTCAAGCATTAGTCTTAGGTTCAAGTATAGGAATTTTAATAGGAGTAGTTGCAGCATTAAAGAGAAATACAGTATGGGATTATGCATCTACCATAGTAGCGGTGCTTGGTATATCAGTTCCATCATTTGTATTTGCAATAATGTTACAGTCAACATTAGGAGTAAACTCGGATATATTTACAGTAGTATACTCACGAAGTAATCCATTTATATCAAGTATACTTCCAACAGTAGCACTGTCAGTTGGAGTAATAGCTACAATAGCCAGATTTATGAGAACTGAACTTATAGAAGTTTTAGGATCAGATTTTGTTTTATTAGCTGAAGCGAAAGGTATAAAAACTAGATCGGTAATATTAAAACATGCAATAAGAAATGCACTTACGCCTGTAGTAACAATAGTAGGTCCTATGACAGTAGGTCTTTTAACAGGATCAACAGTAATAGAAAGAATATTCTCAGTACCTGGAGTAGGTTCATTGTTAATAGATGGAATATTAACTAATGATTACTTTGTAATAGTAGGTGTTGCAATGTTCTATTCTATATTATATTTACTAGCACTATTTATAGTAGATATATTATATGGAGTTATAGATCCTAGAATAAGAGTTGCAGGAGGAAATAGTTAATGAAAAATTACGTCGAAAATATAGAAGAGTTAGAGGAAATTGATGATAGTCTTTTTAAATTGGTAGAGGATAATAGTCAAAATTATGAAAAAATAGATAGACCATCTTTAACATTTTGGAATGATGTAAGAGTTAGACTATTTAAAAATAAGGCAGCTATAGCAGGAATGTTTATGATAGTATTAATTATTTTAACAGCGCTAATAGCTCCAGTAACAAGTAAGTATACATATTCACAACAATTAGAGCCATTCTCAGCATATTCAAAGTTACCACCTAGAATACCAGTACTTGAAAATATACCAGTACTTGGAGAATTCTTTGATGGGGAACTTAGAGATGTTAATGTTTATGAAGAAAGAGGTATAGAAGACGAATATTTCTACTTTGGAACGGATGATTTAGGGAGAGATGTATGGACTAGAGCTTGGTCAGGAGTTAGAATATCCTTACTAATAGCACTAATAGCAGCATTAGTAGACTTCTTAATAGGGGTAACTTATGGAGGGATATCTGGATACTTTGGAGGAAAAGTTGATATGTTTATGCAACGTTTCTCAGAAGTAATTGCTGGTATACCAGGATTAGTAGTTGTAATACTTTTTATACTAGCTTTTGAACCGGGAATTTTCCCAATAGGATTATCCATAGCTATTACAGGATGGATAGGAATGAGCCGTATAGTTAGAGCTCAAGTATTAAGGTTAAAAGAACAAGAATTTGTTATGGCGGCTAGAACAATAGGAGTGTCTCATAAAAAAATAATATTAAAACACTTAATACCTAATACAATAGGTCAGATAGTAGTAATGATAATGTTTACTATACCAAATGCAATATTCTATGAAGCATTCTTAGCATTTATAGGTCTTGGTTTACCTGCACCAAATGCTTCATTAGGTGTATTAGTAAATGATGGATTCCAAGCTATGTTCTCTGCTCCTTATCTACTTATAATACCGGCAACTATTATAAGTATACTAATGCTAAGTTTTAACTTATTAGCAGACGGATTAAGAGACGCGCTAGATCCAAAAATGCGTAATAAATAGGAAGGAGACAAATATGGAGACATTGCTTACAGTAAATGATTTGCAAATTTCATTTGATACCCATGCAGGTAAGGTTAAAGCTGTAAGAGGAGTAACCTTTGATTTAAGAAAAGGTGAAACTCTTGCTATAGTTGGAGAATCTGGTTCTGGAAAATCAGTTTCAACAAAAGCATTAATGGGGATTTTATCTAAAAATGGAAGTATAGATAACGGAGAAATATTATTTGATAATAAAGATTTAACTAAAATTAGTAAAGCAGAAATACAGGAGATAAGAGGTAAAGACATAGCTATGATATTCCAAGATCCTATGACTTCTCTAAATCCTACTATGACAATAGGAAAACAAATAGCAGAGGGAATAATAAAGCATCAAGGATTATCTAGAACTGAAGCTAAAAATAAGGCAATAGAACTTATAGACCTTGTTGGAATTTCAATGCCAGAAAAAAGGTTTAAGCAATACCCACATCAATTTTCAGGGGGAATGAGGCAACGTATTGTTATTGCAATAGCTCTTGCTTGTAACCCAAAAATACTTATAGCTGATGAGCCGACAACAGCTCTAGACGTTACAATACAAGCTCAAATATTAGAGCTTATAAAAAGTATACAAGAAAAAACGGGAGTATCTATAATATTTATAACTCATGATTTAGGAGTTGTCGCAAATGTAGCAGATAGAGTTGCAGTTATGTATGCTGGTAAAATAGTAGAAATAGGAAGCACAGATGAAGTATTTTATGAAGCTAAACATCCATATACTTGGGGTCTTATAGCGTCCATGCCGAATTTAGATAGCAAAGAAACAAAGCTTTATAATATACCAGGAACACCACCAGATTTGTTAAATCCACCAAAAGGGGATGCATTTGCGTATCGTAGTGAATATGCTCTAGAAATAGACTTTGTAAAAGAACCACCAATGTTTAAGATAAGTGATACACATTATGCGGCAACGTGGTTACTGCATCCGAAAGCTCCAAAGGTAATACCTCCACAAGCAGTACTTGATGCGAAGTTAAATAAAAATATGTAAGGATGTTTTATTATGGAAAATAGAGATGTTTTATTAGAAGTAAAGAACCTAAAACAATATTTTAAAGTAGATAAACATAATGTTGTTAAAGCGATAGATGATATGAGTTTTAATATATATAAAGGTGAAGTATTTGGACTAGTAGGAGAATCTGGATCAGGTAAATCTACTACGGGTAGAAGTATAATAGGTCTTTATAACCAAACTGACGGAGATATAATTTTCAAAGGAAAAAATACTAAAGGCAAATACTCAAAGTCAGAAAGAAAAAAATTTAATAAAAGTATGCAAATGATATTTCAAGATCCTTACGCATCGCTAAATCCTAGAATGACAGTTGAAGATATTATAGGAGAGGGTCTTGATGTACATCAAGTTGTAAAAAGTAAAGAGGATAAGAAAAAGAAAATAATCGAACTTTTAGAAACAGTTGGATTAGGTTCAGACCATGCAAGTAGATATCCACATGAATTCTCAGGTGGTCAAAGACAACGTATTGGAATTGCAAGAGCTCTTGCAGTAGAACCTGAATTTATAATTGCAGATGAGCCAATATCAGCACTAGATGTATCTATACAAGCTCAGGTTGTAAACTTAATGAAAGAGTTACAAGAAAAAAAGGGTCTTACATATATGTTTATAGCTCATGATCTTTCTATGGTTAAGTATATATCAGATAGAATTGGTGTTATGTATAGGGGTAAATTAGTAGAACTTGCAACTGCTGATGAACTATACAAAAATCCTATACATCCATATACAAAATCTTTGCTTTCTGCAATACCATTACCAAATCCAGCATATGAGAGAAAAAGAAAGAGAACTGTATATGATCCAAGCATACATAATTACGATAAAGAAGAGCCTAAGTGGATTGAGATAATCCCAGGTCACTTTATATATGGATCAAATAGTGAACTGCAAAAATACGAGTTAGAATTACAACTTAGTGAAAAATATTAATGAAGAGTGGGGGAAAATATATTTATGAAATTTGATTATAAGTTTATTAAAAAATTGACTCAAACAAATTCTATATCAGGTCATGAAGAAGATGTAAGAACAGTATTATATGATGAACTTAAAAATTACTGTGATGAAGTTAGTTTTGATAATCTAGGAAGTATAATATTTACTAAAAAAGGTAAAGAAAATGGACCTAAAGTTATGATAGCAGCTCATATGGATCAAATAGGTTTTGTAATAACACATATTGATGATAAAGGATTTTGTTACTTTAAGCCAATAGGTGGCTGGTATCCAACTCAGCTTATGACACAGGAAATAACTGTAAAAACAGAAAATGAAAAAGTATATACAGGTATAATAGGTCATAAACCAGTTAAAGTATTGAAAAATAAAAAAGAAATAGAGTATAGTGACTTATTTATAGATTTTGGAGTTGGCTCAAAGGAGGAACTTGAAAGTTTTGGAATACAAGTTGGTGATCCTCTAACACCATTATCTTTATATAAGCCTCTTTGTAATGAGAGGTATGTTGCAACTAAAGCTTGGGATAATAGAGTTGGTTGTGCAATAATAAGCGAATTATTGAAAAATCTAGGTAGTGAGAAACTAGATTGTGAACTTAATTTAGTAGGTACGGTTCAAGAAGAAGTAGGCATAAGAGGAGCAAAAACTGCATCATATAAAGTTAGACCTGATATATCAATAGCAATTGATATTGGAGCTTATGGAGACACTCCAGGAATAGACCCTTATGACTCTACATTAGAACTTGGAAAAGGACCAGCGATAATGGTACTTGATGCGACTAGTTTAGGAAATAAAAAATTGGTTAAGTTAGCAAGAAAGGTTGCAAATGAAAATAATATACCTTTCCAAACTGATATTATGCTAAATGGTGGAACTGATAATGGTGCGATGCACTCTAATCAAGAAGGTTCATTTGGAATGACTATATGCATACCTACAAGATATGGACATTCTCACAATAGTATAATTCACTTAGATGATTTAGAGAATGCAGCAAGAATATTTAAGAAGATGTTAAAAGGATTAAATGAAGAGTTTTTAAAAGAATTGAAAACTTTCATATAAAATTAACAACTATGTTGTAAAAACTAAAGGGGGAAGAAACTATGAAAATAGGTAAAAGAGGTCTGATGTTATTATTATCAACACTATTAGTTGGAACATTAGCGGTAGGATGTTCAAGTTCATCTTCACAAGATGCTAAAACAGAGGGAACAGAAAATGATGTATTAAAGTTAGCCTGGACATCAGATATAAAGTTAACTGATCCAACTCATGCATATGATGGAGCTACAAAAGATTTACTAGCTAATATAATGGAAGGTTTATTTATGTTAGATGAAAATGATCAAGCGATACCTGCACTAGCACAAAGTTATGAATTTAATGAAGAAACTTTAACATATACTTTTAAAATAAGAGAGGGTATAAAGTGGTTTAAAACGGTTGATGGAAAAGCAGAAGAAACTGGGGATGTAGTTGATGCCCATGACTTTGAGTATGCATGGAAGAGACAAGCTGATCCTAAAACAGGTTCACAACAAGCTCAATTCTTAGATTATGCAGGAATAAAGAACTATAAGGAAATATTTGCTGGAACAAAGCAACCAGGAGAATTAGGAATTAAAGCATTAGATGATTATACTTTAGAAGTTCAACTTGAAAGAAATGTTCCATACTTAGAATCTCTATTAGCAATGCCTTCATTCTATCCAATAAGTGAGGATTTTGTTAAAGAAGTAGAGGCAAGTGGTAAAACTTTCGGTACATCTATTGATACTACCCTATCTTTTGGAGCGTATATAATAGAAGAGTGGAGAACAGATGAAAGTCTAGATTTTGTAAAAAACGATAGTTATTGGGATGCTGAAAATGTAGATGCAGAAAGAGTAGAAATAATAATAAATAAGGATACTGCTTCAAGTAGAAATCTTTATGAAGCTGGAGATATAGATAAAGTTGGTTTATCAAGTGATGATGCTCAAATGTTTAAAGATAGCAAAGAATTTAAGTCTACATTAGGTAGTGCGGCTACATCTTTAAAGTTTAATGTAAAAGATGAAGTGGCATCAAATGTAAACCTAAGAAGAGCTATATCTATGGCAATAGATAAACAACAATATGTTGATTCAGTTGTAAATAATGGTTCTATAGTAGCTACTGGTATAATACCAGAAGGATTTACTTTTGGTCCAGATGGAAAAGATTTTAGAGAAAGTTATAAAGGTGTAAATTTAAACTTAGAAAGTGCACAAAAGGAATTTGAAGAAGCTAAAAAAGCACTAGGTGATAATATAGAAATAGAATTATTATTAACTGACTCTGCTGGAGATAAGAAAAATGGAGAATACTTACAATCTCAATTAGAAAAGAACTTACCAGGAATAAAGGTTTCTATAAAGCAAGTACCATTTAAAAATAGATTAGACCTTGAAACTGAAGGAAACTATCAAATGGTTTTATGTACTTATGGGCTTAACTACACAGATCCTATGGCGCTTTTAGAATTATGGGTAAGTGATAGTGCTATAAATAATGCATTTTACAATAATCCAGAGTATGATAAGTTAGTAGCTGATGCCAAAGTTGAAAATAATCCAGAAACTAGATGGCAAATGTTATTAGATGCTGAAAAGTTATTTGTAGAGCAAGATGCAGTAAAAGTTCCTATAGTACAGGGAGCTAAGACATTCTTAATAAAAGAAAATATCACTAATTACCAAATAAATAAGACTGCTTATGCAGACGTATGGAAAAGTGTAGAATTTAAAGATGCTAAGTAAGTTATAGTATAAAAGAAGCTGTCCCAAAATTGAAATTTTGTTTGAAATAATAAGTTGACTTTAGATATAAAATATCATTAAAATAGGATTACACCCTAATGATGAATCGTATTATATTTTTAGATGATTTTGATTATTAAAGCTAAAGTTTCAAATATTTGGGATGGCTAATTTTTTTATAAGAGGGTAGGAGGGAATATATGTATAATATAGGTGTAGATATTGGTGGAACTGATACAAAAATAGGTTTAGTTGATTTAAATGGCAATATAATAGATAAATTAGTATTAAAAACAGATACTATAAGTGGGTTTGACAAAGTAATCAATGATATAAAAAATACAGTAGATAATTTGATTAATAAAAATGGTTTAAGCATAAGCGATATTGAAACAATTGGATTTGGTGTACCAAGTTTTATAAGCAAAAATGGTAGAGTAACTTGTGTGAATTTAGGATGGATAGATATAGAATTTGTTCCTAAAATAAATAATATTTTCAAAGGTGTAAAAACTTATGCAGAAAATGATGCTACAGTAGCGGCTGTAGCTGAATATAGATTTGGGAGTATGAAAAACCATAATGATGTAGCACTTATGATAACATTAGGGACTGGTGTTGGAGGTGGTATAATAATAAATGGGAAACCTTTTACTGGTGCGAATAATATGGCTTCAGAAATAGGACATATTGTAATAGGTGAAAATTATTATGACTGCAACTGTAAGACTAATGGATGCTTTGAAACATTTTGTTCAGCAACTGCAATAATAAAATATGCACAAAAGTTAATAAATGAAGGCAGGGACAGTATTATATCAAATAATATAAATTCACTTGAGGATATAACTGCCAAAATGGTATTTGATGCATATAGAGAAGGAGATAAAGTATCTAAAGAGGTAATTTTAAGATTTAAAAAATATTTAGCAATAGGAATTGGAAGTTTGATAAATACATTAGACCCATCTATAATAGCAATAGGTGGAGGTGTATCTAAAGCAGATGATATTATATTAGATGGTCTTTGTGATATGGTAAGAAAAAATGTACTTTATAAAGAACATGATTTTGGAGAAATAACAATAGCAACTTTAGGAAATGATGCAGGTATAATAGGTGCAGCATTCTTAGGCGAAGGGAGAATATAATGAAGAAAATATATAAATTAGAACCATTTTATAGTGAGAAAATATGGGGATATGAAAATTGGAATTTATCTACACATAAAAATGGATACTCTAAAATAGAAGGTAAAGAAGACGCATTAAAAGATATATTAGGTAAAGATTTACCTATACTTATAAAAATAATACAAGCAAACGAAAAATTGTCAGTACAAGTTCATCCAGATGATAAGTACTCTAATAAATTTGAAAATGATAATGGAAAAACAGAATGTTGGTACATATTAGAGGCAAGAGAAGGTGCATCTCTGATATGTGGAATAGAAGATGGGTTAGATAAAGAAAAACTTAGCTATATAATAAATAATGGAAACATAGAAAAATACTTAAAGAGAATAAGTGTATCGCCTGGGGATATGATATACATACCATCTGGAACAGTGCATGCTATAGAAGATGGAATAAAATTAATTGAGATCCAGCAAAGTAGTGATGTAACATATAGAATGTATGATTGGGGAAGAGATAGAGAGATGCATATTGAAAAATCTTTAGATGTAATAGACTATAAGTGTAAAAATAAGAGTGGAAAAATAGAAAACTTTAAAAAATTAGAGACTCCATATTTTACAGTAGAGAAAATATGTATAGATAAAACTTATCACGATACCGTGAAATCTGAATTTTGTTCATATACTGTAATAGATGGAGAAGGATATATAATTAGTGGTGATGAAAAGGTAATTCTTAAATCAGAAGAAACTGTCTATATACCATCAGGTGTAGATTATAAAATAATAGGGAATTTGAGACTACTAAAATCTAGTATATAAAAAATCTGTTTCAAAATACATTTACTTTGTATCTTGAAACAGATTTTTTTAGTGATATAATAAAATAGTTATGTAGATAAGTAGGATAAATTAAATTCTAGGCGGTGGATATTTTGGAACAAAATGGAAAAGAACCTATAGGTAGATATGTTTCCCAACTATATAGAAAAGGAAATTCATTTGTATCAAAAGAGTTGTGTGAGTACGGAATAGGTTCAGGTCAAATAATGTTTTTAATAGCTCTTTACAGACAAGATGGAATAAGCCAAGAAGAACTATCAGAAATTTTAAATATAGATAAGGGGACTACAGCTAGAGCATTAAAAAAATTAGAAGAAGAAAACTTTGTGATAAGACTAAAGGATGAGTTTGACAAAAGGGCATATAAAATATATCTGACAAATAAAAGTAAAGAAGTAAGGGGAAGCTTCTTTAAAGTATTAGAACAATGGAATGATATAGTTGAAAGTACTATAACACACGAGGAAAGTGAAGCATTAATAAATATCCTCAAGAAGATATGTATAAATCAAAATATAAAATAACACAAAGAAAATCAAAAATATGTTTATACTATAGATATCCGGGTATTTATATATTATAATTAATTATGGACATGAAACAGCAAAAATATACAATATGGAGGAGAATAATATGAAAAAATTTGTTTGTACAGTATGTGGATATATACATGAAGGTGAAGTTGCACCAGAGCTTTGCCCAGTATGTAAAGTAGGAGCTGAAAAGTTCGAAGAAATGAGTGGAGAAATGGTTTGGGCTGATGAGCACAGAATAGGAACTGCTCAAGGAGTAGACGAAGAAATATTAGAAGGATTAAGAGCTAACTTTACTGGAGAATGTACAGAAGTAGGTATGTATTTAGCAATGAGTCGTCAAGCTGATAGAGAAGGATACCCAGAGGTTGCTGAAGCTTATAAGAGAATAGCATTTGAAGAAGCTGATCATGCTGCTAGATTTGCTGAATTATTAGGAGAAGTAGTTGTTGCAGATACTAAAGCTAACTTACAAGCTAGAGTTGAAGCTGAATACGGAGCAACTGAAGGAAAATTAAAGATAGCTAAAAAAGCTAAAGAATTAGGATTAGACGCTATACATGATACAGTTCATGAAATGTGTAAAGATGAAGCTAGACATGGTAAAGCATTCTTAGGATTATTAGAAAGACACTTTGGAAAGCAAAACTAATATAAATATAAGAGATATCTCAACTTCGAGATATCTCTTTTTTAGTGTATATGAGAAATAAAATAGAATATGAAAAAAATTTATGCTAAAAAAACTTAATATGCCTATAATAGATGATATAATCTCTTTTACTTCATAAAAGGATATAAAATGTGGTATAATTAATATACTATATAGATGCTACAACTGTCAGTAGTGCAGATTGGAATGAATTTATATTATTAACATGTTTTAAATAGAAAAAAGGGAGTTTATAAATATGAGCAATATTAAAATAATTTGCGATTCAATGAACGATATCTCTAAGGATATAATAGAAAAATATGATATAGAGATATTACCAGTAACAATTATATTTGAAGGAAAAGAATATAGAGCAGGTGTAGATATTGATGGAAATGAATTTTATAAATTATTAAGAAGTTCAGAAAGTATGCCATCAACATCACAAATAACATACATTACTTATAAAGAGATTTTTGAAAAATATATAAATGAAGGTAAAACAGTTCTATACATGGCGGGTTCATCAGCTGCATCTGGAATATATCAATCAGCAATGCTTGCTAAAAATGATATAGAAGAAGAGGTTTATATATTTGATACGTATAGCTTATCTATAGGTGGAGGTATGTTAATTAAAGAAGCTGCTATAATGGCTAGTGAAGGATATAGTGTAAAAGATATAATAAATAAGTTAGAAGAATATAAAGATAAAGTAGAAGTATACTTCTCAGTTGATTCACTAGATTATTTACACAAAGGTGGAAGAATATCAGGAACTAAGGCTGCACTTGGAACTTTACTTAGTATAAAACCCATACTAAAAATAGAAGATGGATTAGTTAAGCAAAAAAATCAAGTAAGGGGTAGTAAAAAGATAATGCCTAAGTTAATAGAAGAACTAAGATCACAAATAGGTGATGATTTCTCTGATAAAGATGTGTATGTTGCTTATGGAGATGATTTAGAACTTCGTGATAAATTTGTAGAAAAAGTTAAAGAAGAATTATGTCCAAGAAATGTATATACAATACAAATTGGTGCTTGTGTTGCGTGCCACTCAGGTCCTAGTGTTTTTGGAATAGCATGTTTAAAATGACACAAAGAAAGTGATGATTAAATGACAAAATTAAATTTTAAAGATTATAAATTAAGTGAAGAAATACTAAAAGCAATAGATATGCTAAAGTTTAAAAGCCCTACTAATGTTCAAAGTCAGGTTATTCCGGTTGCATTAAAGGATAAAGATGTACTTGTAAAATCCCAAACTGGAAGTGGAAAAACTGCATCATTTGCTATTCCTATATGTGAAATGGTAGATTGGGATGAAAATAAGCCCCAAGCACTAATACTTACCCCAACTAGAGAGTTAGCTATACAAGTTAAGGAAGATGTGTTTAATATAGGGAGATTCAAACGAATAAAAGTTCCGGCTCTTTATGGAAAATCATCTTTTAGTCTTCAGGAAAAAGAACTTAAACAAAAAGCACATGTAGTTGTTGGTACACCAGGGAGAACAATAGATCATATTAAAGAAGGTAGTTTTGTTACAGATAATATTAAGTACCTTATAATAGATGAAGCAGATGAAATGTTAAGTATGGGATTTATAGAGCAAATAGAAGAGATAATAAATGCACTTCCTAACGAACGTGTAACAATGTTATTTTCAGCTACAATGCCAGAAGATATAGATAATTTATCTAAAAAGTACATGAAAAATCCTACTAAAATAGAAATACAGTCTCAAACACTTACTGTAGATAAAATACAACAAGATGCATATAGAGTAGAAGAGAGTGGAAAGTTAAATCTATTAAAAGATGTAACTATAATAGAAAATCCAGATAGTTGTGTAATATTTTGTAATACAAGACAAAAGGTAGATATGCTTTGCGATGAACTTAGAAAGCTTAAATATACTTGTGACAAAATACATGGAACTATGGAACAAGAAGATAGAATAAAGGTAATGAATAATTTTAGAAAAGGATACTTTAGGTATTTAATAGCTACGGACGTAGCAGCTAGAGGTATTGATATAGATAATATAACTCATGTAATAAACTATGATGTTCCCCAGTTAAGAGAAAACTATGTTCATAGAATTGGAAGAACAGGAAGAGCTGGAAAAGAAGGTAGAGCAGTTACTTTTGTTATGAATTCTGATGAAAGACGTATATTTGAGATAAATTCATATACAGGAAAAGAATTTACTTTTAAAAAGAAACCAAGTAAAAGATTGGTTATAGAGTTAAAGCCAGCTTTTGAAGAAAAATTAAGTATAAGACCTAAGATAAAAGAAGATAAAGGTGCGCTACTTAGTAAGGACATAATGAAGCTTCATATAAATGCAGGAAAAAAGACTAAGATGAGACCTGTAGATATAGTAGGGACACTTTGTAGCATAGATGGAGTTGAGTCTAGTGATATTGGTGTTATAAGTGTGCTTGATGTATCTACATTTGTAGAAATATTAAATAACAAAGGCGATAATGTATTAAAGGAGCTTCAAACTAAAAATATAAAGGGAAGACCTCGTAAAGTTACTAAAGTAGAAGATAAATAGATATAAATTTAAACTAAAAAGGATTGCTTGTATAAATTATATAAGCAATCCTTTTTAGTTATGGATTTTAGTTTACTTAAAAAATAGTGATATAAAATGAGTATGTTCGTTAAAAATATTAAATCCTATCAATATAAGTATAAGACCACCTATAATTTGGGCATAGTTTTTAAATATAGAACCTATCTTTTTACCGATTATAACTCCTATGAAACAAGTTACAAAAGTAACTGCAAAAATAGATATACATATAGGTATTATATTAATATTTAAAAAAGCAAAGCTAACCCCAATAGCTAGAGCATCGATACTAGTAGCAATAGATAAAACTAAAAGTTCTTTGTTGTCTAAAACATTAGATGAACTTTTCTCATCATCATCTTTTGCATCAAATATCATCTTAATACCTATAAAACTCAATAATAACACAGCGATCCAGTGATCTATAGATTTTATGTAAGCCTCAAATCTAATACCTAAAGTCCAACCTATAAGAGGCATGATACCTTGAAAGAGTCCAAAAAATAAAGCTATTTTAGATGCGACTTTATAATTTATATTTCTTAAAGTGATTCCTTTAGTAACAGATACTGCAAAAGCATCCATAGAAAGAGCAAATGCTGTAAGAAAAATACTCAAAAAGCTCATAATGGTTCCTCCTTTGTATAGCAAATATATTTATAGTGTTAAGTAATATTTATCAAAATATACTTTGTATATTTGTAAATTATCTTAAGTTTATGTATATTATAAATATGTAAATTATACAAGCATTATGATAAATATATACTCAAAAAATCTACACATTTAAATAATTAAATTTAGTGTGTAGATTTTTAAGTATTAATTATATATAGCTTTTATTGGGTCTAACTTAGATGCCTTTAATGCAGGTATTATTCCAAATATTATACCTACTATAATTGAAACCGAAGATGCACCAATAAACGATTTTATAGTTAAAACAGGTTTAAATGGCATAAATAATCCTGCTATTTGGGATAATACAAATCCGAAGAATATACCAAGTAAACCACCAATTAGTGTTACAAAGATAGCTTCTAATAAAAATTGAAGTAAAATATCTCTAGGAGTTGCACCTATAGCTCTTCTTATACCTATTTCTCTTTTTCTTTCAGTTACAGAAACATACATTATATTCATAACACCAATTCCGCCAACAAACAAAGAAATTGATGTGATTAATGAAACAAAAAGTGTGATACTTGATATTATGGAATCAAAAGCTTTTGTAACATCACTAGCTTTATATGCTTCATAATTTCCATCAATTTGAGGGTGTAATTCTTCCAAACTTTTTATGACGTTGGCAATTACAATATCAAAGTCATATCCTGGTGAAATAAAAATATCAATATCACTTAAAGTATCATTTGTTTGGATTATATCTACATTAGTAATTCTATCAATAGAAGATTGCTGAACTAAATCTTCATCAGTAGAGAATATATCATCAGTTTCTCTTAGAACACCTATAACTTCAAACATAGTTGAATCTATACTTAATGCTTTTCCTATAGCATCTTCAGGAGTAGCAAAGAAATCCTTTGCAGTTTCGTATTTTAAAACTATCACATCATTAGCAGTATCAAAACTTTCAAAATATCTACCAGAAGCTAATTCTGGATATGAAAATGAATCTCCATGAGAAATTGCGAAAATATTTGAACTTTTATTTAAATACTTACCTTCACCAGATATACTATCATTAACAATTTCTGATAAATCTAGTGCATCTGGTTTTTCTGCTTTTTCAACGCCTTCAATTTTATTTAGATTAGTAAAATCTGATTCTCTAAAAGGATTTAGTGTTGAGATATCCTGGTCATAATTGTTTGGGTAAAACCCAATGTTAATTTTATTAGCTTTAGTTTCACCTGTTGTACTAATTACATTTGCTTTTAGCCCATCTCCTATAGATAAAACAACTATAACAGAGCTAATTCCTATGATTATGCCTAACATAGTTAAAAATACTCTTACTTTATTAGCTTTTAAATTTATTAAAGCACCTTTTATCAAGTTTTTTAAACTCATTATCGAACCTCCTCTATAAACACACCATCTTTAAGATTAACGACTTTGGCAGCATATTTTATAAGGTCAGCATCATGAGTAACCATTACTATTGTTTTACCTTGATTATTCAACGTTTCCATTATACTCATTATTTCATCACTAGTATTTGTATCTAATGCACCAGTTGGCTCATCTGCAAAGATTAGGTCAGGCTCATTTACAAGGGCTCTTGCAATTGATATACGTTGTTGTTGACCTCCAGATAATTCATTAGGATACCTATTTATTTTATCTAATAAACCAACACTATTTAGACTTTCTTTAACTCTAGACTTTATATTATTCTTTGAATAATTATTATCATATAGTAAAGGTAGCTCTACATTTTGACCAATAGTTAATGTATTTATAAGATGAAATTGTTGAAAAATAAATCCTATATTTTTATTTCTAAAATGAGAACGTTGAACTTCATTTAGATTTGTAACATTTTCATTATTAAAAATATACTCACCTTCATCTAATCTATCTAAAAATCCTAATATATTTAATAAGGTTGTTTTACCACTACCTGATTTACCCATAATAATAACAAAATCACCTTTTTTTATATTTAGATTTATAGATTTTAACACATGTAATTTATCATTACCAATATCATAATATTTTTGTACGTTTTTTAGTTCTATTAAGTTATTCAATTGACTGACCCTCTTTCATATCACTAGTTGGATTTTCGATTATTTCATCCTTTTCATTTAATCCAGATTTTATAAGAAGGCTTTCACCATTAGAACTTGATACCTCTACTAATTGTTTCTTTAAAATTCCATCTTTTACTATATATACATAGGTTTTGCTTTCTTCATTTATAACAGAATCTTTTGGAATTTCTATATTATCATTATTTAATTTAATGCTTACTTGAACATGATATCCATTAACTAAACCTTCTTGGTTGTCTAGGGCTATATCTAGACCATAGTTTGAAACTGTTGAAGCTCCATCACTTGATGATTGATTTTCAGGATTATTTGATATATGAGTTATTTTACCAGATACTTTTTTATTGCTTGGTAAAATCAAAACTTCTGCTTCTAAGCTTGCATTTAAGTAAGGGTGTTCTTTTTCACTACACTGAGCTTTTACATAATAATCCTTGCTAATAAGTTGTAGTATTTCTTGATTATCCTCATTATTCGTTTTGGCATTTATATATATATTTCCATTAAATGGTGCATAAACATATGAATATTCTTTTTTCTTCATACCATTTATTTCATTTGAAATTTTACTTATTTCTTGCTGAATGGTATCTTTTTCTATATCATCTATAGCTTTATTTTTTTGGCTTTTTAAATCTTGAATTTGACTTTCAAGGTTTTTTATTTCATCGGTTAAATCAGTATTCTTATAAGTTATAAGTAAATCACCTTTATTTATATAATTTCCGTTTTCTACATTTATAGTTAAGTTATTTCCTAGAGATGAATCCTTATAATATGTTTTTAATTTATTAGGTTCTATAATTCCATTTACAAATATTTTTCTTTGAGTTGGGATAACATACTTTTCAATTAACACACCATTTTCCTCAATTAAATTATCATTATTACTATTTTTAAATATAGCAAAACCTGCTAAAGTTGTTAATGTTAATACTGAAACCGCTATTATTATATTTTTTTTCTTCATGTTTATTTCTCCTGTCTTATTTTGCTTTATATAAACTACCTATAATATACTTTAATATCTCCTCTCATACATATAACGATGCACTTATATAAAAGTATACAAAAAAATATAAAAATAAATAAAAGTAACATAATGGATAAATAAGTAAAGATATACATGGCTATAATAAGTGTAGAAAATTTAATTATAAAAATATGGAGGAAATAAATATGTACAAAAGAAAAATGGCAATAATTTTAACTAGCATAATCATGTCGTGTTCTATGATAGCTGGATGTTCAAAAACAAATAATACTAGTAAAGGTGCAAATGTATTAATATCAGGTTCTACATCTGTTGGACCTCTTATAGAAAAAGAACAAGAAGGATTTAAAATAGCAAATTCTGATATTAATGTTCAAGTAAATCAATTAGGATCATCTGCTGGAATTAAAGATGCAATAAATGGAACTGTAAACATAGGTATGTCTTCTCGTGATTTAAAAGAAGAAGAAAAAAATGCAGGAATTAAAGAAGTAGAAATAGCTTATGATGGGATTGCAATTATTGTTAATAGTAAAAATACTACTAAGTCATTAACAATGTCTCAAATAAAAGATATATATACAGGTAAAATAACTAACTGGAAAAATGTAGGAGGAAAAGATAGCCCTATTGTAGTTGTATCAAGAGAAGATGGTTCAGGAACTCGTGATGCATTTCAAGAAATAGTAGGATATAAGTCTGAAGAGCTTACTAAAGAGGCTCAAATTGGAGATGGTTCAGGTAATATAAAATCAACAGTAGCTACAAATGAAAATGCAATAGGATTTATTTCATTTGAATATATAGATGATAGTATATCAGCAGTTAAAGTTGATGATGTATTGCCAGAAGCAAAATATGTTAAGGATCTAACTTATAAAATATCAAGACCATTTATATTAGTATACAAAGAAGAAAAATTAGATGAAAGTTCTAAAAAGTTTATAGACTATATATTAAGTGAAGAGGGTCAAAAGATAGTAGAAGAAAGTGGATTAATAAAAATAAAATAAGAAAATTTAACGGCAATTAGTGTGTGGAGGAAAATATGAAAGAACTAAATGAGCCCAAAAACACAAATAACAGAAATAAATATTTAGTAGATGGTATAACCAAAAATATATTTTTAATAAGTGCATTAGTGGCTGTAGTAAGTTTATTAATGATAATAGGATTTGTATTTTATAAAGGTCTAACACCTTTTATTCTAAAAGGATATTCATTCAAAGACTTTTTATTTGGTAGTGAGTGGGTACCAAGTGCGGATAAATTTGGAATACTACCTATGATAGTATCATCTCTTCTTGCAACTTTTGGTTCTGTGATAATAGGAGTACCTATAGGAATACTCAGTGCAGTATTTATGGTAGAGGTAGCACCAAAGCCACTTGCAAAAATAATGTCCCCAGCAGTTGAATTATTAGCAGGTATACCATCTGTACTTTATGGTGTATTTGGAATAGCTTTTATAGTTCCTAATATACAAAAGACATTTAATTTACCAAAGGGACAAAGTTTATTTGCGGTAATAATAGTATTAGCTGTCATGATGTTGCCAACAATTATTACTGTTTCAGAAACATCAATTAGAGCAGTTCCAAAGGTTTTTAAAGAAGGCTCCCTTGCACTTGGAGCGTCAAAAACTGAAACTACATTTAAAGTAGTATTACCAGCTGCAAAATCAGGTATATTAGCAGCAGTAGTTCTTGGTGTAGGTAGGGCTATTGGAGAAACTATGGCTGTTATATTAGTAGCGGGAAACTCTCCAGTAATACCGACATCTATAATGGATAGTGTAAGACTTTTAACAACAAATATAGCCCTAGAGATGGGATATGCTTATGGAACACATCAAGAAATGTTATTTGCAACAGGTGTAGTACTATTTAGTTTCATATTAATTCTAAACTTAGTATTAACTAAAATATCAAATAAGGCAGGACATTAATATGAGAAAATTTAAAGAGATACTACTAAATTCAATTGTATGGTTGTGTGCAATTTTTACAATGTCAGTGCTAATAGCAATAGTTGGATTTATATTTATAAAAGGAATAAAGCTTATAAAGCCATCATTTTTATTTGGCAATTATTCAGCAAGTGGCGAAAGTGGAATATTACCAATGATTGTAGCTACATTATACACAATATTTCTTTCTGTATTAATTGCAACACCAATAGGAGTATTAGGAGCGGTTTACTTAAAAGAATATGCAAAACAGGGAACTGTAGTTAAGTTAATAAGATTTGCAACAGAAAGTTTAGCTGGAATACCATCAATAGTATATGGGCTCTTTGGAGGTATATTTTTTGTAGTAGTACTAGGATTTAATTATTCTATATTATCAGGCTCACTTACAGTATCTATAATAATTCTTCCTGTTATAATTCGTACAACAGAGGAATCATTAAAAACTGTACCAGTAAGCTTTAGAGAAGCATCTTTGGGTCTTGGAGCCACTAAGTTTCAGACTTTATATAAAGTAATACTTCCAAGTGCTATACCTGGAATATTATCGGGACTTATACTATCTATTGGTAGGGTAGTTGGAGAATCTGCAGCTATACTTTTAACAGCAGGAACAGTAGCACAAATGCCTACAACTATATTTGATAGTGCAAGAACTTTAACTGTCCATGCTTACTTAGTCACTAAAGAAAAAGGTAATATAGAAGAAGCAGCAGCAATAGGAATAGTATTAATAGTGATAATCTTAAGTTTAAATGCCATTGCAAAATTTATATCTAAGAAAATAAACAAAGCGAATTATTAATGAGGTGAGAGTATGTCACAAGATGTTAAAATAAGTGTAAAAAACCTAGAACTGTTTTATGGAGATAATAAAGCACTAAAGGGAATAAATATAGATATAAATGAAAAGGAAGTAACTGCATTTATAGGACCTTCAGGTTGTGGAAAATCAACGTTTTTAAGAACATTAAATAGAATGAATGATTTAATAGATAATGTGAAAATAACTGGAGAAGTAAAAATAGATAATGAAGATATTTATAAAAGTGATGATGTCATAAAACTTAGAACTAAAGTTGGAATGGTATTTCAAAAGCCAAATCCATTTCCAATGAGTATATATGACAATGTAGCATATGGACCAAGAGTACATGGTATAAAAGATAAAAAACAACTAGATAAAATAGTACAGGAAAGTTTAGAAGATGCGGCTATTTGGGATGAAGTTAAAGATAGATTAAAGACATCTGCAATGGGACTATCAGGAGGTCAACAACAACGTATATGTATAGCTAGAGCAATTGCTATGAAACCTGAAGTAATACTTATGGACGAACCAACATCTGCACTAGACCCTATATCTACTCTAAAAGTAGAAGAACTAATTCAAGAGATGAAGGGCAAATATACAATAGTAATAGTTACACACAATATGCAACAGGCTGCTCGTATATCTGATAAAACAGCATTCTTCCTTACTGGAGATTTAGTAGAGTGTGATAATACTAACATAATTTTTACAAATCCTAAGGATAAAAGAACAGAAGATTATATAACAGGAAGATTTGGATAAAATATGAGAGGAATAAAAAATTATGAATATTAGTAATATGGATTTAAATATAAATAAGCTAAAAGATTTGACTGTAGAAATGATCAATAAGTGCGAAGATATAATAAATCAGTCTGTAAATGCAATGGTCAACAAGGATATAGAACTTTCTAAAAAAATACTTATTTTAGATGATGATATAGACGAGCTAAGATCTTATATAAGGGAAAAAAGTATAGAACTTATAGCTTTAAAACAACCATTAGCTAAAGACCTTAGAATAATACATGCACTTGGTGTCATAGCAATAGAGCTTGAAAGAATTGGTGACTATGCTGTAAATATAGCTATGGAGAATATAAAAATAGGAAAAGATGAATATGTAGAAGAGTTAATAGATATACCTAAAATGAAAGATGTATGTATAGATATGCTAAAAAATGCTAAAAAAGCATTTATAGAAGGTAATGAAAAACTTGCACACAAAACAGGATTACAAGACGATATAGTAGATGAACTATATAATGCAGTGTATATAGATTCAGTAGGGGCTATGAGGAGAGACCCTAAAAATATAAGTCAAGGTGTTCAACTACTATTCGTAGGAAGATATCTAGAAAGAGTAGGAGACCATATAACAAATATATGTGAATTAGTAATATATTCAATAAAAGGCGAAATGATAGAGATAGATTAATAAAAAATAGTAAACAATACAAAAGCCGTACAATAAAATATATTTGTGCGGCTTTAACGTATATACTCAAGTCCATTTATTGTAAGCGAAATTGGTTTATTTTTATTCAACTCAATATCAAAATATATAGGTTTGTTGTCTTTAATATAAAAGCATCCCATAGCATATATTTTATCTCCATTTTTATGCATTGACTCTGTAACTACCCTAGAATTATATGATAATTTTAGTATCTTCGTTATAGATGATGAAATCGTACTTGAGTAGTTTGCAAAGTCAGTTTGAGAAAGTATTGGGCTTACTGACTCAAAGACAGTAATGTTAGAATTACTGTTTATCCTTCTTTTACTATTAAGATTAAAAGTATAGGATAGCAAAGATGCAATTATAATGGTAGATACAAATATCACAAAAGGTCTTCCTTTCTTAAAAAAGATTTGTGATGCTTTTTGACCAATATGTTTTCTTCTAATCTTATTATAAGAAATTAGATTACTTGAAGCTTGTGGTGAAGTTTCATTATCTAAATTATTAGGGTTGTCATCTTTATATTTAAGATTAATGCTTTTTAGGTTTTTTACATCTTCTAAATAGATAGTTTTGCTAATGATTTTTTTAGGTTTAGGCTTAGGTTTACTCTTATACCTTATCACTAGACCCCTCCTTGTAAATAATATTCTTATATAATTGTACTATTGTAAAAGAATATTTAGAATAAAATGAAAAAACATAATAACCTAAAATAACTATTATATTTACAAAATAAAAAATAATTCTACAAAAAAAGCTTTTACTCTTGAAAACGAACGGATGTTTGATGTATAATAAAATTAAAGAACGAATGTTCGATTTATGAAACAATTGAAAAAATAGTCATAAAAGTAAAATTTGATAAATATAATGAAGTATAAATAATTAAGGGAGTGATTACTAATGATGATGTCAATACCAATTAGAAAAATACAAGATATAACTATAGCTAATTTAAAAAATGGAGAAGTAACTTTAGTAGAATTAGATGAGATATATAGAAAAATGGGTTTTGTATTTGAGGTAAGCGAGGGCAAATTCACTAGGATTAAAAAAGAAGTAAAACATTAATAAATGTTTAATATATAGATATAAATACACCTAGCTTGATAAAAGAATCTAAGCTAGGTTTTATTTTGCCATAGGGAGGAATAAAATTATGAAAATAGTTACATATAATATTCATAGAGGTGCAGATAAAAAAAATAACCCTACACTAAATGAGATAGGTTATTACTTGAAAAATTTAGATTGCGATGTTATATGCTTACAAGAAGTATTATACAATCAATTTAAAAAAATAAAGAGTATTTTAAAGATAGATGGAGTATTTGTTGCAAATGTAAAACAACCAGGCATATTGTATGGAATATGTATTTTTTCTAAATATGAAATAAAAGATAGTGCACATTTGTTTCTAACTAGTAAAAAGGAACAAAGGGGTCTTTTATCTATAGAAATAAATAATAATAGCGAAAGTATCAGTATTATAAATACGCATTTAGGATTAGATAAACTAGAGAGATACAATCAACTTAACGAAATTCTAGATTACTGCAATAGGATAGGTAGTAAATCTATAATTTGTGGAGATTTTAATGAAAAAAATGTAAACATAACTAATTTTATAGATATGGCAGTTGAATGTGATAAATATAAGATAGATACATTTGAATCACTAAAAGCTAGAATAGATTATATATTTGTAGATAAAAATATTAATATGGAAAAATATGATTATCATGTAGATAAAACGAACTTATCGGACCATTATCCTGTAATAGTTGAAATAAAAGAAGAAAAATAGGGAATAATAAATGAAAATGTAACAATAAAGTTACATGTATTCTTAAGGCATTGTTAAAAATATTGTATTCAAATATAATTAACTTAATCTTAGTAGATGAGGTGACTTAATGAGCAAG
Source organism: Peptostreptococcaceae bacterium (assembly GCA_036647935.1). Taxonomy (GTDB): domain Bacteria; phylum Bacillota; class Clostridia; order Peptostreptococcales; family Peptostreptococcaceae; genus JAVXJG01. The sequence goes on from JAVXJG010000008.1 coordinate 33,867, forward strand.
AAAACAAGATTAGAACAAACTAGTCAAAAAAGAAAGTCCAAAAGGGCTAAAAGACTAAAAAAGAATAAACATAAAAGTAGAATTTTAGGATTAGGAATTATAATATTAATATGTGGATTTTATATAAATCACTTCAATAAAACCAATATATACAATGATTTTATAAGTGAAAATATATTTATAGAAGAAGTAGATGTTTCTAAAATGACAAAGGAAGAAGCTACAGAACTTGTAAAAAAAGATTATACTCCTCAAAGTATAAAACTTACCTATAAAGATAATGAATATGAAATTTCACCACAAGATATTGATTTAAAGTATAATATTGAAGAAGTTGTAAACAATGCATATAACTACACTAAGATAAATTCTTACTTTGAAAATGTAAAAATTGTTATGGGATTAAAAAAGGAAAAGAAGGAATTTGAGATAAAATCGTCTTATGATGAAGCTAAGTTAAGCCAAGCTATGGATGAAATATCAAAAACAATAAATGTATCTATGGTAAATGCAAAAGTAAATGCAAACAATAGTGGTCAAATTAGTATTAGTCCAAGTACAACAGGAAGAGAAGTTAATGTAGCTGCAAATAAAGAAGCTATATATGAAAAAATAAATACTAAGAACTACGATATCATTGAACTTAAGGTAGATATTAAATCACCTAGAGTATCCACAGAACAAGCACAGTCTGTAAATAGTGTTTTGGCAGAGTATAGCACAAAAATTAACAATAGTAACCCAGGTAGGACTCATAATGTAATACTATCAGCTAAAAAATCTAGTGATATACTTTTAATGCCAGGGGAAGAATACTCATATAATACTCTTACAGGAATGAGAACAGTATCTAATGGATATAAAGATGCACCTGTAATAGTAAATAATAAATTAGTGGATGCATTAGGAGGAGGAGTTTGCCAAACTTCCTCTACTATATTTAATCCAGTTTTAACATCTGGGCTTAAAATAACATCAAGACGTAACCATTCTATAGCATCAGATTATGTTCCTATGGGACAAGATGCAATGGTAAATGATGGAGGTCAAGACTTTAGATTTAAAAATCAATTTGATAACCCTGTATATATAAAAAATATTATAACTAATGATAGTATTACTACAAAAATATATGGGAACTCAAGTGATAAGAAAAGTATAACAATAAGAGTCGATAAATTTAAAGAAAACGGACTTGATGCTACTAATACTTATAGGGAATATAGAGATGCATCTGGAAAAATAATAAAAACTGAATTTGTAGGAAAAAGTGTATATAAAAAGCTGGAAAAGTAATTTTCCAGCTTTTTTTGAGCAATAGACCTATATTTGAAGGTTATCGATAACGTAAATATTTTATGAAATATTTGAATTAGTGCATAAAGTATCATTAATAGAATGTAACATATTACTTTTTACTATTGTAGATAATTCTTTTGTTTTCATTTTTACATTTTCCATATGGTCATAAACGGGTGGCAGTATTTCTATATGAACAGTAGGACTATAAAGATTACCAAGCCATCTTGATGATGGAACAAATACATCTTTAGAATTTTTTATTACTATAGGAACAACAGGTACTTGAGCTTTTATAGCCATCCTGAAAGCACCATCCTTAAAATTAACTAGAGAATCACTTCTAGTTACTATTCCTTCTGGGAATACTCCCATACTTGACTTGGTTTTTAAAATTTCAGAAGCTATATTCATTGTTTTTATTGCATTTCTGTTGTTTTTTCTATCTAAATACAAACAATTAATCATATTAGACCAGCCTTTAATTAGAGAAAATTTTTCCCAATTTGCTTCTTTAGCAATTATCATACCTACAGGTCTATCAACAATAGATAACATAATAAATGCATCTACCCAGTTTGCATGATTAGCCACAAATAACACATTAGTATCTGGCAAATTTTCATATCCAGACACAATAAGTTCAATATTGGCATCCTCTAGTGATTTAGTAGCATGATTTTGAACTATTTTAAATTTTTCATCTAAAGTATATTTATCAGGGCTTAATTTAAATTTAATATAACTAGGAATGACCTTTACAAAACCAGATAGTTGCCCTAAAATTCCTTTGAAAAATAAGAAATTCATAATAAAAAACAATCCTCCTTTTTTATTAATTTAAATAATTAATATTATAACATATATGTTTTAAAATATAATGAATTTATTATAAAATAATTATAAGATGAAAATAAAATACAAGAAATACTAATAAGTAGAAAAAAAGTACAAGAGTTGCTATAATTATATGTATATTCGTATAGTTAGGTGGTGAACAAGTGAGATTTATAGGAAATAGGTACGAACTATTAAATGTGGATGAAACTTTAGAATTTGATAGACTGTATAAGGCTAGAGATGTATTTAACAATAAGAAGGTATTAATAAAAGTTGTAGAACACAATCCTAATATAGGTATTGATTTTGTATCAGATTTGATAGATGAGTTTACAGAGATACACTCTATAAATTGTCCATATATATTAAAGATTATAGATGTTGGAGTACATTGCACAGAAGATAGCTTATTATATTATTTCGTAAGTGAGTATAGTGGAGGTATTACATTAGATAAAATAATAGCAGGAAATTATATACACCTAGAAGCAATAATAAATATGTCTACACAAATACTAAAGGGGCTAGAAGTATCTTATACTCATAATTTGTATCATGGAGATTTAAAGCCAAGTAATATATTAGTTGATAAATGGTACAATATAAAAATATGTGATTTTGGAGTAACAAAAGCAAATAAAGGTGTTAATATAAGAACTAGCAAGGATTTAAGTTACTTATGTCCTCATCAATTAAATATAAATTACACAGATCAAGAAAGTGATTTTTTTGCACTAGGTTTAATATTATTTGAATCAATATTTAAAAAACTTCCATTTAAAAAAACAGATAAAGAAGAGGAAATGTTAAAAATAATAGATAAAGGTATAAATTGGAATGATGTAGTTACTGCAAATGGGAATCAAGAACTTATAGATATTATAAAAAAACTGCTAAGAAGAAAAGATAAATACATAAGTATTCAAGAAATAATTATAGATTTAAGCAAAGTGATGTATGAAAAAGCCGATATAGAAGACTTAGAAGAAGACAAAAGTAAAATAACATACATAGAACAATATGAAAGTAAAAAAAATAAAGCTGCAAGTAAAAAGATATTTATGGCAACAGCAATAATAGTCCTTATTAGTTTAATAGTATTAAGCAGTTTTTAATGGAAATTATAGAAAAATTGAAACGAAATTGTACTTATAATTAGTAATACTTATAAAATTGACTATAAATAGAAAATATGATATCATAACTAAACAATGTTAAAATATATAGCTCTGGGTATTATAAGTATCCAGAGCTTTTTATATCTAATCTTAGAATAACAATAACGTGAAAGAGAGACATATAAAATGAAAGTTAATGACTTCAATCCAGTAAGGCTTAAATCGGCAAGATTATATAGAGGAAAAATAATAGATGTATTAGCAAAGGAAACTGATGTACAAAAAAAAGATATATTAGCATTTGAAGAAAGTAAATATTTACCTAAGCTAGAAAATGCACAAAAACTAGCAAATGCTTTAAACTTCCCAATTGAATATTTTTATAGAAAAGATAAAATGAAAGTATTAGTAGAAAATGTACACTTTGCAGTTCCAGGATCTATACCAAGAGTAGAAGAAGTAGCATTTAGAGAAAAGTTAGTTATGACTCATAAGATAGTTACATTTATAGAAGAAAATGTTTCTATACCTGACTTAAATTTACCAACCAGATTAGATAGAAATTTAGATATGGAGAAATTATCAGTAGAACTAAGAAAATATTGGAATATAGGTGATGCTCCAATACAAAATTTAGGCAAGATAATGGAGGAAAATGGGATAATAATAAGTACTATGAATAGTGGGAAAAAAGGATTAGCCCCATTTACTCAAAAGCAAAGTATAAATTCTAAATTAAGATACTTAGTATGTCTAGGTGATGATAAAGGTTCACAACCTAGAAGAAACTTTGATTTAGCATATGAATTAGGATATATAATAGGAGATGCTCTTAAAATACCTACAAAAAGATTTTCTAAAGATGAATTTGCATGTGCACTTTTATTACCAAAGGAAAGTTTCTTTGAAGATTTAGAAAATCCAAATGATTTAGACTCATATGTAAATTTAAAGAAAAAGTACAATACACCAATTGAAGCTATGTTATATAGAGCAAATCAAATAGGAATATTAGGATATAAGCCATATAATAACTTAGGAAGACAAATGCAAGCTAAAGGTTGGTTAAATCAAGAGCCGTTAGATGATACAATAAAAGCTAAAAATCCTATATTATTAACTAGTGCTATAGATTTGATGATAAAAGAAAATATAGTACAAAGTGGAAATATATCTGAAACTTTATCAGATATAGGAATAGATATATACGAAGATGAAATAAATGTATTATTAGGATTAAGTAGTCCAAAAGAAAACAACAAAACAAGTAAGGCGAAATTTAATAATAAAAAGAATAAAGTAAAAAAATAATATAGATATAAAAGGTTACCTTAATATAAATTTGAGGTAACCTTTTTTGATGTATATATTTTAGAGATAATATTAAAAATAATACTATTATATAAAGCTTTAAATTTATTTAGGTTGTGGAGAGATATTAATGGATGAAAAAAATAAAAATGAAAATAGTTGTAACTTTGAAGGAGTTATATTTGAGGGTGATATAGACTTTAGGCACTATGAATTTAAAGAAAATGTAAACTTTACAAATACTGAATTTAGAGGTTGCGTAAAATTTAATAATGCAATATTTCATAAAAACTGTACTTTTAATAATACTAAGTTTAATAAAGACTACATAAATAATAAAATTTTTGAAAAGGTAAAATTTGAAGGTCAAAATTTATTAATACATAGTGTTAAAAATTTGCCTAGAATGGATGGAATTATTTTAAGTTGTTGTACAAAAATAATATTATCAAATATAAATTACAATAAAGAAGAAGCTTTATATGGAAAGATAAACTATAGAATAGCTAGAAATCAAGCTAGGATAATAGGTGATCATGAAAGAATAGGACATTACTATTATAAAGAAAGGGATTATGGAAGTAAAACATTAAATAAAAGTGATTATCCTACAAAGCGAGACTATATAAATGCAAAGTTTTTTGATGTGTTATCTAGATATACACTAGGATATGGTGAAAGACCTTGGAATATACTATATATAAGTCTATTGATAATAAGTATATTTGCATTTTTATATATATTAGTGGGAATAAGAGGTGTAGATAGTGGGAAAATAACTACAATAAATGAATTTATAAATGTATACATAGATACATGGTATTTTAGTATGGTTACATTTAGCACAGTTGGATATGGAGATATGATAGTTACTACAATACTTGGAAAAATATTAGTTAGCATAGAAGTATTTTTTGGATTAACAATGGGAGCTACATGGGCATCTGTAATAATAAAAAGAATGATAAGATAAGTAAATAATTACTAGATATAAATTTCTCTAATTAAGGAAAAAATTAATATATACTTAAATAATCCAAGAAGGTGATATTTGTGAGAAAAATAACAAAGAAAATATTAATATCTACCATCATCCTATGTGTTGTTAGTCCTAAGTGTATATTTGCAACGCCTAAAGATGTTGATAAATATTCAAAATCATCAATACTAATAGACCAAGATACAGGTAGAGTATTGTATGAAAAAGACCCAAATGCAAAAAGACCTTTAGCTAGTTTAAGCAAAATGATGACATTCTTAATAGCAATAGAAGCAATAAACAACAAAGAAGTAAATAGAGATGACATAGTAAAGATTGATTCATCTATAGCTAGAGTAAAAGGTTCGAGCTATCATTTAAAGGATGGTGAAGAAGTGCCTTTAATTGAGCTTATGAAGGGGCTTATGATAGTATCTGGAAACGATGCAGCAGTGGCAATAGCAAAATACATTGGAAAAGACGAAAAGTTATTTGTAGAAAGAATGAATAAAAAGGCAAAAGAAATTGGAATGAAAAATACTAGTTTTGTAAATCCAAATGGTCTTCCTATATACGATTTACAAGATCCAAAAGCACCAGCAAAAGAAAATATATCAAGTGCAAAAGATATTGCATTACTTGGTAAGTACATGTTTGATAATTATGAAAAGGAAGTAACAGAAATAACAGATATGCAAACTTACTCTTATCCAAAGAGAGGGTTTGAAAAAAATAATACAAATGCACTTCTTGGTATTATCCCAGAAGTAGATGGTATAAAAACTGGATACACAGGAAATGCAGGATATTGTTTATCTTTTTCTATGGTTGTAAAAGAAGATGAAAAAAATGAAAAAGAACGTAGATTAATAGGTGTTGTATTAGGAGCTAACCATAAAGACAAAAGACTTTCAGCATCTAGGGCTATGCTAACCTATGGTAGAGAAAATTTCAACATGGAAAAACTAGCTAAAGATGATAGATTAATAGGAAAAAAATATATTAAAGGAATTGAAGAATTAGAAGTAACACTAAAAACTAAAGATGAACTATATGCAGTCGTTGGTAAAGAAGAAAAGATAAATACTCAGACAACATTTAAAGAAATAACATATCCTATAAAACAGGGTGATGTAATAGGAGTTATAAAATATTATACAAATAAAGGAGAAGTACTTGGCAGCGTAGATATAGTAAGTGCTAATAATGTAGATAATGCTTCTTTAAAAACTAGACTTAAAATGCTAATTTCTGATTAAGAATACGAGAAAGTAGATATAATGTAGAAGACAAAAGAATAGAATGAAAAGCATGAAAAAATGTTGTAATTTATATTTTTTCATGGTATACTACTAGAGGTGAAAAAATAAAACAATATAACACACAGCGCTAGGATCCCTAAAAGGTGCCCATAGAGGTTTTTTCGGGAGATGATCAGGCTGGAGGTATAAAACCAGGAGGTAATTATGTCAGTAATATCAATGAAACAATTATTAGAAGCTGGTGTTCATTTCGGACATCAAACAAGAAGATGGAATCCTAAGATGTCAAGATTCATCTTCACAGAAAGAAACGGAATCTATATAATAGATTTACAAAAAACAGTTAAAAAAGTAGAAGAAGCTTATAGATTTGTTAAAGAAGTAGCTGAAACTGGAAAACCAATCTTATTCGTAGGAACTAAGAAACAAGCTCAAGAAGCTATAAAAGAAGAAGCTGAAAGATGTGGAATGTTCTACGTAAACGAAAGATGGTTAGGTGGAATGTTAACTAACAATCAAACAATCCAAACAAGAATCAAAAAATTAAGAGAATTAGAAAAAATGGAAAACGAAGGTGTATTCAACGTTCTTCCTAAAAAAGAAGTTATAAAATTAAGAGCTGAAAAAGAAAAATTAGAGAAATACTTAAACGGAATAAAAGACATGCCTGAACTACCAGGAGCGATATTCGTAGTTGACCCAAGAAAAGAAAACATAGCTATACAAGAAGCTCACAGATTAGGAATCCCAGTTGTAGGTATAGTTGATACAAACTGTGATCCAGAGCAATTAGATTTAGCAATACCAGGAAACGATGATGCTATAAGAGCTGTTAAATTAATAACTGCTGCAATGGCAACTGCTGTTATCGAAGGTAGACAAGGTGCTGAAGAAGAAGTAGCTGAAGATCAAGAATAATAAAAACAACTGAATGGTAAGGGGAAATTTCCCTTACCATTACTAATATATAGGAGGATACTTAAAATGGCTAATATAACTGCACAAATGGTTAAAGAGTTAAGAGAAGGTACAGGCGCTGGAATGATGGACTGTAAGAAAGCTTTACAAGAAGCTGAAGGAAGCATGGAAAGAGCCGTTGATATATTAAGAGAAAAAGGATTATCTAAAGCTGCTAAGAAAGCTGATAGAGTTGCTGCTGAAGGATTAGTTGCTATAGAAATGAATGATAACAATACTGTAGCTGCTATGGTTGAAGTAAACTCAGAAACAGATTTCGTTGCTAAAAACGATGATTTCAAGACTTTCGTTAAAGATGCTGCTAAAATGGCTCTAGCTACAAAGTCTAGCGAAATAGCTGACTTATTAGCTGAAACTCATGCTGAAGGAATAGCTTTAAGCGAAGTTTTAAATAACAGAGTTGCTAAAATAGGAGAAAAATTAGACTTCAGAAGATTCAACCAGTTAACTACTGAAGGTCAAGTTGCAGGATACATACACGGTGGTGGAAGAATAGGTGTTCTTGTTGAAATGATAACTGACGCTAGAAATGCTGAAGTTTTAGCTATGGGTAAAGATATAGCAATGCAAGTAGCTGCTATGAATCCTAAGTACGTTTCAAGAGATGAAGTAGATTCTGAATACATAGCTCACGAAACTGAAATATTAACTCAACAAGCTTTAAACGAAGGAAAGCCAGCTAACATAGTTGAAAAAATGATAAAAGGTAGACTAGAGAAGCAATTAAAGGAAGTTTGTTTATTAGAGCAACCTTTCGTTAAGAACCCAGACGTAACTGTAAAAGGTTTAGTAGCTGATATGGCTAAAAAAGTTGGTTCTGACATAAAAATAGCTAGAGTTGTAAGATTCGAAGTTGGTGAAGGTATCGAAAAGAAAGAAGAAAACTTTGCAGAAGAAGTTGCTAAGCAACTTAAGTAATTGCCAAAAGAGAACACTTGCGTGTTCTCTTTTTTAAAAAACAGAAAAATATTACATTATTGATATATATTAACATGTATATCAATAATTACCATATAAGCATACGGTTCAATAGGAGGATTTCATATGAAAAAACCAATGTACAAAAGAGTATTATTAAAACTTAGTGGTGAAGCATTATCAGGAGAAAAGGGTTTTGGAATAAACAATGATGTTGTTAATGAGATTGCTATAGCTATAAAGGAAATACAAGAAATCGGTGTTGAGGTAGCTGTAGTTGTAGGTGGAGGAAACTTCTGGAGAGGAAGAACATCAGAAGGAATGGACAGAACAACTGCTGACTATATAGGAATGTTAGCTACTGTTATGAACTCTATGGCACTACAAGATGCACTTGAAAATATGGAAGTTGCAACTAGAGTCCAAACTGCTATAGAAATGAGACAAATAGCAGAACCGTATATAAGAAGAAGAGCAGTTAGACACTTAGAAAAAGAAAGAGTTGTTATATTTGGTGCAGGAACAGGTAATCCTTACTTCTCAACTGATACAGCTGCTGCACTTCGTGCTGCAGAAATGGAAGCAGAAGTTATATTATTAGCTAAAAATGTTGATGCTGTATATGACAAAGATCCAAAAATACATTCTGATGCAGTTAAATTCGAAGAATTAAGTTATATAGAAGTACTTCAAAAAGGCTTAAAAGTTATGGATTCTACAGCAACATCTTTATGTATGGACAACGAAATTCCTATAAAGGTATTTGAGCTTACAACAGAGAATATAATAAGAGCTGTAATGGGCGAAAAAATAGGTACAATAGTAAGATAAAACACGTTTTAATTAAATAAAAATTTGAAGTGATATAATTAAGGAGGAGAACGCAATGAAAGCAGTTCAAAAAGAATTACAAACTAAAATGGAAAAAACTATAGAAGCATTAAAATACGAATATACAACTATAAGAACAGGAAGAGCAAATGCTCAAATGTTAGATAAAGTAAGAGTTGATTACTACGGAACTCCAACTCCTGTAAACCAAGTTGGTGCTATATCAGTTCCAGAACCAAGAACTTTAATGATAACACCTTGGGACAAGAGTGCAATGTCTGAAATAGAAAAGGCTATAAGAAACTCTGATTTAGGATTAAACCCAACTAATGATGGTTCAGTTATAAGAATAAGTGTACCTGCATTAACAGAAGAGAGAAGAAAAGAATTAGCTAAGAAAGCTCATAAAGTAGCTGAAGAATTTAAAGTTAGAATAAGAAATGAAAGAAGAGATGCTAACGATAGATTAAAGAAGCTAGAAAAAGATGGAGAAATAACTGCAGATGAATTAAAGAAGGCTCAAGATGATGTTCAAAAGTTAACTGATAAATTCGTAAAAGAAATAGATGCAGTAGCAGATGCTAAAGAGAAAGACATAATGGCGGTATAATATTGAATAAATACTATAAGCTATTAGGCCTTCACATAGATGACGTTAAAGAATATTTTGACGAAAAAAAAATAAAATATACTATAAATACTATTTCAGGAAAAAAAGATAAAGACAAGCTTATAATCCCTAGGGTTATAAAAATATCTGAAAATGACGATAGTGTAGAATTAGTAGTTACTTACTTTTCTGACTCCTTAAAATAAGGAGTCAGAAATATTATTGGGAGGCAAAATAATGAAAAAAAAAATCACATATAATATAGACTCAAGTAATGTGCCTACTCATATTGCAATTATTATGGATGGAAATGGAAGATGGGCGAAACGTAAATTTCTTCCAAGAACAGCTGGACATAAGGCAGGAGTGGAAACTATTAGAGAAGTAGTAAAAGGCTGTGCAAGTTTAGGTGTTAAACATTTGACTTTATATGCATTCTCTACGGAAAACTGGAAAAGACCTAAACTTGAAGTTGATGCACTTATGAATTTATTATCTACATACCTAAAAAATGAAATAAATCAATTAAATAAAAATAATGTTAAATTAACTGCTATTGGTGATATAAGGAACTTACCAAAGCAGTGTATAAAAGAATTAAATTCTGCAATGGAGCTAACAAAAGATAATACAGGGGTTAATTTAAACCTAGCTCTTAACTACGGAAGTAGAATAGATATGAAAAATGCTATAATAGATATAGTAAAAGAATGTAAATGTGGTAATATAGATATAGAAGATATTAATGAAGATACTATAAAAAAATATTTAAGCACAAAGTCCATACCAGATCCTGACTTAATTATAAGAACTAGTGGAGAAGAAAGACTAAGTAACTTCTTAATGTGGGAGGCTGCCTATTCAGAATTTTACTTCACAGATATACATTGGCCAGATTTTAATCATGATGAATTATATAAGGCGGTATATACATATCAAAGCAGAGACAGACGATTTGGAGGACTAAAGTAAGGAGATAGTATTTATGCTTACAAGAATTATTGCTGCAATAGCCCTAGTTCCACTACTTATATTCATAATGTATGGTGGAATTCCTTTATATATAGCAGAATTGATATTAGTGTCTACTGCTTTATATGAATTTTATAAAGCATTTAAGTCAAAAGGTATAAATCCTATATTTAGTGTTGGATACATATTTGCAATTTATCTAGGATTAAAGAACACTTTTGGTTTACCACTCGAATATACATACGCTGTGTTTTTTGTATTATTTATAATAGCAATAGTATCCATGTTAAGACTTAAAAATAATATAGTAGATATTTGTGTCACATTCCTTGGAATATTTTATATAGGGATGTTTTTAGACTTTATAGTGCTTACTATAAATAATTTTGAGTTAGGTAAAAGTTATGTATGGCTTATATTTATAATAGCTGTAATGACAGATACGTGTGCATACTTTAGTGGTTACTTGTTTGGAAAACACAAGCTTATTCCAAAAGTAAGCCCTAAAAAAACTATTGAAGGTAGTATTGGTGGAATAATAGGTAGTACACTTAGTTGCATGCTATTTGGATATTTATTTAATTTAGGAATGTTTGAGATGATTTTAATAGGAAGTATAGGAAGTATAATAGCTCAACTTGGAGACTTATTTGCATCTTCTATTAAAAGATATGTGGGAATAAAAGATTATGGGAAATTAATACCAGGACACGGTGGTATATTAGATAGATTTGATAGTGTTATACTTGTTGCACCATTTGTGTATTACGCTGTGTACTTTTTTGCAAATTAGAAGCACTCGCTATGGAGGATAAATTAAAACTTCTGTAGTGAGTGCTTTTTAAGATGTAATATGAAATTAGTGTGAAAAATAGCAATGATGGATAGAATAATGGTATAATAAGTAAGTACAATGTATTTTTGAAAGGAAAACTAATATGAAAAAAATATCAATCTTGGGGTCTACAGGTTCTGTAGGTAGACAAACATTAGAGGTAGTAAGGGAAAATAGAGATAAGTTTGAAGTTGTTGCTATATCTGCAAATAGTAGTGTAGATTTATTACTTGAACAAATAAAAGAATTTAAACCTAAATATGTTGCTGTATATGATAAAACTAGTGCATTAAGGTTAAAACGTATAATACCAACAGACATAAATATAGAGGTTCTTTCAGGAATGGAAGGTCTTAAATCTATATCATCACTTAATGAAATAGATGTCTTATTAACAGCGATAGTAGGTATGATAGGACTAGTCCCAACATTAGAAGCTATAAAGTCAGGTAAGGATATAGCACTAGCTAATAAGGAAACTTTAGTATGTGCAGGAAGCCTTGTAATGAGTGAAGCTAAAAAGCATAATGTTAAAATATTGCCAGTTGATAGTGAGCATAGTGCTATTTTCCAATGTTTAAATGGAGAGAAAAATAGAGAAATAGAAAAACTTATACTTACAGCTTCAGGAGGACCATTTAGGGGTAATAAAAAAGAAGACCTATTAAATGTTACTAAAAACCAAGCTCTAAAACATCCAAACTGGAGTATGGGTAGAAAAATAAGTATAGATTCATCAACTCTTATGAATAAAGGATTAGAAGTTATTGAAGCTAAGTGGCTATTTGACGTTGATTACAATGATATAGATGTTGTTGTACATCCTCAAAGTATAGTCCATTCAATGGTTCAATTTATAGATAGCTCTGTTATAGCTCAAATGGGATGCCCTGATATGAAGTTACCTATACAATACGCTCTATCTTATCCAGATAGAATAGAAAATAATTTTGAAAGATTAGACTTTTCTAAGTGGAGTACATTAACATTTGAAAAACCTGACTTAGATACTTTCCCATGTTTAAAATTAGCTTATGATTCTATAAAAATGGGAGGAACATATTCAGCAGCATTAAATAGCGCTAATGAAGTTTTAGTAAATGAATTTTTAGAGGATAAAATTGGGTTTTATGACATACCTTATTACATAGAAAAAACTCTAGAAGTACATAATAGTATAAGTGAGGCTACACTTGAAGAGATACTTGAAGTTGACAGATGGAGTAGAGAATTTATACGAAAATCTATAAAAAAATAGGAAGGTGAATGTATGACAATAATAGTTGCGATTGTATTATTTAGTACCATTGTATTTATACATGAACTTGGACATTTTCTTTTAGCTAAGAAAAATGGCGTAACAGTACATGAGTTTGCAATAGGTATGGGACCTAAAATATTTAGCATAAAAAAAGATACTGAGTATTCAATAAGATTATTACCACTAGGCGGATTTTGTAGTATGGAAGGCGAAGATGAAGAATCAAAAGACCCTAAGGCATTTGGAAGAAAGTCTATATTACAAAGGGCTAGTATATTAGCTGCAGGGCCGATTTTCAACATTATATTTGCTGCAATTTTATTAATACCAGTTTGTATGTATATGGGTTCTCCAAGTACTACATTAGGTGGAGTTGTAGAAAATAGTCCAGCACAAGTTGCGGGCATTCAAGTTGGGGATACTATTGAAAAAATAAACGGTGAAGAAATCAAGTCTTGGAACGATGTAACATCAAATCTATCTAATTCTAATGGAAGTGAAGTTACAATTACTGTTATTAGAGATGGGCAAACTAAGGAAATATTAGTTAAACCAGAAATGAAAGATGGTAGATTCATAGTTGGAATAGAGCCTACAATGGAAAAAGGAATATTCTCATCTATAGGTAGAGCATTTACTATGACTGGGGAAATGATTGTACAAATGATCACATTTGTTGGACAATTAATAACAGGAACAGTACCAGGAGGAGCTGGAAATGCTGTTGCAGGACCTATTGGCGTTATAAGTATAGTATCAGATGCAGCCAAGACAGGGATTATAAACGTAATTTATATAGGAGCTATTATTAGTTTAAACTTAGGTATATTAAATTTACTACCAATACCTGCGCTAGATGGAGGTAGATTAGTAGTTTTAGGTATAGAAGCTATTAGAGGTGGTAAAAAACTAGACCCTAACAAAGAAGCTATGATACATATGGTAGGATTTGGGATGTTAATGTTGCTTATGGTATTTGTAACATATAAAGATATATTAAGACTAATTTAGGCTAGAAGGTGAAGAAATGACTTATATAAGAAGACAAAGTAAAGAAGTTAGTGTAGGAAATGTAAAAATAGGAGGAAATAATCCTATAAGTATACAATCTATGACTAATACTGATACTAGAGATAGTGAAAAGACTATAGCACAAATCAAAGCCCTTGAAAGTGTTGGATGTGATATAGTTAGGGTGGCTGTTCCTGATATGGAAGCTGCTAAAAATATTAGTAAGATAAAAGAAGCTGTAAATATTCCTATAATTGCAGATATACATTTTGATTATAGATTAGCACTTGAAGCTATAGACCAAGGTGTTGATGGAGTTAGAATTAATCCAGGAAACATAGGTAATATAGATAGAGTAAAAATGGTAGTTGAAAAGTGTAGGGAGAAAAACCTAAAGATAAGAATTGGTGTTAATGGAGGATCTTTAGAAAAAGAACTTCTTGAAAAATACGGTTTTGCAACACCAGAAGCTTTAGTTGAAAGTGCAATGGGACATATTAAAATATTAGAGGATTTAGACTTTTATAATATAGTTATATCTCTTAAATCATCTGATATTTATAAGACAATAGATGCTTATGAACTTATATCAAAGAAGGTAGACTATCCTCTTCATATAGGCATAACAGAATCAGGAAGTATAAAAAAAGGAACTATAAAGTCTTCTATTGGAGTAGGAGCTCTCCTTCTTAAAGGGATAGGAGATACTATAAGAATTTCTCTTACAGGAGATCCTACTGAAGAAGTTGTTGTAGGTAAGGAAATTCTTAGAAGTTTAGATTTCTTAAATGATAAGATAAAAGTCATATCTTGCCCTACATGTGGAAGATGTAATATAGACTTAATCGATGTTGTTAATAAAGTAGAAGAAAAAATTGGACAGATGGAAAAAAATATAACAGTAGCTATAATGGGATGTGCTGTAAATGGTCCTGGAGAAGCTAGAGAAGCTGATATTGGAATCGCTGGAGGGAAAGGTGAAGGATTACTTTTCAAAAAAGGCGAAATAATTAGAAAAATCAAAAATGATAATTTAGTAGAAGAGTTATTAAATGAAATAGATAAGTATTAAACATATAAACAGGGAAATGATAATTTAAAAGAATTATCATTTCCCTGTTTTATGTTATAGAGCTTTTATTTTTTCATTAAACTTATTATATACTTCAATCATATATGGCTCGCTACAAAATTTAGATATTTCATCCATACCAATCCACTTAACACCGCTAGTTTCATCTTCATTAACAATAAGTTCATCTTTTTCATCAGCTTCAAGTAAATATGCAACAGATAAATGTAAATGAGAAGATACGTATTTATCTTTTTTATAATGCCCTTGTACCGTCAAAGAATCAAGAGATAATATATCAGTATTAATAGGTTTAACATTTACAAGACCTGTCTCTTCTTTAGCTTCCTTAATAGCTACCTCAAGTAAATCTAAATCACCATCAGCATGTCCACCAGTCCAAGACCAAGACTTATAAATATTATGATAAATCATAAGAACTTTATCTCTGCTTTTGTTAACTATATACCCAGAACTAGTAATGTGGCATATAACATTATCTCGTGTAAGTATATTAGGGTAATTAGAAATACATTCTAATATTAACTCTTTATCTTTAGTTTCTTGATAATTATAAGGAGCATAAGATTTTATCTGTTCTATCCAATTCATTTTAAAATATTCCCTTCATATGTATTATTATTTTCTATAAATATAATAATATCACAAAAAAACCGCTATAAAATATTATTTTACAGCAGTTAATAAAAAACATATTATAATGACCTGTAGTTGCAAGAGTTTATAAGATGGTCAAGCTTAAACTTTGGATATATAGGCTTAGATTGCCAAACTAAATGCTTAACAATATAATCCTTGTACTCATCAGTATCAGTTAAGAAATATTTATGAATAGCCAGCTCTAATAAATCCTCTTGATTTCCAAAATTCATATAGTTTAGATACGAATCCTTCAATAATGGATTATCTATAGTTAAGCTATAAAATTTACCCTCAACTATTTTTAAATCACTTAGGAGATTTTTAGTTCTTAATTCTAATTCTTGATTTATATAGATTGAATCCCTAGAGCTGTTAGTAAGATCTGACATAACTTTATATTGAATAGATTTTATTTGTCTATTTAACATAGTAGATAGATAAAATAAATCTCCAAGTTCCTTCTCTGACTCATGCTCTCCTTTTAGAAGTAGCCTAACTGATGATAATTCGCTAGGGGAAAATATAGTAAGCTGTGTACCCTTATTGAAAACTAAATTTAGAGGATATTTTAAATCTTTAATTGTGATAGATTTTTTTAAAATTCCATTTTCAACCGCATAAAAATCTCCCAAATGGTATATTGCATATCTTTTTCCATAGTTATAGTAGAGAGTTTTTGATGGAACAGTATCGCCAAAATCAAATTCCTTCAAGTATTCGTTGCTATGTATAAGTTCTCCTGAGTCAGACAATCTAGGATAATAAAAACATTCAAACTTCATAATAATTCCCCCAATTTCAAATTTATTAGTATCTTAACTTAATTATAAATATAAAAGAAAATTTTTATGGCTAAAAAATATTTATTTATTAACGTTTTTCATCGGCTTCTTATGGGAAATCTAATACTATAAAAATAATATAGAGAGTTGGGACAAAATAATACAGAAAAGGATAAATATTTAATATGAATAATACTAAAAAAGAAAATATAAAAACAGAGATATTGGCAGGAATCACAACATTTATAGCTAGTGTATATATAATAATGACAAATGCTCTTATTTTATCTGATGCAGGAATAAGCCAAGATGCAGCCATGATATCCACTATAATTACTTGCAGTATATCAACAATACTTATGGGACTAATATCAAACACTCCATTTGTAATTGTACCAGGTATGGGAATAAACTCATTATTCACATACATGATAGTACAGTCAATGGGTCTATCTTGGCAAGAAGCACTAGGAACTGTATTTATAAGTGGAATAATTTTTGGGATAATAGCATGCACTAAACTTACCCAAATACTTATGAAATCTATACCAGACATATTGAAACACGGAATAACAGTTGGAGTAGGATTTTTGATTTTATTTATAGGACTCCAAAAAAGTGGGATAGTAGTATTAAATGAAAGTACCATGATTGGATTAGGTGATTTGTCAAACAGAGAAACAATATTGAGTATCATAACCCTGCTTATAATAATAATTCTTAATGTGAAAAAAGTAAACGGTGGCCTATTTATAAGTATGATAATAGGGAGTATAGTATCACTTATTATTGGAGTTACTACTTTAGAAAATTTAAATTTTACTAGTTTTAACATAGGAGCATTTTCTGAAGTATTTTTAAAGATGTCATTTAAAAATATATTAACAACACCATTTATTATTGCAGTATTTTCTATAACAATAGTGATAGTATTTGAAAATATGGGACTTTTATATGGTCAACTATTAGCTATAAACAAAGAAGATGATTTTCAAAAATCATTTAAAGTATCGGCGCTATCAAACATCTTGGCAGGAGCCCTAGGTACTAGTCCAACTATAGTAGCAGCAGAAAATTTCTCGGGAATAAGTGTAGGAGGAAAAGGCAAGGTAGCAGCATTTACATCTGGGATACTTTTTTTACTCTCTTTATTTTTAATACCAATATTAAAACTTATCCCTAATGGTGTTATAAGTGCAGTACTTATGTTTATTGGTATAATTATGATAGAAACCTTTTTTGACATGAAAAAAGGTGATTTTATAGACAATATTTCATTGATTATCATGATAAGCATAATCCCATTTACATACAATATTGTAAATGGGGTTGGATTTGGATTTATAGCATACACATTGCTAAAAGTTGTGTGCGGTAATTATAAAGAGACATCACCAACCATGTATGTACTTACAGCATTGTTTATTTTGAATTTTGTAATGTATGTATAAAACTTCTATGTATAGTGAAAAATTAAAAATATAATAGGATAATTAATCTATAATTAGGAGGTAATAACATGCAGGAAAATAAAGTTAAAATAGTA
Organism: Peptostreptococcaceae bacterium; assembly: GCA_036647935.1. Classification (GTDB taxonomy): domain Bacteria; phylum Bacillota; class Clostridia; order Peptostreptococcales; family Peptostreptococcaceae; genus JAVXJG01. The sequence continues at coordinate 52,155 of JAVXJG010000008.1, forward strand.
GTAGCAGATCCATCTGCACTAGGGCTTTTTGGATTAGCAATAATAACATTGGTAGCATCATCTCAAAAACTTGGATTAACATCAGGTGTATCACTAATAATACCATGGGCATTATTTTTAGGAGCAAGTGCACAATTGTTTGCATGTATCAATGATTTTAAACACAACAATGTATTTGGAGCAACAGCATTTGGAGCGTATGCATTCTTTTGGTATGCAGTAGCATTTACATGGCTTATACAAAATGGAGTATTAGGAGAAAAATTGGCCATGGGAGTTGATACAAAACAACTAGGATTTGCATATTTAGGGTATTTAATATTTACATTGTTTATGACAATTGGATCAATGGAAACTCATAAGGTATTATTCATAATATTTGTATTAATAGACTTTTTATTTATAGGTCTTACATTAACATCATTTGGAATAATGCCAGATACTTCACATATGATAGCTGCATACTCAGAACTTTTAATAGCAATAGTTTCTTTCTATGGTTGTGGTGCTGCGGTTTTAAATGCTCATTTTGGAAGAGTATTTTTACCAGTAGGAAAGCCATTTGGAATATTTAAAAAATAGAAGTAGCTACTTATATTCAAAAATGTTTAGTATAGAGTATAATATCACTGATGATATGTGTGATATAATCAAATATATTAAAAAAACAATTAGTATGAATATAGGGAGTTGAGAAAAAGTGAACAAAAGGATATATTTAATAGCGGCAATACTTTGGATGGGATTAATTTTTTACATGTCAAATCAACCAGCCACTGTATCAGCAATGCAATCAGGGGATTTGGTAAGCTTTTTAGAAAAGATACCTTATATAGGTGCTACAATTACACATCTTATGAATATAGGAGTGGGTGAGTTTGTTATCCGTAAAAGTGCCCATATGTTTTTATATTTTGTTTTAATGATACTACTATATATGAGTATGTATGATGACAAGAAAAATATAAAACAATTAATGATACTATCATTTATCTATACTGCTTTATATGCATGTACTGATGAAATTCATCAACTGTTTATAGAAGGAAGAAGTGGAGAGATAAGAGATGTAATGGTAGATTCTACAGGGGCCTTATTGGGAGGAGCATGTATCTATATAAAACATAAAATATCCAAATAGAAAAAATTAGTCCATATGGGCTAATTTTTTTTAGTTAGAAAATACTTAGAATTACTTCAGATGAAAAATATTAAGAAACATTGAAAAATAAAGGAAAGATAGTGATTGGAATAAAAAGGACTGAAGGGAAAAAGGTCTGATTTTGTCGAAAAGATATACAAATAGCTCTGATTATGTTATATTTTCATAGTAGAAAAATCAAAAATTACATATAATTGGAGGAGAATGATGGAAGAAACAATCGACTTAAGAGAATATTTCGCCATAATTAAAAAAAGATTTTGGATAATAGCAATTATAACAGGTGTTGCAATAGTATTAAGTGCTATAGTAAGTTTCTTTGTATTAAAGCCAGTATATCAGTCAAATACAACTTTAATAGTAAATACTGATAAAATAGGCGATACGCAAACTGTAACAGGGGATCAAATTAATGTAACTCAAAAATTAGCAGTTACATACGGAGAAATAATAAAATCAAGAACAGTTTTAGAATCGGTAATAAATAACTTAAATCTAGAAATGACATATGGAGAGTTATCAGGAAAAATAACAGTATCGCCAGTTAAGGATACTCAAATAATAAACATAAGCGTACAAGATACAAACGCAAACAAAGCTAGGAACATCGCAAATGAAATACCTAAAGTATTTACAAAAGAAGCTAAAAGAATTACAAAAGCAAACAGTGTAGAAGTAATAGATAAAGCTATAGTACCAACAAACCCTATAAAGCCAAATAAGATGATGAATGTAGCAATAGCAGCAGTACTTGGATTAATGATAGGGTTATTTGTAGTGTTTATAATGGAATACTTAGACAATAAAATAAAGACACCGCAAGATATAGAAAGACACCTAGGGCTACCTATACTAGGAGTAATACCAAAAGAAGAGACTGAAAAATAAGGGGGGATGAGATATGAATAAAATAATAACAATGAATAATCCAAAGTCTCCTATAGCAGAAGCATATAGAGGGATAAGAACTAGTATAGAGTTTTCTAATTTGGATAAAGAGCTAAAAGTAATAAATGTAACTAGTAGTAAGCAAGGCGAAGGAAAAACTACTGTAATATCAAATTTAGCAGTAAGTTTTGCAAATTTAGAAAAAAAGGTACTTATAATTGATGGGGATTTAAGAAACCCAAGTGTTCACAGGATGTTTGGAATAAGTAATATACAAGGGCTTACGGATATATTATTAAATAGCAAGACACTTGTAGAGTGTATACACAATACTAAGGAGAAAAATCTACACATATTAACATGCGGTAAGATGCCTCCAAATCCATCGGAGATTTTATCTTCTAAAAGGATGAAAGAGTTTGTGGAGAGTTTAAGAGAGTATTATGATTATATATTTATAGATGCACCGCCAATAGGGATAGTGACAGATGCTGGGATAATATCTAGATATACAGATGGGACTATATTTGTAGTAGGATCACAGGATACAGATATAGAGATGGCAAAGATATCTAAGGAAAGATTAGAAAAGATAGGTGCAAATATACTTGGTGTAGTGCTTAACAAGTATGAAGCGAATGGTGGAAGTTATGATTATTATAACTATTACTACCAAGATTCAAATGATAAAAAAAACAAATAAAATATATAGGGGGATAAAATGGAAATTCAAAAAACAAATCCTCATAAAAACAGTCTATTAAGTAAGGTTCTAAACACTTATAAAGTAAGACAACTCGTATTATGGATAGCAGATATATGTAGTATACTATTATCCACTTTAGTAGCAATATTGTTAACAGGTGGAAAACCAACACTACTTGGAACAGGCATAATAATACCATTAACAATATATATACTACTTAATACAATATCATTTTCTATATTTAAATGCTACTCAAGTCTATGGAGATATGCAGGGGAAGAAGAAATGGTATCTATACTAGTAGCATGTACAGTATATGTATTGCCTCTTTACTTAATAAATAACCTTATGGGAATGAAATACTCAATACTATTTTATATAGTAACTACAATATTAATAATAGCTTTTACAGGCGGATTAAGATTAAGCTATAGAACTGGAAGAAGAATAAAAGGAAGAACAATGTTAAAAGATAGCGACACGAGAGTCCTAGTAGTGGGAGGAGGAAGTGCTGGAGAAATCATAATCAACGAATTAAAAGAAAATCCACAGCTAGGGAAAATACCCGTTGGAATAATAGACGATGACATCAACAAACTAGGAAGAAGAATACACAATGTAAAAATCCTAGGAAAAATAAAAGATATAAAAAACATAGTAGAAAGAGAATCAATTGACGAAATCATACTAGCGATGGCTAATGTAACTAATGAAAGAAAAAAAGAAATTATAGAAAAATGTAAAGATACAAAATGTAAACTAAAGACAATACCAGGAATTTTTGAACTAATAGATGGTAGTGTTGATATCAAAAAAATAAGAGACGTAGATATAGAAGACTTATTAGGTAGAGACCCAATAAAGGTTAATTTAGGAGAAATGACTCAATATGTACAAAATAGAGTAGTGCTAGTTACTGGTGGCGGTGGAAGTATAGGTAGTGAATTGTGTAGACAGATTGCTAGTTTTGTACCTAAGCACCTAATAATATTAGATAACTACGAAAACAATGCCTATGCTATACAACAGGAGCTAATAAGAAAATATGGAAATAGTCTTAATTTAACTACAATAATAGCTTCGGTAAGAGAGAAAGTTAGATTGGATGAAATATTTAAAGAGTATACGCCTGAAGTAGTATTCCATGCAGCAGCACATAAGCATGTACCACTAATGGAGAAAAGTCCAAGTGAAGCAATAAAGAACAATGTATTTGGTACTTTAAATGTTGCAAAGCTTGCAGATAAATATAGAGTAAAGCGAATGGTGTTAATATCTACAGACAAGGCTGTGAATCCTACTAATATTATGGGTGCGACAAAGAGAGCTGCTGAGATGATAATACAGACTATAAATGAAAAAAGTGAGACTGAGTTTGTAGCGGTAAGGTTTGGTAATGTACTTGGAAGTAATGGAAGTGTTATACCATTATTTAAAAGGCAAATCATGGAGGGTGGACCAATTACTATTACACACCCTGATATTATAAGATACTTTATGACTATACCTGAGGCAGTGCAACTAGTGTTGCAAGCTGGTGCTATGGCAAAGGGTGGAGAGATATTTATACTTGATATGGGTGAACCTGTTAAGATTGTTGATCTTGCTAACAATTTGATTAGGCTTAGTGGTTTTGAGCCTGGGGTTGATATCAAGATTGAGTACTCTGGGCTTAGACCTGGGGAGAAGTTGTATGAGGAGCTTCTTATGGCAGAAGAAGGGATTATGAGTACAGAGAACAAGAAGATATATATTGGTAAGCCTGTATATATTAATACGGATAGTGTAGAGAAACATTTAGCGATTCTGAGAAGGATTGTTGATAATGAGGAAACGGAGCTTATTGATACTGTTATGAGGCAGTTTGTAAGCACATATATAAGACCAGAAGAAGCTAACATGAAGGAGGTTGTAAATGTATAATTTACTACAAAGACTAATAGCGCTAATATCACTAATTATATTTTCTCCTTTGTTTTTAGCTGTAGCAATACTAATCAAATTGGAATCAAAGGGACCAATATTTTTTAGACAAGAAAGAGTTGGTAAGGATAATATAAACTTTATTATATACAAGTTTAGATCAATGGGAACAGATACACCGGATGTAGCTACTCATTTATTAGATGATCCAGATATATTTATAACTAAGATTGGTGGATTTTTAAGAAGAACTAGTTTGGATGAATTACCACAGTTAATAAATATAGTAAAAGGTGATATGTTGTTTGTTGGACCTAGACCTGCACTTTATAATCAGGATGATTTGAATGAACTAAGAACAGAAAAAGGAGTTCATAAATTATATCCAGGTGTAAGTGGATGGGCGCAGATAAATGGTCGTGATGAGCTTGAGATACCTGACAAGGTGGAGTTTGACAGACAATATCTAGAGAGAAGATCTATGATATTTGATATACAGATAGTTTTAAATACTTTATTGAAGGTGTTTAATAAAGAGGGAGTAGTAGAAGGTAAAAGAGAGGAGTCTGGCAATTAGATAGGTAGCCGGATAAATACTATGAAAAAAAAGATTTTAATTTTATCAAATCATTTTGTAACTATATATAAGTTTAGAAGAGAATTAATTATGAGTTTAGTTGAAAGAGGGCATGAAGTAATAGTTTCCCTTCCAGACTCAAAAAATATAGAAAAAATACAAGAACTAGGAGCAAGAGCTATAGTAACAAATATAGATAGGAAAAGTTTGAACCCTGTAAAAGATTTCACATTATTTATTGATTATGTAAGGCTTTTAAAAAAAGAAAAACCTGATACGGTTATATCATATACTATAAAGCCGAATGCTTATGGAGGATTAGCAACTAAATTTTACAAGTGTGAGTTCATAGCTAATGTAACTGGACTCGGGAGTGCATACTATAAGGAAGGATTAGTGAAAAAAATAGTGAGTACACTGTATAAGTTATCCTTTAAATCTGCAAAGTCAGTATTTTTTGAAAATAAAATGAATGCACAGGTTTTAATAGATGATAAAACCATTACAAAAGAACAAGCAGTGGTTATGAATGGAGCAGGAGTGAACCTTGAACAATTTGTATTTAGTCAAATGCCACCAGATGAAATAGTTAAGTTTTTATTTATAGGTAGAATTATGGCTGAAAAAGGAGTTGATGAACTTTTTGAGGCTATAAAAAAGGCAAAATCTAAGTATAAAAATGTAGAGTTTGGGTTTATAGGATGGTTTGAAGATGATTATAGTGGAGTAATTAAAAAACTTGAAGAAGATAATCTTATAAAATATTATGGGTACCAAAGTGATGTTGTTCCTTTTTTAAAAGATGCTCACTGTGTTATACTTCCATCTTATCATGAGGGTATGGCGAATGTTCTTTTAGAGGGAGCGGCGATAGGTAGAACTCTTATTACTAGTGATATACCGGGATGCAGAGAAGCTGTAGTTGAAGGTGAAAATGGATGGACTTGCAATGTTAAAGATAGCAATGATATTTATGACAAGATAAAGAAATTTATAGAGCTTTCTTATAAAGAAAAGATGTCTATGGGTAAATATAGTAGATATCATATAGAGGAAGTTTTCGATAAAAGGAAAGTTGTAGAGTTAACAGTTAAGGAGATAGAAAGATGAATGAACCGATAAGAATACTCCATATTGTTACATATATGGGACGTGGTGGTCTTGAAACTATGATAATGAATTACTATAGAAATATTGATAGATCGAAAGTCCAGTTTGATTTTCTTATACATAGAGATGAAAAAGCTGACTATGATGACGAAATTGAACGTTTAGGTGGAAAGATATATAGACTTCCAAAGTTAAATCCTTTCAGTACTTTATATTTAAAAAAATTAGATGAGTTTTTTAAAGAACATAAGGAGTATAGAATAGTTCATTGTCATCAAGATTGTCTTAGTTCAGTACCCCTTAAATATGCCAAAAAGCATGGAGTAGCATTTACTATTGCACATGCTCACAATACAAGTCAGGATAAGAACATTAAATATATGATTAAAATTATTGCAAAAAGGAATATTGCAAAATATGCTGATGAATTATTCGCATGTGGATATGAGGCAGGAAAGTGGATGTTTAATACTAATGATTTTACTGTACTAAATAATGCTATTGATACGGAATTATATATATATAATAAAAATAAGTCAGAGAAAACTAAACTTAAATTAGGTATAAATGATAAATTGGTAATTGGACATGTAGGTAGATTTAATACTCCTAAAAATCATAAATTTATCATAGAAATATTTGAAGAAATAAAGAAAATAAAAAAGGATAGTGTACTGTTATTAGTAGGAGATGGAAGCCTTAGAGCAGATATAGAGAAGATTGCTATAAATAAAAAAATTTATGAAGATATTAAGTTTCTTGGAGTTAGAGATGATGTAAATGATATAATGCAAGTTATGGATGTGTTTTTATTTCCGTCTTTATATGAAGGTTTACCAGTAACTATGGTGGAAGCACAATCATCAGGTCTCAAATGTTTTATTTCGGATAAAGTTCCAAGCCAATGTATCATTACTCATAATGTAGATGTAATAAGTTTAGAAAAACAACCTACTTATTGGGCGGATAAAATAGTAAATAGTAATTACGATAGAAAAAACACAAAGGAAAGTATAGTAAAAAAAGGATTTGATATAAAATCTAATGCAAAGTGGTTAGAAGATTTTTATATTAAAAATTATTAGTATAGGGAGGAGTATATTTATGGCAATGTTAACAGTATTTACACCAACATATAACAGGGCTTATACACTACATTTATGTTACGAAAGTCTATTAAGACAAACTTGTAAGGACTTTGTATGGCTAATAATAGATGATGGATCTAGTGATAATACAAAAGAAATAGTAGAGCATTGGATTGAATGTGAGAATGGATTTAAAATACAATATATATATAAAAAAAATGGAGGAATGCATACAGGACATAATATAGCTTATGAGCTAATCGAAACAGAACTAAATGTATGTATAGATTCAGATGATTTTATGCCGGATAATGCAGTGGAGCTTATTACAAAATTTTGGAAAGCAGATGGTGGCAATAAGTATTCTGGAATAATTGCACTTGATAATTATAAAAATGGTGAAATAATAGGAACTATGCTACAAGAGAAAAAAAGTACAACATTGAGTGGATTTTATAATGATGGGGGTAAGGGGGATAAAAAGCTTATATATAGAACCGATATAATGAAAAAATACCCACAATATCCTGAGTATAAAAGTGAAAAATTTGTTCCGTTAGATTATAAATATATATTAGCAGACCGAGAATATGAATTGTTAATTTTAAATAAGCCTGTATGCACTGTTGAATATATGGAAGATGGATCGAGTATGAATATGTTCACACAATATTATAGAAATCCTAGAGGATTTGCTTTTATGAGAAAGGTTCATATGAAATATGATAAAAAATTAAAGTCTAGATTTAAAAATAGTGTACATTATATATCTAGTAGCATTTTGATAAAAAATAAACATTTCATAAGGGAATCTCCTAATAAGTTATTAACCATATTAGCTTGTCCATTAGGTATAATATTATATTTAATAGTTAAATTCAAAAATAGAGGAGAAGCAAAGTAATGTTAATATACTGGATTATACTAGGTTGGGTTATTCTATTTGGTATATTATCGCAAATTACTTCAAAAAAAGTATGTATAGATAGTAATTTATATGAGAATAGAGTGAATATTATAATGGCCATTACTATATTTTCTATAATCATATTTTTTGCAGGGTATCGTACAAGTGTTGCAGATACAGGCGCATATATAAGAATGTTTAATCAATATCCATTCATGTCGGATGCAAAGGATATAATAATGAATCAAGAGGCAAGGGAGCCAGGATTTAGATTTTTTTCAATATTTGTAAAGACATATATATCAGAGAATCCTAATATTTGGCTAAGTATAATTGCAGTTATTAGTGGGGTAGGTATTATGTATCCATTGTATAAATATTCTTGTAATTTTGGAATAAGTACATTTTTATTTGTGGCCTCAACTCAATTTTCTTGGATGTTTAATGGAATGAGACAATTTTTAGTGGCAGCTATTATATTTAGTTGTACGAGTTTAATATTAAAAAAAAGAACATTACTTTATATAGTGATAATAGTTTTATTATCCACTTTTCATAAATCGGCATTAATATTAATTCCGATGTATTTCATAGCAAAAGAAGAACCGTGGAGTAAAAGAACATTAATATTTATAACTGTGATTATACTGATAATACTATTTACAAATAAATTTACAAGTATACTAGATGTAATAATTCAAAACTCAGATTATTCTAGTTCGATAGATGAATTTAAAAGTACGGATGATGGAACTAGTTTGATTAGAATATTAGTAGAATCAGTACCAATAATAATAGCATTTATATTTAGAAATAAGATAAAGTATAAATTAACACCAGTTATTAAACTTAGTATAAATATGTCTCTTATAGCAACTGGCTTATATATTATTTCTAAAATTGCTAAAAGTGGGATTATGTTAGGGAGACTTCCAATATATTTCTCGCTTTATAACTTAATTCTTCTTCCTTGGCTTATAAAAAACATATCAGAAGATAAAAAAGAGCGTAGGTTAGTTAATTATTTAATGGTAGTATGTTACTTATTTTATTTCTACTATCAAATGGTAATTGCTTGGGGTGGAATGGGATATGGAAGTAGGATATTAAATATTTGGTACTAGTTAGAATATGATAAATAATAAGGAGATTTAAATGAATAATGGTAAAATACCTAAAATTATACACTATTGTTGGTTTGGAGGAAAAGATAAGCCGAGTAAAGTAAAAGAGTGTATATCAAGTTGGAATAAAGTCTTAAGTGACTATGAATTTATGGAATGGAATGAAAATAATTTTGATATAAATTGCAATAAATATGTAAAACAAGCATATGAATCGGGTAAATTTGCATATGTAAGTGATTATGCAAGGATAAATGCTTTATATGAGTATGGTGGAATTTATATGGATACTGATGTAGAAGTTTATAAGTCCTTTAATGACTTATTATCAGACAATAAATGTATACTAGGCTTTGAACAAGATAAATATATAGCAACTAGTTTTATTGCGGTAGTACAGGGTTATATACTGATAAAAGAGTTTTTAGAACAATATAAGAATATAAGTTTTTATAATGAAGATATGTCACTAGACTTAACAACAAATGTACAAAAGCTGACAAGTATATTAGAGAGAAAAGGCCTGAAAAGGGATGGTAAATTTCAGATGGTCGATGGCATAAGTATATACCCACAAGAATATTTCTCACCTTATGATTATGGTAATTGTATAAAAGGGAATACAGAAAACACTTATTGTGAACATCTATTTCTTGTAAGTTGGTTACCTAGGAGTATTAAATTAAAAAAAGTAGTGAAAAAAATAATAGTTAAATTATTTGGAAAAGAATTTTTATGCAAATTAAGGATATTAATTAAAAGTAATAAGAAAGCTTAAAATCATAAATTAGTGTGGTTGTTCAAAATAATACATTTATGGGCATAGAATTACAGTAAAGAGAGGATATTATATGGCATTAATAAGTGTTATAGTACCCGTATATAATGTAGAAAAGCATCTGAAGAAGAGTATAGAGAGTTTAATAAACCAAACAATGAAAGATATAGAAATTATTTTGGTGAATGATGGATCTAATGATGACAGTTTGCAAATATGCAAGGAATATCAGAAATTAGACTCAAGGATTATAGTAATAAATAAGGTTAATGGAGGGGTATCGTCTGCTCGAAATGCCGGTTTAAAGATAGCTAGTGGAGAATTTATAGGGTTTATAGATCCGGATGACTGGATAGAAAAGGATATGTATAAAAATATGTATCAAAAAATAGTAGATACATATTCAGATGTATCAATATGTAATTATACTATAGATAGTAAAAATAGAAGCGAAGCGATAAAATTAGATATAAAAAAAGAAATATTAAATAAATCGGATATTATTAAAGATGTTATATCTGGGCTAATAGGACCCAAAAACTTAAATAGTAATACAAAGGTTATAATGGGAAGTGTATGGAGATTATTAATTAAAAAAGAATTAATAAATAGATATAATATACTATTTATTGAAGGAATACCATTTATGGAAGATCTTATATTCTCTATAAATATTTTTTTGAAAAGTAAGCGTATAGTTATTGATACTAACACCTATTATCATTATATTATACATCAATTTTCTGCTGTTAATGGATATAGAGATAACATAAGTGATATAAATAATGAAGTAATATCAAAAATAGAGGAGCTATTAAAAAAAGAAAATATTTATGAAAGTATGAAAGGTCGATTAGACACAAGGTATGTAAACTCAATTATATCTTCAATTATAAATGAAGTACATATGCAATCACCAAAAGTTCAATTAGAAAGAATAAAGACAATTGGAAATTTATGCAAAGATAAAAGGTTGGTTAGTATACTAGAAGAATTAGATGTCAAAGACTGTACATTTAGAAAAAAAATATCACTAATAGCTATTAAATATCATTGCAGAATATACTTATATATTTATTATAATATAGCGATGAAGATTTTATAAATAAATTATAACTGGGTTCAGTAATAAGCTATACATAGATGCTCTATGTATAATTAATAAGAGACTTAAGTTAGAAATTAAATTATATTATATAAACATAAAAAGTAGATTTAATATTAAAAAGTGAATGTTTGGAGGTCATTAGTATGAAAAATACAGCAATTGTAACTATTTGTGACAATAGTAATTATGGAAATAGATTACAGAACTATGCTCTGTATAAGGCAGTAAGCAACTTAGGGTTAGATAGTGTAACTCTATGGGATTATAGTGAAAATATATTAAAGAAACAAATTAAGTTAGTTATAAAGAAAATATTAGGTATGAAAAATTTGAACCATAGAAAAAATGTTTCATTTGAAATATTCACTAATAAAAATATATCTAACAAATATGTTAACTTAGATAATTTAAAAGAAATAAATAATGAATTTGATTACTTTATAGTGGGAAGTGACCAAATCTGGAATTATGATTTTGGACATGCAAAAGACAAAGATTTTTTGAAATTTGCTGATTATAATAAAACAATTAGTTATGCTCCAAGTTTTGGGATTTCTAATATTGATGAAGAATGGAAAGACAGAATATGTAGCGGTATAAATCATATAAAACATTTATCAGTAAGAGAAAATCAAGGAGCAGAAATAATAAAAGAATTAACGAAGAGAGAGTCAGAAGTAGTTCTAGATCCTACATTACTTTTAAGTAAAGAAGAATGGGGTGAAATACAGAAAAAACCTAAGAAAATGATAAAAGAAAAATATATATTGACATATTTTTTAGGTGAAAAATCAGAACAGTTAAAGCATGAAATAAAAAAGATAGAAGAAGAAAAGAATTTGAAAGTTATTAATATGAATGATATAGAAGAAAAGAATTTTTATGCATGTGGGCCAAGTGAATTTTTATATTTATTTAATCATGCAGAAATAGTACTTACAGATTCATTCCATGCTTGTGTATTTTCAATGATTTTTAATAAGCCATTCTATGTATTTGATAGAAATACCAAAGGTATGAAAAGTATGAATTCTAGACTAGATACATTATTAAGTACATTTGAGCAAGAAGATAGAAAAGTAAATTCATTAGAGGGTATAAGAGATGTTTTTTCATGTGACTATAAAAAAAGTTATGAAATTTTGAAAATAAAACAAAATGAAAGTTTATCTTTTCTAAAAAATGCTTTAGATATTTCTAATAAAAAGAAATAGTTAATAGATAATTGTATTTAGATATGGAAGTTTAAGAAAGGTCAGAATTGATGAAAAAAAATGAATTAAAGTCAGGGGCAGTATTATCATATCTAGCTCTATTTTTAGGGACATTTATACAAATTTTATATACACCTATAATGCTAAGATTATTAGGACAATCAGAATATGGACTATACACACTAGCTAACTCAGTAATAGGATACTTAGGAGTACTAGACTTTGGATTAGGAAATGCCATAGTAAGATACACTGCAAAATATAGGGTATTAGAAGATAAAGATGGTGAGTATAACCTAAATGGTATGCTAGTAATAGTATACTCAATAATAGCACTTATAGTAATAGGAGCAGGATATGTAATAATTGCTAATATACAAAATATATTCTCAAATTCATTATCAATAGAAGAGCAAGGTACTATAAAAACTCTAATAATGATAATGGTATTTAACATGGCAATATCATTACCATTTGGAATATTTGGAGCAATAGTTACAGCCTATGAAAAATTTACTTTCCAGAAGATATTAGGAATAGTAAGAAGTATAATAAATCCATTTGTGATGCTACCACTACTATTCATGGGTTATAAATCAGTAGGAATGATAGTAGCTACAACTACTATAAATATTATATATATATCAGTAAATGTATATTATTGTTTTAGAGTTTTAAAAATTAAAATTAAATTTAATAATATCGACTTATTACTATTCAAAGAGATATTTGGATACTCATTCTTTATATTCTTAAATATGATAGTAGATAAAATATATTGGGGCACAGATCAATTGATATTAGGTGTAGTTTCTGGAACAACGATGGTATCGATATATGCTATAGGATCTCAGTTTAATACATATTATATGTCATTCTCTACAGCTATATCAGGAGTTTTCTTGCCAAGGATAACGCAGATGATAACAAAAAATGCATCAGATGAAGAAATATCAGATTTATTTATAAAAATAGGAAGAGTGCAATATATTATTTTATCATTTATAATATGTGGTTTTATTCTGATAGGACAAGACTTTATAAGTATATGGGCAGGAAGTGGATATGACACATCGTATTATATAGCCTTAGTAGTCATGATACCTTTGACAATACCACTTATACAGAACTTGGGAATAACGATACTTCAGGCCAAAAATATGCATCAGTTTAGGTCAAATTTATATATAGGAATAGCAATACTTAATGTAATAATAAGTATACCTTTAGCAAAAGCATTGGGTGGATTTGGATGTGCACTTGCTAGTGGTATTTGTTTCTTTATAGGTAATGGAATAATAATTAATATTTATTATTATAAAAAAATAAATATTGATATACCTAGCTTTTGGAGCAATATAATGAGTATGAGTGTACCAGTAGTAATTAGTTTGATTTTTGGTAGTATAATAAATTTATTAACCGTAGGAACAGGGTTTATTTATTTAGTTGCTAAAGGATTAATATTTACAATTATCTATGGAGTGCTAATGATAAAAATAGCTATGAATGACTATGAAAAGAATTTAATAATAAATCCACTAAAAAAGATTTTTAGGAAGATTAAGATAGTGAGAGGTTAAGTATGATTGATATAAAAGTAAAATCAGAATGCTGTGGGTGTTATGCATGTACAAATGTATGCCCCAAACAATGTATAGATATGAATATAGATAATGAGGGTTTTTGGTACCCAAAAGTTAATAAAGATATATGTATAGACTGTGGATTGTGTGAAAAAGTATGTCCAGTTATAAGTGAAACTAAAATAGAAGAGTTTAATATAAAAGCATATGCATGTAAAAATAAGAATGAAAAAATTAGATTAAGTAGTTCTTCGGGTGGTGTTTTTACAAGTCTATGTAACTATGTGATAAAAAATAATGGTGTTGTATTTGGAGCAGGATTTAATAAAAATTTTGAAGTTGAACACAGTGAAGCTACTACAATTGAAGGATGTAAAAAATTCAGAGGATCTAAATATGTTCAAAGTAAGATAGGTAATACTTATAAGGATGCTAAACAATATTTAGATGAAGGTAGAATAGTATTGTTTAGTGGGACACCGTGTCAGATAAAAGGATTAAATCTTTTTTTAAGAAAAAGTTATAATAATTTAATAGTAGTAGATATAGTTTGTCATGGAGTCCCGAGTCCATTAGTATTTGATATATATAAATCTAATTTAAAGAAAGAATATAATTCGGATATAGAAGAGATAACATTCAGAGATAAGAGCAATGGATGGGCAAATTATAGATACAAAATAAGTTTTAAAAATGGAAAAAAAGAAGATAAAATTCATAGAGAGAATATATATAGCGATGGATTCTTAAATGATTTATATTTAAGACCGTCATGTTATGACTGTAAAGCAAAGAATTTTACGAGTAATAGCGATATAACTTTAGCGGATTATTGGGGAGTACAAAGTAAACACTCAGAATTTAATGATGATAAAGGTATTTCTTTAATACTGGTTAATAGTAAAAAAGGACAAGATATATTTGACAAGGTTAGCGATGATATGGAAAGAATTGAAACTGATTTAGATTATGGAATATCTTGTAATCCATCTATTGTTAGACCAGTTAAATATAATATAAAGAGAGAGCAATTTTTTAACGAACTTAATAATAATAATCTAAATGAGCTTATAGAGAAAAATATAAAAGTATCTATTAATAAAAAGGTAATACTTAAAATTAGGCATATACTAGGTAAAATAAAAAGAAAAATATTAAGAAAAAGTTAATGAGAAAAAGCCGAAGAATGTAAAAAATCTTTGGCCTTTAAATTATATATATGATGGATTATATATTTTATGTTTATTATTATATAAGAAAAATTAAATACTAAGAGTTAATTATAATAGTGAATTGCAGAATGGATAAATAATTTAGTTAAAAAGATTAGATTTAATATC
>JAVXJG010000009.1:0-63345 GCA_036647935.1 Peptostreptococcaceae bacterium
TACAAAAATGGATATGGATATGTAAGTAAAGAATACATAACAGACGAAGGTTCAGATGATGGCGGTTCAGGAGATAGAGTATTTCAAAATCCTGCAGGTTATATTCAATTAAAAGATAAGATAACTGTAAGTGGTGCAGGTAAAAACTTAGTTTCAGGCACTATGGGACTTAGAGTTGCTAAAGTTCAAAGAAAGTTAGGAATGGGATATGTTTGGGAAACTATAGGACCTCAAACTATTTCTAAGGTAAAGATATTCCAACAAAAGAATGGGTTAAAAGCTACAGGTGTAGTAGATTTAACTACATGGAAAAAAATGGGGTTTAGTGAGTCTGAATGGTATTCTATAGATGCTTATGTAACGCCAGTAAAAACAACACGTAAATCAACTAAAAAAGATATTATTGAGCAGATGATAAGAACAGCAGAAACCTATTTAGGAACAGAATATGTTGTTGGTGCATCTGGAGTTCCTGGTAGTGGAATAGATTGTAGTGGCTTAGTAATACAGTCTATGTACTCTGTAGGAATAGATCCAGCTCCTGTAAGTGTAACTCGTCATACACAACCAGGATACGAATATGAGTCTAGAAATTTATGGAATTTGCCTACATTAAAGACTGTAAGTACTCCACAAAGAGGAGATCTTGTTTTTTATAAAAGTACTTCAGGAACAATTATTCACGTTGCTATATACCTTGGAAATAATCAAGTTATAGAGTCTTGGCCAGAAAAAGTTGTTAAGTGGCCATTGATACATCCACAAAGACCTTTGATAAAAGGATATAAAAGAGTAATAGGCTAGCAGATGAAAGCTTGGAGTTAAAGACTTCAAGCTTTCATCTGCTAGCCTATTACATTAGTTTTGATGTTGTTGGAAAGTATGTGCAATATATTAATATAAACATATACAAAAATGAGATAAAACATTACTAAATGACTTTGAAGTATTCAAAAGGTAAAGTATACAGCGAAATATATAGGAAGGTATTTAGCAAGGGCAGATATATCTGAATACAGAATAATAGACTATGATGGTAAAAGTGTAACATTTTAATATGAGAATAAAGAGCCTAAAGAACGAATTCCTGTTAAAATAAACGTGCTGTATTTTATAGTAAAACTAGTACACCATATACACCCGAAGGGGTTTAGGTCTGTAAGGATGTATAGCATATATTTTTCCATCAGATCAATCATTGCTAAAAATGCTTTATCTAGCAAGTCAAAGTATAATGAAAAAGTGGACTATGAGATATAGAAATTGGGATAGTATGAGGCTGTGAAAGTTTTTCTGTAAATAGCTTTCTATGATAATTTTGTTAAGGGGTAGATATAGTAATAAATTGTATATGCCTTAATTTAACATAAATCCTATTTAATTGTATGTTAAGCACACCTCATGAAAAGGTGTTTTTTGAACATTTATTTATATACCTATTATAGCCTTCTTTCATACATTATAGACAATTCTCCATAAACTTTACCCCAATTTCTTATAGGCATAGTCCATTTTTTGTTGCTTCAAATGTAGCTAAATATAAGGCTTTAAGTAATGATACATCACTTGGAAATACACTACGTTGGCGATTTAATCGGCGATAGCTACTATTGAGACTTTTAATAGTATTTGGATAATGACTCTGCCATTTTTCCGTTATTTCAAACATTATCAAGTATCCTTGTTCTTCAGTAGCAGCATGATAAATTAATTTTAAGTCCTTAGCAAATTCCTTTTTATGCTTATCTTATACATGTTTAAGAGTGTTACGTACCTGATGAACTATACATCTTTGGTATTCAGTATTTAGAAAAGCTACGCTTATAGATTCCTTTATTCCTGTAAGTCCATCTGCATATAGGATAAGATATCTTTGACACCTCTATTCTTCAATTCATTTAGAACCCCTAACCAGTACTTGCTACTTTCATTTTCACCAATTTGAATGCTTAAAACTTCTTTTTTACCATCCTCATTAATTCCTAAAATAATATACGCTGCAAATTTTTTAATTACATGATTATCTCGTACTGAAAAATGTATAGCATCAATAAATAATATAGGATAGACCTCACTCAGCGGACGCTGTTGCCAATCATGTATTTGAGGAAGCAACCTATCGGTTATATCACAAACCATGGCTTCACTAATTTCAAACCCATAAATATCGTAAACTTGTTCTGAAATTTGACGCGTTGACAGACCTTTAGCATACATAGAAATTATTTTTTCTTCAATTTTGAGATATATATTTTTGTCTTTTTCTTACTAGTTGATGTTCGAATGCTCCATCACGGTCTTGAGGTACATCAATTTCTAATTGGCCATACTTAATTCGTACCAATTTTGATTTATTGCCATTTCTAGCATTAGAAGATTCGTTTCTTTCATATGGTTCGTAACCTAAGTGGTTATCTAATTCTGCTTTAAGCATATTTTCTATAGTACCACCTAGTAAATTTTTTAATGCATCTTGAATATCTTCAGCACTTTGAATATCATATTCTTTCAATTAAACCTGCTATTATATTTCTTTTTCCTTCACTGAATTTTTCTTTTCTTTTTCCCATAATAAAATAGCTTTCTATAATAATTTAATATTATAGAAAGCTATTTTATTTTATATTTACAGACTTTTTCACACACGCAAATTTGTCGGATTTTATAGATTTACCATTTTTGAGTTAAATACCCATATAATGAATATTTAACTAATTATAATATATCTAATAATTAAATAGCATTGCTCTATAGCACAAATTAATTTACACTCTCATTTGTAATTATAGTTGAGTTATGTTCATATCTTTTAGTTCTTTACTTAACTCATCAATATCTTTAAATATCCTTTTTCCTATAAACTCAGTTTTTAACGCCTTATAACCTGCTTCTACAACATCATTATCACAAAGTCATCCTTTCTTACTTAAGGAATGTTGTATATTAAACTCTTTTAATACCTCATCTATTATCCTATTTTTAAATTCATTACCTCTATTAGTATTAAATACTTTAGCCTTAGTTAGATTTATATTTTTATTAATAAATAACATAGCAGTTTTCATTAACCAATAATAGAATTAATAAAAAACAAATTATAATGTTTACAATTTTAATTTCAAGTTCTTTGTATTATATGAAATCTAAAATCTAGATTTACAAATACTTAGAATAAGGGGAAATCTAAAATGATAAAAGAAGTACAAAGTGAGGAAATAGTAACATTTACAACATACACAAGACCAATATATCTAACAAGTCCACAAATGTATGGAGAGGATGTTAAAGATGTTCAAAGAAGATTAAATGAATTGAATTATAATTCAGGAACAGTAGATGGATATTTTGGTCCATCAGGAGATAAGGCAGTTAGGGCATTCCAAGGTAAAAATGGACTATCAGTAGATGGATCAGTAGGACCTACAACATGGAATAAGCTATTTAGTTCATCAGCTATACCAAATACTGATTCAGAGTATAAAAGACCAATATATTTAACAAACCCACAAATGTATGGTGAAGATGTTAAAGATGTTCAAAGAAGATTAAATGAATTAAAATATAATGCGGGAATGGTAGATGGATATTTTGGTCCATCAGGAGATAAGGCAGTTAGGGCATTCCAAGGTAAAAATGGACTATCAGTAGATGGATCAGTAGGACCTACAACATGGAATAAGCTATTTAGTTCATCAGCTATACCAAATACTGACGATGGAGATACTGGTAGTGGTATCTTATGGGAAAATGGAAAACTATCTAGCTCAGGGTTTAGGTTTATAAAGGGCATGGAAGGATTCGCACCTAGTAAGTATCAAGATCCTGCTGGATATTGGACTATTGCATATGGTGTTACATTACATGGTGAAGCTAGTATTTACAATCAATTGGTTAAAGAGTCTCCTATTAGCGAAGAAAGAGGAGCTCGCGTAAGCTATGACCTTAAGAATCAAAACTATGGTATAAAGATACTTAATAGGGTAAAAGAATTAGGATGTACAAAACAATATCAATTTGATGCATTATGTTCTCTTGCATACAATTGTGGATATGGAGTTGTTACAGGAACAAATAGTTTAATGGCTGCAATTATACAAAACCCAACAAATGAAACTAAAATCAGACCCATTTGGGAGAAATTTTACGTTACATCAGGAGGTACTCAATTACCTGGACTAGTAGCTCGTAGAAAAGAAGAATGTAATATGTTTTTTAATAAAAAATTCCAAATTAGGAGTATAGCTAAAATAAATTCAAGTGGAAATCTAAGTGGAACAGTTATAGAAAATAATGGCAATGGATGGTTGCCACAAATATAAAAGTATGGTAAAAGGAACCTAAAAAAATAAATTAGAATGTTTACAATTTTAACATGAAGTTCTTTTTATTATATGAAGTCTAGATTTATAAATACTTAGAATAAGGGGAAATCTAAAATGATAAAAGAAGTACAAAGTGAGGAAATAGTAACATTTACAACATACACAAGACCAATATATCTAACAAGTCCACAAATGTATGGAGAGGATGTTAAAGATGTTCAAAGAAGATTAAATGAATTGAATTATAATTCAGGAACAGTAGATGGATATTTTGGTCCATCAGGAGATAAGGCAGTTAGGGCATTCCAAGGTAAAAATGGACTATCAGTAGATGGATCAGTAGGACCTACAACATGGAATAAGCTATTTAGTTCATCAGCTATACCAAATACTGATTCAGAGTATAAAAGACCAATATATTTAACAAACCCACAAATGTATGGTGAAGATGTTAAAGATGTTCAAAGAAGATTAAATGAATTAAAATATAATGCGGGAATGGTAGATGGATATTTTGGTCCATCAGGAGATAAGGCAGTTAGGGCATTCCAAGGTAAAAATGGACTATCAGTAGATGGATCAGTAGGACCTACAACATGGAATAAGCTATTTAGTTCATCAGCTATACCAAATACTGATGATGGAGGAAATATCGGAATACCAAAAATCACTAATGCACACGGTACTTTCTCTATGCCAACATATGGCAAGGTAACTGCAGGATATCCTTATTACAATAGTGGTGGAAAGCATAATGGTGTAGACATTGCAAATTCTAGTGGAACTCCAATATATGCGATGAGGGCAGGTACAGTCGTTAAATCAGGTTTTTATAGCGGAGGAGGTATGGAAACATATGGAAATGTTATATTTATAGACCATGGAAATGGTATTCAGACAAGATATGCACATAATAGCCAACTAATTGTAAAAGTTGGAAATGTGGTTTCTGAAGGTCAACTAATCGCAAAAATGGGAACTACAGGTAATTCAACAGGTAATCACTTACATTTTGAAGTACTTAAGGATGGGGTTAGAACACATCCAGCACCTAGTCTTAAATATGGGGATACTGTTTCATATTTTGCACCAAGAATAATAGATTAGCAAGTGATTGATTATTAGGATGAGATATATTTAAAAATATTACCAGATTTGATTTAACATGATTAATCCTCAAAGGTTCTAGATATTAATACTCTAGAACCTTTGAACTATTTATAATTAATTATAGAATTCTTTTATTGTTATAGTAATAAAAATATCTTACTATTTTTAAGTGTTTTGCTATATATTTTTGTTTGATATACTCAATATGGGTCTGAGTAAAAAATTCTTTTATAAGGAAAATCGTTTGTAATACTTATGGCTTTATCTAAAAGCATCATATATCTATTTTAAATTAGGTTTATCGGATACAGTGAATGATACAGTTTCTCCATTAATACATCCACAAATACCTTTGATAAAAGAGTAATAGGGTAGTAGATGAAAGCTTGGAGTTAATACTTTAAGCTTGTTGAGTATAGCTATATTTTGTTTATGTATAAAAAAGTTCAAAATAGAATGTTGACATTTTTTATATATAAATGTAATATATTATTTATAAATTAAAACTAAATAAAAAAGCTTCATCAATACATTCTTATAAAATGTCGCCAAACATTTTATAAGATAAAACCTACAAACTGCTACAACAGTTGGTAAGAGTCGTAAAGACAAAGCTCTTAATCACTTATTAATTTAATTAATAAATAGATATTATCAAATAATTAGATATTTGACAAGTCTTTTAAGAGTATTTTATATATATTTTTTGAAAAATAATATATAATTCAAACGAATCGTACAGCCTGTCCAGTTTTGGGACGGGCTTTTTTTAATTCCTAAAGTATTAGTAGACTAAAAAACTACTAAAGGGCTGCTACAGTTCTAATTAGATACTGCTCATAAGATTTATCTTAACAAAGATAAGTTGTTTTTCTTAATGTGTAAGTCTAAAAGTAGAGTTGCTTATAACTAAAATAAGAGTCCTTACTGTATTTAGGCAGGTAGGAAGTCCTTAGTAAGACTATAAACTAGGGTGTCTAATAAGATAGCACCAGAGTAGGCTAATGCTCTTAAAATGGTTAGTCGGCCACGCACTAGATCTCTCGTCCTAGTTGCGTGTAACGAAAGTCCTATAATTGCAAATTCCCAAAGGATGTTAGCCTGATTACCACATAATAAGTGGTCAATGGTAAATAGGGATGGACATGGTTATTCAAATTAAATAGGGGCTGCGTAAAATAGTTGAAAAACTAGACAGGTTGGGTGAATAAGACCTGTTTTGATACGCAATTATGTTGAGATGCATAATATTAATTCGACGAGAGCTAGCGTTCCAGGATCGTATACCTGGCGAGTGATGGTATTTTACATTTAGTTTATTAGCGAAGAGCTTTCTATTTTATCAAAGACATTTTTGTATAAATTATTATTTAAAAATCTCTGATTTTGTGAAAATAGGGGCTTTTCGTTCTAATAACAAGCTCCGGTATTTCATTTTTTGATATAGTACTTGTTATTAGAATGAAAAGTACTATATCAAGTAAGAAATTTTTCAACTTGATATAGCTATTTTTTCGCATCCATTTAGAGATATAAAACCAATACTTCTATATATTCAAATAGCCTTTGTTTTGCAGATTCAAAGTCAAAATATTTAACTCTGCAAACTTCTTCTTTCTTTAAATTAGGTGAATTATCATTTTTTCCAAAAATTTGAATTAAAATACAATCTATCTTATTAAATCATTATTTCAAAATTTAACAAGATATTGTAAAGATTTTTTCTTAAAGTGTTTAAAGCCAAATGTCAAAGTAGAGATACAAAATAAAATTTCAAAGTTAGATTTAGAAAAACGTGAATTATATTTTAAAACTAATTCCCAAATTTTACGTGACGAAAAAATAGCAATAAAAGAATCTATAATTAATGAAGTAAGAACATTATATAAGTTAGTTAAACGTGGCGTTAGTAAATTGGATGAATATAGCTTACAAATTGATGAACTTATATCTTAGAATACTAAATTTAATAAGATTAAAATTTCTATAAGAAATTCTGGATATGAAGGATCTTCAAGTTTAATTAGAAGATATATTTCCAATAAAAAGAAAGAGTCTAAAATATAGATAGCTGTATCTCAGTGAATTTGGGAAATCTTATCTATTTCTCTTATTTTTTATGTTTTGAAAACACCTAATTCCCAGCTTTAGTTATTCTATAAAAAGGATTAAATCACCCCTTTATAGAATAATTAAATATTATATTCTATAAAGGGGTGATTTTTATTAAAACATATTTTTTAGATATTGATAAGTATTTATATTTAATATCATTTATTTCAATAATTTTATCATTTTTTTACTTTGATAAATTAGAAGAAAAGGAACAAAGACTTAAATTTCTTAATATTTTATGCAAGGTTATGGGATTTTTATTTTTAATCGTATTAATAACTTCTCTATTCAATGTTACTCAGCAAAATTATAGCTGTAATATAGAAATAATGTTTATCTTAACAATTATGGGATATATTTTAACGATAATCTTTTATAATATTTCCCATAAAAATAAAAATAATATTATGAAAACATTTATGTATTTATTAAAGATAACACTTTTCATAAGTTCTGCAATTATGGTTTTTGCATTTATAATATTTAAAAATACTACATGGATTAATATTAATTCAATCTGGGTTTTAGGATTATTTTTACTATCTTGTTGGAAATTGATAGATATAAATGATTTTAAACAATAGTAATAAATTTAAAAAGGGGATGTCTCAAAAGAGAATGTATATATATTTGTGTAAATTAATAAATTTTGTGATTTATATTACTGGAAATTTTCAATTCCAGTAATATTTTTTTCTTTCTAAGAAATACTAATAATAGCATTCTTTACACATTTATTATGTGTTTAATTTAGCTGTTTATACACTAAATTTACTATAATTTCTAAAAAATTTAAATTGTGTAAGAGCTAGGTATTCTGTCTCCAAACATAATTGTAAGCTGTCCTAAAGTGGACGCCCAATTTTGATTTGGAGATGTCCATTTTTCCATAATCTTCATTGTAGATAGATACAATGATTCATCTGTAGGAAACACAGTTCTCACTTTAGTATATTTTCTTAGCTGTCTATTGAATCCTTCTAAAGCATTTGTAGTATAAATAATTCTTCTTATTTCATATGGATAAGCAAAATATGTATTTAAATTATGCCAATTATTATACCAAGAATCTATTACAACAGAGTATTGCTTATACCATTTCTCTTTGAGTATGTCTAAATTTTCAAGTGCTGTTTCTTCATTGAATGCTCTATAGACACTTTTTAAATCTTTCATAAATTCTTTCTGATCCTTAGATGCTATATACTTAAGGGAATTTCTAATTTGATGCACTATACATGTTTGAATACTTACATCTGGAAATACTGTTTTTATTGCTTCTGGAAGACCTTTTAGACCATCCATATCTAATGCCATACAGATATATGCAGCTTTTGAGACTATCTTATTGTCATCTCTTACCTTAAAATGCATTGCATCCATATATACAATTGGATATATTTCATTAAGCTCTCTGCTTTGCCATTCGGCGGAGCCTCTACAACCTTGTCTGTTATTTTAGAAATCATAGAAGGAGATACATCAATACCATACAATTCTTCCATTTCTGCTTCTAGTAATTGTTGTATAACATCTTTGAATAACTTTTGCATCAGACCATTTTTACCAACTATATATTCCATAGTTTTACACTTTTTAACTTCAGCTTGATAGTCTATATCTGGAATAACTATTTCTCTTTCGTTTTTCATTTCTATACCTCCAAAAGTTTAATATGAATATTATTCCAAACTTACCAATTTTAAATATAAAAAAGACTGTAGGTAAGTTTGTTTTTACACAAACCTATCTACAGTCCCTCTCAATGATTTTTATAAATCATTTTATGGGGCACCTCTTTTTTGTATTTAATAAAAAATTTATAGTTATTTTTGCATGACAAAAACAAGCTCTATTAAAGCTATTTTTTTTAGTTAAGCTATCTCTTTTGTAAACAAAGAAACACCCATTTTATTTTTACGAATTTTATTATTAAGTTTATTTATATTAAAAGCAAATGATATAAGTAAAGATTCACACTTTACATTTGCCCTACCCCTAATTAAAAATTGTCTGAATCTATAATTTTCCTTTAAAACTCCAAATGCACCTTCAACCTGTATTGATCTATTCATTCTAAGTAGTATTCCATTTGAACTTTTTATACTAGTCAAAGAGTTATACCTCAAATCTATAAATTTTTTAGAAACATGAATTTGTCTATTCCCTTTTGCTTTAGTACATTTTTCTTTATATTCACATCCACTACAATCTTCACATTCATATATAGTTAGATTTGATTTATATCCAGATTTTGATTTTCTTGATGTTTTGCCGATAGGCATTAAAACCTTTCGCTTATGGCATAAGTAGTAATCATTTTGCTTATCATAATACATATTTTCTCTTTTTCATAGATTCATAATTTTGTGGCTTTATAAAAGAAGTATAACTATTTTCTGAAATAGAAACATAATTTTCTTCACTTTCATATCCAGCATCAGCAACTATATTTTTTTTAAAAATTTAATTCTAAGTTTTTCAGAAAAGGTATCAAGGTAAGTTGATCAGACCTTTCAGATAATATATCTAGATATATCTAGGCCAACTATATACTCACCTTCAACACCAATTTGCATATTATATCCAGGTTTAAGTTGAGCATTTCTCATAGGACCTTCTTTCATATGCATAAAGGTAGCATCTTTATCAGTTTTAGAAAAACTATTTCTACCATTAAAAATAGAATTATAAGTGTCATATTTTTCTTGTCTCTTATAAAGTACAAATTTTTCTAAAAAAAGTTGTACTTTATGTTTTCTTTTCCCCTTTCCTTGTACAAATTCTATATTTTCATTCATTTTAATTTTACCTTGATTTCACCTATTTGCTGTACTGTAAATTTACTTTCATTAAGAAAAACTGTATAGTCTAAGTTTAATTCATTTTTCAAATCTTGGATTAACACCTTAACTTTTTCCTGTGCTTTAATTTCAAATTTATCAGTGGATTTCTTCCATACAAAAGTATATTTATTGGCGTTAGCCTCTATCTTTGTTCCATCAATAAATATATTTTCAAGTTTTACCTCCTTTAATTCAAGTAGTTTTTTGATTAATTGGTAAAATAAATCTTCGCCAACTAGTGATATTCTTTTACTTCTAAATCTAGAAATTGTATTGTGGTCTGGTACTTTTGCTCCTTGTAATAGCCACATAAAATTAATATCTCTGGTACAAGCTTTTTCTATTTTTCTACTAGAATATATATTATTCATATATGCGTAAACTAAAATCTTAAATAATACCTTCGGTTGGATTATTGTATTTCTTCCCTTCGGGGAGTATGCTCTCATTAGTTTTTCGTAATTCAATTATTCCATTATTTGGCTTAATAATCTAACTGAATCTGTGGGTGGTATAATTTTTTCTAAAGCTTCTAGTGATAATTGGTTATTATTATCTATAACTTGGTTATACTCTTTATATACAGTTTTGTTTTTTTGCATAAACTAATTCTGTACAAAAAAAAGAACTCTAATCATTAGAGTTCTTTTTTTGTTATTAGGGGTGTCTATTTTGAGACAGCCCCTTTCTCTACTATTAGTATCTCGTTACTTTTACGTTAACAATATCCCATCCTCTTACATAATGTCCTTGTTGATTAAAGAAAAACTCTTTATATTCTAATGTAAGCGTAATTTTAAACCCAGATTTGCCTAAAGCTCCATTAATGTAACCTACAGCAGTAGTGGCCCACATTGCATATCCTATTCCTGGAATTACTGCACTTCCAACTACTTTCGTTACTTGTGTTTTTATTTGCTTTTCCGCAAGAGTTTTCATGGCTTTTTTTGCAGATGATGTTGCACTTCCTCCAAAAAAACCAACTGCACCTAATTGAGCGTTTGTTATAGTTGTAACTGTTGTTTTTCTATCTCCTTTACTTGGCATAAAAATGACCTCCTTATTTTTTATATTTGCTTTATTTGCAAACTCATATATTAAAAAGGATATTCTACTCTATTTGTAAATCTAAAAAGAAAAATGTTTATTATAAGGGATACCCTCTTGGAGCTTAAGCTCCAATTTACCCAACCTAATGTAAAGTAATTCGGGTGAACCCTGTATTGCACATAAAACGTATAAAATTCTTCAAATAAGAAATCTCGTCTAATTTAGTTTATTTATTTGTGATTTTCAACAAATTCTTTAAGAGCAGGTGATACTAATTTGGCGATAGCTACATTAGTATATTTTTCTGAACATAATTTCTCAAAATCTAATTCTTCTACATTCTTTTTAGTATCTTCTTCTAATAATTCCTTTGAAGATTTCTTTTTCCCGAAGGGACATTTATTATTTATTTCATCTAAAATATTCATTAAAGAGGGGGGATTGTATATATTATTATATACATAGGATAAATTTCAATGGATGGTGATTTGTGTATGGGTGATATGATTTGTAAATTCTGTGATTTCAATAATGATATGCAAGTTAGGTATTGTCAAAGGTGCGGAAGTTTTAACTTTGGTAGTATCTCAGGATCTGGAGTAAGAGGAATTTCGATTTCACCCCTTGCTGGTATGGATTTCGATAATAATAATAAACAAAACCAAGGGTCAAAAGTGAATAAAAGTTATTCTTTAGAAGATGGCTCATGGTTTTGTCCATATTGTGGGAATAAAAATAAAGTAACTGAATTTTTATGTAGTAATTGCTTAAGGTAAATACCATGACATAATAAGAGCAAAAAATATAGCAGATAAATATTTATATGCTATATTTTTGCTCTTATTATGTGCTTCTTAAGTCAATTTTTTGAAATTAATCATCATTACTCTCAAAATAGATTACATTATTATATCGTGTATATTTTCAAACTCTAAATTATTATCTTTTAAAAGATTCTCTACATTGAACTTATCTTCCACATTACAAAGCCAAGAAAGTCCACATCCAGCAGATATTTGTCTTGGCACTGGAATAAGTCTTCCAGGTACTTGTGCACTTTTACATGCTTTTTCCATAGCCATTGCACCTGTAGTTGTTTTAAAAGTTATTATTAATCTTTGTTGTTTTTCTCTCATGTTGTATAAGTTCCTTTCATATAAATTGTCTACAATTCACAAATAATTTGTCTATAAATTCATAACCATTTGTCTAGCAATTACTTATGAATTTGAGCAACGGGATAAGTCTGAAGTAAAACGAAGACTTAGACGTTGGCGATATGAAATACTTCGCCCACGCAGTGGCTCAAGCGTAGCGAATTTTAGTTATTTGCAGCAATTTCTTTTACTGCTTCTATTGCTTTATCGATTTCTTCTTCAGTGTTGTAATGTGAGAAAGAAAATCTTACTGCACCTTGGTCTACTGTATTCATTGCTTTATGCATTAGTGGAGCACAGTGCCCTCCAGATCTTGTTGAAATGTTATGATACATTGCAAGTTCATCAGAAAATAAAGCAGAATCAATATTTCCCACATTAAAAGTAACTATTGCTGCTCTTTTATTTTCAAAGTTTCCGAAAATCTTAATGTCTTTTATACTCTTTATACCATTGTAGAATCTAAACATTAATTTCTCTTCACGTTTTTGGATATTTTCTATTTTTTCTTCTTTTAAATAATCTATGGCTGCATTAAGTCCAGCTATAGCATGTCCATTTAATGTTCCAGCCTCTAAAACTGTTGGCATTTCTTCAGGATGAGTTTTTGAGAAAGTTTTAATTCCACTTCCTCCTACTTTTAAAGGTCTAATATTAACATTTTCTTTAACACAAATTCCACCTGTTCCTTGAGGAGCAAGAAGTCCTTTATGTCCGGTAAAACAAAGTACATCTATATTCATATCTTCCATATCAATTGGAAATACTCCAGCACTTTGAGAAGCGTCCACAATTAGAATCAAGTCATGTTTCTTAGCTATTTGTCCTATTTTTTTTATATCTAATAAATTTCCTATTAAATTAGATGCATGAGTACAAACTATAGATTTTGTACTTGGTTTTATTAATTTTTCAAAATCATGATAATCAATATTTCCGTTTTCATCGCAATTAACTATTGATAATCCCATTCCCATCTCTTCCAGTTCATATAGTGGACGAAGAACTGAATTATGTTCTAGGGCAGTAGTTATTGCATGATCATCTTTAGTTAATATTCCCTTTATAGCTGTATTTAAACTTTCTGTAGAGTTACAAGTAAAGGCAACACGTGATGGGTTATTTAAATTAAATAATGTAGATAATTTTTCTCTAGCATCATAAATAATTCTAGATGCATCTAAAGAGGCTTCATTAGCACCTCTTCCTGCGTTTCCCATATGTGTCATTGCATTAACTACTGCATCTATAACACATTTAGGTTTTATCATTGTTGTTGCTGCGTTATCAAGATATATCATATTTCTTCCTTTCTAGTAAGCAAATTCTTTGTAAATTTCTCTCATAAATTTAATAAATTTTAAAGCTTGTTTTGACATATACATTTCTTTGTTTCTTACTATGTATAAATTTCTATATATATTTTCTTCTGCCAAATCAAAGGCTAATACTCTATTTTCTTTTACATAATCTTCAACTGCTAAGTTTGATACTATGGATATACCCATATTATTCATGACAGATCTTTTAATGGCTTCTATGGAATTTAAAGTAGCTATTACATTTAAATCTCCATCACTTATATTCATGTGATTTAAAAAGGCTTTTATTTCTTTTCTAGTTCCAGAACCTTCTTTACGCATTAATATAGGCTCTTTTAGTAAGTCTTTTATATGGAATCCATTTTCTTTCATTTGTAAGTATTTCTCATTTACAGGTGTTATTATTACTAATTTATCTTTATAAAAAGGTTCAAATATACAGTTAGAAGTTTCTATTTGAGTTCCAACTAAACCTATTTCTACCTCTTTATTTAATACTTGGTTTATTATTTCTAAAGAGTCTCCTTGACATATTTTAAATTCATTTTTATTTTTTTTCAAATACTTAGGCAAGATTTCTGGTAAAATATATAACTCTGGAATAGTTGATGCCCCTAGAGTTATGACATTTCTTTCATTTACATTTTCAACTTGAAACTCTTCTAATATACTATTTTGTAATTGAAGCATTTGTTTTGCATAAGTATATAGTTTTTTACCTTCTTCTGTTGGAGTAACATCTTTAGTAGTTCTAATAAGTAATTGTGTACTTAGTTCTTTTTCTAAAAGTGAAATATGAGAACTAATAGTTGGTTGTGTTAAAAATAGTTTTTTTGCTGCTTCTGAAAAACTACTAGTTTCTATTATATAAGAAAAAGACTCTAATTGCTTTAAGTTCATTTAATAGCCCACCCTTTCACTTTCTGTACCATTCTTTTTAGTTATTTTCATATTGTCAAAGTACTCTAGAATTGGTTTGGCACTTTTTCTTGAAGTATTTAGGGCGTCTCTAAGCTCTGAAATTGTAATTAAATTATTTGCTTCTAGTTTTTCAACTACTACATTTTCGGCTTTATTCATTAATGATTTTAACGTATACATTTCATCATTTAATTTGGCTATAATCTCTTCATCTATTAAAACTGTAAGTATGTCTTTTACTATATTTTCATCTACATTAAAGTTAATTTCACTAAGTCTTACAAAATCAAATTCTGCTTTTTTATAAGTGTTTATTAAAGTTTTTTCAACGTTTAAATAAGTTTTATCTTTATTTATTTCGAAGTCTTGTAAACTAATATATTCTTTGTATTTTTTAATTCTTTCATCACAAATGTATTTATAAATTATTTGATCAAAAACATTTTGCTTTATTAATGTAAATAATTTTGTTTTAAGTAAAGATTTTGCTGCTCCTAATTTATATGGATTATCAATATGGAATTTTTCTAGGAAGTTTAAAGTTTCTCGCTCCATTTTTATTTCTTGTGAAAAATGCCATACATATATATCTTTTTTCATTTCATAAGTGTAAACTAAATTATTTTCTTTTAATTCATTTATACTTTCACTTACCTCTTCTAAAGAAAGACCTGTAAGCTTTCCTATTTCTTTTAAAGTAATCATTTCTTCACTATGTTTTTTTACAAGCAATTCGATAATATCAGTAGAGGAGCCTTCTTCTTTTCTCCTTATTTCTTCTATATGTTCTTTATTAAAAGGTTTCTTTTTAGAAGGATTTGCATCAAGTATTACTCCTCCACCTACAGTTTCTAGTGGAGAATAGAAACGAACTATAAACTTGTCTCCACGTCTTACAGCAACTTCTTCTTCTAGTCTTAACTGAGCGTAACAACTATCTCCTGGTCCTATTTCTTCAGCATCTAAAAGTACTGCTCTACATAAAACTTCGGAAGTTCCAGTAAATAAATGAAGTCTACATCTATTACCTAAAATCCTATCACAAGATTCTAATACATTTAATTTAACATCTAGCATCATAGTGTTTTCCATTGAATTTTCAGGAGCTAATACGCAACCTCTTTTTACTTCATCTTTTTTTATATTAGATATATTTATTGCACTTCTTTGTCCTGCAAAACATTCTTTAACATCTTTTCCATGGACTTGAATACTTCTAATTTTACCTATTTTCCCAGTAGGAAAAATTTCCAATACATCATCTTTTTTTATACTTCCTGAAATTAAAGTTCCTGTAACTACAGTGCCAAATCCAGAAATGGAAAAACTTCTGTCTATTGGAAGTCTAGGTATTGTATTTATATCCTTAGGGGTAACTTCATCTTTAGTAATATGAACTATTTGAGCGACTAAATCATCAATACCATCCTTAGTTGCGGCAGAGACTTCTATGATTTCGGCATTTTCAAAAACAGATCCTATAAGGTCTTCTTTTATCTCTTCCTTCATCATTTCTCTCCACTCTTCATCTACTAAGTCACATTTATTAAGTACTACTATTGATTTTTCTACACCTAATTGACTCATTATATCCACGTGCTCACGAGTCTGAGGCATAAATCCTTCGTCTGCTGCTACAACAAGCATAACAAGGTCCATTCCTATAACTCCTGCCAACATGTTATTCACAAATTTTTCATGACCAGGAACATCTATTATTCCTGCTCTGTCTCCAGATGGTAAATCAAAATAAGTAAATCCTAAATCAATAGTAATTCCTCTTCTTTTTTCTTCTTCCCATCTATCAGTTTCTTTACCAGTCAAAGCTCTTATTAAAGCAGTTTTTCCATGATCTATATGTCCTGCAGTTCCAATTATAATATTTTTAGACATTATCTCACCTCACTTTGAGTCATTTCATCATTTGATATACTTAATATGTTTATAAGTTTTTGAGATAAAATATCTATTTCGTTTTCTAAAATTGTTCTCATATCAATAATTAACTTATCGTGTTCAATTCTAGCAACTACTGGATTTTCATTTAATCTTAATTCTTCTTCAAGTTTTGCTGTAGATATATTTAATGGCTTTATAGATACACATTTACTATTTAGTCTTTCAGCAGGAAGAGATCCTCCACCTATTTGAGATAAGGTATGTTCTATATTTATCACTGCTACTTCTTTTAAACTTTCTAATTTGTCATAAAGTTTTATAGCATTTTCTTCAATTTTTTCTGTTTTTTTTGTAATTAAGGATAAAACCGGGATATTCTTTATGGCATTTTCTTCACTTAAATATTCTTTGAATATCATTTCTAATATAATTGCCGTAAACTTATCTATCCTAAAAGCACGTGTTAAAGGATTTTTTTTCATTTTATCTATATATTTCTTCTTACCTACTATTATCCCAGCTTGAGGACCTCCTAGTAGCTTGTCTCCAGAGAAAGAAACTACATCTACACCGGCTTTTATAGAATCTTGAACCGTAGGCTCATATTCTAGTCCATATTTACTTAAATCAATTAAAACGCCACTACCTATATCTTCAATTACAGGAATATCTTTTTCTTTTCCTAAGTTACATAAATCTTGTAAAGAAACACTTTCAGTAAAGCCTAGTATTTTAAAGTTACTAGTGTGAACTTTAAGTAGTGCTCCAGTATCTTCAGTTATAGCATCTTCATAATCTTCTAAGTGGGTTTTATTGGTAGTCCCGATTTCTACTAATTTAGCATTAGAACTTGCCATTACGTCAGGTATTCTAAATTTGCCACCTACTTCAACTAATTCTCCCCTAGATACTATTACTTCTTTTTCACAAGCCATAGAGCTAAGCACCAACATTACAGCAGCAGCATTATTATTAACTGCCATACAGCTTTCTGCTCCAGTTATTTTGCATATTAATTCTTCAAAGTGAGAATAACGCTCTCCTCTTTTACCACCATCTAAGTTGTACTCTAAATTAGAATAAGATGTAACTACATCACTTAAATATTGTGCATGTTTTTTAGAAATTATAGCTCTTCCTAAATTAGTATGAAGTATAGTTCCAGTTCCGTTTATAACCTTTTTTAGATTATAAGCATAGATTTTTTCTACACTTTTTTCAATGCTCCTTACTAAGTTTTCTATTTTCTTTTCTATTATATTAATATCATCGTTTTCTTTTATAAAATTTCTAAGCTCTTCTATTTCATCCCTTATAACATCAACTACTACTTCTCTATTATATTTTTCTATTAAAGAGATAATATGAGCATTTTCAAGTAGTATATCAACTTTAGGAATGTTTCTAAATAACATATTTTTATTCATTATCTTCCCCAAAACCTTTCTTCTTCTAAATATCAAATTGGTAACAAATTGTTAAATAAATGCCATTGAATTTGCTGGTGAATTGCCGTTGATTTGTATACACTTTTTTATCAATTTAACGGCAATTTGTTTTGATGATTTCAAGTACAAAAATCCTTAAGAACTGAAATTTATAAGTTCTTAGTTAAAACTATACTTTTATCTTGTTTTTCTATTACTCTTCCTATTATAGCTATTTTTGTATCCATATTTTTCTTTTCAAAGTCTTTCATAATATCTTCTAATTCATTTTCTGGTAGTGAAACTAAAAGGCCTCCTGAAGTTTGAGGATCAAATAATACATCTATATAACAGTCTTCAATATTATCCATTTTCATATCATGGGCAATATAATCTTTATTGGCATAAGTACCAGCTGGAATTAGTCCCATTTTAGCTATTTCTAAAGCACCTTCTAAATAAGGAACTTTAGTAACATCTATTTCAAAAGTAACTATAGAACTTGCTGCCATTTCCATAGCATGACCAGCAAGACCAAAACCTGTAATATCTGTACAAGCACTTATATTGTAATTTTCAATTACTTCTTTTCCTTTTTTATTAAGTGAAGTCATAACTTGAACTACTTCATCTACCCATTTTTCTTCTGCCATTTCTGCTTTTATGGCAGTATTTATAAGACCACTTCCTATTTGTTTTGTAAGAATAAGAACGTCTCCAGGGTTTGAACCGTAGTTTTTAAATATTTTATCTGGATGTACAAAACCAGTAACACTAAGTCCATACTTTGGTTCATCATCTTGAACTGAATGTCCTCCAGCTAATACTGCACCTGCTTCTAATACCTTAGATGCCCCACCTTCCATTATTTTTCCTAGAATTTGTGGATCTAAACAATTTGGAAATCCTACTATATTTAAAGCAGTTTTTGGTTCTCCTCCCATAGCATAAACGTCACTTAAAGAGTTTGCTGCGGCTATTTGTCCAAATAAATATGGATCATCTACTATTGGTGTAAAAAAGTCTAGCGTTTGTATTAATGCTAATTCATCACTTACTTTGTAAATTGCTGCATCATCACTTGTTTCCACTCCAACTATTAAGTTTTCATCATGGAATTTTGGTAAATTGCCCAAAACTTGAGCAAGGGTCCCAGGACCTATTTTAGCCGCTCAGCCAGCAGTTTTTGTCATTTGAGTTAACTTTATTTCAGTATTCATATTGTCATATCCCTTTAATATAATTATTTAAATTTCCAACTCCATTTTAGTCAGCGAATTTTAGCAACGGATATATCGTTGGCGCTAGGACCAAAGGGAGTTTTTACTTATAGAAATATTTTATAACAAAATTTCAACTTTGCACACTCTATTATGATAAAAGAGATGTAATTATTATATATTTTTGCAGAATTTGACTATGTAATTGAATTTCAAATTGATAACAAATTGTTATAAAAATTCATTTTGAAATGCTAGTTTTTATAATTTCTCCGATTATATTCGCTTTTGTATTGAAAATAGTATTATTTAATTATATAATTCTATATATAGAATACAATTTTTTATGAATTTGTAATCAAATTTACAACAAATTGTATGCACTTTGTTGACATGAAAAGAATAAAAGGGAGATGAATAGGTGAAGATAATAAGTTTTTTTAACGTAAAAGGTGGAGTAGGAAAAACGACTCTTACAATTTTAACTGCTATAAATCTTAGTAAAGAAGGATCTAAAGTTTTAATAATAGATGCAGATACACAAGCTAACTTAACACAATTTTTATATAAAGTATCCCACGATGACAAGACTATGTTTGATGGTTTAGCCGATAATATAACAGCAGAAGAATTAATAATAAAGTCTCCTACAGATAAATATACTAATATAGATTTAATTCCATCAGATTTATCCTTATCAGTATTAAGTGAATATTTAACGACTAAAACTAATCGTGAGAAATCTGTTTGGAGATGGTTTAAAAATAATTTAGAAATTTTAAAAGATTATGATTACATATTTGTAGATTTATCACCATCATATGATTTAATAGCAAGAAACTTTATGTTAATTTCAGATTCTATAATAACTCCAATTGCTTATCAAGATATAGCAAGTATTAGAGGATGTGAGTTATTTTATTTAAAATACAATCAAGATTTAGAAGATATGGAAATGGAAAATAATGCGAAAAGGGCAGTAGTTATTAATTCATACACTTCTAGAAAATTATCTACAGGAGAAATATTCTGGGAGAAATTAAATGAATTTGATGATATAAAAAAGGATTTAATAAATGCAAAAATATCAGATACTACTGTTATTAAAAATGCTATAATTTCTAAATTGGATATAGAAGATTACTGCAGAAAAATAAAAAAATCTCATAAAGTAAGAGAAGAATTTAAAGAGGTTATAAATGAATTAAAAGAAAGGGATGTATTATAGTGGGCATAGATAAATTTCTAAAAGATGATTTAAATGAAAAAGAAGAGTTAGTTTTAAGAAAAAAAGATTATAAATTAAAAGTGAATAAAGAGGTTGAACATACTTTTGAAAGAGATAGTTTTAATCTTTTAAATTTAGATAAAGAAAAAAAAGATACATCTAAAAAAGTTCCTATGAGTATTTATTTTAGTAAAGAAGATCTTGATTTATTAAAGGCTATAGCTATTGAGAAAAATACTACTGTAAATAAAATCCTTATGAGTATATTAAAAGAGCCTTTAAATGTTACTAGAGAAAATTTACCAGTAACTTTTGATGTAAATAAAAAATCAAAGGAATATGAAGTAAATAGTAGAAAAAGAAATAAATAATAAAAATACAGTTTACTTAATTTATATAAGAAGGCGTAGGAGATTCTCCTACGCCTTCTTATATAAAGGATAGAATAAGATTAAATAATTGAAATATTACTATTAAATAGCTTCAAATAATAATATTTGGGGTAATTTGTATAATTTACTAATAATATCTTATTATTAGTATCATAATGGCATCGTTTGTAATAACTTACTATAGGTATATATTTTTGTAAATAATAGAGTGTATTATTTGTATGTATGAAATCAAAAAAAGTTTATATTGTATATATCTTTAATAATATAGAAGGATGGTGTTTTATTATATGTATAACAAAGATTGCGGTGGCTCAAATACGGGTACTACGCGTAATAGTGAATGTTGTATATCTGGAATAAGAAATGCTTTTGAGGCTATAAAAGAATGTGTTTATGAAAATGCAAATCTTCCTGGTTTCGGTGTAAGTATAATAGTAACTTTAAATAATGGATTAGCTTATGATATAAACGTAAATGTAGGTACACTTAATGGTCTATCCATACACGATAAATTTATAGTAGCAGGAGATGTTACAATCTCTCTATGTGATGTTGCAAAAATAAAGGTATTGCCAAGTTCAAATAATAATTTTATGAATTGTTTAAAATCAAAGTTATGTAAGTCTCATAATGACTCTTGCAAGTGTGATTGTGATCATGATTACCTTGCAATTAGTAAAGATGATGACGATGATGATACTGAATATTGTAGAGGAAAACAAAATTGCGGTTGTAATTGCAAGCATCAACCTAATAATCCTTGTAACCAATCTAATAATTGTAATTGCAAACCTCAATCGAAACCTTGCAACCAACCTAAACCTTGTAATTGCAAACCTTGTAATAAATGTGGTGCTAGTTGCAAAAATGATTGTTGTTGCACAAAAGAAATGGGAAAAGCTGTGAAATGCAAACAAGATGATATAGTAAGTGTAGGTTTAAAAGGTGGTTCAAATGTTGTTGGAACAGTAAACTCTATGGAATATGTATCCTATACAGATGTTTTAAATAGTGCTAAACTATCAACATCTACTATACCTGTATTGTCTGACTTTAATGTATCATATGATACAATTCCTGTTGCTAGTTCTATAAGTACTATTCCTGTTACTGTAGTAGATTCTATAAGTCTACTTCCTTTGAGTGTTTTAACTGGATTAAATCCAATTACAGCACCTGTTTTAGCTAGTATTACTACTGCTCCTGTGACTGCATTAACAGGTCTTAACTTATTAGCACCAATAACTGTTGTAACAGGTCTTGCTACTCCAACTATACCAGTAAGTGGTCCTGTAGTTACTAGTGCTCAAGGTGTTGTTAGTACTATATCTTTACTTTCTTCACCAGTAGTAACAAATGTTACGACTAGCCCAGTTTCAGCTATTACTAGTTTAGGTACTCCTAGTACTTCAACTGCTGTTTCTAGTATTTCACCTAATTTAGTAAGTGTAGTTAAAAGTGTTAGTCCTGCTACTACACCTGTTGTTCAAAACTTAGGTACTCCTACTACTAATACTGCTATTTCAGCTATTTCTCCTAATTCTATTGCTGTCGTTGGAAGTCTTAATTCTGCTGCTATACCTGTTGTTCAAAACTTAGGTACTCCTACTACTAATGCAGTTATAACTGCTATTACTGCAAATACTACTAGCGTTATAGGTGGTATAACTGGTAGTTCAGTATCAACAACTACAATAGTAAGTGTACCATCAATGCAAGTAACAGGTCCATTCCCTGCTAAATTACAGGTTAATATAGCTAACCCTAACCAAACTCCTGATCTAAGGGATATAACGTTAAATGGTCAACCTGTAACAATAATTGCTAGTACAACAATAAACGCATTTATTGCCCCAACTACAGTATTAAATATAACTGGAACTCCAACAGCTACAACAGTATTAACAGGTTTAAATAATCCTACTACTACTAATGCTATTACTGGTATTACTCCTGTTACTACTAATGTTTTAACTTCTGTAACTCCAACTAATGCTACTGTTGTTCAAAATTTAGGTACTCCTGTAACTATTAGTGCTATTACTGGCATTACTCCTGTTACTACTAATGTTTTAACTTCTGTAAATCCAACTAATGCTACTGTTGTTCAAGATTTAGGTACTCCTATAACTATTAGTGCTATCACTAGTATTGCTCCAACAAGTGCTACAATTTCATCAGCTACACAAGTTACTGCAATAAATTCTAACTTAGTAAATTCAGTTTCTGCTGCTACTATAAATGGGGTAACATCATCACCTATAGTATCAGCTGTTTCATCAGTAACTCCAACAACAACATCGGTATCTCCTGTAAATGGAACTAACCCTGTAAATACAACGTCTATAAATAATATTACAGGTCAAACTCCACAAAATGTTGTAGCATCAATTCAAACTAGTTCTGAAGACATTAATGCAGTAGAAAGTTTTGATACTGCAGTAGTTCAAGAATTAGGTTCTATAGGTTATAACTCTGCTGTATCTAGTATATCAGCTACTCCAAGTTACAATACTGCTCTTGATAGTGCTAACTTAAATACATTAAGTACAAATGTTGTAAGTAATATACAAGTTACAGAAGTTACTGTTATATCTTCGGATGAACAACCTATATTAGGAAATATATTATGCTTAAGAAACGGAGTTATGGTTGTAGAAGAAGTTTCTGGAGCAATTTCTATTTACTCACTTTGCGAAATAACTTCATTTACTACAAAATAAATTAGTTATTTTATAAGTTTTTAAAATGATTTAAAATATATGAAAGGGCATTATCTATATTTTTTAGATAATGCCCTTTTTCTGTTTTATTCACTTAGAATATAATCATATAAAGTTTTATCTTTCTTTTGACTTCCACTTATTATATAAGAATGTGTATTAAAGTTTAGTCTAAATCCCTCATTAGAAATATTACATAAGCTATTTATTAATTCTTCATCTTGGGGTGTGGTACTTGTTACTATAGCCATAATTTTATTCACATTGTACTTGCCAATATCAAGTAAATTTATCATTTCGTCTAATGTGAAAAATCTTAAATTACTTTTGTTTATAATTCCATCATTGCAATAGGTAAACTTACCTTTTAAAATGTTATTTAAAATGTCTTTGTACATTATATTAGGTATTATGCAAACTATATTTCCATCGTCTTTTAAGTATTTTTTTATATTCACTAAAAACATAATATAGTTTATAAGTTTTTCTATAGTTTCAAATAAAATTATATAATCAAAACTTTTATTTAAATTAATAGTATTTAAATTTAAATTATCAATATTTTGATTTTCTATTTTATAATCAATAATTTCTAAGTTCTTAAAATTATCCTTTAAAGTATCAGTATCTATTTTTGTATCATAAAAAACATTTAATATTTTAAGTGGTTTATCATGGTCAATATTTTCATCTTTTAACATATTTAATATGTTGGATGTTATATTATCTTTTATATTCATAAATTATCTTCTCCTTAATATAATTATCAAAACAATTACAGGTTATTTTTTATGCAAATAAATACCAGTATCTTTAATTTCATTAGAATGTATATATTTTGCAAGGTCATCAAAATGCTTAATTTTCTTTAATGCTTTATCATTTTCAAATAACCTAAATTCATTTGAAGTTGTTCTTGTTTTTAGGTCACCTATTATTAAATTAAAGTATTTATCATCAGTATTTTTAAGAAATTCAGCTATTTTGTATTGAGAATCTAGAGAACATACCTCATTAGGCTTTAATAATAAAATATATTTTCCTTTACACTGAGAATATCCCTTCATAAATATATTTTTATTATCATCATTTTTTATATCTACTATAGTGGCTCCTATATTTTCTAGGGGTTCTCTATTTAAATTTGAGTTTTTTGATGTGGCTATGATTACTTCATAAGAAATTTCATTTACACTTTTTAAGGTTTCAACTAATAGGGGATTATCTTCTGTGCATAAAATTAAGGAACTTAAAGTTTTTTCTTCTTGATTTATACTAGAGTTGCTTAAATTTTGTAAAAGCTCATTAATATTATAGTGCTTTTCAAAATTAGATGAAGGATATTCATAACTTCCTTGTGGACAATTTATATATTTCTCAAGAGCCTCTTTTGCTTTTGATATTTTGTTACATTCTATGTGTGCTAAGCACTCCATGAAATAAAGATCTTTAAAATCTTTATAGTGTTTTTCAAATTTATTTAGTCTTTGTACTTCTTCAATATATTTCTTAGAAGAATTTAATACTTTAGAAATATGAAGATACAAATAAGCCACATATACAGGTCTTTCACCTTTTTTTATAGGTATATCTAAAGCTTTTTGATAATAGTCTAAAGCTTTGTCATTTTCATTAATTCGTGCATATTCATTTCCAAGTGAATAGTAAAAATATCCATCTCTTTTAC
This sequence comes from Peptostreptococcaceae bacterium, assembly GCA_036647935.1. Lineage (GTDB taxonomy): Bacteria > Bacillota > Clostridia > Peptostreptococcales > Peptostreptococcaceae > JAVXJG01. Next base: position 25,423 of record JAVXJG010000009.1, read on the forward strand.
TTTCTGGATAACTATTTAATAAATCGATATTTCTTTTTTGTTTTTGGTTTATATCTGCGTATTGAGGATCATATCCGTAATGTCTTATTTGTATATCACTGGCTCCTGTTTTACCTCCATTTTTCTCAATGCAGCCTATTACTTGTTCATGCATCTTGCCTTCAAATCTATATTCGGGTTTGTTTCTAAATGCTCTTAGGACTATTGCATCTCCTATATCCATATTTGAGATTATATTTACAAGTCTAAAATGAAGAGCATCAAGATTTGGATTAAAACTTACTGCATTTTTTAGTTTTTCACCTTCATCTTCTAACATTTCTTCATCTGCATCTAAAAATAATATCCAGTCTTTAGTAGCTTTTTCGAGAGAAGCATTTCTTGCATCGCTAAAATCATTATTCCATGGATGATGATATATTTTAGCTCCATACTCCTTTGCTATTTCAATAGTTCTGTCAGTACTTCCTGTGTCTACTACAATTATTTCATCAACTATATTTACTACGCTTTTTAAGCATCTTCCAATATTTTTTTCTTCATCTTTTACAATCATACATAAACTAATAGTGTTTTTAATCATAAAATACCTCCAAAAATAAACTACTTAATTAATAAAAAGTAGATTATAACTTAAATAGAAATTGTGTATTATTTGCATAAGAAATTAATAGAGTATCTTTTAATTTTTATGATTTATCTCGGAAATTTATTAGTTTCATTCAAACTAATTTTAAGATTAACTAAGTTAAGTATAATAGTTTTATCAAAGTAAAATTATTTGCATATACTATAGCAACTGATTCTAATTTTAAGCGAAAGGAGTGATATTTAATGTCCATTGTAAGTGGTTTAGCTTTACTTAGTTTAGATAGAACCATAAAATCATTAAATGATTTAACACCTATTCCAGGTTTAGCTATTACGTTAATTAATGTTTCTACGAATAAAGGTGCTTCGATTTTAACTGATAGTAATGGTAAATTTGAATTTGAAAATGTATTACCTGGTAATTATTTATTAATGGAAACATACGGAGTTTCAAATACTTTTGATAGCCCCTATGATTTTTCAAAGGCTCAAGTTATTCAATCGCCATATACTAGTGATCCTGATATTTCATTAATAAAAACTGAATTACCAGAAGGTACAAATAAGATAGATTCATTAACACCAAATAATATTACGTTAAGTATAAACAATATAGATTATTTAAATCAAAATTTCATTGATGGTCCATTAATTTATATACCTATATCCACACTAGATCATATAATAGCAGGCCCAAATCTAATAACATTAGTAAATAACGGAACGTTTGGGTTAAACCCTCCAGGAACATTTCAAAATAATAGCCCATTAAATGATCCTTATCCATATATTGCACCAAGTTTTGGCTATCAGCAATATTCAAATGACAAACCTAATGATGGAAATGTTTCTATTGTTAATATAGAGACATTAGGAAGTTTTAATAATGGGTGGTGGAATTTAACTAATATAACTACAGGAAATGAAGTAGGAAATTTTTTAATTGTAAATGGAGATAATCCAGGGAAGTCTATATTTACAGAAACAGTTAATGTATTACCTTCAAGCTATTATGTATTTTATACATGGATAGCAAATCAAATAAGAATATTAGGAAAAGAAGATCCTAAATTTACAATTAAAGTTACAGGTAATACAGGTAGCTATTCAGAAGTAATTTTCGAGGAAACTTCAGCCGTTATTCCGATTAATACAAATGTTCCTGAGTGGAGGCAAGTTGGAGCTGTCTTTAATAGTAAGGAATTTGAAACTGTAATAGTCGATATTATTAGTGATGGAAAAGCAGCGGCTGGTAATGATTACGCAATTGATTATATTAGTTTACAACAGGTATCAATAGATACTAATATAATTGAATCATCAAAAAATGTTGTAAATAAAAATAATCCAAGTAGTTCTAATGCAACAAGTGGAGATACTTTAATATACACAGTATCTATTAGCAATATATCCCCAAATTATGATTTAACATCAGTTAACGTTACTGATACAATTTCAAATGATGTTACACTTGTAGCAAATTCTGTTGTTGGAGGGACTTTAGTATCTAGTGATACTGATAAGGTTTTAATAATATCTGTAGGAACAATAACTAAAGGAAATTCTACTAGTGTATCATTTGAAGTAACTGTTAATCAAAATGCAAGCTCACCTATTATTTCAAATCAAGCTATAGTAAATGGCAAAATTAGTATAGATCCTGAATTATTGCCAACCCCTGTAAGTATTGCAACCAATATAGTAGATATTTACTTGGATATAGCTATTTTAGATATTAAAAAGTCTTCATCTCATGAGTATTTAGAGCTTTGTAGTGTAAATACTTATACAATAACGATATCTAATAATAGTTCCAATGATTTGTCCAATGTTATTTTTTATGATACTCTACCATGTGAGTTAGCATATGTAGAAAATTCTTTATATGTAAATTCCAAAAAATATAATATAAGATGTTTTAATGATAGTGTTTCATTAGGCACGATACCAGGAAATAGTAAAACTATAATTAAATTTAATACAAAAGCAATATGTATGGGTACTAATTCATCCATAAGTAATAAAGCATGTATAACTTGCAATATTGATAATAATACTATTAGTGAATGTAGTAATATATCCATAATGACAATAGTTACTTCTAATATAAATTATGCTCATTTAAGTTTAAATAATTTTGTTTCCAGTGAAACTGTTGGTATTAATGGAATTGTAAGCTATGGTGTTGAAATATACAATGATGGAACAGGTTGTGCTGAAAATGTTCTATTTAATAATATGCTACCAAGTCAATTAAGTTATCAGGAAGGTAGTTTATATGTAAATTGCAATAATGTAGAGCCTTATACAATAGAAGATAATTTATTGGTGGCAACTTTACCTTGTATTAATCCTAATTCATATTGCATGGTAGAATTTGATGCTTTTGTGTCAACTGTATATGATGGTAATGTAATTAATACATCCACAGTATCATATAACTTTGTAGATTGCTGTAAATATTCTGAAACACTAAGTGCTTCTGGTTCTATAGGTGTAAATGTGGTCTCAGTTCCTGATTGTAATATTTCATTAGATGAAAGTGCACTATTTTTAAGTATGAAACTTTATACTACGAACACTTATACCATTACTATTTCTAATAATACATTAGAAGATTTAAAACACGTTGTATTTTATAGTGATCTTGTGCCTGAATTAATTTACAAACCTTACTCTTTTATGATTGATGATAAAGGGTGCAATGTATATAGTTTGGATGAAGGTGTTTATATAGGAGTAATACCATCTAATGATTTTGTAGTTATTAAATTTAAAGTTAGACTTGTAAATTCAGGATTAGGTTCAGTAGTAAATAACCAATCTTCTATAACTTATCTTACTTCTAATAATATTAACCCAATGACTATGAGTAGTAATATTTGTTCTGTTACTATAATCTCATCAACGTGTAATCAGTAGTATAATAGATATATTTTCTTAAATTTGAGGATTTTATACTTTATCCATATTTAAATCACTTGTAAAATAAAAGTATAGAAAAAGAGGCTTTAGATTATAAAATGGATACTATATAGTAAACATACGTAAAAGTATATTTATTTATATAGTATCCATTTTTGCATTAAGTTACATATATATTTTGAATAGGTATGTACTTTTTTTATTAAATCTCACAAAATAATTATATTAACCATACTATACTATAAGATATTAATCTGCAAAAATAGTACTTTAAGGAGGGAATAGATTATGGAGCCTAACTTCTTAGGAAACAATGATAATTACAATAGTAGCCTTAATGTTTTTATAGAAAAAAGTGTAAAAGCTAAAACAAATTCTATTACCATTGGTTCTAAGTTAACTTATACTATTATGTTTAAAAATGAGTCAAATTATGATTTAAATCATGTTTTTATGATTGAAGACTTAATTTATGGATTAAAATACGAATATAATACATTAAGAATAAATGGAATGTTACCTTTATCAGGGGATATAGATTTAAACAAGGGGGCATTAATTCCCATTGGAAATGTAAGCAAAAATTCTAATTTAACAATAAGTTTTGATGTACTAATAGAGGAGGATTTAAGACAGTATCCAGTGTCTAATTATGTGCGTGCAATATATAAATATCAAAAAAATAACGTTACTATAAATGAAATAAAAACATCTAATAATGTCATTACTTATTTAAACAGCCCAAAAACTAATAGTAGATTTATAATGGAAGTAGATAATTGCAATATGACTAGTAGAAGTAAATCACAAGACATACAATTTAGAATTTCAATAAAACCTTTTAATTATATTGAAAATGCATATTTAAGTGAATACTTAAGTAATGATTTTGAATTTGTATCAACAAAGGTAATATATCAAGACTCTTCGGAAAATAACTTTAACAAAAAAGAAAAATATATTCCAATTGGAAATATAAGAGGAAATGAACAAGTTTTAATAATTATTAATGCAAGAATGAAAGAAAAAATAGATGGTAATAAGCCATATTTCACAAATAGAGCTGTAATACAATTTAGTGATGGAAGTTTAAATTTATCCAGTGAAACAAATTTAGTATATGTATATAAAGAGAATTCACATGTGGAGTATTCAGTAAGTGGTTTGAAAAATGAATTAAACAAAGGTGATATAACTGAGATTTTAATTAAATTAAATCATCTAGGTTATGGATATATCGAAAATTATTCTATACAAAATGTTATACCTAACAATTTAGAATATATAGACCAAAGTGCATTTATTTCATACAACAACTTGATAAATTGTGAATTGGATTTTGATAAGTATAAAAATGAAATAATAATCCCATCTATTGCAAATGGAGATAATATTACTTTAGGATTTAAAGCTAAATCTTTAGGTTCTCTTAACAACCCAAATAATATAAAAGTTAGTACAGATATGAGTGGTATAAATGGTATGTGGGATGTTAAAATACAGGAACCTATAATTCAGCCTAATAAAAAAGAATATTATATAAATCATTATGATCAACAACAAACATGTAATGGTGCAGACTTATTATCAACATTAGAAAAAAAATCACTATCTACAAGTGAGTGTGGAGAGAGTACCATAGATTATGTAGTTACATTTACAAATAAAGGATATTTGCCAGCCTGTAATATACTAGTAAATGATATTTTAAACGGAGGGATTTTTGATTTACAAAGTGTGGTAGTTTCAACAGATAAACCTTTAGGACCAAAGCAATACAAAGGACATTTACCTAAAATAGTAATAGATAGAGTAGAGCCTAAAGAAACTATAATAATTACTTTTTCTGTAAATATAGATCAAAACTTCCCATCTAAAGAAGTTAAAAACTACGTAGAACTATGTTATCAATATCACAATGAATGTGGAGAATGTATAAATGTCCAAGGTAAAAGTAATACAGTAGTTACAGAAATTGAAGAAGAAAAATTAAAAAGTATATTATCTATAGATGGAAGCACTTCTTCCCAAACTGAAATTGATCAAGAGGTAGTTTATAAAATAGCTCTTGAAAATAAGTCTGATTTAACTTTATATGATGTAACTTACAGTATGAACTTTAATCAAGATATTACAAAATATATAAAATATAAACCTAATAGTTTAGTTATAAATGGAGGAACACCTCCTGTAACAGATATAAATCCAAATTACACTCCTATAAAAATAGGAACTATAAAACCTTTTGAAAATGTATATATAGAGTTTCGAGAAAAAACACTAGAGCCTACAGTTAGTCCAATACTAAGTTTTGCAAAAGGAGTATATAGCTATCAATCAAATCCAAATCTTCCTTTAGTTACTTGCCAAAATGAAACGAATAATGCTAAACTTGAAATTATATCTAAGATGGTTACTATGACAAAACAAGCATTTAGTTATTGTCCTTCCAGCGATGATTCTTGTGTTGTAGAACCAATATCATCAGTGGGTGTAGGAGACAGAATAACTTATAAGGTAACAATTTCAAATACAAGTTTAAAAACATTAGAAAATGTATTATTTACTGATAATGTTCCTGCAAACATGACTTATGTAAAAGGTTCTTTAAGAATAAATGGTTTATCAGTAGCATCTAATTTGCAACCTAATTTACAAATTGGAAATATAGATCCACAGTCGACAAAAACAGTTTCTTTTGATGTTATAGTAGATTCATTACCAGTAAATTCTAATATAATTAATACAGCTTGTATTAATTATGAATATATTATAAATGAAAGCACTTGTGATAGAGGTAGCTCAAAGATTTGTGCTTCTGATAATATATCAATTAAACTTGCAGACTTAATATCAGTAAAGCCAACAAAAGTATCATATCCTAAAGTAGTATCAAAAACAGATCCTGCTAAAAACTTTGGAAACTATACTGTAACTATAAAAAATAGTGGAAATATAGATGCATTAAATGTAAAAGTAGTAGATAAACTACCAACAGGACTTACTTTTACTCAAAATAGTGTTACAGTGGTTGGAATAGATGTAAATGGAAATTATGTACCATTAAAAGTTGATAGTATTCCTCTAGGAGGACCTTTAAATATAGAAAATGGAATAATAATAGAAGTTTTACCACCACAAGTTACTGTTACTATTAAATATGGATTTACAGTAAACTTAAACGCACCAGAAACTATAGAAAATATGGCTACTTTTGATTATAGCTATATTGTAAATGGTAAAAGAATAACTAAAGAAAATAATCTTACTACACCAGATACACTATTTGTAGTTGAGAATATTTTAAGTGTTAGTAAAACGGCAACACCAACAACGATTTGTCCAGGTGAAACATTACTATATACAGTAAACATTAAAAATCAATGTAGTACTAAAATAGAAAATATTATACTTCAAGATACAATCCCAGTAGGAACAACTTTAACGCCATCTTCATTTACAGTAGATTTTGAACCATTTACTATAGATGGCTTACCTGTAACAGCTAATGATTTAGAACAAGGAATAAATATAGGTTCGGTTTCAGTCGCATCAACAAAAGTTGCTCAGTTCCAAGTTAGACTTAATTCAAGTGGATTTACAAACCCTTTAAAAAATACAGCAAATGTGAGTTACACAAATAGAGCTGTACCTTCGCAAGTATATAGCTCAGTAGCAATAGCTACTATACCAGATAATTGTCCAGAGCCACCACCAACAAGATTAGTATCTCTATCAAAAACTGCATTTAATTATTGTCCACCAACTTCTACATCTTGTGTAGTAAGCACTATAAGTACTGCTAATGTGGGAGATAGAATAACTTACAAAATACCAGTTGAAAATATAAGTACTATAACACTTAATAATGTAGTACTAAAAGATATTTTACCAAGTGAAGTTTCATATGTAGCAAATTCATTAAAAGTAAATGGAGTAACAGTTCCACAAGGAGATGTATCCAACTTACCACTTGGAAATATTACTCCTAATCAAGAGGATGTTGTAAGTTTCGATGTAGTAGTAAATGCTACACCAAATTCATCAAATTTAAGTAATACAGCATGTGTAAATTTTGATTATAATATGGGATGCCCTGGATGTAGCACAATATCTGATAGTAAATGTACATCTAATGTTATAAAAATATCTTCATCTGATGTAGTAATGAATGTTCAAAAATATGTGGATAGCATTGGAACAGTAGTAGATTATAAATATCCTGGAGAAGAAATACCATATTTCTTAAATATAGAGAATACAGGCAATGAAGTAGTATTTAATGCTGTATTAATAGATACAATACCATCTCAGGTAGGGTATTTAGTAGGAACAGTAACGATAAGTCCTACAATTCCAACATCAAATATAACAGAGCCAACTCATGATAGTGAGGTACTTGTAATTAAACTTGATACTATACCAGCTGGTCAAAAGTATGAAGTTTCCTTTGATACACTTTTAGATACTCAACAAGCATTTGCAAATGTATATAATCAAGGTCAACTAGATTATTCATATATATCTTCAGAAACTGGAAAAGAAGTAGATACAAGTATATTAAGTAATACAGTTGTAAGTCATGTAAACTCTGCAAGTATAGTAGTAAAAAAATCAGCAAGTGCATCAGAGGTTGATATAAATGTACCTGTAACTTATACAATAACAGCTACAAATGTAGGTAATGTAGTAGCAAACAATGTATTTGTATCAGATATACTTCCTACTTTTGTAAATTATATACCAAATACTCTTAAAGTAAATGGAGTTCCTAGTACTTTTGATATTAATTCAGGAATACTTTTAGGAAGTCTACAACCAAATCAAACAGATACAATAAGTTTCCAAGTTGTAGCAACAAAAGCACCACAGCTTAACCCTATTATGAATCTTGCTTTTGTATCATTTACCTATGTAGCAGACCCTACAACAGGAAAAGAAATATCTAATGCAGCACAAAGTAATCCAGTTTATTTAGTTATAAATGCAGCAGACCTAGTAAGTGAACTAGCTACAAAACAATCAAGCACTTTTATTGTATCAAAGACAGATCCTGCCAATAATTCAGGAACTTACTCTACAGTATTAACTAACTCAGGAAATGTAGATGCATTAAATGTAAAAGTAGTAGATACTCTACCTAATGGATTAGTATTTACACCAAATAGTGTTACAATAGTTGGAACTGATGCTAATGGAAATAAAGTACCATTAGTAGCTGACAGTATTCCTCCAGGAGGACCTTTAAATATAGAAAATGGAATAACAATAAAAGATTTACCACCAAAGGTAAAAGCAACTATTACATTTGGATATACTACTGTTTCAACAGCACCTGATTTTATAGATAATACAGCTGGTTTTGGATATAGTTATATAGTTAATAATACTATTGTAAATAATCCAACAAACTTCACAACAACAGCTACTATAACAGCTGTTGAAAATACTCTTAAAGTAGATCAAACAGTAGTACCAGGTGTTATTTGTCCAGGGCAAACTTTAGCTTATACAGTAGATATTAAAAATGTAGGAAATGAAGTGGCTAATAACGTAACATTACAGGATACAATACCAGCAGGAACAACTTTAGTACCATCTTCATTTACACTAAATTTCAAACCATTTACTATAAATGGAGCAACCGTAACAAGTGATAATTTAGCCAAAGGCGTTAATCTTGGAACTGTAACAATTGGAAATAGTGCAGTAGCACAATTTTTAGTTACAGTAAATCAAGGTACTACAATAAGTCCTATAGTAAATACAGTTAATGTTGATTATATAAATACAACTATACCATCTCAAGTATTTAGTTCCGTTACATCGACTACAATTTCATCAACTTGTCCTCCAAATCCACCACAAGGATTACTTGAGTTATCAAAAACTGCATTTAACTATTGTTCTCCAACTTCTACATCTTGTGTGGTAAATACCATAACTAAAGCTAGTGTAGGAGATAGAATAACTTATAAAATACCAGTTGAAAATATAAGTAGTATAACTATTTATAATTCAGTATTTATGGATAATTTAGTTAAAGAGGTTTCATATGTGCCAAACACATTAAAAGTAAATGGAGCAACTATTACTCAAGGTAGTTTATCAAACTTACCACTTGGAAGTATAGTTCCTAAGCAAAGTGATATTATAACTTTTGATGTAACTATTAACTCTATACCAAGTTCATTAACTTTATTAAATACAGCATGTGTAAATTTTGATTATAACCAAGGTACAACAATTTCTGATACTATATGCACTTCTAATAATTTAAGTGTAGTATCTCCAGATTTAATAACAAACTTCAAGAAATCTGTTGATAGTATTGGTACTGTTGAAAATTATAAACAACCAGGGTCTGAAATTTCATATATTTTATATTTGAAAAATACAGGAAATGATAATGCTTTAAATGTTGCATTAGTAGATACAATACCTAGTCAAGTTGGATATATAGGAGGTAGTGTAACAGTGTCACCTACAATACCTGCCTCAGATATAACTGAGCCAACTAGTGCAAATAATAAACTTGTAATTAATTTTGGAACTATACCAATCAACCAATCATATGAAGTTAAGTTTAATACTGTTTTAAATTCTACAATATCATATGGAGACGTTTATGATGTAGCAGAGCTTAATTATTCATATATTTCTTCTTCAACGGGAAAAGAAGTAGATGCAAGTATATTAAGTAATACAGTTGTAAGTCATGTGAATTCTGCAAGTATTGTAATTACTAAGGAAGCAAGTGCATCAGAAGTTGATATAAATGTTCCTGTAACATATACAATAAATGTTCAGAATACAGGAAATGTTATTGCAAGTAATGTATTTGTATCAGATATACTTCCTACTTTTGTAAATTATGTACCAAATTCTCTTAAAGTAAATGGCCTTCCTAGCGGTGCTGATCTTAATTCAGGAATACTTTTAGGAAGTTTAAATCCAAAGGAAACAGATACAATAAGTTTCCAAGTTGTAGCAACAAAGGCACCAACACTTAATCCTATAGCAAATATAGCGTTTGCTTCATTTACCTATGTGGCAGACCCAACTACAGGAAAAGAAATATCTAGTGCAGCAGAAAGTAATCAAGTTTTATTAACTATAATAGCTGCAGATTTAATAAGTGAAACTCCAGTTAAGCAGTCAGATGTATTTATAGTATCAACGAATGATCCTGCTAATAACTCAGGCACTTATTCGATAGTATTATACAATTCAGGAAATACAGATGCATTAAATGTAAAAGTTATAGATACTCTTCCTAATGGATTAGCATTTACACCAAATAGTGTTAAAGTAGTTGGAACTGATGCTAATGGAAATAAAGTACCATTAAAGGTTGATAGTATTCCTCCAGGAGGACCTTTAAATATAGAAAATGGAATAATAATAGAGGATATACCTCCATATGTAAAAGCAACAGTATCCTATGGATATACTACTACTGAAAATGCACCTAATTCAATAGATAATACAGCTAATTTTGATTATAGTTATATAGTTAATAATACTATTGTAAATAGTACAAATAATAAAACTACGACATCTACTATAAATGTAGTAACAAATACACTTGAAGTAGATAATACAGCAATACCAAATGTTGTTTGTCCAGGTCAAACCCTAGCATACACTATAGATATTACTAATGTGGGAAGTAGCATTATAAATGATATAATATTACAAGATACAATACCAGCAGGAACAACATTAGTGCCATCTTCATTTACACTAAACTTCCAACCATTTACTATAAATGGAGCAATTGTAACAAGTGCTAATTTGGCACAAGGAATTAATATTGGAAGTATAACGATTGGAAATAGTTTGGTAGCCCAGTTCTTAGTAACGGTTAATACAACTACTAAAGTAAGTCCAATAGTAAATACTGCTAACGTAAAATATACAAATGGAACTATATCATCAGCAGTATTTAGTTCAACATCAACAGTTACAATACCACCAAATTGTCCAATTACACCATGTACCCCTTGTCCACCGAATCCATGTAATCAATGTTGTAATACTTGTTACAATAAAGGATGTAATAATTATTGTCATAAAGATTGTAATTATGATTGTAATAATTGTAGTTATCAAAACTGTAATGACTATTCTTACAAAAATAATAAATATAATGATTACCGTTGTCCTTATTACAACAAACCAGGTTGCAAGCCAGGAAAAAGAAGTATGTGTAAACAAATAAATTGTAGTATATATAATAATTATATAAATAATAAATAAATTCATATAAAAAAAATGAACTTTAGTTATTGCTAAGGTTCATTTTTTTATTTTGTTAACTTGTTTTTATATATTGCTTAGGCTCTCATATGACATCTTTATAGGTTGTTTTTTTAATTACAACAAAAACAATCAACATAACTTATGGATGTATCGCTTATATTAGTGATAATAGGGGGTGAGTTATAAGAAACTATTGTAGCTGTGTTAATTATATATCCCTTATTATCAAAACATATATTATCTGTAGCTATCATAATCATCATTGATGTTACATTTGATCCCGGTTGTAAGCTAGGTATAGTCCATGTTAATTTCCCATTTAGTTGTGATATATTTCCATTTGAAACTGTAGTTGAAGAAATATATGTTCCTAAAGGAATGATATCATCCACAATAATATTATTTATAACTGAGGAACTTATATTTGTTACTTTTATACTATATGGAATTTTTTGACCTAAACAATTTATACAATTACAAGTTTCTTGTTTTATTTTTAAAGGTAACGTAGTAGGACAACTTATAGTGGTACTTACAACATTAGATGGTATATCTATATAAAGTTGAATCCCACTATAAGTTATATAAAATCTTACAGAGGCACTATTTTGTGCAGTGCATGGACATTTAATTACTGTTACCTTAAAAGCTATAATTCTACTTTGACCTGGAGGTATAGTTCCAGTAGCTATGCCAGTTTGGGGATCCGCGTTTGATAATCCTATATTATTGAGAGTAACACTATGAGGTACAAATTCTAAACAAGGTGAAAGCTTATCTGTGAGAATAGAATTAAAGACACTTGACGTACAATTATTTGTAATTATAAAAGTATAAGTAAGAGTATCTCCAAGAGAGGCGTAACTTTTATCTACTGATTTTATAACCGATAAACAACTCTCTTGTTGTGTGATTGGTAAAAATTCATTATTAGAATATGCATAATTACTTAAACCAGATGAATTTGTATATTCTATATATGGATCGCTTTCCATATTGCATGGAGATGGATATACAAGTGTTTCAAATGTTACTACTGAAATAGATCCTGGGTATATACTTGCTATAGCTATACTGCTTGGTTGATTTATACTAGCACCTATTTGAGTTACTCCATTTATAGTTACACTATTTTCAATAAATGTTTCACAGCTTGGTAATGTATCTAATAAATACACATTACTTATATCTGCTACATCATTATTTTTAACTGTAATGGTATATATTAAAATTTCTCCATCAACAGTGTAAACTTTATCTACAGATTTTGTTACTGTTGGAATGGCAGTAGGTTCTAGAGGTATACTATTAATTTTCACATCTAACATATTAACAGCTCCTAATTTATATATTAACTAGTTATTTTTTTAAACGTCCTTGAAAAGGATAAATTATTAATTTTTATTGCACTTGCAACAAAAACAATCAATATAAGTTATAACTGAATCATTTATACTAGTAATATTAGATATTCCATTATAAGAAATTATGCTAGATTTATTAACAAAATATCCACGATTATTAAAACATATACTATCAGTTGCCACAGCAATAATTGTTGCTATTGCACTTGCGCCTGGGTTCAGGCTTGGTATAGTCCATGTTATTACATTATTATTGTTAGACATATTTCCAACTGCTGCCATAAATGATGTAACATACACACCAGAAGGAATACTATCACTAACAATAATATTACTTGCAGTTGCTGGACCTGGATTTGTTACTTTTATAGTGTATGGTATTTTTTCGCCTAAACATGCCATACACTTGCAACTTTCTTTTTTTATTTGTAGACTTGTACATAATATTGGTATAGTAATAACATTAGAATTTGCATTTTCATGATTCACTACAATCTGACCAGATGATGAAATGGAAAGAAAATAATATGATGCAGTAGCTTGGTTTGTAATAGCATTAAGATTAAGGTTTTTTAGACATTCACATACATTATTTGAAATTAAAACATTAAAAGTTATAATGCAAGTTCCACCTGAAGGTATAGGATTAGTTAAAGTTATTCCAGTGGAAAGATTAGATCCTGTAAATGGAACACTTACATTTAAACTTCCTACTACAAAGTTAGTACAGTTTGGAATAATATCAGTAATAATTATATTTTGAGCACTTGATGTACCAGTATTTGTAATAACTATCGTAAAAACTATAGTATCTCCCGGTTGTGCGGAAGTAACGTTACAACTTTTAGTTAATGTTAAAAGCATAGATTAATCAACTCCGTTTTTTTATATAAAAATAAATCTATAAATACTTTGATATATACATAAAAGTATTTATGACAAATTATCTTAGATACAACATAATTTGTCTATTTTATTATATTAATAATATCTTTGAAATGTTACATTCTATAGTTTGTACTTTATTCTAGAATTTCATGTGATTTGTATACTCTGGATTGTTTTAAATTTTTAATGTAGTTAAAGTAGATAAGAGAAATATACATTGAAATTACTTTACTTGAGATACTTGTGACCCATTTTTTAGAAAAAACACAAGTTGGTCTATAAGTGAGTATGACTTATAAATAGTTTTAAAGCATATATATTTATATATTTAGTTTTAGGAGCCATCTTATGCAAAAAATAGGAATAAACAAATCAAAGAATAATAATAGAAAATACTTTGATACAATAAGTGAAAGTAAGACTATAAATATTGAAGATATAAAAGAAATAAATTCTATAATAATAAAACCTTCTATAATAGAAATTAATCAAATTAAAAACTCTAATAAGATTAGAATATTTATAAAAACAGATATAAAAATAGTTTATCTAAAGGAAAATGAGACAGCATTATATGTATACCATAATAAATATATAAAGGGTAAGTCTATGAACCTTCCAAAAATATTAGAAGGACATCTTATAAATAGTCAAACTACTTTAAATAAACTAAGAAAAGAAGTTTATGTTGAAAATATAAACTTAAAGATCTTAAATAAAAGGATTTTACTTGGATACTTTTTATCCATAGATATTAGTATACCTTCAACATATTCTATTGGATATAGTATAAATAACAGCTTTGGAGATAATGTGTTTTTATCTCATATAAATGGACATATGTTAACCCAAAAAACTTTTAACCAAAATACATATTGTAAGAATTTAATTTGGGACAATTATGGAAGTTGTTTATGGTTTATATCTAGTGATACCAATAGTAGTGACATATTTAATGTTGATATAGAAAACAAATATGTAAACAAAGTAACAAACACAAACGTATTACAAAATATAAACAACTTTGTAATAATAAATAAAAATGAAATTTTAATTGAATATTACCATGAGAATGAAGTTAATATATATAAATTAAATATAAGAAAAAATGAAATGAAAAAAATAGTAGAGGATATTAATATTACAACTAAAAAACCATACTATAATTCTATCAATAAATTAATATATTTTCTTATGAAGGAAGATGAGGACTATCATCTATATTCCATAGATGATAAAAGTAACAGAGATATACTATTTAATAATCTAAACGTATTAGATTATTATGTAAGTTACTACTTAAATAGTATAATAGTAAAAGTTTATAAAGATAATGAGTTAAGTTTGTTTGAAATAGATATGAGTTCTAATTTTGTTAGCCCCATAAGTATTGACTATAAGTACAAAAATATCTTAGATATTAAGTACTTATATGATGATGAGAATAAAAAACAAATTTTAATATTATTAGAAAATTTAAATACTCAAAAGGATGATAATAGATACTCTTTAGTTTTATGTGACTTAAATAAATATACTACAAAAAAAATAACTGAAGATAATATAATAAAATTTGATATAGATTATGATTCTTTAGATATCTTTATTGTTAGCAAAAAAAATAATTTAAGCTATGTTAATAAGATAAATGTAAAAGATTTTAATAAAAATAATTTAGTAGATTTAATATTAAAATTGCCAGGAACTATAAATGATATTAGTATTAAGAAGGTCAACTATGAAAAATAAATTAATAGATTTAAATGGGATAGACCATGTTAATGTGGATGCTTTTAAGTGGAAATTAGAAGAAAGTTTGGAAGGTGAAATAGAATTTTCAAATAAAACTCTAACTGGTGCTACCATATCTAAAGAAATATTAAACCATAAAGTTATAAATAGTTTCCAAGATATTAACAATGATGGACTTGAAATATTTAATAATATCTTAACATTAAATATTAAGTTTAACTTAGCAATAGAGTACTGTGAAAATACCAGCTTTGGAAAGTTAAACTTATTAAACTTTGTTTTTTATAAGACATTTTTCACATCTTTAGAAAACTACAATTTTGATAATTTAGAAAATAATATTTTTATAGAGGATTTCTATTTATTAGAAAATGAAGATGTATTAAATTATTACATTGATATTATCATAGGCACTAAGGAAATGTAGGTGAATTATGAACTTTGTTATTAATGGAATTTGTAATATAAATGAAATAAGTGAGTGCAAAGTAATAGAAAGTATAGATATATGTAAGATTGTAAATAATTACACATATAATAATATAAACAATAATGTAAACAATTCTATTTGTTATAATGAAAATGAAATTGCTAAAAGTATTGAAATATTAAGTGTAGATGTGGATTTACAGGATAAGAAAATTAAAAAAATAAGTAATGAAAATATATATATTTTCATTGTAACTTTTATATATTTTATAAATATAAAAGTTTATGTGAATTCAAAAATTAAAGATATCAATATTAAAGATATTTGTTCAAAATCTATTATTTATAAGAGTATAAATGATTTTGACTTAGATGTATTTCCTATAAATTTTGATTTAAAAAATATAGATGATGAAATAGCTTTTTCTCTTAATTGTGTAATAATAGATAAAAGTAAAAATTTAGATATAGAAAATATTTTTGAAGAATATCATAAAAAAAATAAAAATATAATTAATAAAAATTATTCCTATATAGATACAAATTTAGAGTTTATATAGAATTAAAAATAAGTAGTTTAATAGAAAGGAATTTTTATATGAAAGTAGTGTTAGATGGACTGGTGTTATTTTTAAATAATGGTCAAATTGGTAATTATTCTAGATCTATTGTAGATAATTTAATAAAATATTCAAATTTGGATTTAGATATAATAAAAGATTATGAGATAACATCCGAAGACTATTTTAAAAATAGTGTTGAGTTATTTTTAGATAGAAAATCTAATGATTACTCAAACTTGTCTTTTTTATTAACTAATACTGATTATAATTTATACCATTGTTTAAATAATGGATTCTCTATTCCTAAGAACTTTGATTTTAACTATGTTATGAATGTGAACAATTTACTTCCAATGTACGATGAGAGTCTCTGTTCAAGAAGTTATGTATCTAATTACTTTTCAAAGCTCCCCTATGGGGTTTTAAATAGTTCTTGTATAATATGTCCTAGTGTATCAACTAAGAATTTTTTTTTTAGATAATTTCTCAATAGATGAAGATAAAATTTTTGTTAATTATGGAGTAATATCAAAATTTTATATGAAAACTGATACATTTTTAAGCTCTGTATATATAAAATCTAAATTTAATATAGAAGATGAATTTATAGTTTTTAGTGGAGATTTTCATGAAAGAAAGAAATTAGAGAAGAGCTTTATTTTATTTTGTGATTTAAAAAAGCAAATACCCAAGTTAAAGTTTTTAATATTAAGCCATGATTTAAAAAATCTAAAGTATTTGGATTTTTTAAAAGGCATATCTAAAAAACTAAACATATCTGAAGATATTATATATTTATCAAATCTTTCCATAATGGATAAGGTAAATATTTTTAACAATTGTCTATTTTTTATAGATCTATCCGTTTATGAAGATGTAAATATGGATATTGTAGAAGCATTTAGTTGTAATACACCAATTATTTGCTCTGAAATTAATTTATATAAAGAGTATTTTGGGGATTTTGCTTTTTATTATAAAGATAAATTAAATTACATTTCAATTTTAGAATTTGTATATAATTATAGATTACATAATGGTGATTTTGTGTTAAATAAATTTAAAAGTGATATAAGTTTAGTCAGTAGCTTAAAGGTTTATAATAAATTTAGCAAAAATATTTATTAAAGGAGATGATGAGATGGAGGATATATATGTTTTAGGAATTTCCCATGATTATATCCCATCTTCATCTTCTTTTTCTGTTTTTACAAATAATTTAAAGTTGGAAGTAGATAAAAATATAGAAAGTATTACTAAAATTTCTTGTTCTTCAAATGGATATATTGAGGAAATATTTAAATCATTAGATGAATTATATGGTACGGTCCATGTTAAAATTAATATAAGATTTGATTATGTATGTAGTGAAAACAATATGAATTTTCATGTTTTTGAAATTGATAAATACGTATATATTAATCTGGGTAAGAGGTTAAGTAAGAAAGATTTTAATATAGAGGTGGAAATTTTAGATTTAGATATTTTATTTATTGAGAAAAAAACAATAAATTTGTACACCTTAATAATTGCTTGTTTATATTAAAAATTAACTAAGTTTTACATAGTATTATAGAGTAATACAGGATTTTACAAGTACTTTATCTAAAAAAATATATTATTTTACTTGTAATAAGTTTTTGTAGATAACTTATTACAAGTATGTGCCTCTATTTTCTAAAAAATTAAATTAAAGTATATCTAAATAATAAACACAAATTGAAAAAATATCATATATTAAATTAAGCAAATATTGCTATATCATTCTAGGAGGTATTTTTTTATGTATCAAGACAGTGGATGTGAAAACAGTAACTACAATATAGTATATGGTAATTCATTAGATTTAAAACTTAATGAATGTGAATCAGAAATAAAAGCAGATATTACAGTTGAAGAACTAAAGTCAGTTAGATTATGGGGAAGAATAGTTAATTGTAATGGGGACTCTATTCCTAACGCATTATTAAAATTAGTTAAAGTAGTTACAGATTGCTGTGGAAAAGTTGATTATGTTGGTGTAGCTCATACAATAAGTGATTGTAATGGATTTTACCAATTTGAATTATGCACATGCCCAAGTGACACTTGCTTCAAGATAATAGTTAGTAAGGCTGTTTATGGCACAGAAAGAATAGTAATAAATGAAGGTGGAAACTGTAACCCATGTGATCCTTGTGATGGATACCCATTCAACCCATGTGGTGACTATGGTTCATTCAAAACTCAACAAGAAAGTTGCTCATGTGCACCTCAAAAACCAGTTTGTGATTGTGGATGTCAAAAAAATAATAAATATATGTAATTGATTTTTCAAACTAAACAAATTGTAAATAAATAAGCTATATTGAATATATATTCAATATAGCTTATTTGTTATAGTAGTATTTATAAATATTATTATTTATAACATGAGAAACATTTTGCTTCACAGCATGAAGGCTTACATGTAGAATGGCATTGGCTCTTAACTTCTAATGTATTAAAATTACATGATTTGCATTGGTTACATTGTTTTAAACAATCAGATAATTCTCTAGACACATTACTTGCTAAGTCTAATAAATAATTTGATTGTTGTTGAGCTTGATTAGCCTCTTGGCACTTACAATTTGCTAATTGAACTAATTCCATTAATTTCTTTTCTAAACATTTAGCCTCTGCCAACATTCTATCAGACTCTAAAAATGCAGCTTTAGCTTGATCTGCTAAACAAGTAGCCTCAGCATATAGCTTGTCTGCTTCATTTTTATATTGCTGGCAATTAGCCTCGCAAGAATTATTACAATTACACATAGAATAATATGATTTGCATCCACAATTGTACATAAATTTACACCTCTAAATATTAGTATTATATTTTTTGTAGAATTTTCATTCTTAATAGTATTCTATTTAAAATAGGTGAATTTTGTTACTATTAAAAATTTAATAGCAACAAATATAAGTTAAAATAGATAATTCATCTATTTGTTGAGTATAAAGGTATAAATAAACATTTATGACATGAAGTACATTCTATTCTTATTTGACTTGGAATATATCTTAATATATAAATTTTTTCTTCTTTCAGAAGCAATTTGTTTTATTTTGAATGATGGATTATTTGTACCTCTACCTTTATTAAGCCTAAATATTAACAGTTGATAATATCTTGATATATTTTACACATAACAACCTTCTAAAAAAACTATATTTTATTATAAGAAGACTTTTTATTAAAAATAATATTTTATAATAATATATCAATACTCTATAAATTAAGGAGGATATCATGGATAACTTTGATTATTGTAAGTCATGTAAGTTATATACAACTTGTAAAAACCCCAACAAGGATAAATATAACAATGAAGAACTATATTCTATTTTACATGAAGAAGAATGTGCTTTTGTAACAAGTGAAGTAAAAGATGTAGAGTTTAAATCAAGTACGGATGATATTAGATTAGATTTTGTTGTTGAAAAAAAAGAAGTATTTAAGCTTTGGGGGCAAGTTAAAGATAAAAATGGACACAGTGTTGAAGGAGCATTTGTTACTCTTTTAAAACCAGAATATATAAAGGGTAAGCTAGATTATACTCCTGTCCTTACAGCTTACTCTGATTGTCTAGGATTTTATTATTTTAAAAGTAAGGATTTAGAAAGAAACATGAAGTATGTAGTTACTATTTCTAAGTAATTATAAAATATAATTAAAAGGAGAATTAAAGGTGGAGGGCTACATAAATTTAACTAAAACTGTCTCTGATTCAGAGATAGCTGTAAATGATATAATTACATATAAAGTAAAAGCTGTAAATACATCCCAAGATAGGCTTAGAGATATAATTATTATGGATCTACTACCAGATTACTGTGAGTTTGTATCAGGTAGTATTATGATAGATAATAAAACAAAAATAGACTCTAATATCATATCAGGAGTATATTTGCCGACTCTAGCACCAGCTGAAAGCAAAATCATAGCTTTTGATGTGAAAATAATACAAAAACCTAGTAAAATGTCTCTTAGTAAATCCCTTGCAGAATATAAGGTATGTGACTGCGACGAAAAAGAGTCTAGGTATTCATATAGTAATACTTGTGAGTTACTTATAAGGGAGCCTTCTTTATTAATAACTAAAGTTTGTGATAAAGAAGATGCCCTATTAAATAGTATCTTAAACTTTACAATAGATATATATAATAATGGTGAATTAGATTTATTAAATTTATTCATGATAGAAGACATTCCAGCCGTTTTAGAAGTCCTTTCTAGTAGCTTTATGATAAATGGTATTGCTGTGAATAATGTTGACCTTAAAAAGGGGGTTTCTATTGGTGATATAGACAAGTCTTCACATTTAAATATAAGGTATAGTCTTAAAGTAGTATCTAGTAGTTTAAAGAGTAGGTTAGAGTGTGGTACAGAAATAAATTACAAGTATTTAGCTAGTAATAATACTCTAAGAACAAAAGAATGTAAATGTGTTAAAAGCTATTTAAGCATACCTATATCAACTTTTAAATCTATAAGTATAGACAATTATTTTGAAATTGAAAGTGGTCAGTTTGATATTTTTGAAATAAATGATGTAAAAGCTAGTGCCGTAGCTACCAGTTATCATATTGTAAAGACACCTAGATCAACATCTAATGAGGGGCAGATTCTAAGTGGTTATAAACTTATTGTACAAGGGACTGTGACACAGTCATTGGAATATGTTTCTGATTACTTTAACCAAGGTTTAAAAACCAGTACTTTTGAGTCAATTTTTTCATCTTATATTATCTTACCTAAGAATTTTCCAATACATAGCAAATTAGAAGTTGAACCTATTATAGAGGATGTTTATTATTACAAAATAGATTCTAGACGCTTCTTTGAAAATGTATCTATGTTGCTAACAGTTAAAATAAGTACGGGAAGTGAAGTATAAAATAAAGGCCTAAAATTTAAAATTTTAGGCCTTTATTTTTGAATAATATTTATTTAAGAAGTTATTTTTGTATTTATTACTATATTGGCCTTTACAAAGGAATTTTTTACATCATGTATACTGGTACTAATATTTTTTACAATTCCCTCTATAGCTATTTTATATCCAGGTTTATAACATTTTGAAAGACTAATACATGTATCAAAAGGTATTTTAAAGCGTTCTGCATAAATATCTGGATTCTCATTACATGGACCGTCACACGAAGTATACTCTACAACTACGTTTAAAATACCATTAATAACAAGTTGATATTCATTTTCACTCTTCTTATGTGAACAATTGATAAAATACTTTGGTTCAACATAAGAGTCAACTATGTCAACCATAGCAGAAATATGATTTACAGATTTAACAGTAGGACTATTTATTGGCATTTTAATAGTTTCATTTATTTGAATGTCTTTATGGTCGCTTATATTAATATCAACTTCAGTTATAGATTTTTTTGTTGGACCTACTTTAACGTTTTTAGAAACTCCATCAATAAGTTCATAATCAAATGTTGCATAACATGAATTTTTAAGTTTCATATAGCACTGTACAGATAATACTTTAATAGTGTATTTTATGGTTATAGCATCTCCTGGAGATATATTGCCTATATTAACACCTTCACTTAAGTCTACACCATGAATAATTATTCCATTAACTTTAATAATATTACATATTAACATAGTTAACTCAGGTAATTGGTCATAAAGTATTACGTTTAGTGCATCTAGAGTTCCTAAATTTGTAAGTGTAACTGTATAAGTTATTTTTTCATTTATAGTAACAGATTTTTTACTTGCTACCTTTACTATATCAAGATTAACTATTTCTGGATATACCGAAACAATATTACTATAAACAGTTTTAGTTTCTACTGGAAGTCCTGGTAATTTAAATCCATAAGTTGCATAAGAGCTATTATCTATTGGTCTTATATCAGCAGATAATATTACTGCTTCAAATGATACAGTATTGCTTTGATCTGCATTTAAAGTTCCTAGATTAATTCCTTTGCTTATATCTAATGATGCATCTTTAACTTTATTAACTATTACACTTCCAGATACAAACTCTAAGTTTGATGGTAATATATCATAAAGTTTTATTGGATCATTAGGTAAAACCCCAAGTGGTATATTTGTAGTATTGCTAACTATAATTGTATAAATTAATGTATCCCCAACTAAAGCATGCTCTTTATTAGAAGATTTCACTAGTGTTAAGTCAGTTTTGTATACAGTAACATCAATATTTACCACATTAGTTAAAGTAGAGGCTACTACTTGTGGTAGTATTGGATCTTTTATATAATTATAATCTATTAATCCTTGGTTAGTTATAGGGTTAGGAGATTTCGGTAATACGGTAACATCAAATGTAACTATGGTAGTAGCTTTTGGTGATATTGTGCCAAGGTATATTCCTAAAACAGGATTTTGTGATATATCCGGCTTTCCACCTATAGTTACACTAGATAGCACAAAATCTGTTCCATTAGGAATAATATTTTTTATAATTACATCATTCACATCTACATTACCAATGTTAACAAGATTAATAGTATAAGTTATAGTATCTCCTTGCGTTGTATTAGTTCTATTTGCAGATAAAACAGCCTCTATTTCTCCATGCTTATATTGTGGAGTACTGTCTGTAGAGCTACCACTTCCAGTACCTGCATCAGGATTAGAAGGGTCTACTGTATAGGTATAATTTACATTTGAAGTATTTGTTAAAGGTGTTGTATCTGGTTTTGATACAACTACAACATCAAATTTAATTATAACTACGTCCCCTGGAAGTACTGAAGGCGTTAAACTTATTCCAGTTGTTATATCATTTCCAGTGTATAAAGTAGTGCTATTTATAGAACCTGGCACAAAAGATACTCCATTTGGAAGTGTATCAATTATAACCACATGGTTAGCCGAAGCATTACCAGTATTAGTTAATGTAATAGTATAAGTTATAGCGTCTCCTATATCTACATATTGATTATCTGTAGATTTTATAAAGTTTCCTGGACTAGTTATATCGGCGTGATTTACTTGAATATTTACAATATTACTAGGTGCATTTGCAGAATTTGAATTAGGATTATTAGGGTCAGTTGTAAATTTATAACTAGCATTAGCCTTATTTGGTATTGGATTAGTACTTGGTATTGATGTAACTTTAAGCTTATAAGTTATAACTACATTACCACCTACAGAAATAGGACTACTTAAAGTTATGCCTGTAGTGAGATCCGTTCCAGTATAGGTATCAGTTGAAGTTATACTTCCTGGAACAAATTCTGTACCTTTAGGGATTGGGTCAGTAATAACAACGTTGTTAGCAGAGACATTTCCAATATTTTCAAATGACAGAGTATAAGTTATTATATTTCCTATATCTGCAAATTTTTTATTTGCACTTTTTATACTAATTAAGTGAGTCATACTTACGTTAGTAATTGCTGGTGGTGTAGTTCCTGATGCAGAGTTTGAATTAGGATTATCAGGATCACTTATATAAGTGTAGTTAATATTTGCAATATTTGATATTGGATTTGGATTTGGCATTTTATCTATTTTAACTTTAAAAATTATTTTAATAGTAACACCTGGAGCAATAGGGTCGGTTAAAGTTATTCCAGTAGCTGGATTAGTCCCATCAGAGGCTACATCTACAAGTAAAGAACCTGAAACAAGTGTTGTTCCATCTGGAATAGTATCAATTACAACTACATTGTTAGCAGCTACATTTCCAGTATTTTTAGCAGTAATTGTATAAGTTACTATATCTCCAATATTTACATATGATTTGTCTACAGTTTTTACAAAATTACCAGGGCTAATTAAATCAGCAGCATTTATTTTAGTTTCTACAGTATTTGTAGTTACACTTCCACTTGAACCACCTGGACTCCCTGGATCAATTGTAAATGTATAGTCTGCAGATGCCATATTTTGTACTGGGTTAATAGTTGGGATAGTATTTCCAACTAAAACCTTATAAGTCATTGTTAAATTTCCACCTGGTGTAATTGGGGAAGTTAAAGTTATTCCTGTTGAAGGATCAGTTCCTGAATAGGTTATATTTGACGATATACTTCCTACTACAAAGCTTGTTCCGTTTGGTGTTGTATCAGTTATTACTACATTATCCGCATTAATATTTCCTTTATTTGTAAATATTAATGTATAAGTTAACATCTCGCCAGTATTTGCTAATTTTTTATCTACACTTTGGCTTGCTGTTAATGTTACAGTATTTACCTCAGTATACACTGTATTACTATGACTTACTGAAGCACCACCATCTACAGTA
Organism: Peptostreptococcaceae bacterium; assembly: GCA_036647935.1. Classification (GTDB taxonomy): domain Bacteria; phylum Bacillota; class Clostridia; order Peptostreptococcales; family Peptostreptococcaceae; genus JAVXJG01. Next base: position 50,488 of record JAVXJG010000009.1, read on the forward strand.
GTTGGATTAATAGTATAGTTATAATTAAATGTAGCAGTATTTGGTATTATATTTGGACTTGGTAAAGATACTACCTCTACTTTATAAGACACAGAAGCACTTCTTGATGGTGGAATACTATTAGTTAATATTATGCCTGTTGAAGGATCAGTTCCTGTATATGGTGAATTTGAATAAACAGAACCAGGTACAAGTACAGTTCCATTTTCTAATGGATCTGTCATTACTACATTGTTAGCAGCTACATTTCCAGAATTTTTTGTAGTTATTGTATAAGTTAATATATCTCCAATGTTGGCATGTAATTGACTTACTCTTTTATCAGTTGTTAGTATAGCAGTGTTTATTTGAGTTACAACTGTATTTGACTCAAATAGTTGTGAGGCTCCAGGCACTGATACTGTTGCAATATTTTGTACTGGATTTGTTGATGGTATCTTTGAAGAAATAGCTGCATCCCAAATTATAGTAACGCTTTGACCTGGAGATATAGTAGATATAGTTAGACCAGATGATAAATTGTCTCCTGTATATGATCCTCCTATTACTTGTATATCGCCAACATAAGTTATTCCATCTACTTCTTTATCTATAAGCAAAACATTAGATATAGTTGCTGTACTCGGATTAGTTAATGTAACCGTATAAGTTAAATTTTCATTAATATCGGAAAATTTATTATTTACTGATTTTACGGCTTCTATATAAACAGGTTTATTTGTTATTGTGTATACTATCTCATCTCCAAACTGTGGAATTATTTCTTGTGGCAGCGTGGATGCCACAATAGGTGTACCTCCCACTGCCTTATTTACAACAGTTGTAGATACATTATAGTAATATGGTTGGCTTAAACTTCCAAATGCAAGACCTTCATTTACACTATAACTTAGTGTACTAGTAGTCATTGTACTAGGAGGTATTGGTAAGTATACAGAGGCAAAATCCTGTTGAAGACCAATTGTATTACCAGTAGTTACAGTTGAATAACCAGGCACTCCGTTTATATCAAGAACAAATTGGTCTTTAGAATAAACTCTACCTACTATATTTTTTTGTAGCGTAATACTAGTTATAACAAATCCAATAGCAATTCCTTGCTTACCTGTTCCATTTTCAGTAATTAATACGCTTATATTTGAAGGTGTTTTAGTTATAAATACTGGAGAAGAAGTCCCTGCTGTTTGAGTTCCTGTTACAGTAACTATTTTATTTTGATTGGTGTATGATATTGTTGGTCCAGTTGAAGGTACTCCACCTACTGGTGGTAGAAGAGCTAGTTGTTCCCACTTATTTAAATATGATGTAAATTGCAAAGATTCTCCCACAACCGTTGTCTCTGAATCTGCTAACACTGTATAGTAATCTGAAATTGGGCTTCCATATGGGTCAGAAACATTAATATTACTTAATGTTATTTTTGTTTGAGTATTATATTTTGAAATTCCTTTACTATATAGGCAAACACTTCCTGGTATAGATGCATATCCTGTAATACCAAAAGAAGCGCTAGGATTTGTTGGAGATGTTGCTGCGGTAAATGAACCGCCTCCATTTGTAACACTTGTGCAACTTATATTAAATGCTACTGTAGAGCCATTAGGAAAATCCATTTGCAAATTAGATTTTGACTCTCCTGGATTCAATGTAAAATTAGTTCCAAAGTTAACCCATCCAATATTTCCTGGCCTTTGTACTAAAGTTGACATTGCATAAGACAATGACGCCATTTATTTCACACTCCTATTATTTATATATTTAGATATATAAATACAATATATTGTTAATTTTGCATATTTATATATCATCACAGGGTAAATAATAAATTAATTTTTATTATTTTAAGTGATAATGTATATTACGTTATAAATTTTTATGGGGTGAATGATTTTTAGTAATTATAAAAAAAGTCCTTAAATGCATTGTAAATTCAATATTTATATAAAAACCTATATATATCAAATGACTATTTCAAACACCTATATGTAACCTATATTTTACAGATTACATATACTAAAAAGAGGAAATAGAATCTTAATTTTAATAAGAGAGGGCATAAAATTATGAATAGTTATATTGAAAAGTGTGAAGGTGAAAAAATATACACTTGCTGTGATTATGACATAAGAAATATATCAGATTGCGACAAGTATAAAAAGAAATCAGATGAGTTATATTATCAAGCTAAATGCATACATGAAGAATCTAAAAAAATGCTTTGTGAATCTAAGGAATTATCAGAAGAAGCCAAAAGATTAGAGCAAAGTTCTAAGCAACTTTGTGCGAACGCTAACATAGTATGGGATGAGGCTCGTAAACTTGATGCTGAGGCAAGTAACTTATTAGATCTTGCTAGTTTTTATGGTCAAAAAGCATCTGAGTGCGCAAAAAATACTGCTAATTTCAGAAACAAACCAAGTTGTAATGGCGATTGCTATAAATCTACTTGTGAAACAAATCGTCCTTCAGATTGTTATTCAAAATAAAATATTAATCCATATAAAAATCGCTTTTAAATGTATTAATACATATAAAAGCGATTTTTTCTAAATATAACCTTAATATATATCAGCTATGGCTATTAAGGTTATATTATTGTATATACATCTTGGGTTTATTATAGTAGAAGATATATCTTCTACCATAATAGTTGCACTTATAATTCCATGTTCATTAAACTTCTGTGGTAAAACTACATAAGTGCCAAATGGAATTGTAAAGTTTTCAACATATATATTTTGACCATCATCGCATGATACATATTCTATTTTAATATCTATATCTCCACATACAATTAATTTCTTTCCTGTTGCTATTTGACCCTCAGTTGAACTTCCAATAGGTGTTTTAATAACCTCTGTGTCTATAACTTTTGTATCTACCCATACTTTTAAAATCTGATCCATATCAGCTCTTTTATTAGATATATTATCTATTTGTTCAATATTAAATTGTTTAAAATTTTTAACGGAATATGTATAAATTGAAATGCCATTGTATTCTATTAAATCCCTTACTATTTTTTCCATATATTCACCTCATATCATAAAAAATTTACTTCACCTGAGACACCTGTCCGCAAAATATTTCATGTCAAAAAGAACCTTGAAAATTAGGTAGATTACTTAAGGTAATAGATTGGGATTATAACTTAGCAAAAGACTACATAAGTTATAATCCATTATTATATTAGAAAAAACTCCCTATAAAAAGGGAGTTTACACGATGTCTAGTCACTATTATGATAAATTCAAATTAATATTTTAGTATCTTGGCTTTTGGTAGTAATTTGGAGCACATCCACAATCATAACTAGGTTGCTCACATGATGGTGGACAGCTTTGTTGTTGAGAAATTATTGGATTATATTCTTTACAAGGATCAAATGAATTATCACAACAAGGGTCACAACTTCCTTTAGATAAAGGTATTATTCTTTCTGGCCCATTTGCTGATTTGCTAACTAATATTTTATAGCAATCTTTTTCGTCATTATTTCCGCATAATTCAAATTGATAGAATCCTTCGCAGTCACTAATTGTATGAGAGATGCCTTTATAAGTAATTTCTTTACCGCAATGCTCAACTTTTAGTAATTTTACTAATGCATTGCTTACGGGTCTACCATCACAGTTTAATATTCTTCCCCAAAGTCTTACAGAATTGTATTCAGATACAACTACATCAGCTCTTACTTCTGACTCACAGTAATTAATATCTACCTCTAATGAGTTACCAACTGCTAAAGTAGATTCTGTACTACAATTACAGTTATTATTAAATTCAAATTTAGACATAGCGCTACCCCCTAATAAAAAATATTATTTACGTTACCATAATATAAATAAACCCAAAAAGTGTGCATGTATATTTTAGATTAATAAATTGGAGTAATAAATCATAATATTTAAAATAAGATAAAGTATTTTTAAGTAGGTGATTATATGAATGGAGAAATGAATTATTTAGATATAAAATTAAGTATAGATGAAAATTATTTATATTTAAATCAAGAAACTGTTTTAAGAGTGGATATTAAGAATAATTCAAATTATGTTATTGAAAATGGATTATTTAGGCTTGTTATAAATGACAATATATTAGAAATTTTAGATAAAGATTTAGTAGAATGTACAAAAGATTTTAGAAATATTGTGGATATAGATCCCGGTTTTAAGATATCTATTAATATTCCAATTAAGGTTATTGCTATTCCTAAAAATGAATTAGAAAATATCTTTTGTTATATAAATTTTCATATAATAAAAGATAATAATCTACAAGACTTTACATATAAAAGCAATGATTTAGATATTAATTTTATAGCTAAATTAGATGATGATAGCTTTAATGTTAGTTTTGAAAAAGAAAAATATTTTACAGATGAAGAAATAAATTTTTTAATAAGTATTGAAAATACTACAAAATATCCATTAATGGATATAACTATTTCAAAATTTATATCAAATAATACTTTTTTAGTAAAAGACAATTTAAAAACTTCTATAAGAGATAAAGTTGTAGTAAGTAATGAACAGATATCTATAAAGAACTTAGACCCTGGCGAAATTCTTTACATAAATATACCTCTAAGAGTAAAAGAGGATAGGGACGTTAAATTAATAGAAGTAGAGCCAATTTTAGGTTATATTGATAAAAATTTACGACAAATTAAGATTCGAGGGAAAAAAATAAAAACATGTATAAGTAGTGAAGATATATTCAATAATAAAAACTTCATATATGAAATAGATAAAGATAATGGGTTTATTGAAGACATTATAAATCATAAATTAACAATAAAAAACACTACAAATTTAGAATTACTTGATTTAAAGCTAGAAAATAATTTTAGTAACAAAATAGATTTTATAGAAGATTCTCTAATAGTAAAAGATATATATAGAGTCGGTGAAAGTATATGTGAAGAAATAATACTCGGAGATTTAGAAAAAGATGAAGAGGTTATAATAACATTTAAAACAAAAGTAAATACTGAAGCATCCATAGACAACATGAAGTTTTTATTAAAGTATAAAACTAACAAGAAAAGCCTAGTCCAAGAAAGTAACTCCCTTGATTTTAAAATTAATTATGCAAAGTTTGATAAATTAAGTTTTAAAAAGTATCATAGTAAAGATATTTTAAAATTAAATGAAACTATGGATGTAACTATTATAGCTGAAAATATTGGAACTTTTCAAGCAACAGATGTCTTAATAAATGATTATTTGCCAAGTGAATTAGAATTTTTACAATCCAGCTTATATGTAAATAATAAAAATGTAGATATGGATATAACTACTAATGGAATTAGATTGAATAGTATACCACCAAATGAAAAAGTTGTGATAAATTATAAAGCAAAATCCATATATATATGCACAAATAAAAAAACAAATGCTTCTATTTCATATAAAGTTTCTGATAGTTTAGATAGTTTAAAAACATATACAGAAGATTTAGAAATAACGATACTTGGAGCTAAAATAGGAAACAACAGTATATACATGGATACTAATGAATCTACATGTCAAGTTGGTGATATAGTAACTTATACACTTGTTATGGAAAACACAGGTAATATAGAATGTGATTATTTAAAGTTAGAAATTCCTGAGAATAATTCCCTTAAATTTATAAATGAAAGCATTGTAATAAATAATAATAATGATAAAAAATCAAATATATTTGATGGATTACTTTTCAAAAATGTAAAACCAAATCAAATGATTAAAATTACCTATCAAGTTGAAATAGTCTCATTACCAAGACCAAACCCTATAAGTAATAAAGCTAAGCTAGAATATTGCTTTATATTAGAAAATGAATCGGAAGTAAATACTGTATATAGCAACAAAACTAAGATTTATGTAAGTAATCCTAATCTTAGTATAATAGACAGAAATAGTACTATAAAAGAAAATGAAATAGATTCTTTTAATAAAATTTGTTTTAGTGGAGATAGTATGTATTTCAACTTAGAACTTCAAAACAAGGGTAATGTTGGTATTGAAAATTTAACTTTAAATTTAAATACCATAAAACACTTAAATGTAGACGAAAACTCAATAAAAGTAAATAACAGAAGTTATTCTAACATACATGATGAAAATTTACATCTTCCAAATTTAAATGTCTCACAAAAGATATATCTTGAATTTTATGCAACTCATGCTCTATCTAAAGATAGTAATCTGGAAGTGCCTATTAACTTAGACTATACATTCAGGGATTTAAAAAATAAAAATTCTTTTAGAAAATGCAAAGAAATTAAAGAAAATATCTTAATAGCAAATCCAGAATTAGAAATAAATAAATTTATTGCAGATAAAGATATAGAAGTAAATAGTGAATTCACTAAAAATATAAACATCAAAAATACTGGCAATATAATACTTACAGATCTAGAACTTAATATAAATGAAAGTGAATTTTTAAAAAGTTGTAATAAAATTATATTTATAAATGGAAACCCTGCTAGCTTTGATGAGAAAGTATATTTAAATGAATTAGATATTAATGATACTATAAATGTTGCAATTAGATATAATATTGAAAGCATAGAAACTTACGAAGATTTAATTCCTCAAAGTATTGTAACTGCAAAATATAGTTTAGGCGAGAATAAAGAACCTATAACTATAAAGAAAAAATCCAACAATTTAAATATGAACTTGAAAAATTATTTATTGGATTTAAGAGGTATATCTAACACATCAACAATAATAATGAATACTGAAAATAAATATATATTCAATATTTTAAATAAAGGTAATATGGATTGTGACTTTGTAAAAATAAAAATAGAACTTCCTAAAGAAGTTAGCTACATGGAAAACTCATTATGTATAAATAGTAAAAACATGGAATTTAAAAAATTACCTTCATATATAGATATTGGTATACTTGGATGTAATAAATTAGCAAATATTAGTTTTGATTACAAGGTAAATAGCTTACCTTATAATCATGAATTACAAATAGACGGATTAATTCAAGGTGAATATAAAACAGATAAGGGAAGCATTAAAAAGGTATTCCAAAGTGTTGATAAACCACTACATGTGGAGAATATTGAAATTGATATTATAAAAATCCCTCAATTAGAAGTATTACAAAGTGGAGATATTGTTCAAATGCAAACAATAGTAAATAATGTGGGCTCAGTTGACATATATAACATGCATTTATTTGATAATGAAACCACGAATTTATTATTTGTAGAAGACTCAGTATGTATAGATGGTGAAAGTATATATAACATAAGCCCTATAAAAGGCATAGATATTCCTTTTATAGGAATGGGAGATAATGTACTAATAACTTATGAATACGAATATTGTCCTACTATATCTTCAAATAAAATAATTAACTTTAGTAATATTAGCTATTCTTATAAACTAAAAAATATGGAAGAAAAAAGAATAACTACAAAAAGTAATGTTTTATATCTAGAAGGTGCTCTATCAACATTTAAAGAGCTTAGTATAGTCAATGAATACGAACTCAAGAGTTATGAGCCAGACATTAAAGAAATCGTATCTATTTTTACATCTGCACAAATAGATCAATACTACGAAATTGATTCCATGAAAAATATATCAGTAGAAAATGAACAGTCAACTGGAAAGAAAGTAATAATAAAAGGTGTAGCTATGGATAGAATAGAGTATCTAACTTCTAGTGCAAACTCATCCTTATATATGCTAGAAAGAAGCAAACCTTTTAGTGTATTTATAAACTTACCTAATGATTATGATGGAGAAGAAATATATTTTAAACCTAAGTGTGATAATGTATTTTATAAAATTTTAGGAAAGAGGAATATATTTGTTTCTAGTTTGATTTCAATAGAAGGAAGTTTTTAGACTAATATTATACATTGCAAATTTTCATTATAGTTTTGCAATGTATAATAAAAATTTAAAAAAGTACAAGTAAGGGGAAAAAATTATGGGGAATCTAATTAGAGATGGCGTATTGTATAGCGGTATAGATGAATATATCCCAGAAAATATCAATTCATTTACCCAAATGAATGTTGATAAAATACTCTGTATTGATAACAATATGCCTGATATAGAAGATATATTAAAAGTGAATGTAAGCTTTAATACTAAACACAGCAAAATAGTAAAGACAGCAATAGGAGTTTCCTTAGAAGGACAAAAACTTACAGGATATAGATTATTATCAGAAGGTGAATTTAATTTAAGAATAGATTGTTGTGCCGATGACTTTGTTTCAACTATATATACTTTTAGAGATAAAATATTTTTTAACAATTCAACAACATTACCAAGTGATTCAAACTTAAATAGCAAAATATATGAAAATATTTATATAGAAGATATATACTCACAAAAGCTTAGTACAAGAGAAATTTTAATAAATATAAGCTTTATATTTATAGCTGAGGCTTGTTAGTATGGAGGTAAATATGAATGATCATATAAAGTATATAGGAATAAATGAAGATTTGCCTACAGACATTAAATATTTTAAAGAAGAAATAGTTGATGGAATTTTATTCAAGAAAGAAATTGCAAAACCAATAGAAGAAGTTGTATCATTATCAGTTAATTCCAAAATAAGTTCTATAAAATTAATAAATACATCAATAAGAACATCTAATGAAGGAAAAAAACTTTCAGGTAAAAAGCTATTAGTAGAAGTTAAATTATCTTATACTGTAAGATATACATCTAATACTATTGAAAAGTATTTATACCTATTAAAAAATGATATAACTAAGATTATGTATATAGTGGTTCCAAAAGAAATTGATGATTGTAAAATAGAAGATTTTGTAAGAAAAAAGAAAATTCAAGTTCAACCATTTGTTGAAGATTTATACATAGAAAATAGATGTAGTAGTAGTGTATATATAAGAACATTGTTACTTTTAAATGCGAATATTAAGATGTAGATAAAGCTAGTATATGGACATATCTGTCTATATACTAGCTTATTTTACATTATCTGCGTTTATTGTTGTAAAAGTAATCACCATGTAAAAATTTATTACATATCATACACTAGCAGCTCAGTCTGCAAAGGTTATTAAGGAGGTTGAAAATGGAAAATATTCAAAAAAATCTAATTCTATATAATGGTATCTCTAATTGTAAACCAAGTAATATACAATACTTTAATCAAATAAATATAGATTTTACATTATGTCTGCCTAAACAAAAACCAGATATAGATCAAATAACTAAAGTTTGGATAGATACTTGTATTGTTGAATCAGAAATTATAAAAACACCTATAGGCACCTCTCTAGAAGGACAAATTTTAACAGGATACAAACTTTTAGTTTGTGGAGATATAAAATTAAAAATAGAATATATAGCATGTGATACAACACAAAGTGTTCACAGCGCTCATACAGTTATTCCTTTTTGTGAATATATAGTTCTTCCAACAAATACAAATCCAAATACGCTAATAAACCCAAGTATAATTGTAGAGGATATATTCTCTGAACAATTAGACTGTAGATGTATATATAACAATATTACTATGATGTTAATAGCAAATATATGTTAAGGAGGTGACTTTATGTATTATAAACCTAATTTGTCTCCTAAGCTAAATATAATTCCTGAAAATTTAAATTATTTTAAGGAAGAATTATTAAGCGAGACAATAATTCTAGACTATAACAAACCCGATATAGAAAGTGTTTCAGAGGTATTAGTTACACCAGAGGTAGCTAGCTATAAAGTAATTAGTACTCAAGTTGGAAAAAGTAATGAAGGACAATCTTTAACAGGATATAAACTAGTAGTAGAAATTAAATTGACGGTAAATGTAACTTATGTAGCTAATGACTGTAGTCAAAGTGTCCATGGTCAAGGCTTTGAAACTATGAAAAGTATATTTGTAATTATTCCTGCAACAATAGGTACAATAGATACTTGCAAATTGGTAATGTCCGAAAAAATACAAGTAACACCATATATAGAATTCGTTAAGTTTAGAGAGCTAGATTGTAGAAGAATTAATAGTTGTATAATGTTACTTGTGAATGTAACAACATGTTAATTTTAAAACTTATATCTAGCAGATTATAAGGAGAGTGACATCAATTGGCAATAATATCAGGAAGTGTCATATTTGATAAAAATAGAAGTTCAACCATAGATTTGGGCGAAACTGGTTTACCAGGAGTATCAATTGTATTACAAGACACAGTATCAAAAAAACGTTTAACAGTATTAACTGATGCTAATGGGAATTATTCATTTATAAATGTTCCAGATGGAGATTATATAATTGTAGAATCATATGGATTAACTGGAGTAGTAACTCCAGCAGATTTTAGTACATCAGTAGTAGGTCCAGTACCGGTAGGTCTTGATCCACCAATATCTATAGCTACAAGCCCACCAGCAGGAGCTACTAACTTAGACTCCACAAGTCCTAATACTTTATCTGTAAAAATAGCAGGAGCAAATCCTCCAGTTCAAAATTTTTTAGATGGACCAGTTATATATACACCAATAACAAGTGTACTAGATACATGTGCATCTATATCAACAACTAACTTAATAACAGCAGCAGATAATGGTACATTTGGAACATTTGCAGCAGGAACAGCTACAGATACAGGTGCACCAGGGACAGCTGCAAACCCACCTTATCCAGGTGTAACACCAGGATTTGTTTATACACTACCACAGGCAGGATCAAAAAATCCAAATGATGGTCAATACACTATACAAAATACAAGTACAAATGGAAACTTTAATAATGCAAATGTTTGGTGGAGAATGTCAGACCATACTGTTGGTGATGAAACTGGCAGATTTATGTTTGTAAATGGTTCTAATGCTGGTCAAAGTTTCTTCGTGGAAACTCTACCAGTAACAGCTAATACAGACTATTTGTTTTCATCTTGGATAACAAATATGATTAAATTACCTAATCTTACGGATCCTCTAGTAGGTATAAGAATACTTGATGCAAATGGAAATGCTTTATATAATGGTAATCTTACAAATACTATTACTGCAAATACAGTTGTTCCAGAGTGGAAACAAGTAGGAACTGTATTTAACTCCGGTAATAATACTCAACTAACAGTTGAGTTTCTCAGTCAAGGCGGAGCTGCATCAGGCAATGATTACGCAATAGATGATATAAAATTACAACCAATATCAATACCAACATTTACACCAGTAAAAAGTGTAAATAAATCCTATGCTAATGTAGGTGATGTTGTAACATATACGATAAAAATAGATAACACATGTCAAAGTCCACTTACAAACGTATCATTCCTAGATGCTGTTCCTCCAGGATTTAACTTTGTAGGAGGAAGTGTTCATATAAATTCTACACTATATTCATTATATGATCCTGGCTTAGGGTTTGTTGTACCTGATATACCAGGAGGAACTACTACTACTATAACATTTGATGCTCTTGCTGTAAGTATTCCAAGCCCTAATCCAACAAACAATATAGCTACTGTAAACTATTCATACACTCCAGTAGTTGGCGGAATCCCTAATACATTTACAGTACAATCAAATCCAACACCAGTTACAATAAATAATGCAACTTTATTAACTACAAAAACAGTAGATAATGCATATGCAAAAATCGGAGATACTTTAACTTATACAATTACTGCTAAAAATACTGGTAACGTTCCTGCTACTAATGTAGTAATGACAGACCCACTTCAAGCTGGAACATCTTTTGTAACTGGCTCAGTTAGTTCAGCATCAACATTTACAGGAACTGATCCTGCAACTGGAATAACTTTAACTAATCCTATACCACCAGGAGGGAGCGTTACAATAACTTACAAAGTTACTGTAATATCTATTCCAACTCCTAACCCAATACCAAATACTGCCACATTCAACTATAAATATGTAGTTGACCCATCTGTACCAGCTGGAGTGGTGGGAACAAATACAACACCAGTTGCAAACACTCAAGTAAATACAGCTCTATTAGTAAATACAAAAAGTGTAGATAATCTATATGCAAATGTAGGAGATACTTTAACTTATACTTTAACTTTTAAAAATACTGGGAATGTTAATGCAAATAATGTAATAATAACAGACCCACTACCTGCAGGCACAACTTTAGTTCCTGGAAGTTTAATATCAAGTATTCCATATACAGGAACTGACCTTGCATCAGGATTAACTTTAACAGCCCCAATTACACCAGGACAAACTTTAACAATAACTTATAAGGTTTTAGTTGGAAATACTATTCCAACTCCTAACCCAATACCAAATACGGCTACATCATCATACACATTTACAGTAAATCCAGCTATCCCAGATAGTGCAAGTAGTAATGGAACAACAAATACTGTAGATACCCAAATAAATCATGCAGATTTATTATCTCCTGGCAACTTTGTAAAAACAGTAGATAATAAACTTGCAAAAGTTGGAGATACTTTAACTTATACTTTAGTTATTAAAAATACTGGAAATGTTAATGCAAATAACGTTGTAATAACAGATCCAATTCCAAATGGAACTGCTTTTGTAGCAGGTTCTATAACATCAACAATACCATTTAACGGAACTAGCCCTGCAAGTGGTATAACTTTAACTGCACCAATTCCAGCAGGAGGAAGCGTTACAATAACTTACAAAGTTACTGTAGTATCAGTACCAAATCCTAACCCAATACCAAATACTGCAAATGTAGCTTACACATATACAAGTAATCCTTCTAATCCTGATGCTAAATCAGCAAATGGATCTAGTAATACTGTAAATACTCAAGTAAACTATGCAGACTTAACAAGTAATAACAACTTTACTAAAACAGTTGATAAAACAGTTGATGGAATAGGTGATATATTAACTT
>JAVXJG010000010.1:0-51132 GCA_036647935.1 Peptostreptococcaceae bacterium
TAGAATATAAAAAAATAGAAAAGAAATTAAGGTATAATTTCTTTTCTATTTGATTTAAAGTTTGAATTGATAAATGTTGTAACGGTATTTTAGATTAAAAATTTTAGTTATTTTTTAGGGAAGGATAGATTCTAAAAAATTAAATAAGAAAGGAAGTTTATTGCTACAATACTATTATGCAAACCAATAAGTTTTGTTTACATATTTTATATAAAATTTATTTTGAACTTCCTTCTATATCTATATCCCATCCGAAATATCCATTTTCTTTTTTTGAATACTTCAAAATAGCATCGAATTTGTTTCCTTGTTTTGAAGTTAAAGATTTGACTTTAGCTTGTCCATTTTTTAATATACTTTTTACCATAGTTTTATTAGGTTTTTTCTTATAATATTCTAAGTACTTATCATTTTTCCAAATTCCAAATCTACACTCCCTATAATTTTTACATATATATCCTTTTTCCGTATCACAAACATCATTTTGACATATAGGACACTTACCAAGAACTTCAAATTTATCAGAACTTATAGGCTTCTCGATAGAATTTGATGAAGATTTACTAGTTTTTGTAGTTTTAAGATTAGATTTTGAATGCTCTGTAGTAAACTTTTTTGTTTTAGGATTGTATATATAGTTTTCAGTACTTATGTTTTTAGGTCTATCTCTTTTAATAAGTTCAACATTGTTTACTATAAACTGCATTATGTTTATTAAATACTCTTTTCTAGTATATTCTCCTTTTTGAATATCGCTCAAACTTTTTTCTAGTTTGCCAGTATAGTCAACGTCAAATAAATCTTTTACAGGAAATATTTCCACTAAATTTTTCCCCAAGTCGGTTATAGAATATGATTTACCTTTTTTAGTAACATATCCAACCTGACCAATTTTTTTCAATACATCTGCACGAGTTGCTGAGGTACCTATTGAATATCCAGATAATACTACACTATCTTCTTCTGAAACACTTTTACCACAGTTTTTCATAGCTTTAAGTAGAGTATCTTCTGTATATGGTTTAGGAGGTGTAGTTTGTTTTGTCAAAGGTTTTATTTCTAGAACATCTACAATATCATTTTGACTCATAAATGGAAGCAAATCATCTTTTTCTTCCTTATTATAAACTTCAAGGTATCCTTTACTTTTTAATACTTTACCTTTGGTTAAAAATATTTCATTGTCTACTTTAGTTTTTACCTCTGTATTTTCAAATTCAGCAGGTGGCATAAAGTTAGCTACAAATCTATCCTTGATAGCTGAATATACAATTTGTTCATCAGGTGTAAGTTTAGTAGGGATTATATATGTTGGCATGATAGCACTATGGCTATCTACTTTAGAAGAATCAAAAACTCTTTTAGTTTTTGAGAACTTAATTTTATTTTCATATTCTAGTCCTACTTTCAATTTATCTAAGGTTTGGGAAACCTTTGTAATTAAACTTTCTTCTAAATAAATAGAATCAGTTCTAGGGTAGGTTATATATCCACCCTTACCTTTACCTTCATAAAGGGATTGACAGACACTTAAAACCTTATCTGAGGTAAAATTTGAATATTTAGAAGTTATATATCCCTGTAGAGAAGTTAAACTGAAAAGCTTTGGAGCATATTCTTTAGATATACTTACCTTTTTATCAGAAATAACTCCTGTAGTAGAAGTTATACTATCTATAGCTTTAGTAGCTTCTTCTAAAGCATCAAATTTACTATCTTTGTTTTTAATATACTTTCCTTTGTACTCTCCATTTTCACATTTAAAAAGACCTTCTATTTCATAGTAGGTTTTGGGTACAAAGTTTCTAATTTCCATATCTCTATCATAAACTAATTTAACAGTAGGAAGTATGACACGACCTATGTTTAAAAGTTTGCCATTTCCATATTTTAAAGTGGCCACTGACGTAAAATTTATACCTATCAACCAGTCCGTTATAAGTCTTGTGTATCCTGCTGCTTGTAAGTTTCTCATTTCACAATCATCTTTTAAATTATTGATTCCTCTAGTTATATCTTCTGGTGTCCATTCGTTAACTAATATCCTTTTCACAGGCTTCCTGTTTTTTGCTAGTAAAAATATAAGGAAGGAAATTAATTCACCCTCTCTATCATTATCTGTAGCATTTATCACATATTCTATATCATCTCTATGTAAAAGCTTTTTTACTATATCAAATTGTTTCTTTTTAGAACTATCAACCTTAAATTTAAATTTATCATTTGGTATAAAAGGAAAATTAGCCATCTTCCAAGAGCCTGAGAATTTTTCTTTGTCATAATCTTTCATATCATATAGACCTACTAGATGACCAACGGCGTAAGTAATAATATATCCATTACCTTCAAAATATCCGTCTTGTCTAGTTTTTGCCCCTAAGAAGGATGCTATAGTTTTTGCAACGGACGGTTTTTCTGCTAATATAAGTTTCAAAGTAATATAAACCTCCTTAAAAAACACTATTCATTATAATATCATATAAAAAGAAAAGACTGCAAGACAGTCTAGTAATTAAATTTAAAATTATTATTAGTATTAGATAGTCCATTTAGATAGTAGTCCATTATATTATAGTAGTCACATTCTTCTAATAGTTTTATAAAAGATAGGTGAGTTATATTATTTGGATTATGATTTTTTAAGTTATACCCTAAAGTAGGTCCAGAAATTGTACAAGAGTATTTTGGGTTTACATAAATATTTTGTGTATCAGACAAGGATGCAAATATTTCATATGACTTTGTTGAATCAATTAAAAATGATTTATGAATCTTATTAACAAGACTTGGATAAAACATATATAAATCTGCAATACAATTTAGTTCATTATTTGTTGGATAATATTCTTTATATCCTCCTAAAATAATAAAAACATTATTACTATAAAGAGCCTTAAATGTATCTATTAATTTTTTTGTTAGTTCATTTACTTCTGCGGGTAAATACAGATATAGTGGATGAATATTATCAATACATATATTATAGTCTTCTAAGGTACCGTGTATAATAGATGGGATTATTTGGTTTGGATCACCAAATCCCATCTCATTGTACATTAGATATAAATTTCCTAAAATATGTGTATCATAAATATATTCAAGCTTTTGTTTCATCCAAGGTATTGGTAATACTTGTAGTTTGATGTTTGAATTTATCATATATACCTCCAATACAAAAATTTATATTCAATAAAATACAATAGATATATAATATCTATATGTAAATGTTAAAAAGGAGAGATACTATTGTACACATTAAAAGTTAAAAAACTTAGAGAAGACGCAATAATACCTAATTTCGCACATAAAGGCGATGCGGGTATGGATTTATATTCGACAGAAGAAGTTGTTATTCCTTCCTCAAAAACAGTACTTATAAAAACAGGAATATCAATAGCACTTCCAAAAATGACAGAAGCTCAAGTAAGACCAAGAAGTGGAATGGCTTTAAAACATTCTGTAACTGTTTTAAATACACCTGGAACTATTGATGAAGGATATAGAGGAGAAATAGGTGTTATACTTATAAACCATGGAGAAAATGATTTTGTTGTCGAGAAAAATATGAAAATAGCACAAATGGTAATAAAGCCTATATATAAAGTAGGTATAGTAGAAGTTAATGAGTTAGATGACACAGAAAGAGGAGAAGGTGGATTTGGTTCTACTGGATTTTAAATAATAATACAAAAAAGATATTTTAATGAAAATTCATTAAAATATCTTTTTTTTGTATTATTATTTTAGGTATAGGGGGTAAATTGATAAATTAGAGAATATAAAGGAAAAAAATACTAGAAAAAAATGGTAAAATTCTTTTTTTATAGACAAAAAGTTACAAATTTGTAATAATATTAATAAGGTCACTAGTAATAAAAATTTAAAAATGTAAATTTCTTAAATAATTTCTTAAATATAAAATAAAAGTAACATAAGAGTTTGAAAATAAACTTTGTGTATAAAATTAGCTAAATAGAAAGCTAAAACATTATTATAGGGAGAGGTGATGAAGTTATAGTTTTTATATAAGCTATAACAGAATGATTATGAATTTAAATAAAAAAAATATAATGGCAGGTGTAATAGCAACATCAGTAATATCACCTATGGCGATAACTATATCTCATGCAGATGAAAATAATATACAAGCTATAAATATAGAATACAGAACAATAACTGCAAATGCAGTAAACTTTAGAACAGGACCTAGTACAAGTTACTCATCAATGGGGAAGTTAAACAATGGATACAAAGTTGAATATATAGGTATGAATGGTTCTTGGGTAAATGTAAAATACAATGGAAAAGTAGGATATGTTCATTCTGATTATGTTTCGAAATCTTCTGATAATTCAAATGGAAGTGGAGATACATCAGTAAAATCAACAAAGATAGTAACAGCGACATCATTAAACTTTAGAAGTGGTCCTGGTACAAGTTACTCAAAACTAGGAAATTTAAGTAAAGGAACTGAAGTAGGAGTTATATCAGAATCAAATGGATGGGCAAAAATAAGTTATAATGGAAAAGTTGGTTATGTATCGAGCCAATACTTAGCAAACAAAACATCTACACCAAGTAATCCATCTACTGATAATGGAGATGCATCAGTAAAATCAACAAAGGTAGTAAATGCAAATGCAGTAAACTTTAGAACAGGACCTGGTACAAGTTATTCTAAAATAAGTACATTAAGCTATAATACTGACATAGGATTCATATCAGAGTCAGGTGGATGGTCTAAGATAAAATATAATGGTAAAGTTGGATATATGTCTAGCCAATATTTATCAAATAAGAATATATCTACTCCGAATAATCCATCAAGTTCTAGTGCTGATAAGTTGATTGAAGTTGCTAAGACTTTATTAGGTAAGCCATATGTATGGGGGGCTGAAGGTCCAAGTAGTTTTGACTGTTCAGGATTTACTCAATATGTAATGAAAAAGGGTGCTGGAGTAAGTATACCAAGAGTATCTAGAGATCAAAGTAAGAATGGACAAGCTATAAGTAAGAGTGAGCTTAGAAAAGGTGATTTAGTATTCTTTGATACAGAAGGGTCTAATAATGGATCTGTAAGTCATGTTGCTATATATATGGGGAATGATGAACTTATACATGCATCTTCAGGAGCTGGAAAAGTTGTAATATCAAAGTTAACCAGTAGTTATTATACTAATGCTTATGTAAATGCAAGAAGAGTATTATAATATATATGAGCCATTTTAAAATACAGATATGTACTTTAAGATGGCTCTCTTTTATACATAAAATATTTTTATAATAAAAGAAAATTTTAGCAAATTATGAATAAAGAGTACCCTATATTGAAAATAATATCTAGAGTAATAAAAAATCAGATGTGTATTGATAAGGAGTAGTAAGATGACAAGAGTAACTGATTTTTACCAATTCAAATATAGTAAAGAGAATTACTATACAGAATTATTTATCAATAGAGATGCTCTTATGAGTATAGAAGAAGCACTTAATGAAAGATTAAGTAACATGAGTATTACAAAGGATTCACAATGTGCATATATGAGGTTAAAAGAGCAATTTCAAAATTCAAGAGCGTTAACAACAAGCTCTTATGTAGAAATTAGGATTAATAAATGTTATTTAAGGTATATTAAAAATTTGTATGAATATTTTACGGGAAGATATGAATACATGCCATTAAAGGTTTTAAGTGAGTATTTATATACTTCATTAATAAACGAGATAGATAACATTTCTACATTTGCATTGTTAAATGAAGATATAAAAGTTAATATTTTATCTAAAGTATAATAAGTTATATTCTTATTATTCATTCTTTGAAGATATAAGAAATATAGGAAGCCATTGTTTGAATAATAGCTTCCTATATTTTTTATATTTTTGAGTATATTCCTAATAGAATATCAATACCTATAAGAATCGATAGAATATTACTATCTAACATCAATATATTCCATGTTCATTAAAATATTGATTTATGTATAGATTTAAAATATATCTATTACTTGAATTATTAACATAGTTTATGATAAAATAATTTGCATGTTCACATAAAGACGAGGTGATTAGATGAGCGAATTAAAAGGATCAGGCTGTGAAATTATAGTACCCTTTGAAGAAAGACAGCCACTAAAAGATATAGAAAGAAGTATAATAAAAAGATATAGAAAGCACTTATGGTCTAAATTTATAAAGGCAATAAAAGATTATAAGTTAGTTGAAGAAGGCGATAAAATAGCTGTAGCTATATCTGGCGGAAAAGATAGTATTATAATGGCTAAGATGTTTCAAGAGTTAAAAAGACATGGACAAGTAAACTTTGAAGTAGAATTTATAGCTATGGACCCAGGGTACCACAAGGATATAAGACAATTACTTATAGATAATTGTGAGTATTTAAATATACCTATACATTTATTTGATTCGAAAATATTTGAAATAGCAGACGAAATAGCTAAGGATTACCCTTGTTATATGTGTGCAAGAATGAGAAGAGGTGCCTTATATGCTAAGGCAGAAGAATTAGGATGTAATAAACTAGCACTAGGACACCATTATGATGATGTTATAGAAACAACAATGATGAACCTATTGTGTGCAGGAAACTTTAAGACTATGCTACCTAAGTTGAAATCTACAAACTTTGATGGAATACAAATTATTAGGCCTCTTTATTATATAAGAGAAGAAAATATCATAAGATTTATACAAAATAGTGGAATATGGCCGCTAAACTGTGCCTGTATGGTAGCAGCTAAGAAGACTGGAAATAAGAGGTATGAAATAAAAGACCTTATAAAAAGCTTAGAGCCAAACTTTAAAGATGTTGAAAAATCAATCTTTAAAGCTGCTGAAAATGTAAATATAGATTCATTATTAGGCTGGCAACAAGATGGGGAAAAACATTCATTTTTAGAGAGATTTGAGTAAAAATAAAGCACCTATTAGAATTAAATCAATTATTCTAATAGGTTTTTTTCATATAGTAAAACAAATTAAAAAATAAATACAAAAATTAATATAAATATATTCTAAAAACTTTCATGTAAATGGTAAAATATAATTATAGGTAGTTAGAAGGGGTGGGGTTATTGAAAAGAATATATGTAGATTTTGAGATGAATATGCCAAATAATAAGACGAAAAAGGACTTATTAAGGGCAGATATAATAGCAATAGGTGCGATAATGTATGATGTAAATACTGGTGAAATAGAAAAATTCAAATCATTAATAAAACCAATAGTAACTACAGCAGTTTATCCTCATATAGAAGAACTTACTAATATATCATCACAAGATTTAGAACAAGCACCAACTTATGAAGATGTAATGAGAAAATTTAAAAAGTGGTTAGGAATATTTTCGGATATAGAAGGAATATACACATTTGGAAATTTAGATTTAACATGCTTAAATAATACTGATAAAATTAGCTCTCAAAAATATAATCATCCAAGATTTATAAATAATATTAGAAATCTTTTTGTAGATATAAAAGATAAGTACTTGGAGTACGGGTTAAGATGTATGAACTATATATCTTTAAAAAATTTATTGATATGTGCAAATGTAGAATTTAGTGGGGATGCACATGACCCACTTTATGATGCATATAATTTATTTGTTTTAGATGATGTATTGGAAAATAATGAAGATGTAAGGGATCTTCTTATAATTCAAGATATAATAAAGCCACCATTTAGTAATTTAAATGAAGCTCTTGAAAAAAAAATAAATGAATACAAAGAGTATTTTTATAATAGACAAGGAAGTTATGACATAAATAAGCTATCTATAGAAGTAATAAAAACTATAGGTATATATATTTCTTCTATAAGACATGTTGATATAAATAACATAGATGTACTAAAGGACATAAATAGAAAACTAGATACAATAGATAAAATAAAGAATATAGATGATGGGTATTTTTTCTTGATAGAAAATTTATACTTTGACATGAAAGATTTATTAGAGGATTTAATGCTATATAAATTAAATAAAAATGAGTATGAAGAAGAAATAGAAAATATAATAGAACTATTTTATGAAGACTTAAAAAAGGAAGAAATAGATATATATGAGTTATTAGATAAAAGCTGCTGATAGAAAACTGTCAACAGCTTTTTTCAATGAAAATTTATTTGTGGACTATATAATTAGAAATTTAAATATAAATAATTATATAGATTATACATTTAGGAGGAAAATATTATGGATCAATTTATGAACTATATATTTACTGTGCTCAAAGTTTTTGGATTTTTATTATCTGGATTTTTAATCATAAAGCTAAGTAGATTTACTTTGGATATTAGGAGAAATGGTCAAAGACGAAAAATTAGCCAAGGGATAGGAAGTAGAATGAAAAATGAAATAGGGAGTAGATATAACTTAGTTGAAATAAATACTAAAGAAGTAGACAAAGAGGATAAAAAATATAAAATAGAAGGTGAAAAGATTTGTAAATATGATAATGGAGATATTTACAAAGGTGAATTTATAAATAATAAGAAAAATGGATTTGGGATATGTGTATTTGCGAATAAAGAGAGATATGAAGGACTGTGGAAAAATGACAAAATGAATAGTGTAGGAAAATACATATTTAATGACGGTTCAATTTATAGTGGAGACTTTAAAGATGGAGTTATAGATGGGATAGGAACATATACATACTCGAATAAGACTATATATAAGGGAAATTTTAAAGATGGAGAAAGACAAGGTAAGGGTTTTTTTTACTATAAAAATGGGGATAAATATTCTGGTATGTGGGAAAACGATTTGCAAACTGGAAAGGGAAAACTTATAAGGATAAATGGAGATATTTATGAAGGTGATTTTCTTGAAAATAAAATAACTGGAAAGGGAAAATATAAGTTCTCAAATGATTCGACATATATTGGAGATTTTAAGGATAATGTATTTCATGGTCATGGGTGCTATAGAGATAAGGAAGGTAATATTTATGAAGGTGAATATAAATATGGTTTAAAAAGAGGTATAGGTATACTTAAATATAGAAAAAACGAAACTTATGAAGGTGAATTTAAAGATGATGTATTTGATGGGGTAGGAAGATATACTTATTATAATAGTAGTATTTATGAGGGTGACTTTAAAGAAGGAAAAATAGATGGAATAGGTACATATATTTGTAATGAATATAAGTATATTGGAGAATGGACAGATGATAGCAAAGGAAAAATAGGCACTTATTATTTGCCAACAGGTGAAATAATAGAAGTAACTATACAAAATAATATAATAAGTGAAGGAAAATACAAAGAAAATAAATATAGTGAAGAAATATTCATATACGATATAGATATAAGTGAACAAAAGGAACTTCACTTTATAGAAAATATAGACGAATATTTAAAAAGTAAAAACAAGCCTTTAATCACCTTAAACAGTGCAAAAATATATAATTAATTAAAATTAAATTTTGGAGTGGTATATATGAAAAATAAAGAGGGAGATATGATAGTTAGGTTATTACCATTTGTTTTAAATAAAGAAGTTAGAGGAAAAAACGCAAAAACTCCTTATGGTGTAGCAATGATTAAAGCAAAAGATTTGTGGGTGGATTCAGACAAAGGTGAAGGAATAAATATAGCTGTAATAGATTCTGGTTGTGATATTAATCATGAGAGCTTAAAAAATAATATTGTGGGAGTTAGAAATTTTACTGATGAAGATGGAAAAGATCCAAATATTGTTATAGATAGAGTAGGACATGGAACTCATGTAACTGGTACTATTATTGCAAATGGTTATGATAATACTATATATGGTGTAGCACCAGGTGCAAATATTTACGTATTAAAAGCAATAGATAGAACAGGTTCTGGGAAAGTAAGTTGGATAGTAAATGCTATTTATTATGCAATCCAAAAAAAAGTAGATATAATATCTATGTCACTAGGAATGGCTAAAAGTTCAGATAAACTAGAAAAAGCTGTTAAAGAAGCTGTAAAAAATAATATATTATTTGTGTGTGCAGCAGGAAATGAAGGTGATGGAAATGCAAATGATTTTGAATATTCATATCCAGCAGCATATGAAGATGTTATATCTGTAGGGGCAGTAGACAGAAAAGGAGTTCCAGCAAGTTTTAGTAATTCAAATTTAGTATTGGATGTAGTAGCCCCTGGAGTAGATATTTTATCTACATTTCCAAACAATCAATTTGCAATATTAAGTGGAACAAGTATGGCTACACCACATGTATCAGGAAGCTTAGCATTGTTAAAAAATTGGTCGAAAAAAGAGTTTCAAAGGGATTTAACTCAAGAAGAAATATATGCACAACTAATAAAACATACAATATTATTGGATTATGAAAGAAGTGTACAAGGGAATGGACTTGTATATTTAAAAGAATATAAACAAAAAAAGCTTTCTAAGTACTAAAAATTAATTCTCTAATAAAAAATATACTAAAATACTCTTAAGTATAAAAAACTTTGTCGTAAGGTTATAAATAAGAGTATTTTTTTATTGGATATATAGAATTTGATATTAGTTTCTAAAAAAACATAAAATAGAATAAAAAGAGATTAAAGTTACAAAAAAGTTACAAAAAGTGTTATAATTATACTGATAAATAAAAAAAATGACATAAAGAAGATGTTAAAACAAATGGAGTGATAAGATTGATTAAATTTACTAATGTAGATAAAGAATATTCTGATAGAAAAAAATCATTATCAAATATAAATTTAGGAATTAAACAAGGTGAATTTGTATTTTTAGTAGGGCATTCAGGTGCAGGAAAATCAACACTACTAAAATTATTAAGTAGAGAAGAGAAAATATCATTAGGAAGATTATCTGTACTAGGAGAAGAAGTAACTAAAATTAATAATAATAAAATTCATAAGTACAGAAGAAACCTAGGAATAGTTTTTCAAGACTTTAAATTATTGCAAGAAAAAACAGTATATGAAAATGTAGAATTAGCTATGAGAGTTATAGGTGAAAATCCTAAAAAAATAAAGCCTAGGGTTATTGAAGTATTAAGTAAAGTAGGAATTGCTGATAAATACAATAAATATCCATCAGAACTATCAGGTGGAGAGTGTCAAAGAGTTGGTATAGCAAGAGCTATAGTAAACAAACCTTCTGTATTACTTGCAGATGAGTGTACTGGGAACCTAGACCTAGATAATTCTATACAAATATTAAAGTTATTATGTGATATTAATGCAGAAGGCGTTACAGTAATAATGGCAACTCACGATATAGAAATATTAAAGTTATTTCCAAAGAGGATCGTAGAGATTGAACAAGGAAAAATAATAAGTGATACAAAGAGGGATTTTTATGAAATTAATGTCTAAATTTTTATATAGCATAAAGCAAGGAATAAGAGGTATATTTAGCAATAAAACTATGAGTTTTTTATCTGTTATTTCGGTTTCAGCAGTATTGATAATACTTGGGATAGTACTTACTATAGTTTTAAATGTTAACCAATTTATAAAAGTAACAGAAGATGAGATAAATGAAATAAGATTATCTATGGAGACTAATTTAGTACAAGAAGAAAAAGAAATACTTAAGGAAGAAATCGGCAAAATTAAAGGTATAAAAAATGTAGTATACATGTCAAAGGAAGAATCATTTAATACCATGAAAGAAAGCTGGGGAGAAGACTCTTATCTATTAGAAGGAGTAGAAAATCCATTAGATGACTTTTTTGTGGTTACAATAGATAATCCAGATGAAATAAAAATTATATCATCAAAGTTATTGACGTTAAAAGGAGCTAAAGATGTTGAGTACTACCAAGATATAATGGAAAACTTTTTAAAAATATCAAACACAGTGAAGAAGTTTGGGGGGATATTAATACTTTCTCTATTATTAATATGCCTAGTAATAATATCAAACACGATAAAAAGTAGAGTACATATCAAAAAGGAAGAAATACAAATTATAAAGTATGTAGGAGCAAGTAATTTATTTGTAGTAGCCCCATTTATAGTAGAAGGATTTATAATTGGGATAGTAGGTTCACTATTAGCAGTTGGAGTATGTGTTTCTATGTATGGATATATATTAGAAGCTTTAAATGCAGTTATAAGTTCTATGATTGGAAATTTTGTAGTTCCACTTACTAGTATATCATCCTCATTGATATTAGTATTAGTTCTTACTGGTATTATAGTAGGAGTATTAGGAAGTATAGTATCTGTTAAGAAATATTTAAAAGTATAAAAGCATAAGGTTGGGGGAAGATTGAATGAAAAAAATAATTTCGTTAATTACAGTTTGGTCTCTTTTAATGAGCACAACAGCCATATATGGTGAGAATAAGAAAGATAATTTAGATAATAAGTTAGAGAAAAATAGAACAGAGCAAATTACTATAGATAAAAAAATACAAGCATTAGATACTAGGATAGCGGAGATTGAAGCTAATATAAATGCTACTAATGAAAAGATAAACAATCTAAATATAGAGATGGAAAATACTAAAGTAGAAATATCAAAATTAGAAGAGAGTATAAAAATTAATGAAGAATCTTTAGGAAAAAGATTAAAAGTAATAAATAGCAACTACTCAATGGGATATATAAAGGTTATATTAAGTAGTAGTTCGTTATCAGATTTCTTTAATAATATCTATATAGTTAAGCAAGTTGTAAATCAAGATAAAGAAATGTTGAAACAGTTAGATGAAAACAAGACTGAAGTAGAATATAAGGAAAAAGAAATAGAAAACAAGAAAGTTGAACAGGAAGATTTAAAAATAACCTTAGAAAAAGATAATGAAATGGTTTTAGGAGATAAAACAGAACTAGATAGGTTAAAAGAAGAACTTCTAAAAGAAGAAGAAGATTTAGAAAAGGATATAGAGAAATTTTTAGCAGAGCAAGAAGCTTTGAAACAACAGCAAAATAACCAAAACAACTCAAACTCGTATGGTGTAATATCTAATGGATCTTGGCCAGTACTAGGATACAATAGAATAAGCTCAGGATATGGAAATAGAAAGCATCCTATTTTAAATAGGCAAGAATTCCATACTGGAATAGATATACCAGCACCATCAGGAACTCTTACAGTAGCGGTCGATAATGGTACTATAATATACTCTGGAGTTAAAGGTAGTTATGGAAATACTATAATGATACAACATGATGATGGTAAAGTATCTCTTTATGCTCATAATAGTGTATTAATAGCAAAGGTGGGTCAAAGAGTACAAAAAGGACAAACTGTAGCTAAGATAGGTTCAACTGGAATGTCTACAGGACCACATTTACATTTTGAAATAAGAATAAATGGAAAGCATGTTAATCCTGTAAATTATTTATAAAATTAATTATACTTATTTTTAATAAAGGAGATTTGTCATGAGTGAATATGTGGTTGTAGATTTAGAAACTACAGGACTTGATCCATATAAAGGTTGTGAAATAATAGAGATAGGTATAACTGAGATAATCGATAATAAAATAGTTAAGAACTATTCAAGATTTGTAAAACCCAATAGTATAATACCATCATTTATAACTAATATAACTAATATTACAAATGAGATGGTAGAAAATGAAGAAGGTATTGAAGATGTATTACCTAGATTTAGAAATTATATAGGAAACAGAACTATAATAGCACATAATGCTAAGTTTGATTTAAAGTTTTTGAATTTTTATCTTAATAAGTTAGGACTAGAGAGTATAGATAATTATATATGTACTTTAGAGTTGTTGAAAAAGAGTAAGAGATATAAAGGTAAGAATAAAAAATTAGAAACTGCATGTGAATATTATAATATTGAAAATAAAAATGCTCATAGGGCAGATAGTGATACACTAGCTACGGCTAAGTTATTTTTAATAATAAAAGATGAGATATAAATAAAAAATATTACTGGACAACTTACTCCAGTAATGTTTTTTATAAGGTTATTTTATAATTATTCAATTAAAGTATAGTTTGTAGAATTATTGTCTTTTGGCATAACGTTAAATAATAATATAGATGAGAATACTAACATAATCATATCAGTTATTGGTTGAGCATAAATAAATCCACTAAATCCAAATACTGTATCTAAAATTAATAAAAAAGAGGTATATAAAGAATACCCTGTCTTGAAATTGAAAGAATAAAAGCGACAACAACTTTACCCATAGATTGAGCTGAAGTAGTAGCTATCATTTGTCCACTAACAAAAGGTAGCGAAATAATCAAAGCCCTAAGAATAGTTGCTCCATTGCTAACAACTTCTGCATCGCTAGCAAATAACCCCATTAGAGAAGTAGCAAAAATTCCAAATACTAAAGTTAAATTTAAGCCTATAATAGAAGTTATAATTATACCTTTTTTATGATTTCTTTGACTCTAGATACATTTCCACATCCATAATTATATCCAACTAATGGTTGACATGCAGCAGAGAATACCATAAATATAAATGTACCAATAGTCATTATCTTCATAGCAGCACCTGATATTTGAAGATTAAATCCGAATATAAGAACAGGGTCAAGAACTATATTTACAACTGTGCCAAGAGTAAGACCTATAACGGATTGAATTATATTTACCTCAGAATGTAAAAGTTGACCGAATGCATAACTACACATAACAGGGATTGCACAAATAAACATTATAACAATATATTTATAAGTGAAATCAAATGTATCACCTTTAGCACCTAACACTGTAGATAAAGATGGTGAGATAATTATTCCACAATTATACTCATTATTATTAAAATATCTGTTGCTATTGAAATAGTCTTGTTTGCTTCGTTATAATCTTTATTACCAAGAGATCTAGAAATCGTTTATTATTCATACAAAATTTTGCTAATATTTCTAAAGATTCATTTATGTCATCTCTATCATTTTGATTCATATCGTAAAACATAGCGTTTATATTCTCGTATAGGTTTTGTTCTAACCTAATTGCAGTTTCTATACCTTTTGTTGTTAATTCCAAATTTGCAGATTTTTTGTCATTTTCATCTTTAACTTTTAATACATAGCCATTGTTTATTAAAATATCTACGGATGTTGTAAATGCACCTTTTGTATACCTATATATTTATTGATTTTGCTCATTTGTCTGTGGTGATGTTTACGCACAAAAAGCAAAATTTTGGCATGAGTTTCATTAAGGTTTTGGTCTAATTCCTTAATATAGGAATATTTAAATATATTTTTAGTAAAATGATGAATGACCATCAAGTTTTCAAGAAATTTTGAGTTTTGCATAGTATATCCTTAAAAATAGTTTTATTTAAAACTATTATATTAGATATGATATTACTTTATATGAAGAATGTAAAGGATAAAATACGTTATTATTTTATTGTAGAATTTATTAATAAATGTATTTTTCACATTAAAATAGGACTATGGCATTATAGCCATAGTCCTTATATTAATTATTATGGACGAGCATCTGCACCGCCATCTACATTAAATGTTTGACCTGTAATATAGTCTGAATCTGAACTTGCTAAGAACACTACTGTTCTTCCGATATCGTTTTCAGAACAACCTAATCTCTTCATAGGTATCCCATTTGTTACGGCTTCATATTGATCTGGATACTGTTCCTTCCACTGAGACATGCCAGGAGTTTCAACTATAGGACAAACTACATTTATATTTATTCCATATTGACCCCATTCTCTTGCTGCAACTCTAGACATACCTCTAATACCTTCTTTAGCTGCTGCATAGGCTCCATGTTTTTCTAAACCTTTTATACCTGCACCAGAAGCAAAGTTTATTATTTTACCGCCATTTTCCTTTATATAATGGAAAGCTTCTTGCATATAATAGAATGTAGCCATAAGTCCAGAGTTAATAGCTAAAGCCATATCATCATCTGTTAAGCTTTCAAATAGATTATTTTTTGAAGTTTGTGCATTATTAACGATAATGTCTACTGATCCATATTTACTTACAGTTTGTTCTATTGTATTTTTTACTTGTTCTCTCACACCACCATCACACACTAATGGATATACATCATGTCCTAAATCTTTAAACTCATTAACAGTTTCTTCAAGAGTTTTTAATGTTCTACCTGTAATTACAACTTTAGCACCTTCTTTTAATAATGCAGTTGTGATACCTTTTCCAATTCCTTTACCACCGCCAGTAACGATAGCTACTTTGTTTTCTAATCTATTCATAATATATCCCCTCTCTAAATATAGTGTTTTCTGTATAAACTACTTTTATTATACACTATTTTTCGGAAATTTTAATGTTAACTAAAAGTTAACAATATAAATAAAAATAGATTAATAATTACTTTTATGAATGAAATATTTTAAAATATACATATGAAAATCTAATAAATGTACGAATTTTGCAAAAAATAGTCGGAAAGAGTCGATAATCAAGACATATCAATCTGAGATGAATATGAAATTTTGTTAAAGTATTAATTATACTTATAAATTATTAATAAGTTCAACTAATAGTTGAAAAATTTAAACTATTATTAAATTAGAAATTCAATGTTTATATACTTATACAAATATATAATTTAGATATAGTATTAAGATAACGAACATTAGAAGGAGATAAAAATAGGAAAGTAAAATTTTATATCCAAATATTACTATATTACCATCAATTGCTAGATTTTCTAATACTAGCATAGACAAGCTTTTAAGTTATGAATTAGAAATTTCAAATGAGGAAGTTATGGAACTTATAAAAAAATGTGCATCTATTATTTGATGGAATAGAGATGTTTGAAGGAGTTCATTCTAAGTGTTAAGAAGTTATTGATAGCAGAGATAGTTATGGATATGAGATAAACACATATATAAAAAATAAGACAAATAATCAATATGAATTAAAAGAGGCAACTCTATATTCTGCACTTAGAAGGCTAGAGGAAAATGGTATGATAATATCATATTGGGGCAATGAAAATAAAGGAGCACGAAGAAGGTACTACTCAATAACCTTAGATGGAAAATATATTTATGAAAAGCAAAAAGAAGATTGGAAAAAAATTAAACACTTGATAGATAGTTTAATTTAAAAAATATGGAGGATAAAATATGAATACTAAAATAAAAAAGTATGTAGATAATTTATTTAAAGATGCACCTAAAAATAGAAAAACATATGAGTTAAAAGAAGAAATATTATCTAATATAGATGAAAAATATAATGACTTAGTAGATATGGGTCTAGATGAAAATGGAGCTTATACAAAAGCAATAGCAAATATAGATGACATAGATGAATTAATTCAAAATAGTAGAAATTATATAGAAGAAGAAAAAGAATATAGAAAAAAATCAGGACTAAGAATTTCTATAGCAATTATGCTATATATATTATCCCCAATACCGATAATACTTTCATCAGAATCTCCAGATGAAATTCAAATACTCGGGGTAGTATTATTATTAGTGATAGTTGCAATAGCTACGGGAATAATAATATATAATGGGTATGATAAGCCTGTAAATTCAAAAATTGATGATGATTTGTACGAAGAATTTATACAATGGAAAGATAAAGGAAGTGAAATAGTGAGACTTGAAAAAAGAATAAACTCTATAATAGGGAGTATGATTTTAGTAACATATCTAGTTATTAGCTTTATATATGATTGCTGGGATATATCTTGGATAATATTCTTGACTGCTCCAATTGCAAAAAATATTGTAAGAGTATATTTTGATTATAAAGAATCACAAAACCATAAAAAGAAGGTATAAATTTTATACTAACATACAGGATTAAAAGATAATTAAATATTTAGTATTTAATATTGAACAAGTATCATAGTATATAAAAGACATATTATTTTTTGGAGGAGTGATAATATGAATTTTATAGATATTGATATATTCACAGATAGAATAGAGTTTGATATATACTCTATAGATAATCAACAAAAAATAGGAACAATAAAAGATAAAATTATTATTCCAAAAGCATTTGATATAGGAGATAAGCTATCCTATATAAGAAAAGTTATAGATACTTTTGTAAGACAAGGTAATGTAAAAAATGCACACATAAATTCTGAAAACAATTTAGATATAGATGTAATACAAACACTAAAAATAGAAGGAGTTATAGAAGAATTATTTTCAAATAGTGGGGTTGAGATATGGAGATAAATCCAAAATTTAATTTAAAAATATTAAAAAAAGTAAACTCTGAAGGTGTAAACTCAATGTTATATTTGGTTGAAGATACTCAGCTAGGTGCAAGATTTATGCTAAAACAGATAGATAAAAATAAATTTAAAGATCCTCAAAAATACTTTGAAGAATCTGAAAAAATATATAATTCTAGTCATCCTAACATTATATCTATAAACTATGCATCTTCAGATGAGGATTATATTTATATAGCTATGCCTTATTTTAGAAATGGATCACTATATCATGTTTTGGAAAATAGAGATTTAAGTATAAGAGAAATTATAAAATACTCATTAGATTTTTTATCAGCAGTTAGTTATATTCACAGCATCGGAATTGTTCATTGTGATATAAAGCCTAATAATATACTAATAAGTGATGAAGGAAATGCGGTTCTTACAGACTTTGGATCTGCATTATATTTAAATAGTAGAGGAAATGCTAGACTTAAAAATGTATATTATAAACATATTGCACCAGAGCAATGTACAAATTCAGTAATAGATAAAAAAATAGATATATATCAAATTGGGACTACACTATATAGAATGTGTAATAGTAATGATGAATACAATGCTCAAGCTAGAAGGTATAAAGATCTGAACAGTCTAAAAGTAGCATGTGCTAAAGGAAAATTTCCTATAAGAAAAAAATACTTACCTCATATTCCTAAATCAATGATAAATATAATAGAAAAATGCTTAAATGTAAATCCTAAAGAACGTTATGAAGATGTACTAGAAATAATGAATGATTTAAGTAAAGTAGAAGAAAATTTAGATTGGGTGTATGAAAAGATTAACAAAGATAAATATATATGGAGACTAGACAAATATAATCAAAGAATAGAAATAAAATTATATAAAAATGAGATGGATTGGAATGTATATTGCGGAGAAAATATAATAGCTACTATTGATAGCAAAGCTAAAGGATATAGAGAAATTAGAAAGATTATAAAATTCTACGAAAAAAAATAGCCTTGCTTTAATCCGATCAAGCAAGGCTATAAAGGGGTAAAATATATTATAAAAAGGGGTTTATTAGGGAATATATTTTATTTGGGGAGTAAAATAATCGGTTATTAGGGGAATAACCTTGAATTAATGATAACAAATTTCGACAAAAAAAGCAATAAAAAATCTAGATTTCGACAAAGTTATTTTGAAATGGGTATCAAATATAGAAATATAGAAAATAATAGGATAAAAAAATATAAAATATATGAATGAAAAATTTTTCCATGGATAAACTAAGAAAAAATGATTAGGAGGAATTTATGACCAGAAAAATTCTTAAAATAATGTTAACGATTGTATTAATAGTGTGCACATATACTACATCCTTATGTCTTGAAAAAAATGATAATACATTTGGTAACAAGGATACTAAAGTAAATAATATTAGTGATATAGAAGTAGAGGTTGTAGATATTGATATAAGAGATGAAGAAATTAATATAGGAAAAAAATACAGCACTTCAGCAATAGTTACTATGAATATAAAAAATAATAGTGCATATGATGTTGAATTATCTAATATAGACATATACCCATATCAAGGAGACAAAGCTACAAAATATTTCGTAAGTACATCAGAAGAAAATATCACAGGATTTATAGGTAATTTAAGAAGTAAAGAAAACACACAAATAAAAATGGGAATAGCGCTTCATAATAATAAAGAGCCTATAAAACTTGAAATGTTAAATATAGAAGATATAACTAATGAAAAAGTTGTAGAGAGTATAAATATAAAATAAAAATAAGGATATACCTAGTAAAGTATAATAGGTATATTCTTTTTGATTAGGAACATAATAGCCTCAAATATCATAATCTTATAATAGAGATTAAAGGGGGGGGATTATTTGAGTAAGGGGCTTTTAACAATAAGTGTTATTGACTATGAGGATTCATATGCAATAGAAAATGCAAAAATATCTATATATTATATACATCGTTGTAATGATAAGTGGGAGTTACTATGTGACAACTTGATGACAGATGAGTCTGGTCAAGTAAGGAAAATAGGTCTATATGCACCGAATATAGAATATTCAGAAGTGCCTGAAAATACAGAAAGACCATACAGTAGATACGTAGTAGAAGTAACTAAAAATGGATATGAAAAAGGTAGAGTATCAGGTATTCAAGTTTTACCATGTATAGAAGCACTTCAAACTATTGAACTTAAACAATTAGGTAAAAAATACTCCGTTCCTTCTGAATTTGCTATAGAGGAGCACAAGTTATATGCTGGGTATACTCCTAAAATAATTGAGAGTGAAACTACTTCTTTTGTACTAAACAGAGTAGTTGTACCTGAATTTGTAGTAGTTCATGATGGTCTTCCAACAAATAAAAATGCAACAGATTATTGGGTATACTTTCAAGACTATATAAAAAACGTTGCTAGTTCAGAAATATATGCAACTTGGCCAAAAAGTACTATATATGCAAATATTATAGCTATAATATCATTTACATTAAACAGAGTATATACAGAGTGGTATAAAAATCAAGGATATAGATTTACAATAACATCAACAACTCAATACGATCATAAATTTATATATAATAGAAATATTTTTGATACAATAGATAGAGCTGTAGATGATATATTTAATACTTATATAAGTAGAGGAAATAAAATACAGCCTCTGTTAGCACAATACTGTGATGGAAAGCAAACACAATGTCCTGGAGTTATGACACAGTGGGGAAGCAAATATTTAGGTGATCAGGGATATTCATATGATAGAATATTAAAATATTACTATGGAAATGATATTGAATTTAACAAAGCAGCTATTATAAGTGGAATACCAACTTCTTATCCTGGATATGATTTAAGTGTTGGAAGTAGAGGTAAGGAAGTAAAAACTATACAAAGTCAATTGAATGTAATATCTAAAGGATATCCAGCTATACCAAAAATTAATGAAGATGGAATATATGGAGCTAAAACTAAAGAAAATGTAGAGATATTCCAAAAGATATTTGATCTTCCAAAAACAGGTATAGTAAACTTTGCTACATGGTATGAAATATCTAGAATATATGTGGCAATAAGTAAAATTGGTTCTTATCAAAAAAGTTGATAAACAAAACAAATTAATTGTAGTATAAAAAAAAGAACTATTCTAAAATTTTTAGAATAGTTCTTTTTCAGTAATTATGTATTACTCAGGTTGAGGTGCATCAACAGGACATACGCTGTTGCAAGCTCCACACTCTATGCAAAGATTAGAATCTATTACATATTTGTCATCCCCTGCAGATATACAGTTAACTGGACATTCTGGTTCACAAGCTCCACAACTAATGCAAGCATCTTGTATAAAATAAGCCATATAAAAAACCTCCTTGTTTGTTTACTCAAGATATATAATACCCAAAAGAAGATATAGCTATTCAAAATTATATAAATTTAATCTTACAATTTTGTTCTTTGATTTATTTCTAATAAGAGGGTATAATTAATTTTATAAGTAAGGAGGAGTTATATGAGTTATGATGACAATAAAATAAGACGAAGAAAAGTAAGTAGCACTAATTCTGTATCTAGACCTTTACCAAGAGAGAAAGGGTATGAAAGAAATAAAGAAGTAAATACTATAAATAGAGAAAAAAGTAAAGAAAAAAGATATTTTGACGATTATGAAATAGAAGATAGATATAATCAAGAGTATAGATCAAAGAGAAGTAGAGTTTCAAAAACTAGGGTTGAAAAAAATAAGAAAAGACGTTTAAAATTAATAAAAGCAATGTTAGTATCTATGTTATCTTTACTAGTAATAGTATCGACTGTAGGACTAGGATTGGTATTTTTAGTTACAAAAGATTCTCCACCTGTAACCAAAGAACTAATACATTCAAGTTATGTAACTAACAATACAGTAAGTATAAATGATATACCAGTGAATTTAAAAAATGCAATAGTATCTATAGAAGATGAGCGATTTTATAAACATAATGGCGTAGATATAATATCTTTAACTAGGTCTGTATTAAATAATTTATTAACAGATACTACTCAAGGTGGTAGTACTATAGATATGCAGGTTTCTAAAAATCTATTAACTAATGAAGATAAAACCATACAAAGAAAAATAAGAGATATATACAATGCTATACAAATGAATAAGGTAATGTCTAAAGATGAAATATTAGAAGCATATTTAAATAATATATATTTAGGAAGATCTTCATATGGAGTAGAACAAGGGTCTAAAGCATATTTTGGAAAATCTGTATCTGATTTAAGTTTAGCACAAAGTGCTATGTTAATAGGTATAACTAATAATCCTGCTAGATATAAAGAACATAGAGAAGCTAAGAAAAGACAAGAAACTGTACTATATAAGATGAATGAACTTGGATATATTACAGATATTGAATATAAAAAGGCATTAAGAGAAGAAATACCATTTGTATCTGAAATAGGAAGGTAAAGGTGTATGATGTATAAATTTAACTATGACGAAAAAGAATATGTATTAGACAAAACTAACTGTAGTGGTCTAATAAATGACGATGAAAAACCTGTTAATGGTATGGATATAGAAAGCATATTGGATTTATTAAGTGAATGTGAAGATGTAAACTTTGATGTTGAATATTATCAGGAAGCGTGCCCGGCATGTTTAGCTGGAGTTAAGGAAAAGGAAAAGTTCTTCCCATTCTTAGAATATCATTTTTATATTTTCACGAAAGAAGGAAAATTTGCGATAAGTGATATAAGTAAAGACTATGAAGGATTATCATTTAATAGATTATCTAGAGCAAACAAGGTTGATGATAGCTATATAGTAAGTATTATAGCATGTAAGAATTGTCAAGATTATATAAT
This sequence comes from Peptostreptococcaceae bacterium, assembly GCA_036647935.1. Taxonomy (GTDB): domain Bacteria; phylum Bacillota; class Clostridia; order Peptostreptococcales; family Peptostreptococcaceae; genus JAVXJG01. Next base: position 23,023 of record JAVXJG010000010.1, read on the forward strand.
ACAAATAGAAAACTGCATAGTTTAAAATAGAACAAGCCCTTAAGGTGTAATATATACCTTAGGGGTTTACTTTATTTTCAAATTAAATTCATTAAATTTACTCAACTAAAGAGGATAAAGTCATAGTATAAAGAAGATGTATTTAAGAAAGTAAAAATTTAGATTAAAGAAGGAGATTTTAATGGATAAAAATCAATTAGATTTTAATGAAAAGGAGGCCAAAATTCACAGTGGTATAGGAGCATTATTATTAAGTTTATTATGGTTTGTAATTTTTATAGGCTTAATAGTATTAGGTGCAATGAATGAGTCTGTTATATTCATTTTAGTTGCTACATTAGGAATAGCATTAGATTGTATATGCTTATTTGGTTTAAAAGTATTAAATCCAAAAGAAGCAGTAGTTTTAGTCTTATTTGGTAAATATTATGGAACTATAAAAAAAGAAGGATTTTATTGGGTAAACCCATTTTGTTCAACTATAAACCCAACATATTCACCTCAAACATCACAAATAAAATTAAAAGGTCAAGATGATTTAGAATTAGCAAATTACAGTAGGAATAAAAAAATATCATTAAAGGCTATGACATTAAATAACGAACAGCAAAAGGTAAATGATCAACTAGGGAATCCTATAATAATTGGAGTGGTGGCTATATGGAGAATAGTAGATCCTACTAAGGCTGTGTTTAATGTTGAAAATTATAAAACATTTATATCTATACAATGTGATACTACTATTAGGAATATTGCTAGACTTTATCCTTATGATGTATCTGAAGATGGGGATGAAAAATCTCTTCGTGGTAGTAGTCAAGAAATTGCAGATAAATTAAAGATTGAGCTTCAAAGTAGAGTAGATATTGCGGGGATTGAAGTTACTGAAGTTAGAATTACTCACTTATCTTATGCACCAGAGATTGCAGCAGCGATGTTACAACGTCAACAAGCAGAAGCAATAATTGCAGCTCGTAAAAAAATAGTAGAAGGAGCAGTAGGTATGGTGGATATGGCTCTTACTAACTTAAAAGAAAATGGTGTAGTTGATTTAGATGAAGATAGAAAAGCAGCTATGGTAAGCAATTTATTAGTAGTACTTTGTGCTAATAAAGATACTCAACCTATTGTAAATAGTGGTTTGAATAATTAATAGTTAACAAAATATCCATTAATATTAGGGTTATCATAAGATTAATAGATATTTTGCATAGGATAGATTTTAAGAATAATAGTTAGTAGTGAATATAGCTTCTATTTCGGCACTTATCTTTATAAGTCCAGGTAAAATATCTTGAAAATTTGGAGATGATTTACTTACAGCATAAAGGCTAGAGCTATTTTCTTTAATTTTATAAGGAATAGGGTTATATTTTATTCCGAAGTTTTTAGCTAGTATAGATGCTTTATTTATAGCATCTATACTAGCTTTTTTTAGTGCTTTATTATAATAAATATTTTGATCAGAGAGAGTAAAATCAATAGTTATATTATCATTTGCTCCGTTTTCAATAGCAAGAGAGTATACATCACTTAGCTTAGAAAAATCATTAATAGAAACTGATACTATGTGACTTATCTTGTAAGAGATAAACGTATTAGTATTATAATCATAATTTCTAATAACAGAAATGTCTTGAGTGGATATATCATCACTAGATACACCATATTCGGATAAGCTTTTTATAATATTATTAAAAATTTTGTCATTCGCATTTTGTGCATTTTCTACACTTTTATCTTCAGTAGTAATACCAATACTAAGTATGGCTAAATTCGATTCAGTTTCAATAATGCCACTTCCTATAACTGATAGTATACCATTATTAGAATGCATATTATAATTTGTATTTCTATATTGCATAAAATCACCTCATATAAATTAAATATAGACTATATAAATAAGTATATTCAATCTACGAATAAGGTATGAAATAATATAACTTCATAAAAAGTACAAACTTTGGAATAGAAACCCTTTTATAAAAATATGTATATAGAAAGTATGTTTAAGGGGGTTCTTAATATGAAAAAGTATATGGCATCTGACCATGCTGTGTGGCCAAGAGAGAAAGATATAATATTTAACTTGTCAGGAAGAGCACAAAAAGCTGAAAAAGATTTAGGTAAGGAAAATGTAATAAATGCAACAATTGGTTCTCTAATGGATGATAGTGGAGAACTAATAACAATGGATAGTGTATATAAAGAGTATAAATCATTACCAAATAGTAAAATAGCAGCATATGCTCCACTTGAAGGAAATCCAGAATATTTAGAATCAGTTAAAAAAGCATGTTTCAAAGAGTACATACCAAATGCGAATATTAGAGCAGTGGCATCTCCAGGGGGAAGTGGTTCTATAAAATTGGCAATGTGGAACTATACAAATCCAAATGATGAGATACTTACATGTGATTGGTTTTGGAGCCCATATGTAAGTATAAGTGAAGAAATAAATAGAAAAATAACTACATATAAATTATTTGATAATAACAATAGATTTAACTTCGATTCTTTTAAATCAAAGTTTTTAGAAATTGCATTAAAGCAAGAACGAATTTTTACAATACTAAATACACCAGCACACAATCCAACAGGTTACAGTGTATCAGATGATGAATGGGATAAAATATTAGATTTATCAAAGGAAGTAGCTAAAAATGAAAGTAAAAAAATAATATTATTTGTAGATGTAGCATATATAGATTTTGCAAGTGATGATGATGGAAATAGAAGATTCTTTAAGAAGTTTGAGAACTTACCAGAAAATATACTTGTAGTTGTAGGATTTAGTATGTCCAAAGGATTTACTGCTTATGGAATGAGAATGGGTGCAGCTATCGCTATTAGTTCTAGTGAAGAAGTTGTTGAAGAATTTTATTACTCATGTGTCCATTCTTGTAGAGCAAATTGGTCAAATTGTAATAGAGGAGCTATGGAGGTGCTTAGTAGAATAATCGATGACCCAGTAAAATATAGAAAATATAGCGACGAAAAAAATAATTATAAAAAGTTACTTAGAACTAGAGCAGATGTATTTGTAGAAGAAGCAAAAAAAGTAGGGCTAGAAATATTACCTTATATAGATGGATTTTTTGTAAGTATTCCTTGTGCAAATCCAAGAGAGGTATGTGAAGAACTAACAAAAGAAAATTTATATGTTGTTCCTCTGAAAATGGGGCTAAGATTTGCTGTTTGTGCAGTACCTGAAGATAAATGTAGATTATCGCCAAGTATAATAAAAAAAGTACTAGAAACTTTAAAATAAAAAATTAACTATTATGGAGGAGTAGAATATGAAACAGTTGATGACAGGAAATGAAGCAATAGCACGCGGGGCCTATGAGGCTGGTGTAAAATATGCATCAGCTTATCCAGGAACTCCAAGTACAGAAATACTTGAAAATGTAGCACTATATAAAGGTGATATAGTAGCTGAATGGGCTCCTAATGAAAAGGTGGCACTTGAATCGGCAATAGGAGGTTCTATTGCAGGTGCTAGGACTATGGCATCTATGAAACATGTGGGATTAAATGTTGCTGCTGACCCGTTATTTACATATGCTTATACAGGTGTAAACGGAGGGATGGTGTTAATTACAGCGGATGAACCTGGGATGCATTCATCCCAAAATGAACAAGACAATAGAAACTATGCTAAGTTTGCAAAAATACCATTATTAGAACCATCAACAAGCCAAGAAGCAAAGGATATGATTAAAATAGCATTTGAGATAAGTGAAAAATATGATAGCCCAGTGTTATTTAGAGTAACAACTAGATTATGCCATTCTAAAGGAATAGTAGAGTGTTTTAATAGAGAGGAAGTTGGAATAAAAAAATACACTAAAAATCCACAAAAGATGATAACTGTTCCAGCATTTGCAAAGGTTAGAAGATCAGTAGTTGAAGATAGAATAAAAACTTTAATGAAGTTTTCAAATAATACGGATCTTAACTATTATAAAATAAATGATACAAAAATTGGAATAGTATCTTCTGGGATGTGCCATAACTATGCAAAAGAAGTTTTTGAAAATAGAGCATCTTATATGAAGTTAGGGTTTACTAATCCAATGCCAATAGAAAAAATAAAGGAATTTGCTAGTAAGGTAGATAAAATATATGTAATAGAAGAAAACGATCCATTTATAGAAGAGCAGCTAAAAGCTAATGGTATAGAATGTTTTGGAAAAGATATATTGCCGCCGTTTGGAGAGATGACTCCAGACACTATAAGAAAATCTATATTTGAAAAAACTAATGAAACTATAGATTTTAAAGAAGAATTAGTAGTACCAAGACCTCCAGGATTATGTGCAGGATGCCCACATAGAGGATTTTTCTATGAAATAGGAAAAAGAAAAAATATAATGATAATGGGTGATATTGGGTGCTATTCTCTTGGGTTTGCAGAGCCATACAATGCAATGGATGCAATAGTTTGCATGGGGGCAAGTTTAAGTGCAGGTCATGGAGCGCAGAAAGTATTTAATATGAAGGAAGATAATAATATGAAAGTTGTTGGAGTACTTGGAGATTCAACATTCTTCCATACAGGAATAAACTCATTGCTAGATGTTGTTTATAATAGAGGAAACTCAGTATCAGTAATATTAGATAATAGAATAACAGGAATGACAGGTCATCAAGAAAACCCAGGAACAGGATATACACTACAAGGTGAAGTTACTAAAGAAGTAGATATAGAAGCTTTAGTAAAAGCATGTGGTGTAGAACAAGTTAGAGTAATAAATCCAAATAATTTAGATGAGGTAAATAAAACTCTAGATTGGGCAATATCTCTAAATGAGCCATCAGTAATAATAACTAGATGGCCATGTGTACTTAAAAAGTTTTCAAAACATGATATAGAAGAGTTTAATAAACCTTTTACAAGTAAGTATAAGGTAGAACATGAAAAGTGCATAGGATGTAGATTATGTATAAAAACAGGGTGTCCAGCATTATCATTTGAAAAAAATTTAAAACTTGCAAACATAGATAAAAATCAATGTGTAGGATGTAGCATTTGTTCACAAGTTTGTCCAAAAGATGCAATATTAAAGGAGGAAAAATAATATGACAAAAAGTATTCTTTTAGTAGGTGTAGGAGGGCAAGGAACTATACTTGCAAGTAAATTATTAACTAGTGGATTAATGGAAGCTGGATATGATGTGAAAATGAGTGAAATTCATGGTATGAGTCAAAGGGGTGGTTCTGTATCATCACAAGTTAGATACGGGGAAAATGTTTACTCGCCTGTTATAGAAATAGGGGGGGCGGATATATTGGTCTCTTTTGAGAAAATGGAAGCATTAAGATGGCTTAACTATTTAAAACCAAAAGGTAAAATAATTGTAAATGATTATAGAATAGATTCTATGCCTATATTAAATGGAAAAGCTGAATATCTAGAAAAAGAAATTGAAGAAGAATTAGAAAGATTAGATGCTAAATTTATAAAAGGTGCGGATAAGGCATTAGAACTTGGAAATCCAAAGATAATGAATGTAATATTACTTGGAAGCTTGGTTAAATCTATGAATCTTGAAAGTATAAACTGGGAACAAATCATAGAGGGAAATGTAAAAGAAAAATTTATAGAGCTAAATATAAGAGCATTTAAAGAGGGAATGTCAATAATTAATGATGAAGTAACTCAAGAAAACTAATTTAAAAGGAGTAGAGTATGACTTACAGAATATTAGCCATAAACCCAGGTTCAACGTCTACCAAAATTGCAGTTTATGATGATGAAAGACAAATATTAGTAAAAACTATAAATTACTCAGCCAAACAACTAGAAAAATATAACACTATACAAGAACAATTTTCTATGAGAAAAGATGATATACTAAATATATTAGAAGAAAATAATATAGATATAAAATCATTAAATGCAATAGTAGGAAGGGGAGGATTACTTCCTCCTGTTAAATCTGGTGCATATTTAGTAAATGATGAGATGGTAGATAGATTGATGAATAGACCAATACTAGAACATGCATCAAATCTAGGAGCTCTTATATCTTATGAAATAGCAAAACTATTGAATATCAATTCATATGTATATGATTCAGTAGCAGTTGATGAACTTATTGATGTGGCAAGATTATCTGGCATAGCAGGGATGGATAGAACCTGTTTAAGCCATGCTTTAAATTCAAGATCAATGGCTATTAAGTATTCTAAATCTAAAAATAAAAAATATAATGAACTAAACTTAATAGTGGCTCACTTAGGTGGTGGGATATCTATGAGTATTCATGAAAAAGGAAAAATGATAGATATTGTATCAGATGATGAAGGTCCCTTTTCACCAGAAAGATCTGGCAGAGTACCATGTAAAAAATTAATAGATATGTGCTTTAGTGGAGAATATAGTCATAGAGATATGTTAAAAAAAATTAGAGGTAAGGGTGGCATTGTATCATATTTAAATACAGTAGATGTTAGAGAAGTAGAAGCTATGATAGAAAATGGAAATGAAGAAGCGAAAATTGTTTATGATGCTATGGTATATCAAATAGCTAAAGGAATAGGTGAACTTGCGACTGTAGTAGATGGAAAGGTTGATACTGTAATTATTACAGGCGGAATTTCTTATTCTAAAAATATAACAGCTAAAATAAAGAAAAAAGTGGAATTTATAGCACCAGTAGAAGTTTTGCCAGGAGAAAATGAGTTGGAGTCTTTAGTATTAGGGACACTTAGAGTTCTTAATAATGAAGAGGGGGCTAGGGAGTATAGAGAAGAGGCATTAGCAAAAGCTTAATAGATTGATAAAATATTAGGGGGGTATCTTAAAATAGGGATATCTCCTATTTTTTATATATACTAAAAAAAGATGTCATAAATTGTAATGAGATTTTTAATATGCTATAATTATAGTAAAATACATACAAAAGGGAGCTGTTTATTGAGGGGAAAACATTTAATTATAATTATAGCTTTAGTATTTGCTTTTTGGGGGAATATTACAGTCAAATCATATGCATCCGAAGATAAATTTAAGAATAATAAAAAAAATGTTTTGTATATAAATTCATATAGTCCTAATTCTATTGCATTTGATAAACAACTATCTGGAATATTATAAGTTTTAAAGCCAGATGTAAATGTACAAATAGAATATATGGATTATGGAAACTTTAATGATACTATAAATGAAACGAATTTTTATAATTTATTAAAGTACAAAATAAATAAGTATGAAAAGTTTGATTTAGTAATTTTGGCTGATGATTATGCTTTAGAATTTGGGAAAAAACATAGGAACACTTTATTTAAAAATATGCCTATAGTATTTCTAGGGGCAAATAATCTAGAGAGTGCAAAAAAAATGGTATTGTATAAATCTACATATGGCATACTAGAAACTGTTCTAATCAGAGAAAATGTAGATTTAATAAGTAAGCTACATAGCAATAAAAATATAGTTGCAGTTGTTTATGATGATTCTAAAAATTCTGAGGAATTAAAAGAGTTTTATAGTTTAGAGTCAAAGTATAAAAACTTAAACTTCAAACATATCTCTGCAGGAGATATGCCATCAGAAGAATTTAAGACAAAACTCAATGAATTAAGTACAGATGATGTTTTATTGTCTATATATAGTTATAATGATAATGGTGGATTTAAAAATATGATTAAAAATATTGGAGAGTTAGACAATCTAACTAACATTCCTAAATATAATACATTAACTTTTACGACTAATGAGAACTTTGCAGGAGGAGCACTAGTATCCTTTGTTGATATGGGAAGAACTGCTGGAAAAATTGGTAAGGATATACTTGATGGAAAAGTAAAGGTAGACTCTGGCTTTATGGATTTAAGACCTAAGAATATAGAAATTGTAAGCTTATTAGAAAACTTAGTTTTATCAATAATACCATATGCTAAAAATAAAGATTTAGAGGTTATATTTGATACAGATGAAGAGGAACTTTTCATGTGCGTAGACCCAGATAAGATAGAAAGAATTGTTCTTAATCTACTTTCAAATGCAATTAAGTTTTCTGATAGATACGGAAAAATTACAGCTACTGTAATTAGGAATAAGGATATTTTATTATTTAGTATTGAGGATAATGGAGTTGGAATAGACAAGGAAAATTTAGAAAGTATTTTTAGAAAATGAAAAAGTTTATACATACAATATTGAAACATATCAAAATGATATGATGAGTACAAATGTTGAGTTGTCAGATATATATTAATAAAAGGAGAAATAAATGTCAAAATATAGCGCATATCCATTTTTATATGATGCATCTAATGATTTGAGATGTGATTATGAAATTTTTACAGATGAAATATCAAGTACAATAGGATTACTAATATCTTTTATAAATGATAAAGATTTAGGAGATGAGTTAAATAAAATAAATGAGTTAGTATATCATATGAATGCTTGTTTAAGAACAAAGGTAACTGTTACTGAAGAGGAAATCAATTGGCTAGAATCAAGAATGATATCTCATCAGGATGAAGTAAAAGATAGGGTAAATAAATTTGTAACTCCACAAGGAAGTACACCAGCTTGTTTTGCCCATGTAATAAGAACGAAGTTCAAGGCTTTGGTAAGATTGCTACATAGACATAGGGAACAAGGACATAGTGTAGATGGAATTTTATTTGATTTTGCTAATCTTTTTTCAGGATACTTTTTTGTACTTGCATTAAAGTTAAATAAGGATTTTGATGTAGAAGAAATAGAGTTTATTAGTAGAAATTATAAGTAGAAGTTAAGTAAATATAAAAATGAACTCTAATTGTGTACTGCACCCAAATTGTTAGAGTTCATTTTTATAAAATCGTTAAGATTAATTACAAAAAAATGTTTTACATGTAGGACTTTGAGCATTCATTACATAAAACTATAACATCATCTAAAGTTTCTCTTCCTAAATTTTTTCTTAGGTGATAAACATCTAAATTGGAACTAGAACTACATATAAAACACTTGTTGTTATACTCATGAATAGTATTTTTTTTAAAAAGTTGCCAATAAACTGAATTTAAGTAATCGTTAAAATCAACTCTTAAGCAAGTATCTAAAAAATCTATGTACATATTATCTAAATCAGTAGTAGAAAGCTTTGTATATTCAGGCTCAAAGTAATCACAAGACCCATCCACAGCGGGAATAGTATCTAACATTATGCACCTAATATCATACTTATAATCCTCATTTGGTCCAGTAAATGAAAGGTGAGTACAAAATGAGCAACAATTTTTAGGTAACTTTTCATCTAAATCTTTTAGCTTGTTATTCATATAAAAAACCTCCAAGAAATTAATTATTAAAAACTAAATAATTTATACAAGTATATTAAAATATTAAATGAACTATTCTATAAAAATATTATTACTCAAAGCTAATTGGATTTTATTATATATTTATAATAAAGGATTTATAGAGGAGATATAGTATTATTAAAAAATATAAAATAAATAATGTAGGGGATATTTAATGGATATTTTTGATGATATTAGATATAAGATTAGTATGGAATTAGAGAAACAGCTAAGTGAAAATAAAGAAAAATTGTTATCTACATTTACAAATAACTTAGAATTAGAAAATAACTTATTAAATGGAAATATTATAAATAAAGTATATATAGAGCATGTGAAATTAGAAAACCGTAAATTTAAGAACACTATATTTGAAGATTGCAACTTTTATGGAAGTGAATTTTTAGATTGTAGCTTTAATAATATAATCTTCAAAAACTGTGGTTTTATTGATAGGAATAATAATAGTACAATTTTTAATGATGGTTGTAAGTTTATAAATTGTAGTTTTGAAACATGCAATATGGAAAAAATAATATTTAAAAATGTAGAAATTAAAAATACCAAATTTATATTAAGTGGTTTAAAACAGGCAACACTTGCTAGTAGTAATATACAAAGCATATATATTAAAGACTGTGATATGAGGGGATTTAAGCTTATAACCTCAACAATAGATACGATGGAATTTGAAGATGAATTTTTGACTAAGTTGGATAAGGACACCTTTATAGATAAAATAATATTCAACAAAAAAGAAGTTGACTTTTATGATAAAATTGCCAAAATATATGAAGATATAGCTAGTAAGTTTGAGGCAAATAGATTATTAAATAAATCTGGAGAATATTATTATTTATCAAAAAAAGCAGAATATAAAACATTAAAAGGTTTAGATAAAATTAAATCTTATATATTTTGGATGTTGTGTGGATATGGGGAAAGGCCAACTTATGCCTTGATTACATCTGTTGAAATTGTTTTGATATTTACTATAATGTATATGTTTACGGGTCTTGATGTTGGTATTGATAGGATAAATTATGATATAGAACTTTTAACACGTATTCAACTAAATGATGTATTTTTTGATTTTATGAGATCATTATATTTTAGTATAGTAACATTTACAACAGTAGGATACGGAGATATAACCCCAACTGGATATAGTTTATTGTTATCGGGAATAGAAATGTTTTTAGGGGTTACTATGGTTGGAGTGTGGACTGCTACATTAGCTAGAAAAATAACTAGGTAGGAGATGTACTCCTACATATTAGTTATTTAACATAAATTTGTGTATAACTTTTGCAACACCACTATTGTCATTTGTATCAGTAGTGTAGTTTGCTATTTTTTTTATACTATCACGAGCATTTCCCATAGCAACTCCAAGTCCAGCTAACTTTATCATATGCTGGTCATTTTCTTCGTCACCAACAGCAATAGTTTTTTCTATTGGAATATTTATATTGTCACATAAAGCTTGTAGGGCCGTTCCTTTATTAGCTTTTTTATTTAAAAATTCTAAGAAAAATGGTGCAGACCTAACTATTGTATATTTATCATATAAATAATTAGGAAGGGTATTGATTATTTGATCTATCTTTTCAGGCTCATCAACTATCATTATTTTACAGAATTTTATAGTGTTATCTATATTTTCTTCGGGTAAATATTCAACTGAGATCTTATTAATATCTGCCTCATGAACAGAATATTTACCAGGAACTTTGTGTGGTGTTATTAAGTGAGTAGGTGTGTTTATATGTATAAAAGAATTATTTGGTTTACATACATTATTGTATATAAGTCTAAAATCCTCTAAAGTCATATCTATATCAGCTATAACCCTTTTGTTTTTTACCTCTTGAACAACAGCCCCATTAAAACATATTACATAATTTCCATCATCAGAAAGATTTAATTCTTCTAAAAGTGGTATAACTCCAGGAAGAGGTCTGCCTGTAGATAATACTACTTTTAAACCATTATTTTTAGCATCTTGTATAGCATTGTAAACTTCAGTGGTAATCTTCTTTTCATTATTTAATAAAGTCCCATCTATATCTAAAGCAATTAATTTATACATCAATTTCCTCCTATATGTTGTTTTTTATAATTATATCAGTAGATTTCAAAATTAGAAAGAAAAGTATTGTAAAATAATTAAAAATAAACAAATTGTTAAAAATAAAAATATAAGGTTACATAATCTAAAAATATTGCATAGATTAAAAAGATTAGTCGACTAAATAAAATTTGGAAAACTATTGAAATTTTAAAAATAATAGTATAATATAATTATTAGCTAGCTAACTAAAAGGAGAAAATTATGGAAAATAAATTAGATAATTCATTCCCAAGAATAATTAGACAATTAATGCATGGACATTTTTTAAGAGTACATTATTACCTTGGAAATATTGAGCTTCATCCAGGGCAGGCAAAGTTATTATTAATGCTTAGAGAAGTAAGTGGATTAAGTCAAAGGGAAATTTGTGATAAGTTAAATGTAAAACCATCTACTATTACCGTAATGATAAAGAGAATGGAAAAAACAAATCTTATAGAACGAAAAAATGATGAAAATGATCAAAGAATATCAAGAATATTTATAACTCAAAAAGGATTAGAAATGTCCAATGAGTTAGATGACATTAATGAAAAAATAGAAAATGAATGTTTTATTGGTTTCTCAGAAGAAGAAAAAAAAATGGCAACAATACTTTTAACAAAAATTAGAGATAATTTAAATGAATATAACAAAGGTAAGGATAAATGTGAATTTCACAGAGATTTTTTGGAGAAGTAACTAAGAAATAGAGGGAAGGATTGAGTGTATGTTTAAATTAATAAAATATTTAAAAAAATCGACTATGTCTATATTTGTAATTGTAGTCTTATTGGTGGTTCAAGCAGTTTGTGATCTTTCTTTACCAGATTACACATCTAAGATAGTAAATGTAGGTATACAGCAAGGTGGAGTAGAAAATGCTGTTCCTAGTGTGATAAGAGAAAGTACATTAGATAAACTAATGATATTTATGAGTGAAGATGATAAAAATGAAGTATTAGATAATTATACTTTACTAGATAATCCTTCTAAATCTGGATATAAAGACTTAGAAGATGAAAAAATTTATACATTAAATACCAAAGAGGAAGAAACAATAGATTCATTGAATAGTATATTTGGAAAACCTATGATAATTGTTTCTGGATTTGAAGCAGAGAGCAAAGGAGCCGAAGCACTTAATCAATTATCTATAATACCAAAAGAACAGCTAAAAACTATGGTAGACTCAATGGAGAAAAAATTTGAAGATATGCCAGAAAGTATGATAACTCAAAGTGCAGTGTCTTTTGTAAAATCAGAATATGAAAATGTAGGAATAAATACAGAGAAAAATCAAAATATGTATATATTAATTGCTGGTGCTAAAATGCTTGGAATAGCATTAATAAGTATGATGGCAACTGTATGTGTTGGTTACTTAGGAGCGAGGGTAGCTGCAATATTAGGTAAAGACCTTAGAAGTAGTGTCTTTAAAAAAGTTATGGCATTTTCAAATACAGAAATGACTAAGTTTTCTACTGCATCACTAATAACTCGTAGTACAAACGATATACAACAAATACAAATGTTAATGGTAATGATGCTTAGAACAGTGATATATGCTCCAATAATGGGATTAGGTGGAGTGTTTAAGGTAATGCAGACTAATACTTCAATGGCATGGATTATAGGTGTTGCAGTAGTGTCTATATCATGTGTAGTTTTAGTTATGTTTGGAGTAGTTATGCCTAAGTTCAAAGTTGTCCAAAACCTTGTAGATAAATTAAACTTAGTAACTAGAGAAATACTTACAGGACTTCCGGTAATTCGTGCATTTAGTACTGAAAAATATGAAGAAGAAAGATTTGATAAAGCAAATAATGATTTAACTAAAACAAACCTTTTTGTTAACAGAATAATGTCATGTATGATGCCGGCTATGATGCTTATAATGAATCTTATTACAGTACTTATAGTTTGGAAGGGGGCATATAGTATAGATGCTGGTTCTATGCAAGTTGGAGATATGATGGCATTTATGCAATACACTATGCAAATAATTATGTCATTCTTGATGATATCTATGGTATCTATTATGCTTCCAAGAGCATATGTATCAGCAGTTCGTATAGATGAAGTATTAACTTCGGACATTGCCATAAAAGACCCAGAAGTTTCAATTGATTTTCAAGAAAATAAAAAGGGATTAGTTGAATTTAAAAATGTTTCATTTAGATATCCAGATGCAGAGGAGAATACTTTATCAAATATATCATTTACAGCAAAACCAGGCCAGACTACTGCATTTATAGGAAGTACAGGGAGTGGTAAATCTACTTTAGTAAATTTAATACCTCGTTTATTTGATGTTACAGAAGGTGAAATATTATTAGATGGAGTGGATATTAGAAATGTATCTCAACATAAACTAAGAGAAAAACTAGGATATATTCCTCAAAAAGGTGTATTGTTTAGTGGAACAATAGGGTCGAATTTAAAATACGGAAAAGAAGATGCAACTGAAGAAGATTTAATTAAAGCATCTGAAATATCTCAAGCATTAGATTTTATAGAATCTAAGCCAGAAAAATTTAATACAGAAATATCCCAAGGTGGAACAAATGTATCTGGGGGTCAAAAACAAAGATTATCTATTGCAAGAGCAATAGCAAAAAATCCAGAAGTATATATATTTGATGACAGTTTATCGGCACTTGATTTTAAAACAGATGCAGCACTTCGTAGAGCAATAAAATCAGAAATATCAAACTCAACATTATTAATAGTAGCACAGAGAATAAGCACTATATTAAATGCAGAGCAAATAATCGTTTTAGATGAGGGAAAAATAGTTGGAGTTGGAAATCATAAAGAACTTCTAAAAAATTGTGAGGTTTATAATCAAATAGCCTTATCACAACTTTCAAAGGAGGAACTAGCATATGAGTAAGCCAGTAAAAAGTGAAATGCGTGGACATGAATCTATGGGTCGTGGTATGTCCACTGAAAAGGCAAAAGATTTTAAAGGGACTATGAAAAAATTAGGTTTATATATAGCTAAGTATAAATTATCAATCATTATGGTTGTAATACTTGCCATTGGTAGTGCAGCATTTTCTATAGTTGGACCAAAAGTTTTAGGAAAAGTAACTACTAAGATATTTGAAGGCATTGTGGGTAAAATTTCAGGAGGAAATGGAATTGATTTTACAGCTATAGGAAAAATTATAGGTGTCTTAGTAATACTTTATATAATTAGTGCAGTATTCTCATTTATACAAGGATATGTAATGAGTGGTATTTCACAAAAGATATCTTATAATTTAAGAAAAGATTTATCTCAAAAAATAAATAGATTACCTATAAAATACTTTGATAGTAAAACACATGGAGAAGTATTATCAAGAGTTACAAATGATATAGATACATTAAGTCAAAGTTTAAATCAAAGTATGACTCAATTAGTTTCATCAGTGATTACTCTAGTTGGGGTACTTATAATGATGTTATCAATAAGTGTAAGTATGACATTTGTTTCGTTATTAATATTACCTTTGTCTATGGGATTTATGTCAGTTATAGTAAAAAAATCACAAAAATATTTTAAGTCACAACAGGAATACTTAGGTCATGTAAATGGTCAAGTGGAAGAGTTATATGGTGGGCATAATATAGTAAAGGTATTCAATGGAGAAAAAGAGGCCATAGAAGAGTTTGATAAGCTTAATGATACACTTTATAATTCTGCATGGAAATCTCAATTCTTATCAGGCATGATGCAACCTATTATGATGTTTATAGGAAACATAGGGTATGTATTAATATCAATACTTGGTGGATATCTTGCAATTAGAAAAACTATAGAGGTTGGAGATATACAATCATTTATACAATATGTAAGAAATTTTACACAACCAATAGCTCAAATAGCTCAGGTTGCCAACTTATTACAATCTACAGCAGCAGCATCGGAAAGAGTATTTGAGTTTTTAGAAGAAGAGGAAGAAGATCAAACTGTAGAAAATCCAGTTTCAGTAGATAATTTGGAGGGGAAAATTGACTTTAAAAATGTTAATTTTGGATATAAAGAAGATAAAACTATAATAAATGACTTTACTGCAAATATTAAGCCAGGCCAAAAAATAGCGATAGTAGGTCCTACAGGTGCGGGGAAAACTACTGTAGTAAAACTACTTATGAGATTCTATGATGTTAACTCAGGGGAAATATTAGTAGATGGCCATAATTTGAAAGACTTCAATAGAAGTGAATTAAGAGAATTATTCGGTATGGTGCTTCAAGATACATGGCTATTTAATGCAAGTATCAAGGATAATATAAGATATGGGAAACTTAATGCAACTGATGAAGAAGTTATAGAAGCTGCAAAAGCTGCTCATGTTCACCATTTTATAAAAACACTACCAGATTCATATAATATGGAGTTAAACGAGGAGTCGAGCAATCTATCACAGGGTCAAAAACAATTATTAACAATAGCTCGTGCAATACTTGCAGACCCTAAAATATTAATACTAGATGAAGCTACAAGTTCAGTAGATACAAGAACCGAAGTTTTAATACAAAAAGCAATGGATAATCTTATGAAGGGTAGAACAAGTTTTGTTATAGCACATAGATTATCGACAATTAGAGATGCAGACTTAATATTAGTTATGAACAATGGAGATATAGTAGAACAAGGAAGTCACGATGATCTTATAGTACAAGATGGTTTCTATGCTAATTTATATAACTCTCAATTTGAAAAAGATAGTGAGAAAGTAGTATAATATATTAAAGTGAATTATTAAGAGGATATTCTATGATGATACAATTATTATAGGATATCCTCTTAAATATTATTGAGGTAAATATTAGGAGTGAGATTATGAAGTTTAAAGATTTTAAATATGAAAGACCTTGTTATGAAAGTACAAAAGAGGAATGTTTTCAAGTTATAGATAATATAATTAAAAGTAGTTCTTATAAAATTCAAAGAAAAAATATAGATAGGCTAAATAAGATTAGAAATAACATAAAAAGTATGTCTACAATAGCATCTATAAAATATAGTATAGATACTAGTAATAGTTACTTTGAAGAAGAAAAAAAATATTGGGATGAACATTTACCGTTATATGAAGAAATAAATTCTGTGTTTTATAAAGCAATATTAGAATCACAATTTAAAGAAGATATTATATATGATTTTGGGGATCAATTTTTAAATATTGCAAGCTACTCAATAAAAGCATTTTCTACCGATATAATAAAAGAGCTTCAAGAGGAAAATAAATTATGCTCTAAATATACTAAATTACTAGCCTCAGCTAAAATAAATTATGATGGGAAAGTTCTAAATTTATCAGGTATGGGAGGTTATATGCTATCGGAAGATAGAGAAATAAGAAAAGAAGCATCAATAGAATACTATAATTTCTTTAAAGATAAGGAAGAAGAGTTTGATAATATATTTGATGATTTAGTAAAGCTAAGAGATAAGATATCTAGAAAACTTAATTTTAATAGCTTTGTAGAACTAGGTTATATAAGAATGATGAGGACAGATTATAATTCAAGTATGGTAGAAGAATTTAGAAAACAAGTATTAGAATATATAGTTCCAGTAGCATCTAAACTTTATGAAAAGCAAACAAAAAGATTGAAGGTTGATAAATTAACATACATAGATGAAAGTTTGGAGTTTTTAACTGGCAATGCAACTTTAAAAGGTGATGAAAATTATATAATAGAAAGTGGTAAAAAGATGTACTCAGAGCTTTCTAATGAAACAAAAGAATTTTTTGGATTTATGTTAGAAAATGAACTTATGGACTTGGTAACGAAAGAAAATAAAGGTGCAGGTGGATACTGTACTTATATACCAAACTATAAATCTCCATTTATTTTTTCTAACTTTAATAAGACATCAGAAGATATAGATGTGCTTACTCATGAAGCTGGGCATGCATTTCAGTTATATATGTCATCTCATATAGATATGCCAGAAACAAACTTCCCAACTTTAGACAGTTGTGAAATTCACTCTATGAGTATGGAATTTATAACTTGGCCATGGATGGAGATTTTTTTCAAAGAGGATACCGATAAATATAAGTTTAGCCATATGTCATCTGCCATTAAGTTTATACCGTATGGAATAGTAGTAGATGAATTCCAACATCATACTTATTTAAATCCTGATTTAAGTAAAAAAGAAAGGAAGTCATTATGGCGAGAATTAGAGAAAAAATATTTGCCACATAAGAATTATGATAAATATGAATTCTTAGAAAATGGGAATTGGTGGTTTAAACAAGGTCATATATTCAAAAATCCTTTTTATTATATAGACTATACACTTGCTCAAATATGTGCACTGCAGTTTTGGAATAATATGAGAATAGATAAAGAAAAAACTTGGAAAAACTATCTAGATATATGTAAGGTTGGGGGAACTAAATCATTTTTAGAAATAATTGAGATTGGAAACTTAAAATCTCCATTTGAAAAAAATTCTATTGAAGAAGTCGTTAGAAATATAAGTAATTGGTTGGAGTCTATTGACCAGGAAAATCTATAAAAATAAGAATATGTTATATGTCAAAACTATAAAAAAATAATGAAAAAAATATAAAAGTAAGAAACGTTGAAAAATACACATTTTAATAAAAAAATGGAAAAAAATACAAAAAAATTAAAAAAATGTATTGAAAAATTGGTAGAAAGAATCTATACTACAAATATAGAGACAGCGAAGTAAAAATCATCAGAACAAATCAACATGTAGAAAGTCACAATATAAAAGTTAAACCGGATGAAAAACATGGGAGACAACTTCTTAAGTGAAGTGACCGAAGGGACAAATTTGAGTTATACCAAGTAACTTAAATGAAATTCTCAGGTACAAAGAACTGTGTTTGGACGGATCTCTGAAGAAGATTATTGACAGAGGGGCAAATTGGAATTTGACCCTCTGTTTTTTATTGACAAAATAGAAGAAAGTGAGTGGGAGATATGTTAATAATTACAAATAACCCAATTATAAAAGAAAATATATCAAATAGAGATATTTTATTTAAAGAAATGACTTACATACAAATTCTAGAAGAATGTAGAAATTTGATACATACAGGTTATGAGCTTTTATCACATCCACTATATGGGAGTGTAAAACCGAATGAAACACCGTATAGAAGTATCATATTAAAAAAAGGAAACAATCTCGACGTAAAATCACTAACACTAATAGAAGATGCAATAAACACAGCAACTAAATTTCAAGGTAATAAAATCACTCCAAATTGGCCTGAAAGGATAATGGATGATTTTAGAGTAATAGATTTTGACATTTTCAGCAACACTTTACAGCGAATTCAGTTTGTATAAAAACTTTACAAGGGGGATGTAAAACAGATGGAAAACGTTTATGATTTAGTTATAATAGGATGTGGACCTGCAGGACTTTCAGCAGGATTATATGGGGCAAGAGCAAAAATGAAAACTCTTATATTAGAAAAGAGTAAAACAGGTGGACAAATAGTAACAACTCACGAAATAGCAAATTATCCAGGATCAGTACCAAATGCTTCAGGACCAAGCTTGATAGCTAGAATGGTTGAACAATGTAAGGAATTTGGGGCTGAAATTGTAAAAGATAATATAGTTGATGTTGATTTCACTAACGATGTAAAAGTGTTAAAAGGTGAAAAAGGAGAATATCAAGCAAAAGCTGTAATAATAGCTACTGGAGCTACTCCAAGAAAAATGGGATGCCCAGGAGAAAGAGAACTTACAGGAAAAGGTGTATCTTACTGTGCAACATGTGATGCTGACTTCTTTGAAGACTTTGAAGTTTTCGTAGTTGGAGGAGGAGATAGTGCACTTGAAGAAGGAATGTACTTAACTAAGTTTGCTAGAAAAGTAACTATAGTACATAGAAGAGATGCATTTAGATGTGCTAAATCAGTTGAAGAAAAAGCTAGAGCTAACTCTAAGATAGAATTTATGTTAGATACAGTAATAGAAGAAGTAAAAGGTGATGGAATATTAGAATCAGTAATATTCAAAAACACAAAAACTGGTGAAACTCATGAATACTTTGCAGATGAAGAAGATGGAACAATGGGAGTATTTGTTTTTGTTGGACTTGACTCTCAAACAAAGTTATTCGAAGGTAAAATAAATATGGATGAAAAAGGATATATATTAACAGATGCAGAGATGAGAACTGATGTTGAAGGTGTATTTGCAGCAGGAGACTGTAGACAAAAAACACTAAGACAGGTTGTAACTGCTACAAATGATGGAGCTATAGCTACTATAGTTGCTGAAAAGTATATAGAACAAAAATTCAGTCATGAAGAAGTAACAGTATAATTAAGTTATTACTAAAAATTAAGTATATAAATTATAAACTTAGGGGGTATTAAGATGATAGCATTAGATAAAAACACATTTGAAGAAGTTGTATTAAAAGGTGAAGGAACTATATTTGTTGATTTCTGGAGTGAAGGATGCGAGCCATGTAAAGCATTAATGCCAGATGTTCATAAGTTAGCAGAAACTTATGGAGAAACAATAAAGTTCTGTGCTATGGACACAACAAAAGCTAGAAGAGTAGCAATAAAAGAAAAAGTACTAGGTCTTCCTACTTTAGCTATATATAAAGATGGAGTTAAAATAGATGAAGTAACTAAAGATGATGCTACAATACCTAATATAGAGGAAATGATAAAGAAACATCTTTAATATCTATAAGATATTAAAAGTAAAGTTGTTATAACTTTGAGCCTAATCTCAAATGTATATAAATTAAGTATAAAATTTAGTTTAAAATTAGGGGGGGTGCACTTATGCGTCTTGAATTAGGGAAAATCTTTATAAAAGATATCCAATTTGGAGAAGTAACTGAAGTTAAAGATGGAGTTTTATTCATCAACAAAGAAGAGATGATAAATGAAATAGGTGGAGATGAGCACATAAAGTCAATAGATTTAGAATTAGCTCGTCCAGGAGAAAGTATAAGAATAACACCTGTTAAAGATGTTATAGAGCCTAGAGTTAAGGTTGAAGGAAACGGTGGAATATTCCCAGGTATAATATCTAAGGTTGACACTGTTGGAGAAGGTAGAACTCATGCACTAAAAGGTGTAGCAGTAGTTACTACTGGTAAAATAGTAGGATTCCAAGAAGGTATAATAGACATGACAGGGACAGGAGCTGAATATACTCCATTCTCTAAATTAAATAATGTTGTTGTTATAGCTGAACCAATAGATGGATTGAAGCAATATGACCACGAAAAAGCTGTTAGAATGATAGGATTCAAATCAGCTATGTACTTAGGAGAGGTAGCAAGAAACCTTACTCCAGATGAAATATCAACATATGAAACTAAGCCTCTTTTAGAAGCTATAAATGAATATCCAGAACTTCCAAAAGTAGGATATGTATATATGCTTCAAACTCAAGGATTACTTCATGATACATATGTTTATGGTGTAGATGCTAAGCAAATAGTACCTACTATATTATATCCAACTGAATTAATGGATGGAGCTATAGTAAGTGGTAACTGTGTTTCTGCTTGTGACAAAAACCCAAGTTATGTTCATGTAAATAACGGAGTTGTTGAAGATTTATATGCACAACATGGAAAAGAAATAAACTTCATGGGTGTAATAATAACTAATGAAAACGTATACCTTGCAGATAAAGAAAGATCTTCTAACTGGACTGCTAAGTTATGTAAATACTTAGGATTAGATGCAGTTATAGTTTCTCAAGAAGGATTTGGAAACCCAGATACTGACCTTATAATGAACTGTAAGAAGATAGAAATGCAAGATATAAAAACTGTTATAGTAACTGATGAGTATGCAGGAAGAGATGGAGCTTCTCAATCACTTGCAGATGCAGATGTTAGAGCAAATGCAGTTGTAACTGGTGGAAATGCTAACCAAGTTATTGTATTACCTAAGTTAGATAAAATAATAGGTCATATAGATGTAGTAGATGTAATAGCTGGTGGAGCTGCTGGTAGTTTAAGAGAAGATGGAACTATAGAAGTTGAAATCCAAGCTATAACAGGAGCTACAAACGAAACAGGATTTGGTCACTTAACTGCGAAAGCATACTAAGAATAGAGATTAAATAAATTTTAAGAATAAATAAGAATATTATATAGAAATCTTGAACAATTGTATCAAGGAAATTGAGAAGGGGGATTATTATGAGCGCATTAGCTAATAAAAAGGTCATCATAATAGGTGACCGTGATGGTATACCAGGGCCTGCAATAGAAGAATGTATCAAAACAGTAGAGGGAGTAGAAGTTGTATTTTCATCAACAGAGTGTTTTGTCTGAACGGCTGCTGGGGCTATGGACTTAGAAAATCAAAACAGAGTTAAAGAAGCTGCTGAAAAGCATGGAGCTGAAAATGTTGTGATTTTACTAGGTGCTGCTGAAGCCGAAGCTGCAGGTCTTGCAGCTGAGACAGTAACTGCTGGTGACCCAACTTTCGCTGGACCACTAGCTGGAGTTGAATTAGGTCTTAGTGTATACCACGTTGTTGAACCAGAAGTAAAAGAATTATTTGATGAAACAGTTTATGAAGATCAAATAGGAATGATGGAAATGGTTTTAGAAATAGATGAAATAGTAGAAGAAATGTCTAGTATAAGAGGACAATTCTGTAAATTTAATTGCTAATAAGATAAACTCAAAGAGGGGTGAATATAAATGGAAAAACTAAGAGTAGTTCATTATGTTAATCAGTTCTTCGCAGGAATCGGGGGAGAGGAAAAAGCTGATACTAAACCACATATAGCTGAAAACTTACCTCCAATAAGCGTTAACTTAAACAAATTATTAGGGGAAGATATAGAGATAGTAGCTACAGTAGTATGCGGAGATAGTTACTTCAATGAAAACATAGATACTGCAAGCAATGAAGTCTTAGAAATGGTAAAAGGATTCAATCCACAATTATTCATAGCTGGTCCTGCATTCAATGCTGGTAGATATGGAGTTGCTGCTGGTACTATAACTAAAGTAGTTAAAGAAGCATTAAATATACCTGCATTCACTGCAATGTATATAGAAAATCCAGGTGCAGATATGTTTAAGAAAGATGTTTATGTATTAGAAACATCAGATTCTGCAGCAGGTATGAGAAAAGCACTTCCTAAAGTAGCTGAATTTGCTAAGAAACTTGCATCAGGTCAAGAAATAGGATCTCCAGCTGAAGAAGGATATATGGCAAGAGGAATAAGAGTTAACTACTTCCATCCAGATAGAGGATCAAAGAGAGCGGTTGACATGTTACTTAAGAAAATAAAAGGTGAAGCATTTGAAACTGAATATGCAATGCCTAACTTTGATAGAGTAGATCCAAGTCCAGCTATAAAAGATTTATCTACTGCAAAAATTGCATTAGTTACTTCTGGTGGTATAGTTCCAAAAGGAAATCCAGACAGAATAGAATCTTCTTCAGCATCTAAGTATGGTGAATACTCAATAGCAGGATTTAGTGATTTAACTGAAGAAACTCATGAAACTGCACATGGTGGATATGATCCAGTATATGCAAACTTAGATTCAGATAGAGTTTTACCAGTTGATGTTCTTAGAGACTTAGAAAACGAAGGTAAAATAGGTAAGTTATATGATTACTTCTACACAACTACAGGTAATGGTACTGCAGTTGCTAGTTCTAAGCAATTTGCTGCTGAAATAGGAGCAAAGCTAAAAGCTGATGGTGTAGATGCAGTAATATTAACTTCTACGTGAGGTACTTGTACTCGTTGCGGTGCAACGATGGTAAAAGAAATAGAAAAAACTGGTATGCCTGTAGTTCACATGTGTACAGTAGTTCCTATATCTTTAACAGTTGGAGCTAATAGAATAATACCAACTATAGCAATACCACATCCACTTGGAAATCCAAAACTTGATGCTAATGAAGAAAAAGCATTAAGAAGAAGATTAGTAGAAAGAGCATTAGTTGCGTTAACTGTTGAAGTAGAAGGTCAAACAGTATTTGAAGAAGATTTAACTTTAAAAGATATATTAGTAAAAGCTTAATATAAACAAAAAAACCATAGTTTAAAATCAAATAGATGGGCATTTGCCCATCTATTTGTAAAATAATAGAAAATAACTAAAATTAAAGAAACTTAGCCGGGGGTGCAACAGAATGTCTTATCCAGTATTAAAAGGGGCTAGCTATGTACTTATACATACGCCAGATATGATAGTACAAAATGGAGCTACATGTGCAGTTGAGAGAGCAACACATCCAGATTCAGAATTCTTAAAAGAAATAACTAACCACATCAGAAGTTACGAAGATGTAGTTAATTATATGCCAAACCAAGTTTACATAGGAAATAACAGACCAGAAGAATTAAAAGAGTTACCAATGCCATGGTGTCAACAAGTAATAGAAGGCACTAGAAATGGTAAATTAGGGGAAATAATGCCTCAAGATGAGTTTTTTGCATTAATGCAAATATGTGATGCTTTTGATTTAGTTAAATTATCTCAAGAGTTTATAGATGTAGTAAAACCTAAAATAGAAAATAACTACCCTGAACTTGCTCCTTTCATAGGAAAGTTAAAGGGAGATAATATAGAAGAAGGAAAAGAATTAATATCATCTCATATAGGCGAAGGTTTATACCACGCTGGAGAATTTGTTGGATATATAAAGAGAGCTCATGATGTAGATGTTAACTTAAATGCTCATACTATGCTTGAAAACTTAGTAGTTAAGGCATCTGGAGTATTATCAGCTATACATTTATTAAGATCTAGTAAAATAAATGCTCTTGACATAGACTATGTAATAGAATGTTCAGAAGAAGCATGTGGAGATATGAACCAAAGAGGTGGAGGAAACTTTGCTAAGTCAATAGCTGAAATGGCTGGACTTATGAATGCTACAGGTTCTGATACAAGAGGGTTCTGTGCAGCACCAACTCATGCATTAATACAAGCAGCAGCTTTAGTTAAAGCAGGAGTTCATAAAAATGTAATGGTAGTTGCAGGTGGAGCAAGTGCTAAACTTGGAATGAATGCGAAAGACCATATCAAAAAAGGTCTTCCAGTATTAGAAGATGTTGTAGGTGGATTTGCAATATTAGTATCTGAAAATGATGGAGTTAGTCCAGTAATAAGAACTGATTTAACTGGAAAGCATACTGTAGGAACAGGATCTTCTCCTCAAGCAGTTATGACAGCTCTTATAACTTCAGGACTTGATAGAGCGAACTTAAAAATAACAGATGTAGATGTATTCTCTGTTGAAATGCAAAATCCAGATATAACAAAACCAGCAGGAGCAGGAGATGTACCAGAAGCTAACTATAAGATGATAGGTGCATTAGCTGTTAAGCGTGGAGATTTAGAAAAGAAAGATTTAAAAGATTTCGTTTCTCAAAAAGGATTACCAGGATGGGCTCCAACTCAAGGGCATATACCATCAGGAGCTCCTTATATAGGATTTATGATAGATGACTTAACTACTGGAGATAAAAACAGAGCTATGGTAGTTGGTAAAGGAAGTTTATTCTTAGGAAGAATGACTAACTTATTTGATGGAGTATCTTTCATAACTGAAAGAAATACAGGAATAACAGAGGAAACTTCTGGAATATCTAAAGATGAAATAAAGAAAATAATCGCTGAGTCAATGAGAAAATTAGCATTAGACATGATGGAAGAATAGGGGTGAGGATATGTCAAAAAAAGTTATAGCAGATGTATTCTTAGAAATAGCTAATGCAGTAGAAAGCGGAGAATTTGGTAAAAAAGTTAGAATAGGATTAACTACTCTTGGAAGCGAACATGGGGTAGAAAATCTAGTAAATGGAGCACATCAAGCTTTATCTAATTTATTTGATATAGTACTTATAGGACCTAAAGTAGAAACAGAACTTGAAGTAGTTGAAGTTAATTGTGAAGGTGACATGCATTCAAAAATGGAAGAGTTACTAGACTCAGGATATATTGATGCTTGTGTTACAATGCACTACAACTTCCCTATAGGAGTATCTACAGTAGGTAGAGTTGTAACTCCAGCTAAAGGAAGAGAAATGATACTTGCTACTACTACAGGAACAAGTGCTACTAATAGAATAGAAGCAATGGTTAGAAATGCAATATATGGTGTATCAACTGCTAAATCAATAGGAATTAAATCTCCTAAAGTAGGAATACTTAATGTTGATGGAGCTAGACAAGTTGAAAAATGCTTAAAAGAATTACAAGCAAATGGATACGATATAGATTTTGCAGAATCAATTAGAGCAGATGGTGGATGTGTAATGAGAGGAAATGATCTTCTTGTAGGTGCACCAGATGTCATGGTTACAGATACATTATCTGGAAATATATTTATGAAAGTATTCTCTTCATTTACAACAGGTGGAGATTATGAAGCACATGGATTTGGGTATGGACCAGGTGTGGGTGAAAACTATGATAGAAGAGTACTTATATTATCAAGAGCATCAGGATCTCCTGTTGTAGCTAATGCACTAAAATATGCTTATGATGTAGTAAAAGGAGATATAAGTACTATATCTAAGTCGGAGTTTGCAAGTGCTAAAAAAGCTAAGTTTGATGATGTAATAGGTTCTGTAACTAAAAAAGAAGTTAAGGTAGCTACTGAAGAAGTTAAGATGCCAGATAAAGAGGTTGTAACTCGTCAAATATCTGGAGTTGATATAATGGACTTAGAAGATGCTGTAAGTGAGTTATGGAAAAATAAAATATATGCAGAGAGTGGAATGGGATGTACAGGTCCTATAGTATTAGTTAATGATGCTAAGGGCGATATAGCTGTTGAAACTCTTATAAAAGCTGGATATACTGCTAAGTAAATATATAAAAAGAGATGAAAATTTTTCATCTCTTTTTTAATTGTGTAAGGTGGTTTTATATGATATTTTTAGGGTATATAATTATACAAATATAAAAAATATAGAGGTGGAGTATATGCGCTTTAAAAATATAGATAAGATAAAATTAAAAAGTATAATAGATAATAAAGAAGATATAGTATTATTAGATGTAAGAACAAAGGAAGAGTTTGAGGAAGGATATATAGAAACAGCTCTACATATAGAATTATCTAATTTAGTATATAATATTGATGAGTTAGAAGAGTATAAGAATAAAAAAGTAATAGTATATTGTAGAAGTGGTCATAGAAGTATTACAGCGTGCAACTTTTTATTTATGGCTGGGTTTGAACACTTATATAACTTAGAAAAGGGTATTATTGATTATATTGTGTAAAAATATTTATAAAAATAAATATAATTCTACAAAAGTGGACAAAATATTTTTGACAGCACACTAACAATAAAAGATTGAGTATGTTAAATTATGAAAGAGGTCTCTTTGTAAAAAGAGGCTCTTTTTTATACAAAGCTTTTTAGTTTTTCTAAGATATAATTAGGATTTTTATAGTATAGAAAGTTTATAAGTTGAAGAAATATTGTTTTTATGGTATGACTATATTGGAGGTGTAAATATGGTAGAATTATTTGATTTATTTAAAACTTTTGCAAGAATTGGAGGGTTAACGTTTGGTGGAGGATATGCTATGCTTCCAATGTTACAAAAGGAAGTTGTAGAAGTTAAAAACTGGGCAACTAGTGAAGAATTATTAGATTATTATGCAGTAGGGCAGGCTACACCTGGGATAATTGCTGTAAATACAGCAACATTTGTAGGATACAAGGTTAAAGGTGTCACAGGTGCATTTTTTGCAACAACTGGTGTAGTATTTCCATCATTAGTAATAATAATGATAATTGCAGCAGGACTTCAAAACTTTGCTAAGTATGAAATAGTACAACATGGATTTGTAGGAATTAGAGTAGCGGTTGGAGTATTAATATTAGAAGCTATTATAACATTGTTAAAAAAATCGGTGGTAGGAAAAACAGGTATTATAATTTTTACAACAACTTGCATATTAGGTATAGTATTAAATATATCACCAATTTACATAATTATATCAGCATCTATACTAGGACTAATAATCACATATAGGAGAACTTAGCTATGATTGTTTATTTTCAATTATTTTTCGAATTTTTTAGAACAGGACTATTTGCTGTTGGAGGAGGACTTGCCACATTACCTTTTTTATATGATATAGCAGATAAATATACCTGGTTTGATGAAAAGATGATAGCTGATATGATAGCAGTATCTCAGTCTACACCAGGACCTATAGGAATAAATATGGCTACATATGCAGGATTTGAAGCTGGAGGAATTATGGGGTCTATAATTGCAACAGTAGGACTTGTACTACCATCATTTGTAATCATAATCATA
The DNA here is from genome assembly GCA_036647935.1 of Peptostreptococcaceae bacterium. Taxonomy (GTDB): domain Bacteria; phylum Bacillota; class Clostridia; order Peptostreptococcales; family Peptostreptococcaceae; genus JAVXJG01. The sequence continues at coordinate 50,755 of JAVXJG010000010.1, forward strand.
GTAGCTAATTTTTTAAAAGAATTTAGAGAAAGTAAGACTGTAAATGGAATATTTTTAGGGTTAAGACCAGCTGTAGCGGGACTTATATCATTAGCATGGTTTGATATAATGAAGTTATCTGTATTTACTTTTGATAAATATATAGAAAGTAAAAATATAGTTAATATTTTTGATTATAGAGCATTAGGAGTGTTTATAGTTTTAGTATTTATATCTAATAAATATAAAAAACATCCAGCTATAATACTTGGATTAGGGGCAGCAGCAGGGATAATATTAGGAATATAAAAATACTAGAATAAAATCTCTAGTATTTTTTTTATTTATATAAAAGATGAAATAATATTGTAGAAAATTCATATATATAAGTAAATACTT
>JAVXJG010000011.1:0-49801 GCA_036647935.1 Peptostreptococcaceae bacterium
TATAATTTCTTAACTATGTTTTATTTTTTCTATTTTGTGATATTATATTAAAGATAAAAATTTTATACGACAAAGGAGATTCAATATGGCTGGAAATAGAATAATATGTAATTGCAAGCAAGTTAGCTACATAGACATAAGACAAGAAATGATAAAAGGTGCTCGTACTTTAGATGAAATAAAAGAAATGACAGGTGCTGGTACTGGATGTGGTAGATGTACTAGTGAAATAGAAAAAATATTAGCATCTGTTTGTGGATGTAAAGGAACTTCATTAGAAGATGTTGTTAATGCAGTTAAAAATGGTGCTGATACTACAGATAAGGTTGCTGAGGTTACTGGTGCCGGTTCTGGTTGTGGTAGATGCAAAAAATTAATTCAAAACATAATCGACTTAAAGAAATAATTTCTTAAAACACTCTATTTTATAGGGTGTTTTTTTATTTTTTAAATATCTTCTTTATTATACATACATTTTGTACTATCATTATTACATAAGATAATATACATATAAGTATAAGAAAAGAGGTAATAATATGAATATAAAATCGCTAAAACTATTTAAAGATATACAATTAATCTCAACAAAATATAGTCATATAAAACTTAAAAATGATGAAAAGGAAATTGAGGACAATAGAAAATTAAGTAACGCCTTAAAAGTTCAGCAAGGTAGATTTAGTGAAATAGTTAATAAATGTAATTTTGTTGCATATCAAACTAAAGAAGAATTTAAAAATTTAACTAAAGAAGATGTAGAAAATACTATAAGTGCACTTAATAGTTTATCTTTTCATAAATATTCTACACTTTCTGATATAAATTTAGAATCTACTACAAGTAAGGTAGTTTTATTTGCAACTCTTGATGAGTTAAATCTTATAAATAAATCTATAACCAATAAAGAATATTTAACTTATACAGATGCTTATACTAGTATCTACAAGGATATAATTGTAAATTCATTCATTACTTTCCTAGCTTTAAAAGATATGAATTTAGATGAAAATATGATGAATAATTTATCTCAAGGAATTTTTAATCAAATAAGGGTAATTTCACTCTTATCGTTATAGTACATAATAAAACTCTAGGAAAAAATCCTAGAGTCTTTTTTTACTTTTTTTTTAATATATCCTCTATTTTTTGCCCGAATGTTCTTTTCTTCTCGTGTACGTCTTCTCCACACTCTATCGCAAATTGTCTTAATATATCCTTTTGTTTATCATTTAATTTTTTAGGAGTATCAACAACTACCTTAATATATTGGTCTCCTCTAGAATTACCTCTAAGTCTAGGTATTCCTTTTTCTCTTAATCTAAATACTGTTCCTGTTTGCGTCCCTTCAGGCACTGTATATTTAACCTTTCCATCCAATGTAGGCACTTCTATTTCGTCTCCTAATGCCGCTTGAACAAATGTTATAGGCATTTCAAAGTAAATATCATTACCTTCTCTTGTAAACAATGGATGTGCTTCTATATTTACAGCTATATAAAGATCTCCTCTAGGTCCACCTTTGCTTCCTAGTTCACCTTGACCTGTAAGTTTTATCATTTGTCCATCATCTATTCCTGCTGGTATATCAACTTCTATAGTTTTGACTTTTCTACTGCTTCCTTTACCATGACACTTACCACAAGGAGATTCTACTACTTCACCTTCTCCATTACATGTTGTACACAGTCTAGAACTTGCTACATTACCAAATGGAGTTCTCTGAACAGTTCTAACTTCTCCTGCTCCATTACATGTTGGACAAGTTTTTTTAGACGTTCCTGGCTTAGCGCCAGTCCCACCACATTCATCACATTCTTCACTTCTATTTAATTTTATAGAAGCTTTTTTTCCAAATGCTGCTTCTTCAAAAGTTATAGTTATATCTTGTCTTATATCTTGACCACGTTCTGGACCTCTTCTCCTTTGTCTTCCACTACCAAAGCTAGAACCTCCAAACATATCTCCAAATATATCTCCAAATATATCTTCAAATCCACCAAAACCTTGACCGCCAAATCCTTGACCACCAAAGCCACCTTGACCATTTACACCTTCATGTCCAAACTGATCATAAGTTCTTCTCTTAGTTTCATCTGATAACACTTCATAAGCTTCATTTGCTTCTTTAAATTTTTCTTCTGCTTCTGCATCTCCTGGATTTCTATCAGGATGATATTTCATCGCTAATTTTCTATAAGCTTTTTTTAACTCTTGTGCATCTGCACTTTTACTTACACCAAGGACATCATAATAATCTCTTTTAGTGCTCAAATTTTGTCACCGCCTTCATTTTACAAAATAATAGCTTGTAGAATACTGGCCTACAAGCTATTATTGATTATTTAATCTTACTTAAAAGAAAGTCAGTCTTTCTTTTATCTGTATTAATTATATACAAATATGTCTATTTTTGTAACCTATTTTTCATCTTTTACTTCTGTAAAATCCGCATCTACAACATTATCATCTTGTGGAGCTTCGTTTTGAGCTTCCTCACCTGCTTGTTGCCCTGCTTGTTGATACATTTGCTCAGATATTTTTTGGAACTTATTCATTACTTCATCCATAGCTTTTCTTATTTCATCAGCTGTAGCATCTTCTTTATCTTTTACAGTTTTCAACTCAGCTATCGCAGCTTCAACATTTGCTTTATCATCAGCACTTATTTTATCTTCAACATCTTTTAATGTTTTTTCTGTTTGGTATATAGTAGATTCAGCTTGATTTAAAGCTTCTATCTTATCTTTCTTTTGCTTATCAGCTTCAGCATTTATTTCAGCTTCTTTTACTTTTCTTTGGATATCTTCTTCTGATAAATTAGTTCCAGAAGTTATAGTTACTTTTTGCTCTTTTCCCGTTCCTAAGTCTTTAGCTGTAACATGAACTATCCCATTTGCATCTATATCAAATGTAACCTCTATTTGAGGTATTCCTCTTTGTGCTGGTGGTATATCAGTTAATTGGAATCTACCTAAAGTAGTATTGTCATAAGACATACTTCTTTCACCTTGAAGAACATGTATATCAACAGCAGTTTGGTTATCTGCAGCAGTTGAAAATACTTGAGACTTCTTAGTCGGTATTGTAGTATTTCTTTCTATTATTTTAGTCATTACATTACCCATAGTTTCTATTCCTAATGATAATGGAGTAACATCTAAAAGTAATAAGTCATTAACTTCTCCAGTTAATACTCCGGCTTGTATAGCAGCACCAGCTGCAACACATTCATCTGGGTTTATACCTTTATGTGGTTCTTTTCCTATAAATTTCTTAACTGCATCTTGAACCGCTGGTATTCTCGTAGATCCACCTACTAATAATACATCATCTATTTCACTAGTTGAAAGCCCTGCATCTTGTAACGCTCTCTTAGTTGGTTCCATAGTTTTTTCTACTAAGCCTGCAGTTAATTCTTCAAACTTAGCTCTTGATAAATCTATATTTAAATGTTTTGGCCCTTCAGCTGTAGCTGTTATAAATGGTAAGTTTATATTTGAAGACATTGTTGAAGATAATTCTTTTTTAGCCTTCTCAGCAGCTTCTTTTAATCTTTGAAGAGCCATCTTATCATTTCTTAAGTCTACACCCTCAGTTTTCTTAAATTCATTTGCTAAATAGTCTATTACTATTTGGTCAAAGTCATCTCCACCTAATCTATTGTTACCAGCTGTAGCTAAAACTTCAAATGTACCATCACCTATTTCAAGTATAGATACGTCGAAAGTTCCTCCACCTAAGTCAAATACTAATATTTTCTTTTCTTGGTCTAATTTATCCATACCATAAGCAAGTGCTGCTGCAGTTGGCTCATTTATTATTCTCTTAACATCAAGACCCGCTATTCTACCTGCATCTTTAGTTGCTTGTCTTTGAGCATCTGTAAAGTATGCAGGAACTGTTATAACAGCCTCTGTTACTGATTGACCTAGGTAACTTTCAGCATCTGCCTTTAATTTTTGTAAAGTTACTGCTGATATTTCTTGTGGAGTATATCCTTTACCATCTATGTCAACTTTGTGGTCTGTTCCCATATGAGTTTTTATAGATGTTATTGTTCTATCTGCATTTGTAACTGCTTGTCTTTTTGCAGGTTCACCTACTATTCTTTCTCCATCTTTAGTAAATGCTACTACTGATGGAGTAGTTCTCATACCTTCGCTATTGGCTATTATTTGAGGTTCTCCACCTTCTAAAACAGCAACACATGAATTAGTTGTACCTAAATCTATTCCTATTATTTTTCCCATGACTTGAAATCCTCCTTGAGTATCTATTATTATTTTTTTTATTAATTTATTTAATTAGCAAGAAACCTTAACCATTGTGGGTCTTAGTATTTTAGTTCCTAGCTTATACCCTTTTTGAAGAACCATAACTACTGTATTTGGCTCAACACCATCAATACTTTCCTGCATTACAGCTAAGTGTAGATTTGGATCAAATTCTTTATCTTGTGCATCAATTTCTTCAACACCAAATTTTATGAAAGTATCCTTTAATTGTTTATGCACAAGGTCTATTCCTTTATACATAGTATTTTCTTTATCTTCACAAGCATCTAATGCTCTTTCCATACTATCTATAACCGGAACTAATTCACTTATTATTTTTTCATTTGCAAATAAACCTATAGTTTCTTTCTCTTGTTGAGTTCTTCTTCTATAATTTGCATATTCTGCTTGTAATCTTTGGTATTGGTCTTTAGTTTCTTCTAACTCATCTTCTATTTTTTTCTCTTCTAATTTAGAATTTATGTCAGTTACATTATCATTTTCACTAACTTCTTCTTTATTAATTTCTTGAGTTAACTCTTCATTTTTTTCTTGCGACTCAAACCCATTAGCCGAATCTTCTTGATGTATATTTTTTTCTTCCAATATATTACACCCCTCAGTTTATTTTTTATTAAGTAATAAGCTCATATAGTTAACTATTGCATATATTTTTGCATAGTCCATTCTTGTAGGACCTATGAAACTTATCCGCCCAACCATATCTTTATCAATATTGTAAGTTGCAGTTACTATACTACAATTTTGAGCAATTTCACACTCATTATCACTACCAATTATTATATTTACATTTTCCTTTTGAATACCTTTTGATTTAACCATTTGAGCTATATTTTCTTTTTGTTCTAACATAGTTAAAAAAGATCTAGCCTTTATTACATCATTAAATTCTGGATAGCTAAATATATTAGTAGCACCATTTAAGCTTACTGCTGAGTCATCCTCTGACATATTAAAGTTCAAAGCATTTATAAGCTCATCTATTAATGCCGAGTATTCACTTATTTCATATTTAATAAATGCAATTAATCTTTCATCTAAATCTGTAATAGTTTTTCCTATAAGTTTTCTAGTAAGATTATCAGATATTAGATTTAATTTAGATTGATCTAAATTGATATTAGTAGACATACTTGCATTTTTTATATCTCCTTTATCTGTTACTACAACAACCAAAATTTTATTATCATCCATTCCAACTAATTGGATATGTTTTATAGCACTTTGATTTGACATACTTTTAGTAACAGCTACTGTTGTATAGTTAGTAAGTTGAGACAACAGTTTAGAAGTTTCATGAATCAAATCTTTTATATGATCTACATTATGATAAACACATTGTTCTATCAATAACTTTTCTTTAGAGGTTAGTTCACTCTTTGCCATTAATAAATCCACATATAACTTATATCCCTTTTCAGATGGAACTCTACCTGCAGATGTATGTGGTTGAATAAGATAACCTAATTCTTCAAGATCAGCCATCTCATTTCTTATAGTTGCTGCACTTACACCTAAATCATGTTTTTTTGATATTGTTCTAGACCCTACAGCCTCTGCTGTTTCTATATAATCTTTAACTATAGCTTTGAGGATATTAAGTTTTCTTTCGTTTAGTTCCATCACAGGACCTCCTCGCTGTTAGCACTCACTTTTTTCGAGTGCTAAAAAGATTATATATATTATATACCATTATAATTTAATTTTGTCAACACTTTTAATTTAATCCATAAATTCAATAAACACACTATTTGAAATCTCTCTACCTTTTTGTGTTAGTTTTATCCCATTCTCAGCCATTTCTATAAGATTTCTTTCTGATAAAATTTCTATTTGTTTTTTATATTTTTCTTTTATATTTACACCAAATTGATTTATAAAATCTATATATTTTATGCCATCGTTCATTCTAAGTCCCATAAATATTTTTTCTATTACTAAATTTTTAACTTCTAAGTATTCTTCTTGATCTATAGGTTTTTGATTATTGTATAACATATTATGGTAATCATCTAATCCTTCTACATTACTATATCTTACATTTTTAATATACCCTGATGCACCTGGACCTAGCCCTATATATGACTCACATTTCCAATATAGTATATTATGTTTACATTCTTTATCTTTCTTAGCATAATTAGATATTTCATATTGATTATACCCATTTTCTTTTAAATAATTTATTGTATAGTTGTATAGTTCTATATCTGTATCTTCATCTATAACCTCAAATTCATTATTTTTATACATATCATAAAGTTTTGTACCCTCTTCTAATATAAGTGAGTATGCAGAAATATGTGATGGCGCTAGTGTTGTTATTTTCTCTAATGTTTCTTTCCAATCATTCAAAGTTTGATTCGGTAGACAGTACATTAAATCCACATTTATATCCATAAATCCAACTTCTAATGCCTGTCTATAGTTTTTCTCAAATTCTTCATATGTATGTATTCTTCCTATAGCTTCTAAATGGTAATTTTGAACTACTTGTAACCCTATACTAATTCTATTTACACCTATTTCTTTCATAGTTTCTAACTTTTCTTTCGTTAATGTCCCTGGATTACATTCAACACTTATTTCAGCATTTTTTTCTATCTCAAAATTTTCTTTTATGTTTACAAATATTTCTCTTAATTCTTGGCTAGTTAATATACTCGGTGTCCCGCCGCCAAGAAAAATACTTGTGATTTTTTCTTTATTTATTTCTTTTTTATAAATCTCCATTTCTTTTTTTAAATCTTCTATGTATCTATTTTTTAAAAATTTATCCATTTTATATGAATTAAAATCGCAATAGTTACATTTACTTACACAAAATGGTATATGTATATAAAGTCCTAACATATTTGTCCTCTTTTCTTATACAAATTGATATTTTTTTAATATTAATCTTATTACATTATATCAATTTATATGTAAATAGGATATCATCAAATGAATTTATCCATTTTTAGATATCCTATTGATATGTTTATTTATATTTACTTAGACTTATTTTGCATATATGAATAAACTGGTATACCTACTAAAGTTACTATTATACCTCCTAATGCTATCATTGTTGCAGTTATAAGTTGGTTTACTATTACAAATATACCGCCTATTATTGCTATCATAGGTATAATAGGATATAGAGGTACTTTATATGGTCTGTGTAAGTCTGGCTTATCTTTTCTAAGCTTCATTACTCCTATAAATGTAAATACATAAAATACCCATATTATAAACACTGTTAAATCTGTAAGTAAATTAAATTGACCTGATAATGCATATAAACATGCAAGAATCGCTATTAACCATATAGAATTGGCAGGTACTCCACCACTATTTAATTTAGAAAATGTGCTACTAAAAGGTAATATTTTTTGTGATGCTAGTGTGTATGGCACTCTTGGCCCAGTTAATAAATATCCATTTAATGCACCGAATACAGATATTAATATACCTACTGTTATTATCTTACCACCTATATCTCCAAATATTTTTGTAGCTACAATGGCTGCTGGTGCTGTCGCTTTTGCTAATTCACTAGCTGGTGCTACCCATAAATATGATACGTTTATTATTATATAAACTGCCATAACTATAGATAACCCTCCTACTATTGCTTTTGGTAAATCCTTACCTGGATTTTTCATTTCTCCTGCTATAGCACCAACATTTATCCATCCATCATATGCAAATAAGGTTGCAATAAGAACTTGGCCTAAAGCTGTTCCCACGGTAGTACCTGTTCCTACTATAGGACTTGTTATTGGATTTCCATTTCCTTTTATAAAACCAAATACCATTATCAATATTAGAGGAAGTAATTTGGCTATTGTTGCTACAGTTTGTATTACACCCCCCAAGGATGAACCTACTGTATTTAGTAATGCTATAAATAATATAATTAAAATTGCTATTGGTAACACTATCTTCATATTTTCTGAATTATATCCAGTTAACTCTGCTACCTGTTTTGCAAAAATTACCGCTAATGCAGCTGCTGTACCTGGAAAAAATAATACAGTCTGCATCCACCCCGTCATGAAACCTAGTTTTTTACCATATATTTCTTCTATATATACCATCATACCACCTGTTCTTGGTATTGCTGCCGAAACCTCTGCTGCCGTTAATCCTGCTGTTATAGTTATAATACCACCTAATATCCAAGCTATCATTCCAAGGCCTGGTGCACCGTTAGTTGCTGTGTATATGGCTTGTGGTTTAAAGAATACCCCAGAACCTATAACCATACCTACTACTGTTGAAAGAGCTGCTGATATCCCTAGTGTTTTTCTAAGCTCATTATTGCTCATTAGACGCCTCCTTAGTGCTTAAATCAGTTATTTATTATCTTTGTATAAATTTATTATCCCCAAGTTTAATTTTTATATTTAATTTAAGTTTTATTTTTACACATTAAAAAAGATTGATTCAAAATATTTCGAATCAATCTATATATATATTAACAATATTATTATTCATCTAATTTTAATACTGACATAAATGCTTTTTGAGGAACCTCAACAGATCCTACTTGTCTCATACGTTTTTTACCTTCTTTTTGTTTCTCAAGAAGTTTCTTCTTACGAGATATATCTCCACCGTAACACTTAGCAAGAACATCTTTTCTAAGAGCACTTATAGTTTCTCTTGCAACTACCTTATTACCAACAGCTGCTTGTATTGGTACAGGGAATTGGTGTCTTGGTATTTCATTTTTTAATTTCTCACACATAGATTTTCCTCTAGTATATGCTCTAGTTTCATGAACTATAAAACTAAGTGCATCTACTTGTTCTTTATTTATTAATATATCAAGTTTAACAAGAGTAGAAGGAACATATCCTTTTACCTCATAATCTAGTGAACCATATCCTCTAGTTCTTGATTTAAGAGCATCAAAGAAGTCATAAACAACTTCATTAAGTGGTAAATCATAGTGAAGCATAACTCTCTTTTCATCTATGTACTCCATGTTTATCATGTTTCCACGTCTTTCTTGGCAAAGTTCCATAACTATACCAACATAATCCTTAGGAACTATTATATCACCTTTAACTATAGGTTCTTCTATCATTCTTATTTCAGATACCTCTGGTAAGTTAGCTGGATTTTGTATCATTACAAGTTCTCCATCAGTTTTTGTTACTTTGTATATAACAGATGGTGCAGTTGTTATAATATCAAGATTAAATTCTCTTTCTAATCTTTCCTGAATTATTTCCATGTGTAAAAGTCCTAGGAATCCACATCTAAATCCAAATCCAAGTGCTGCTGAAGTTTCTGCTTCAAACTCAAGTGCCGCATCATTTACTTGTAATTTTTCAAGGGCATCTCTTACATTTTCATACTTTTCACCTTCACCTGGATATATACCACAGTAAACCATAGGAGTAGCTTTTTTGTATCCTGGCATAGGTTCATCAGTAGGATGTTGTGCATCAGTTATAGTATCCCCTACATGACAACTTCTTATATCTTTTATACTGGCCGCAATATATCCAACATCTCCAGCACAAAGTTCATCAAGTTCTGTTTGACCCGGTGCCATAACACCAACTTCAGTTACCTCAAACTTTTTGTTGGTATTCATCATTTTTATTGTCATACCCTTTTTAACTCTACCTTCAAATACTCTAACATAAGCTACAACACCTTTATATGCATCATAATATGAATCGAATATTAAGGCCTTTAAAGACGCTTCTTTATCTCCAGCTGGAGCAGGTACATTTTTAACTATAGATTCTAATACATCTTCTATATTTAATCCACTTTTAGCAGATACAAGAGGTGCTTCACTTGCATCAATACCTATTATATCTTCTATCTCTACTTTTATTTCATCTGGTCTAGCACTTGGTAAATCTATTTTATTTATGACCGGTAATATTTCTAAATCTTGATCTAGAGCTAAGTAAACATTAGCTAATGTTTGTGCTTCAACACCTTGTGCTGCATCTACTACTAATAATGCACCCTCACATGCTGCTAAACTTCTCGATACCTCATACGTAAAATCTACGTGTCCTGGTGTATCTATAAGATTTAGATAATATTCATTTCCATCCTTAGCTTTATATACTAATCTTATATTTTGTAACTTTATAGTGATTCCTCTTTCTCTTTCAAGATCCATGTTGTCAAGTAACTGTGCTTTCATGTCTCTATCACTAACAAGTCCTGTCTTTTGTATTAATCTATCAGCCAAGGTAGACTTACCGTGGTCTATATGCGCTATTATACTAAAATTTCTCGTTCTACTTTGTTTACTGTCCACCTTATATTCCTCCTTGATTATTTATCATAACTTTTATTTTATAATATATCATCTTCTATGTAAATATAAGTTATTTTCTAAATATAAAAATTTTATTAATTTTTATACCTTATACTATAAAAATAAGGCTTATATTATAAGCCTTATTTTACTATTTATTAAATTTCATTACTATATTATTAGCCATTTTTCTCATATTTTGTAAAGACTCTTCTATATATATGTTTATTTCCCTTATTTGTTTTTGGATTTTTATTTCCTCACCTAACAAATTTTTTGCACTTACATCTACTACCAATATTCCCATAGCACAAATTATAATTAACAACATTATAAAGACTATTTTCATTATAACTTTATATTTTTTGTTCTTATTTTTTCCTTTTATAGTCTTTTCTAATCGGCTCATTATAGTCTCCTACTAAATTAAGTGCTACTTGTAATCTTTAAAATATTCATCTAATACATTAGCTAAATATTTAGTAGTAGCTTTAGCTTCTTTAATACTACTCGCATTACTCCCAATTTCCACTAGCATATGGTTCTTTATAACAAATTGATTATATTTACCATATGGTTTAACTAAAACAGGCATAGTTATTCCTGGGTATTTTGATTCTGCAAGTTTTGTTATACCTTCAGCCATAGCTTTTAATTCATTTAGATTTTCATTTTTTGCACCTACTACAAAAAAGAACTTAGAAACTTTTTCACCATTTACTGTTGTAGTAAACTTATCATATTCTCTTTTCTTAACTGCTGAATCTGTTATATTTCTTGCATCTCTATGTAAATCTATAGCTATATCCATTGATTGATTTTTAGATTTTAAATCTTGTATCGATTTTAAACTTGTAGCATATGATGCATTATAATCTATGTCATTATATTTTGTTGTATGAAGCACACCCCAACCCTTTTTACCTAATTCATCTGTTAGTGAACTTCCTACTGCCATTACAGAGTTTGATTTATCTTGCGAGTGATAGTTCCCAGTTGGAGATTCTGCATATGTTTCAGAGCTATGAGTATGATATAATAAAATTTCAGGGTTTTCCTTAGTAATCCTTATATCATTTTTATATTCACTATTATTTGCACTTACAACTTGGCTTTCCTTTTGAGTTTCTTTATCTTGATTTATATCTGGTATATTTTCTTCCCCTACATGCACTTTTATATATTGGCCTTTATTCACTTCCTTGTTATTTGATTTATCTTCTGTTTCAACTTTACTTGTTTTGCTATCATCCTTCCTAGCATCCTTATTTTTTTCAGTTTTACTTTCTGGGTAAGATGAATTTATTAAAAACTTTCCAAATTCATCTTTATCTATAGCATAAGATAAAGTTGGTAAAATACAAATTAACATACAAGCTACACTAATTGCTTTTATACGATTTCTCAACATTATATTTCCTCCTTATTTGATTATTCGTCCAGGATGAAGAGATCTATTTAATCCTTCACTAATTATTATTGATAAATTTTCAATAGTCTCATCTATATCTTTTGGTGTCACTATTAAATTTTTATCATATGGATCTAGTGAGTCTCTTATCAATTGATATTTTTCTTCTTCTTTTAATTTTTTTAACATATTGTAGAAGTTTTCTGATTCAACTGATTGTGACATTAAATTATCTATAGCTACATCTAAAACATCATTAGTAAGTGTTGCAGCATCAACTACAGTAGGAACCCCTATTGCAATAACATCTACACCTAAATATTCTTTGTTTAATGCTTGTCTTTTATTTCCTACTCCTCCTCCAGGTGCTATTCCTGCTGTTGAAATCTGAATTGTAGCATTTACTCTTTCCATTTTTCTAGATGCCAAAGCATCAATTGCAATAACTCTATCAGGTTTTATCTTCTCAACAATAGACTTAACTATTTCTCCAGTTTCTATACCAGTTATTCCCATAACCCCTGGACTTAATCCTGCTACTTCTGTAAAGTCATCATCGTAGTCTTTATTATAATTCTTAAAAATATGTCTTGTTACCAAAGTTTTAGATACTGTTTTAGGCCCTAATGCATCAGATGTTATATTCCAGTTTCCAAGACCTATAACCAATGTTTTTTTAGCTTTATCATTTCCTAAAATATCTACTAATTCTTCTTTTAAGTATGATATCATTTCATCTCTTGATTCATCATCGTCGAATTTCATAAGATTACTTTCTAATGTTACATACTTACCTATTCCTTTATTCATTATTTTCGAACCTTTTTCATCTATAATTTCAACTTTTGTTATTGTGCAATTTTCTAACTCTTTATTTTCTATTTTAACCCCAGGTATTTCACTTGTCTCTTTTTGATTTTTTTGATACATTTCCTTAGCCTCTAATGCTAAATCTGTTCTTATATTAAACATCGTTACCTCCAAGTATAATCTTAATAATATTTATAATTGTTAACAAATTTTAGTATTTTATAACAAAAATTTATAAATTTGAAAATCTTTGAATAATTAACTTACATGTTGTAAATTATTTTTATATGGGTTATAATCTAAAAAGTCAAAAATAATAGATATTATATAAAGTAAAAAATTATATAAAGTTATAAATAATTATCCTTGATTTTTAGATTTATTTCTGTTAAAATCTAATATGTTGACGATGAATATAATAAAAAAACACACGAGGGGGTGAACACGGTGGCAAACATAAAATCAGCTAAAAAGAGAATAAAAGTTATCGAAAAGAAAACTGCTTTAAATAAAGCTAGAAAATCTCAAGTTAAAACTGCAATAAGAAGATTCGAAGAAGCTGTTACTGCAGGTAATAGAGAAGAGGCTGTTGCAAAGTTCCAATATGCTCAAAAGAGAATATGCCAAGTAGCTTCTAAAGGAACTATACACAAGAACGCTGCATCTAGAAAAGTAGCTAAATTAGCTCAAAAGTTAAACGGAATGAACGCTTAATTAACCGTTTAAGCTTATAATAATAGCCCCTGATATTTTATTAGGGGTTTTTTATATTTTCTTTTTACTATACAAGAGAGCGAAGTACATTATACTCCACTCTACAATTTACTATATTTTTAACTTGCTTTTCTATGACAATATTTACTTACTAATATTTCAACCGCTAAAGTGTCCCTAACTAAACCATTTTTTATTTTATAATCACTTTCTAAAATATAGTTTAGCATATCTATAATTGTTTCATCCGTAAAATTATTAGTCTGTTTTAATGCTTTACCTGCTACAAATGGATGTATTCTTAATTTTTCAGACATAGCCTTTGAGCTATATCCTTCCCCTTGAAGCTGCCTAACCTGCATTACTACCTTAAATTGTTTAGCTATCATAGCAAAAATACCAAGAACAGACTCGCCTTCGTATATCATATCATTTAATATTTTCATAGCAACGGAAGATTTTTTTTCTCCTATACAATCTATAAGTTTAAATATATCATTTTCTACTTTCTTTTGGGACAATTTATCTATTACTTTATTTGTTATGACATTTCCATTCCCAACAAATGAACTTATCTTGTTTATTTCATTTTTAAGATCTGATAAAGTTTTCTCACTACTTTTATCTCTATACCCTTCTTGGTCTATAAAATACATTATTTGAGGATTATCAATTAATACTCCATTTCCTTCAAATTGCTTTTTTACCCACCTAAATAAATCCATATCAGACAATTTATCACAATTAAGAACTATTCCATTTTTATCAATCTTTTTTACTAAAGATTTTCTTTTATCAATTTCTCCATACACTGCAAAGATTAAAATTGTTGTATGTGGTATATTATCTAAGTGTTCTATTAAATATTTTTCATCTACATCTGTAAAGTTCTTCTTTTTACCTTTTAATAGTTCAAAATCTTTTATTATAACTATTTTTTTGTCATCCATAAAAGGAAGTGTTTCTATAGAGCTTATAACCTGGTCTAGAGTCGTTTCTTTTCCATCTATGATGTCTAGGTTGAAGTCTATCATCACAGTGTCTAGATTCTCTTTAAATACTTTTATTGCATTTTCTATTAGATAAAGTTCTCTACCATGAATAAGGTACATCTTTTCAAAGTTTCTGTCCTTAATATTCTTTATAATATCCTTGTAGTTCATTCTCTTGCTCCTTCATAACCTTTAGTTCTTTATAAATCATATATGAAAACACTATTATGTAATAAATTATCACATAATATTTCTTTGGATTATCAATTTCAATATAAGCAAAATCTATATTACTAACTTTTTCTAATAAAAAGTATATACTATTAATTATTATTCTATTAAAATAAGCTATTGACTTTGCTATCCATATATTTATACTAAATGAAATCACGCTGATAATACTTAAATACATTATAATTGCCATAAAAGGAACTATTACTATATTTCCGATAATAGATATAAGCGGTATTCCTTTAAAATTATAATATACAATTGGCAATGTTAATATATTCGAAGATAATGTAAGAGAAATTATACTTACCTTTACCTTGTCATTTATATAACCATAGAAATATATTATAGACAATGTAGCCAAAAAAGACAATTGAAAACTTACATTATATATAATATATGGATTATTTGTAATTAAAAATATACCAATTACTGATAATGTTGAAAGTGAATCTCTTTTCCTATCTAAAAAAACTGCCATATATAAAATTATCATAAATACTACTGCCCTAATTATAGAAGGCGGGCTTCCAACCATCAGTGAATACAGCATCATTATTAAAATCAATACTATTAACTTATAAAATCGATTTATTTTTTTCATTATAAAGGCTACCACTCCACAAAGAATTCCTACATGAAATCCTGATATAGCTATAATATGACTTGTCCCCGTTTTTGAAAATACTTTTTTTTCTTCCTGTGTTAAATTTTCTTTTTCACCTATTAAAATTGAATTTATAAAATCTGAATTGTTTTTGTATAAATATCTTAATGTGCTTCTTGTATTTGTTTTGATTTGATTTAAAAATGTATATATTTTATTTTCTCCAATATTTTTATAACTTTTTATATATATAATACCCTTACATCCTGTGCTCTTTATATATCTTCCATAATCAAAGTCCTCATATTTCATTTCATCAAGACTCTTAAATTCACCATTTATTTCTACAATTTTTCCTACTTCTAATTTCTTCATTCTACTATAATCTCTTACTAAAAATCTATCTACTTTATATTCGTCATATTTATCCTTTTCAATCTGCCCCTTTACTATCCCTTTTACAGATACAATATCATTACTGTACTCATTATTTAGCTTAGGGTTACTAGTAGTAAAATAAGCTATAGTTATTATAAATATAAGTATTATTAGTAATGGTCTTCTCATAACGCCTCCTAATAATATTTTTATTTGGATTATTTTCAATATTTTTTTCTTTTAAACCATTTTTTTGGATTTTAATAAGCATATTATATAATTTCACATAAAAATAGACTCTAATTGTAAGAGTCTATTTTATATATCATTTATACATATTCATTTATATAATTATCTTTCTTTTTAAATATAGAATTAAATAAAGAAACACTATCCTTATTTACTTTATCGCCATCTATATTATTTAATACAAATGCTTCACTTAAATTTATATAAGAAAATGCAATTTGAGTTATAGTATTTATATCAAATGCCATATCATAAGACTCATCTACATTATCTACATAAAGCCTTCCTTTATGAGCATTTATTTTAAACACACCATTATTCTCTAAGATAAATTTATCTTCTATCATTATCTTAGTAGAACCCTCTATATCATAATCAATATCTAAGCTTTCTAAATATCCTTTTAAATTTATTATTCTACCCATCATAAACGGCTTTATTTTTATTTCACAAGTTTTGGGATTATCAAGTATATGTCTTACCTTATCCATTATTGGAGCTGATATTATTACACGCTTACACTGAGTATTATGATTATATATAAATTTCAACATTGATTTAAGAGATTCTATATTTTTATAAAATATTTCTCTTGCCATCATTGTATCTCCATGTATAGAATAAATTATATAACCTTCATATCCATTATTCTTATGAATATACATATAACCATCTTCACTTTTAACCTCTTCAAATAAATTTTTGTAATAAATTTCATTTCTAACAACATTTCCATTTACATCTTGTAAGAAACATCTCTGTATATGTATTAAGTCCTTTATATGCTTATCACTTATCTTATAAAGCCTTCCATTTATTTTGAATTTACTAAGGTCTTCTATATCAATTTTATATTCAATTTGGTCATAACAATGTTCATAACCATATTTTCTATATAACCTATAGTCTATTGGCATAAGTATAGAAACTAACTGATTTTTTTTATATAATTCTTCTAAAGTAAAATTCATTATATTTTGCATATAACCTCTTCCCCTTACTTGAGGAAAAGTAGATACTCCCACTATATAAGAAGTATCATATACCTTATTATTTAGAAATATTTTATACTGATTTAGTTGAAGAGAAGAAACTATTTCTTCCCTTTCGTCAACTACAACAGTATTTAGTCTACTATATTTATTTTCAAAATAATAATTCATAAATTTTTCGCCATCATTAAAACAGTATCTCCAAATATCTTTTATATCATCTATATCATTTTCTTCGGCATATCTTATTTTCATACTACACCTCTCTAACAGTATACTTTTCTACAAATCTAGTTGGGTGATAAGAAAGCTTTGCCTTTCTAAGACCAGGTATCCCTAAATCTTCTTCTCTATTTACAAACTCAACATCACTAAATTCATTTACTAAAAATTGTTGATTTATAAATGGATATAATCCTCTGATATTCGGGTTTGCTTTTTCTATATGAATTACTGCCATATCTGAATTCAACAATTCTCCTAATGTGAATGCTTCTAATTTCCCATCTATAACTATTCCAGCTATCTTTAATTTATCCTTTAATAAGTCATAGTTTTCAAATAGTTTTTTTATTCCCAAGAGTTCATCATCCATACCTTCATCAAACTCATTATTATCCTCTTTATTGCTAGTCCAAGCCTTCATTAATCCTAGACAATCATTAAAATCATCTTTACCTAATAATTTATATTCATATCTACCTTCAAAATCTTTTATAAACGAATTTATATGATTTCTTTTCTTTTGATTTTTTCTTCCAGCTAAGCTTCTTAAGCTTTCTGCATCATATATATAATCAAATAAATCTCTTTCTTCTATATATTCAAATTCATTTGGGTAATCTTTTTTTATAATTTCTAAGACTTCCTTAGTTGTCCCTCTAAGATAAATTTTTTTGTCTTCTTTTTTGAAGTATTCTATAACAAAGTCTATAGCTTCATTAAGCTTATCTCTTTTAGCTAATGGTAATATCGAAAAACTATCTCCTTCGTATTCTCCTACTAGCACTGCAAAACCATCACCAATATAATAACCTGTCTTATACACATGCTGCCACATATATAATGTGCTAAAACAATACTCACACGCTTCATAATCTACTATATCAAAGTATGGGTCCAACTCTTCTTTTGAACTAATACTAATATCTCTAAAAATCATAAAATCCTCCTACTTTTTCACTCTTATCTCTTTGAATTTATGTTATAAGTTTTATACAGTTATAAATACTATATTATTCTACACATTGTATTTTGTTCTTTTTTTCTGTTAACAATCTTAATAAAACTATAAGTTTTTATTAACATAATATTACCCATATTAGTTTTTTTTAAACATATTATGAATTGGAGTGAAGCCTATTTGAAAACTATAATCCTAGTTTTAATATTATCTATAATACCATTTTTCGGTATTAATAGCAAAACTAAATCTTTAAGTAATTTTTTATCTATACATATTATAGATGTTGGGCAAGGTGATAGTATTTTAATTAAAACACCTAATAATAAAAATATATTAGTGGATGGCGGAGATGAAAATAGCCAAAACCTTATTAAAAGCTATTTAAAAAAAGAAAATATAAAATCCTTAGATATAGTAATTGCTACGCATCCTCATGCCGATCATATAGGAAGTCTAGATTACATAATAGACAACTTCAGTGTTAAAGCTTTTTACATGCCACAAAAAGAAAGTGATAGTAAGGCTTATAATAATATTTTATCATCTTGTAATTCTAAAAACCTAGACATTAATTATTTATATAAAGATGATATTATTAATATAACTGATGATATTAACATTACAGTACTCGCCCCATCTTATATACAAGAAGATGATAATTTAAATTCTATTATTTTTAATCTAAATTATAAAGATAAGTCATTCTTATTTACAGGAGATGCTGAAACTCCAAATGAAATTGATATCACAAGTTCTTTTGAACTTGATGATGTAGACTTTTTAAAAGTTGGCCATCACGGGAGTAATACATCTACTAGTTCTGAGTTTTTAGAAAAAACTACACCTGATATGGCCGTAATTTCTTGTGGGTATAAAAATTCTTATGGCCATCCTCATCAACAAACTTTAGATAACCTAGACAAAAACAATATCTTAACTTATAGAACTGATTTATTAGGTGATTTAGTATTTTATAGTGATGGAGATGTTATTTTTACAAAAAAATAATAGGATCAGATTTTTCTGGTCCTATTTAATAAATTATACTATATATTTAATAAATCATTTATAACTACTGATGCTATTATAAGTCCTCCTACAGAGGGTACAAATGATATACTTCCAGGAGTTATTTTCTTTCCATTCATAATTTTATTTTTTAATTGTACTGGTTGTTCTGTTGAATATACTACTTTTAACTTCTTTATTTTTCTATCTTTTAATTCTTTTCTCATTACTTTTGCTAACGGACACATACTAGTCTTATATATATCTGTTACTACTATTTTAGTGGGATCTAATTTATTCCCCATTCCCATAGAACTTATAATCTCCAATCCTTTTGATTTGCAAGTTTCTATTAAATGTATTTTTGATGTTACCATATCTATTGCATCAACTACATAATCATAATTTCCTACTAATATTTTCTCACTAGTTTCTTTATTATATACTTCCCTTACTGCCCTAAGATTTATATTAGGGTTTATATCTAGTATTCTATCTTTCATAACCTCTACCTTATATTTTCCAACTGTTGAGTGTAGAGCTGGTATTTGTCTATTTATATTTGTTATATCAACATCATCAAAGTCTACTATAGTCATAGTCCCTACACCTGCCCTAGCTATTGCTTCTGCTGCAAAGCTACCTACTCCTCCAACACCAAACACAATTATATTTTTATCTTTTAATTTATCCACTCCATCTTGCCCTATTATTAAACCAGTTCTAGTTGTAAACTCTTTTTCCATATGTATTGTTCTCCTCTAGTTATTTATTTTTACTAAACAGAATATATTTTAATATTAAATCCTACATGTAAAGGAGGTTTAATTTGAAAAAAATTATAAATCTGTTATCTTTAATACTTATCATTAACATATTTATTTTTATTAGTTTAGTATTTTTAAATTATAATAATACTTTTAATATTTTACCTATATCATATGCTAAATCATCTACCGACAGTAATGATAATTATAATTTAATTTTAGATATTTTAAAAGATACTAATAAAAATAATCTAAAAAAATATGCCCAATACATAGACATAACATTCATTGAACATATTAAAAATGATACAACTGACAAAGTAGCTTTTACTTTATCTTTACCTCAGCAACTTTCTTTTGTAGCCATTTATAATAAAATCTCTGAAGGCAAATATGAATTTTATTGTACACTAGATGATTTAGCCACTATTGATAATTTATATTTCTATAATAATTTTTTAGTAGTAGAACAGACTGACTCTACATCTTCAACAGATTTCACTAGGAGAAAATTTTTAGAGATTTTTTATTATAAAAATGATACCTATATTTCTATCTTTGAAAAAAATCTCGATAGTACAAAAATTATTAAAAAGAATAGTTCTAAAGATAGTGAAATTAAAGAAGTTGAAGTTTCTTCTATAGACTTTTTAAACGGTGAACAAACAAGGATTTTATGTGTTACAACTACTACTAAATATAAAGAAAATGATTATTCCCTAAATCCTAACAATGAACTTATAGAATTAGATAAAAAAACCAATAAAACTATATATGAATGGGATGAGAAAAATAAAAATTTCTACATGGTTGAAAATATAAATTATAAGTAAATTCAACTAAAAAAAGAACCTATTAAGGTTCTCTTTTTACTGGCGGGAGTGCGTGGGAGTCGAACCCACCTAAGAGGCTCTTAACCCCTCATACTAGTTTTGAAGACTAGAGGGCACACCAGCACCCATCCACCCCCATATAATTTTGCTCTTTCTTTATATACTTATATTACCATTTTTCCACTTTTTCTGCAATACTTTTTAGATTTTTTATCGAAAAAATATTGCAGAAACAAAATGAGATAGCTTATTACAAACTATCCCATTTTGTTTTATCCTACTATATAAATATCTATATTTTTTATACCCCAGTTATAAACTGCACTTTCATCATTCATAAATATATCTATTTTATTTCCCTTAATAGCGCTTCCTGTATCTTCTGCTATAAATGTCATATTAAATTGAGGTATAAATACCTTTGTTCCATATGGTATTATGCTTGGGTCAACAGCTATAGTTCCCCACTTTGGCTTTGTTCCTGTTGATGTAACAGAATCTCCAGTATATGCTGTAGCTACAACTTTCATAGCCTTTTTATTTGTACTTAAATTATTAGTTGATGTAGAAAGTGTAGTTGCATTCCCTCTACTAATACCACCTCTAGATGAAGCTACTTTAACCTCTTCTACCTTAGAACCCTTCTTAATAATTTTCTTCTCAGGATTTATGGCTACCAACTCTTCTACAAATTTTTTATCTACTTGTTTTTCATTGTGATAAGTTATTGTATATACTAATTCATTTTCTCCCGATTTCCCTTCTACTTCTACCTTAGTTTCACCCTTAGGTATGTTTTTATCTTCTATAACTTCAACCTCAAAAGGAACTTTTTTAGATTCTATTACCGATTTTTCTACTACATCAATTACTTCTATATTCATATTATTTTTTATTTTACTATCTAAAGAAGCTGTTACTATATCATTTGAGTCATACTTAACATTTTGTTCTTCTAACAATTCACCTACATTGCTCTTAAATGTAGATATATTTCTTTCTTCACCCTTAACTACTAATACTACATCTTTATTTAACATTGAATACGTTCCAAATATTAACCCTACTGATATTATACTGGCGACTGCCGAGATTTTTAGTTGCTTATTATTTTTTATTTGCATTATATTGCCCTCCATATTTTTTATGTTTTATATATAATTTTCTTATTTGTAATCTTTTCGTAACTAAATTGTAACTAATTTGTTACCATATGTCAAATTGACAAAAAAATAAAAGTGTGCTTATTTAGTATTTTTAATACTTTAAGCACACTTTCAATATATAAATATTTTTTAGTTTTCTTGATACTTTATACGTTTGGTATTTGCCAATCGATAGTTTTCTTACCTAGTCCAATTAATATTTCATTAGCTTTAGAGAAATGCTTACATCCAAAAAATCCTCTTGATGCAGATAAAGGACTCGGATGATGAGCTTCTAATACATAATGTTTACTATCATCTATTAATTCTTTCTTTTTTCTAGCATTCGCTCCCCACAATATAAATATTACAGGTTCATCTTTGTCATTTAATAAACTAATTATCTTATCAGTAAAAATTTCCCATCCTCTATTTTTATGTGAATTTGCCTCATGGGATCTCACAGTTAATGCTGTATTTAAAAGTAATACACCTTGATTTGCCCAAGATATTAAATATCCATTATTTGGTATAAAGTAATCTAAGTCAGACTTTAGTTCTTTATAAATATTTGATAAAGATGGTGGTATTTTTACATTTGGTTTAACTGAAAAAGAAAATCCATGAGCTTGATTTTCACCATGATAAGGGTCTTGTCCTAATATTAATATCTTAGTATCCTTATATGATGTATATTTTAATGCATTAAATATATCATACTTATCCGGGTATATTACATGAGTTTTATACTCTAGAAGTAAAAACTCTTTTAATTTTAAATAGTATTCTTTCTTAAACTCATCTTTTAATAATTCATCCCAATCATTATTTAAACTAACCATATCTTCACCTGCTTCATTATTAGTCTTATCTATATATATCAGACATATCTATTGTCAATCTTTCTACATTAGATATTTTTTGATATTTATAAGCTTCTAATATATCACTCTGATTTTCGTCTACCTGTTTTATATCTAAAGTTATTGTAAACTTGGTTCCTTTTCCATATTCACTTTCTACTTTTACATTTGCATCTAATAAATTGGCCATAGATTTTACCATAGACAATCCTATTCCACTTCCATATATATTTCCAATAAAACCTTTATTAACATCATTAAATCTATCAAATATAAGATCTATACAATCTTCTTTTATACCGATACCCGTATCTTCTATTATTATATCCACTTTATCATTTTTGCTACGTATAGTTACATATATATTTCCTAAAGGTCCTGTAAATTTTATAGCATTTGATAGTATATTTAATATAATTCTTTCTACTGCATTTATATCTACTGCAATTACTAATTCTTCTATATCTGTATCAAATATTATATCAATACCTTTATTTTTTGCATAAGCTATCACCGACATAGATATATTTTCTACAAGGTCAACTATATTTCTATTTTCCATTCTAATTTTATAAAATCCAGATTCCATTTTTGTGAAATCCATTAAATCACTTATTATTTTAAGTAATCTATAGCTATTTTGCTTAGTTAACTTTATATGATTACTTAATTTAGAGCCTAAATCTACAAATTTTTGTTTATTGTAAAGATTCTCTATAAGTTGTGTACTTGTAAATATAAGATTTAAAGGTGTTTTAAGTTCATGAGACATATTTATAAAAAACTCCATTTTCATACTGTCCCTCTTAGTTCTTTCCTCTATCTTAAATCTTACATGTTCTAGAGTCTTTATATCCTTCATATCTTTTATTATAGATAGTTTGAATGTCTTATCTTGTATTTTAAATGGTATACTTGCAAACTTAGCATCTACTACACTATTATTTCTATCTAAATATTTTATATCTCTATAATTATATGTTTTATTAGCCTTTATTCTACTTATAACTTCATTAACTATATATTCATAATCTTTATGAACTCTAATTAAGTCATGTCTACATTTCAGATTCTCAACTTTAATATCATCCTCTATATTGAATAAGCTCCTAAACTTCTTGTTTACAAATAAATATTTATTTGTATCTAAATCTTCTAGATAAATACCTTCCGGAATGCTATTTAAAATAGATTTGTACATATTTTGTGTTTCTTCTAAGTAATGTTTTGTATTCATATATTCTGTTATTTCTTCATAACTCTTTATTATATATTGTTTATTTTCTTCATGGCATATTTTTGACCTAGATTCTATCCATAAAATCTCATCCTTATCATTAACTATTCTAAATTTAACAGCACCCTTATTATGTAACTCCTCATTGTTTTTAGCTTTATTATTTATTCCAAGTGCATGTAGGTAATAATTCATATCATCTTTATGTACTTTCTTTGACAATCTTATTAATTTGTCACTATCTGTATTTTCATCTTGCACTATCTTATCAAATAAATTTTTATACTCTCTACTAAAATTAATCACATTAAAATCCTCATCTAATATAAATACTGGTAGTTTTATATTAGTAATTAAATCTTCATACTCATCTTTTAAGTTTGTTAGATGTGTTAGTATCTGTCTTTCCTCCGTTATATCCAGTAAAATACATACACAACCGCCATCTTCATAGTTTATATAATATGAACATTTATATATACTTCCATTTCTTAATTTTAGTTCTTCTTCCAATTGAATTTTTTCTCTACAAACCCTACTAATATTCATTTTGAATTTTTTACTATCTACTATAGTCTCAATTATATTATTATTTACATCACCGTTATATTCTATAATATCTTTAAATGCCCTATTACATTCTTTAAAATTTCCATATTCATCAAATATAGCAATTCCATTTGGAGTTGACTCTAATATAGAATCTAAAAAATCTTTTTTATATTCTAATTCTTTATTTATATCCTCTTGATTTTTGTTAATTTTCGCTATTTTATTATTCGTCTTTTCTTCTATTAATGATTTATATTCTATTTCTATATTTGTTTTTTCTATACTTATGTACGGATTTACTAAACTAAAATATATAGTAACTTTATACACTAAAAATATTTGTACTATATTTATCACATCTAAAAATACAAACCATTCACTCTGTTTAACTTGTATAACTTCTGGTAAAAACATAAAAATTAAATATAATATTTTCAACATTAATATTCTATTAATTTCCTTAAGTTCTTTTTTATAATCATCATCTTTATAATTTATAGTTTCTTTTGCTATATAAATTAAAAGTAATATATTTATAGCTACAAATACACTTATATCCTTTATTTTAAAAATAAATCCTACAATAACAGATAGTAAAAACAACCCCCCTATAACTATTATTGGAATAATACTTTTTCTATCTACCCTTTTTTGATATAAATATTTTATAGCTACAAGAAAACCTATAGATTCTACTATGTATGTTACTACTACTACATTAGTCGAAAAAAGACTTTCTTGAAGAATTGTCATGCTTACAATACTATATATATTAGATGCTACATATCCAAGACCTATAAAATTTATATATCTAAATTTCCATTCATTACTATTTACCATAAACATTATTATCAAACTACTTAATGAACTTTTTATTATAATTACTATAAATTCATAAGATTTGCTATCTTTATAGCTAATTATAAGTAGTATAAAAAGACTTAGTAGCACTAAAAAGTACCACAGTTTAGATATAGATTTTTTTCTTAAGCCTAAACTATCCATTTTCAATCTCCCATTTTTAATAATATATATCCGAAAATTCTATTTTTATTTGTTCTTTAATATTGTATATACTTTTATCTTCTTGTCTATTACTATCATTTACTTTTTGTGTAGGTAAACTTATTGTAAATTCAGTTCCTTTATTTTCCTCACTAATTACATTTATTAATCCACCATGTAAATTTACTAATTTCTTAACTATTGCTAGCCCTATACCACTTCCCTCTGCACTTCTCGAAAGAGTTTTATCTACCTGTGAAAATTCATTAAATATTGAGTCTAATTGATTCTTCGGAATACCAACGCCAGTATCTTTAACACTTATTTCCACCTTATCAAATTCACAATTAATATTTAAATATATATATCCATCATTGTTTGTAAATTTTATACAATTAGATAGTAAATTCAATATAACTCTCTCCATTTGAAATTTGTCAATATATATGTATATTTCTTCAGTATTAGTATCAAATATTAAGCTTATATTTTTTTTTGCTGCATAAGTCTCTACTTCCATAAACAAATCTTCTATTATCTCTACAATATTATATTTTGCAAGCTTTAATTTATATAAATTAGATTCCATTTTTGTAAAATCAATTATATTATTTATAAGTCTTTGTAACCTATAGGAGTTTTGCTTTACAAGTTCTATATGATATTCTATATTATTGTTGTAATCTTTAATTTTTCCCCCTCTGTAAATAGATTCTATTAATTGATTGCAACTATATATAACATTTAATGGTGTTTTTAATTCATGAGACATGTTTGCAAAAAACTCGGTCTTAATTTTATCATTATTAACTATATTAACAAGTTCTTCTTCTGCTATTTCCCAACGTTTTCTATTACTTATATCTTGGAATATACACATTATATATTGTTTTTCTTCTTTTGAAAAAGGTAGTGCATTTATTTCAACTTGAACTTTTTTATTGTATATTGATAAAATCTCAACATCCATAATAAACATACTTTCCTTGTTATTAAATACTTTTTTTATTCTATATTCAAACTCACTTTTTTCACTTTTATTTAAATTAATTATATCTTTTATATTTAGACCCTTTATATTATCTGTACAATCTATATCTAGAATTTCGAGCAATGATTTATTTGCATAATAAATACTTAAATCATCTTCTAAAAGACAAATTCCATCCGGTAAAATATCAATAAACCTACTATATGATTCTTGACTCTCTTTAAGCTTTTCTTGGTCAATTCGTCGTTTAGTTATATCCCTTATAACTACTATCATTTTGTTTTTGTTATATCTTACATATTCAGAGAAGCTCATTTCAACATATATTTTATTTCCATCAATTATATATACTTCTTCTTTTGAAGTACTTTCATCATCTATATAAAAATCTATTTTATCTATTTCACCTTTAAAGATTCTCATACATGCCTTATTTACGTAGGTTATTTTACCATCTTCTATTACAACAATTCCATCATCTAAACTTTCTAAAAAATTAATATGTCGTGTATTTTCATTTTTTATCTTTTCTTCAGTTTGCTTTATATTAGTTTTATCTATTAATATACACAACACACCTTCTAATTTATCTTTTATTATTAATGGAGTCAGTACACATTCATAAATTCTATTTTCTACTGTATGAATAAATATTTTTTTACTCTCCAATGTATTAACTACAAATTTTATACCTTTTTCCATAATAGTATAATCATTTACTTTATTAACAAAATTGCTATAAGATATTTTTCCAAAAACATTTGTAAATGTTTCATTATAATATGTAATATTTTTTTCACTATCAAACACAATTATTAAATGAGATGTTCCATCTAACGTACAGTTAAGCTTAGCTTCTTTTTTTCTTAATATAGTTTTTAAATCTTGTGTTTTTTTGGTTTCTCCAACTAATTTCGCATTAGTTTCTTTAATTTTTATAGTTTTATTTATTAATTCTCTATTTTTATCATTTAATTTTTCATATGGTTTTCTTACATTAGAATATACAACATATTCATATAAATAGTACATTCCAATATTTATTATAATTTGTCTAAGTATATGCTCTATATAGATATTTTTTATAATAAAATGAATCAAAACAGGTATTCTTGCTATGCTCAATATCACTACTATCTTCCTAATTAAATCTAACTTGTATTTATCTAAATTAATTTTATTATCTTTTATCCTTCTATTCACAATAAATGCAATAGTAAAAATAAAAATTGTTACTAGTAATTCTAATAGATAATATTTAATATTTATAGTCTCTATTTTCAAAAAATTGAAATTTTTTATAAATATAAACGAGCCTATCCCAACTGATATTATCGAAACTATTGCTGCAAGTACATATTTAAATACCACCTTATTTGAATCTATATATCTTATACTTAGATATATAGCCACTACAGGTAAAATATCTATTATAGTATATAATCCCCTTCTTATTCCAAGTACAAATTCCGGGCTATTTCTAAAGTTAATTCCTAAAATAACATAAATAATTTCTAAAATCCCAATTGTACAGGATATCGTTCCCAAAAATATCAATGATTTATCTGGATTAAATCTTATATTATTAATAATTATAATCGATATACAAATTAAGTTTACTGCATATGAAGCATAAATAAATATGGCATATAGAGCTATATTTTCAACTATAGCTAATAATATTAATGCTGCTATAAACATAATATATGCAATACTATTTCCCCTTGATTTTATATTCCCATATTTAACATAAATCGCATCTTTCAATATTATACACCCCTCTAGTCATTTCTATATTAATTATACTACAAAATAGATATTTAACTCACTATTTATAGAAAATTTATACATTTCGTATAAAAATGTAGTATTTTAAGCATATATATAAATTTGCTTTATCCTTACCAGCTCCACTAAAAAAAGATACTTTGCTTATTAAACAAAGTATCTCTTTAACTAAATTTATCTAAAATAAAACTCTTTTGTTTTCTATTCGTTTTGTAACCTTACTTCTATCAAAATTTTCTAGTATAATCATACAATTTTTTCTACTAGAATTTACTAGATCACGGTATTCTCCAAGGGTAATTTCATTATTATCTTTTAGATATTGTATTAATGTTGCTTTTGTAGTATCATAAGTTTCTTTATCTATTATGTAAGTATCATCTAGTTTTTCAGCACTTTCACCTATCATAGACTCTAAAACTTCTTTATAATTATAATTATTTTCACAAATATCTTCTATTGTAAGAATTTCAGATAATCCACTCATTTTTAGCCTTTTAATTATTTTAGACTTAATTTCCTTTTGTTTATCATTTAATTTAACTTCAAAGTTTTTTAATGATATTATATTATCAACTACTTTTATTATATCTTCAGAAGACAGTTTATCTATTAATATATCCATCTCTCTAGTTTTAAACTTACTTTCTATTTTAGACCTAAACTCTTCTTTTAATATACCTTTTCTTAACCTATGTTTTTTGTGGTATTCTTCTAATAAATTTACCGTAGATTCTTTTAGTTTATTATATTGATTTATATGCATATACATATTATTTATAATAGCTATCTTATTTTCACCTAATAACTTTTCTATTGCCACTTTTATATTAGATTCATTGTCCCCACTATAACTCATTATTTCTTTTATAGTTGGATATTCTTTTAAGTTTCGTTTTAGATATTCTTCTAGAATGTCTTTTAACTCACCTTTTTCTTTTATTCTTAGAGCTTCTATTACATTTTCATCAAACCTTTTATGTTTTTTAGGTGCAATATCTATTATTACCCCTCCACCTATAGTTTCCATAGGTGAGTAACATCTTAATACAAATGTATCTCCTTTTTTTGATACTATACTTTCTTCTAATCTAAGTTGAACAAATCCACTGTCTCCACTTTCGATAATTTCTTTATCTAGCGGAACAGCTCTACAAAGTATCTCTCTAGTTCCGTGATATAGTCTTAATCTATCCCAATGTTTTAATGTTTTATCACTATGATTTACTATAGAAGTTTTAACATCTAACATCATAGCCTCTTCCAACGAGTTTTGAGATGCTAATACATCTCCTCTTTGAATTTCTTCAACCTTTACATTTGATATATTTATGGCAGTTCTTTGACCAGCATAAGCCGTATCCACACTTTCTCCATGTACTTGTATACTTCTTATTTTAGTCTTTATTCCTTGAGGATATATTTGTAAATCATCATCTACATTTATTTTTCCTTCTATTAGAGTTCCAGTTATTACTGTACCAAATCCTTTAACTGAAAATACTCTATCTATATTAAGTCTTGCCGGAGAACTTTCATTCTTATCTTCAATATCATTACTCATAATATCTACATTCTCAACAAGTTCATTTATACCTCGCTTTGATATAGAATCTACCTCTATTATTTGTGCATCCTCTAAAAAAGTACCTTTTACTTTCTCTAAAACATCTTCTTTTACCATTCCCCTAAAATCATCATCAACAGTATCAGACTTAGTAAGAACTATTATACCTTTTTTTATATTTAAGAAGGTTAATATATCTAAATGTTCCACTGTCTGTGGCATAACACCTTCATCTGCAGATACTACAAGTAAAACCATATCTAGTCCTGAAGCACCTGCCAGCATGTTTTTTATAAATTTTTCGTGACCAGGTACATCTACTATTCCAGCTCTTTTTCCTCCAGGTAAATCAAAGTAAGTAAATCCTAAGTTGATTGATATACCTCTCTTTTTCTCTTCTGCTAAAGTATCTGTTTCTCTTCCTGTAAGAGCTTTTATAAGAGTGGTTTTTCCATGGTCTATATGTCCTGCTGTTCCTATTACTACATTTTTCATATTTGCCCCCTGTTAAAGCTTCTTATTATTAATTAATCGCAGATTTTAATTCATTTACAATTATATCAAATTCATCTTCAAATATTGTTCTAACATCTAAAACATATTTATTATCATATACTCTTGCTATTATATGGGCATCACTTAATCTTAGTATTTTTTCTAATGTTGAAACATTTATTTTGTTTGGAGTTATAGCTATTACCTTTGATGGTATTATCTCCAGTGGCATAGATCCTCCTCCAACTTGCGAAACTCCATCTTCTAACTTTATTGAAGCATCTAACTTTAAACTATTTATTTTAGATAACAATACTTCACCTTTTACTTCTAATTCCTCTATTTTATAAGTTAACATTCTTAATGTTGGTATACTTTTTATAGCTTTCTCTTCATCTAAATACATTCTTAGCGTTGCCTCTAATGCACATATAGTAAGTTTATCTACCCTTAATGCTCTTGTGAGCTGATTTTCCTTCATTTTTTCTATATATTCTTTTTTCCCAACTATAATTCCAGCTTGTGGTCCACCAAGCATTTTATCTCCACTAAATGTTACTATATCAGCACCCTGTCTTATAGAATCTAGTACTGTAGGCTCATATGTTAATCCATATTTAGATATATCGATAAAAACACCACTGCCCAAATCTTCTATAACAGGTATATTATGTTCTCTTCCAAGTTTAGCTAATTCTTCTATTTCAATACTTTCAGTAAACCCTAATATTCTATAATTACTTGTATGAACTTTCATTAATACTTTTGTATTTTCAGTTATACCTTCTCTATAGTCCTTTAAATGAGTTTTATTAGTTGAACCTATTTCTACTAAATCTGCCCCACTAAGAGCCATTATACTTGGTATTCTAAAAGAACCACCCACCTCTACAAGTTCACCTCTAGAAACTATAGCTTCACCACCTTTTGCCATAGAGCTTAATACAAGTAGAACTGCTGCTGCATTATTATTTACAACTAAAACATCTTCCGCACCAGTGAGCCTTTTTATTGTATTTGTAAGATGAGTATATCTAGACCCTCTTTCTCCGTTATCCAAATCATATTCTAAATTTGAATATCTAGATGCTGAGTCCCAAAGGTCATCCTTTATTTTATCACTAAGTAAAGATCTTCCTAAGTTTGTATGAATTACAGTTCCTGTTGCATTTATTACCTTCTTTAGTGAAAGAGAATAATTCATCCTAACTTGATTTATAGAATTTTCTATAATTTCATCTAAATCTATTTTAAAGCTATTAAATTTATCTTCCTTTAAATTTATTATTAATTTTCTTTTCATATCTATAACTTCTCTTATAGATTCAAGTATTAAACTTCTAGGATATTCATCTTCGACTTCTATAATCCTTGCATCCCCCAATACCTCATCAACTGAAGGTAACATAGCAAATAACTCTTTTTTATTCAAAATAATCACTCTTCCCTCTTTTAGTATTATATAACCCTTATATATTTGTCTCCCTTTGGTATTACTGAACCTATTATTTTTGCTTCTATTGATCCATTTAACTTCATATCTTTTACAAGAGTTTCTGCCATATCTTCTCTTACTGACACTAATAATCCCCCTGATGTTTGAGGATCATATAAAATATCTTCTATTTCAATATCTATGCCATTAAGTTCAACATCTTTAGATATATATTCCTTATTTCTGTACATTCCAGCAGGTATTATTCCCATCTTAGCCATATCAACAGCACCTTCTAATATCGGAACTTCATTTGTATCTATTTCAATACTCACACCTGATGCCTTTGCCATCTCTAGTACATGTCCAAGTAATCCAAATCCAGTTATATCAGTTACTGAATTTACCTCTATTTTATCAAAACTCATAGCTGCATATTTATTAAGATGTATCATAACTTCTATAACTCTATCACTAACTTCTTTATCAACTAAATTTTCCTTCATAGCAGTATTTAGTATTCCAACTCCTATTGGCTTTGTAATAACTAATTTATCCCCTGGTCTAGCTGTTGCGTTTGATAATACTTTTTCTGGGTGTACCATTCCAGACACTGAAAGACCATACTTAGGTTCTTTATCATCCACTGTATGTCCTCCAACTAAAAGCGCCCCACTTTCCTTCACTTTATCAAATCCGCCTTTTAATATTTCAGCTAATACATTCATATCATGACACGATGGGAAACAAACTATATTCATAGCAACAGTTGGTTTTCCTCCCATTGCATATACATCTGATAAAGCATTTGAGGCCGATATTTGTCCAAAAATATATGGATCATCTACCATCGGCGTGAAAAAATCTAATGTTTGAATTAGTGCCATTTCATCATTTAATTTATAAACAGCAGCATCATCTGCCGTATCTAATCCTACAATAAGGTCTTCTGTATTTTCATTTTTAGGAAGTTGACATAAAACTGAAGCCAGAACCTCTGGCCCTATTTTTGCTGCTCAACCACCTGATGTTGTCATTTCTGTAAGCCTTTTTAAATTGTTCATAAACAATCTCCTTCCCCTAACTTATACATACCTATAATAACACAATTTATGTTGTTTATTAACATATATTGTATTATTATATCCTTTAATCTGTAGAAATTAAATCTTTTAAATCTTCATACTTTTTCTCACCTATTCCATTTACATTTTTTAACTCTTCTATTGTTCTAAAATTACCATTATCTTCTCTATATTTTACAATTTTATTAGCTGTTGCCTCTCCTACTCCAGGTAAAGAATCTAGTTCTTGTATACTTGCAATATTTATATTTATTTTATCTGTTTTTTTAGAATCATTTGATACTTTTTCAGATTGTGTATTTGTTTCAGCTATTTCATTTAACGCTTCTACTTTTTCACCTATTTTAGGTATTATATAATGTTTTTCATCTTCTAGTCTTATAGCTAAATTTATAGCATTTAAGTCTGCATCCTTTGTAAGTCCACCTATTTTTTCTATTGCAAAAGATAACCTTTCATCTTTATCTAATGTTACTATACCTGGATTATTTACTTCCCCACTTATGTATATAGTTATCTCTTTTGATGATATATTATTTTTATTTATGTTTATACTATTATCATTAGACTTTTCTTCATTGATATTAATAGATGTATCTTTTACAGTTTCTTTACTTTTTGTTTCACTTTTACTTACAACTTGTATATTATCATCTATTCCAAAGCTGTTTTTATTAATAATAGTGCCTACACAAGCTAGTATTATTATGGAAAATATAACGATTTTTTTTAACATTTAATCACTCCTTCATTTTAATTATTGCCTAAAATATGTTATACTAAAATACAAGTTTAAATTTTTGGAGGTTGCAGATGAAAAAAGTTATATCATCCTCGGTAGCGTTTATTTTAGCATTTTTAACATTTTTTAGTTTCACTAATGTCTCTTTTGCAAACAATAACACCCCTTCTATATCTGCTGAATTTGCGGTTTTAATGGACTATGAAACTGGTAAAGTTTTATATGATAAAAATAGTGATAAAAAACTTTATCCAGCTTCTACTACTAAAATCTGGACAGCATATATAGTATTAAAGAATGTTTCTAATTTAAATCAAGTTATAAAAATCGAGAACATGCCAGCAGTTGAAGGTTCTAGTATGTACTTAAAAGATGGCGAATCTTTTACAATTAAAGAATTATTAGATAGTCTACTAATACACTCTTCTAACGATGTAGCTGTTGTATTAGCTAACTATATTAGTGGATCTATTGAAAAATTTGCAGAGTTAATGAATTCTGAGGCTAAAGCAATAGGTACTAAAAATACCCATTTTACTAATCCACATGGATTACCAGATGAAAATCATTACACTACAGCTTATGATATGGCCTTAATGGCTAGAGAATCAATGAGCAACAAAATATTTAGAGAGATAGTTAAAACACCTAGTATAAAATACAAAGCTACAGAAGCTTATCCATATGAAAGATACTTTTTAAATACAAACAAGTTTTTAGGCTCTAAAGAAAAAATAAATTATAGAGCCAAAGAAATAGACATCAATTATGATATTGTAGATGGTATAAAAACGGGATTTACAGATGATGCAGGTAAGTGTCTTTTATCTAGCGCAGTAAAGGATAATATGAGAGTTATATCAGCTGTATTTAAATCTAGTGGAAATGAGTTATATCTCGACTCTAGAACAATCATAGATTATGGATTAGAAAACTTTACAAATAGTACTGTTGTAGATAAATCTAAGCTTATAGATACTATAGATGTTAAATTTACTAAACAAGGAAAACTAGTTTATGAACCACTACATAGTTATAAGGTCGTACTATCTAAAGGAAATAAAAAAGAAGAGTACAAAACAAAAGTTAATTTAGATAAAATTAATTTACCAATAAAAAAAGGTGATAAAGTAGGAAATTTAGAAGTTTATAAAGGAAATGTTGTAGAATCGACTATAGATTTAGTAGCAACAGATAATCTAGATAGTTCATTTTCATTTATTACAGAAAATAAATTAATTTCAAATATATTAAAGATAACTTTAGTAGCTTTAGTTTTACTAGTAATTATATTTATATATTTAGTTATTGCTAAAAAGATAAGAAAAAAAAATAAAAGTCACCGCAAGAATAAAAATATTTATAGACTAGATTCAAAAATGAAAAAGAGAAGAAGATAACAAAACTGGTAATGCATAAGCATTACCAGTTTTTATTTATATATTATCCAAATATTTTAGTAGTTAATGAACATCCTGTACAAGTAGCCGCAACTCCGCCTAATGCAGTTTCTCTCAACTCCATAGGAAGTGTTTTCCCTACTTTGTACATTGCAGCAACTGTCTCATCAAAAGGTATTATGTTTAATATTCCAGCTAAAGTTAATTCAGCAGATATTAAAGCATTTGCAACACCTATTGCATTTCTTCCTTGACAAGGAGCTTCAACAAGTCCAGCTATTGGGTCACATACAAGCCCCATAACATTTTGTAAACAGTGAGATGCAGCGTGTATAGCTTGCTCTACCGATCCACCCATCATTTCTACTACACCAGCAGCAGCCATAGCCGCCGCCGCACCAGTTTCAGCTTGACATCCACCTTCTGCTCCAGATACTGTAGCATTTCTAGTTATTATAACACCTATTGCAGAAGCTGCAAATAAAGCGTCTATCATTTCATCATCACTAAATCCAAATTCCTTACCTATAGTAACAACAGCTCCAGGAAGTATACCACAAGAACCTGCTGTAGGTGCAGCAACTATTAATCCCATAGAAGCATTAACTTCCATTGTTCCCATTGCAGCTACCATAGCTTTATTCATTAAGTCTCCACATACACTTCTTGATAATCCTCTATACTTAGTTAACTTTTTAGCTTCTCCACCTATAAGTCCACCCATAGATTTTATATCTTCCTCAACAGCTTTTTCAGTTGCTGCTCTCATTATCTCTAAGCTTACTCTCATTTTTTCTCTTATTTCTTCTTTAGATGCTCCTGCAAGTTCAGCTTCTCTTTCTAAACATATCTCATTCATTGACATGTTAAATTCATTACATTTTTCTAATAATTCTGCTCCGCTTGTAAAATTATATTTCATTTTTTTATGTCTCCTAATCACTAGAATTTGTCTAAAACTACAACTTTTTCTACTACCTCAAATTTATCTAATTGATTTATTAAATCTTTTTCTAAACTATCATCAGTTTCTATAGTTACAAATGTATACTCAGACTTAGCTGGCTTGTTTGTTGACATTGTAGCTATATTTTTATTATTATGAGCAAGTAATCCCGTTACGAAAGATACTGCACCAGGTATATCTTTTATTTCTAATACAACAGCTGATTTTGAACCGTTGAAATCTAATCCTAATCCGTCCATTTCTGTAAGCTTTATGTTACCTCCGCCTATAGAAGCACCCATTACATCAGACTTAGATCCGTCTTCTAAAACCATTTCCATCTTAACTGTATTAGGATGTACGTTTTCTCCTAAGTCAGCTTTTGTAAACTCAAATTTAAGTCCAGCTTGCTGTGCTAATTCAAAAGAGTTCTTTATTCTTGCATCATCTGGTTTAAATCCTAATATTCCTCCAACTAGAGCTTTATCAGTACCATGTCCTTTATATGTTTCTGCAAAAGAACCATGAAGTAAGAAGTTTACTTCCTTTACAGGTTTACCTGCTATTTTAGATGCAATCTTTCCTAATCTAGCTGCCCCAGCCGTATGAGAACTAGATGGCCCTATCATGTTAGGTCCTACGATATCAAATACACTATAATCTTTAGCCATTATATTACCTCTTTTCTTAAATGTCCTTTAAAATTGATTAAAATATGGTTTGACTTAATGTCAACGCTTACCCATTATCTTATTAAACCATTACTAATGTAATATTTTAAACTTATATAAATAGTATTTATCTTAAATAAACATATATGCATAATTTTGTTTACCACATATACATTTATTATTATATATAAAAAATCAGTTTTTGAAAACTATTTTTTCTGATTTTATTATTTCTAACTACTTTTAATTAAATTTTTATTCTGATGTTATCATCTATAATTCATATATTATTCCAATTGAAAATGACCAGTAATATAACTGGTCATTTATTTAACTATATAACTGCTATTACTTCTATTTCAACTTTAACATCTTTTGGTAATCTAGCAACTTCAACACAAGCTCTAGCTGGCTTGTTTTCCCCGAAGTATTGAGCATAAACTTCGTTTATAGCTGCAAATTCATTCATATCTTTTATAAATACTGTAGATTTAACTACATGAGAAAAATCCGCTCCAGCTTGTTTTAATATAGCTTGAACATTTTTTAAAGATTGAGCAGCTTGAGCTTTAACATCTCCTTCAACTATTTCCATAGTTTCTGGTACAAATGGAACTTGTCCTGATACAAATATCATGTTTCCAGCTTGTACAGCTTGAGAGTATGGTCCTATAGCCTTAGGTGCATTATCTGTATGTATTACTTGATTTTTCATTTTAAAATCCTCCTTAAAATTTTTTTACATGTATATTACCTGTATCTACCATTATACTATCATTGTATATTCAATGTACATATTTTTTTGATATATTCACAATGGCAGATACACAAATTTTTAATTATATTTCGATTATATCAAAACCTGCATCGTTTATAGCTTTTTTAATTTTTGCTATATGATTATGGTCAAATGTTTCTAATATTAATTCAGCATTTTGAGTACCTAAAGATCCTCCAGTGGATAATCTCGAAATATTAGCACTCAATATATTTCCATCTAAAGATCCTATTATTTTTGTTAATTCAGAAAGTCCGCCTGGCTTATCTTGTATTATAGTTTGGAATGAGAATCTTCTTCCTCCCTTAGCTAAAGCAGTACCTATAACTCTATATAGTGTATTTACATCTACATTCCCTCCAGATATTACACATACTACATTTTCATCTTTCTGAGGAACATATTTTTTGCTAATTAATGCTGCTGTACTTACTGCTCCTGAACCTTCTGCTACAACTTTTTGATTTTCCATTAAGAATAACATTCCTTGAGCTATCTCAGATTCATCAACAACAATAACTTCATCAACTAATTCTTTTATTATTTCAAAAGTTTTGTCTCCTGGAGTTTTTACAGCTATCCCATCTGCTATTGTAGTATTCTTAAATGCTGTAGTGACTTTTCCATTTTCAATAGATTCTTTCATTGAAGGTATATTAGCAGTCTGAACACCAACTATTTTTATATTTGGATTTAAAGCTTTTGCAGCTACAGAAATACCAGCTATTATTCCCCCCCCACCTATTGGACATATTATAGTGTCAACCTTATTATCTAATTGCTCAAATATTTCAAGAGCTATAGTCCCTTGACCTGCTATAACATGCTTATCATTGAATGGATGTAAAAATGTTGCTCCACTCTCTTTTTGGATTTCTACTGCCTTAGTATATGCATCGTCATATACTAATCCATTTAATACTACTTCTGCTCCATAACCTTTAGTTGCTGTAACCTTTGCAAGTGGCGCTGTTGCTGGCATTACTATTGTTGCCTTTATACCACTTAATTTTGCGCCTAATGCTACCCCTTGTGCATGATTCCCTGCACTAGATGCTATAACACCGTTTTCCTTTTCTTTATCAGTTAAATTTGCTATCTTATTACATGCTCCTCTAACCTTAAAAGAACCTGTTTTCTGTAGATTTTCGCATTTATAAAAAACATTAGCACCTGTTTCTTGGCTAAGCTTTGCACTTTCTAGTATATCCGTCTTTTTAACTATACCTTTTATAGTCTCTCTTGCTTCCTTGATGTCTTGTAATGTAACATATCCCATTATAGTCAACTCCTATTAAACGAATTTATTTTATTTCTAACAATTTTTATTTTATACGTTATTTCTACATAAATCAACAGGTAAACGTTATTTCATAATTTTTAAATTTATCTAAATAAAGTAAAAAATCAAATAATTGAAGTTATTTTAAGAAATATCTCTATTTATCTAAATTACCTTAAGTTTTTAACTTATTTTATACATATCCTCAGATTAATTAATGATACACAGATTTTTTAATTTTCATTATATATAAATAATCACATTATTTATCTTTTACATTTTATTTTTTTTATTTCACTTTCACTTTATTTTATATATTTTTACTCTTTTTAATGCACTATTTTTTATATCTATCTTCATTTTTTAATATAATCGAGTTAATAATTTCTATTATAAAGAAAGCATATTATTCATAAAGTTAATTTAAAAAAGCTATCTCAAATTTGAGATAGCTTAATTTTGAACAACTTTTATACTATTTTATAACTATATTTACAAGTTTTTTAGGAATAGCAACTACTTTTACTATAGTTTTACCTTCAACTAAAACTTTTATTTTTTCATCTTCCATAACAGCTTTTTCCATATCTTCTCTAGATATATTAGCAGCTACACTTAACTTACCTCTAACCTTACCATTTATTTGAACTACTACCTCTACTTCATCTCTAACTAAAGCAGTCTCATCATAGTTTGGCCAAGATATATCAAATATACTTCCACCTTTACCTATCATAGTCCATAATTCTTCACCTATATGAGGCGCAAATGGAGCAAGTATAGTCACTATAGTTTCTATACCTTCTTTTATAACTGAATTATTTCTGCTATCTAACTCTTTGTATTTATACATTTCATTTATTAATTCCATAAGAGCTGATATAGCAGTATTAAATCCAAACTTTTCATTTAAATCTTCAGTTACTTTCTTTAATGTAGCATTTATAGTATATCTCATGGCCTTATCTTCTTTACTTAATTCACTCTTAGAAGCATTATTTTTTACTACATCTTCTAATTCATGTACTAATCTATATACTCTGTTTAAGAATCTAAAACATC
Organism: Peptostreptococcaceae bacterium; assembly: GCA_036647935.1. Taxonomy (GTDB): domain Bacteria; phylum Bacillota; class Clostridia; order Peptostreptococcales; family Peptostreptococcaceae; genus JAVXJG01. Next base: position 39,798 of record JAVXJG010000011.1, read on the forward strand.
CTTCAACACCTTGGTCTGACCACTCTAAATCTCTTTCTGGTGGTGCAGCAAATAAAACGAATAATCTAGCAGTATCTACTCCATATTCTTCTATTATTTCTACAGGTGCTACAATATTCCCTTTAGACTTACTCATCTTCGTTCCATCTTTTAATACCATCCCTTGAGTAAGTAGGTTTTTAAATGGTTCTTTAAAGTCTAACACTCCCATTTCATTAAATGCCTTTACAAAGAATCTTGAATAAAGAAGATGTAATATAGCATGTTCTACTCCACCTATATACTGATCAACTGGCATCCAGTTGTTAACTGCATCTTTACTAAATGGTTCTTCAGTATTTTTAGAATCTATATATCTCAGGAAATACCAAGAAGAATCTACAAATGTATCCATTGTATCTGCTTCTCTTCTAGCAGGTTTCCCACAAGTTGGACAAGTTGCATTTATAAATGTTTTTGATGTAGTAAGTGGAGATTCTCCTTTTCCTGTGAACTCAACATCTGTTGGTAATAATACAGGTAAGTTTTCTTTTTTCTCAGGAACTATACCACAAGTATCACAGTATACTACAGGTATTGGGCATCCCCAGTATCTTTGCCTAGAAAGTAACCAGTCTCTTAATCTATAATTAACTGTTTTCTTTCCTCTTCCCATTTCTTCTATTCTCTCTATTATACCTTCAAATGCTTTTGTAGCATCCATTCCGTTAAACTCTTCTGAGTTTAACATTATATTATCTTCATTTATAACTTTAATAACCTCTAAGTTGTACTTAGCTGCAAACTCACCGTCTCTTTCATCGTGAGCAGGAACTGCCATAACCGCACCCGTTCCATAATCAGCAAGAACATAATTCGCTATCCATAATGGAACTTGATTTCCATTTAGAGGATTTGTAACATATCTTCCTATAAACATACCTTCTTTTTCTACATCACTTGAAGTTCTTTCTATCTCAGTCATAGTATGCATTTTTGCAACAAAAGCTTCTACCTTTTCTTCATACTCAGTTCCTTTAACTAACTCTTTTACTAATTCATGTTCTGGAGCAAGAACCATATAAGAAACTCCATAAACCGTATCTGGCCTAGTTGTGAATACTGTTACAGACTTGTCAGTTTTATCTATATCAAATATTATTTCAGCTCCTGTACTTTTTCCTATCCAATTTCTTTGCATCGTTTTAACTTTATCTGGCCATCCATCTAAAGTATCTAAGTCATTTAATAATTCTTCTGCAAAATGAGTTGTTTTAAAATACCATTGTTCTAAGTCTTTCTTAACAACCACAGAGTCACATCTTTCACATGCCCCTTGTACAACCTGCTCATTTGCAAGAACTGTTTCACAAGATGGACACCAGTTAACAAAAGATTTTTTCTTATATGCTAATCCGTGTTCTAACATCTTTATGAATATTTGTTGTGTAAACTTGTAATATTCCGGAGTAGATGTTGCTATTTCTCTATCCCAGTCAAAACTAAGCCCCAATGTTTTAAATTGATTTCTCATATCGACTATGTTTTCCATAGTCCATTTATCTGGATGTATTCCATGCTTTATAGCCGCATTTTCAGCCGGAAGTCCAAATGAATCCCATCCCATTGGATGCAATACATTATATCCTTGCATTTTCTTAAATCTAGCTACAACATCACCTATAGAATAGTTTCTAACATGACCCATATGTAATTTTCCTGATGGATATGGGAACATTTCTAATGCATAGTATTTTGGCTTTGATGAATCTTGTGTATCCGTTTTGTATTGATTATTACTTTCCCAAGTTTTTTGCCATTTAGCTTCAACTTCATTTGGTTTATAAACGCTCATTGTCGTTCCTCCTTTTATATTTTATAATAAAAAAATCCTCATACCCTAAACTTACGTTTAGGGACGAGGATTATATTCGCGGTACCACCCTAATTAGCCTATTACTAGACTCTCTTAGATAGTTTTTATGCCAACTACGGCTAAATAGATATAATCTAGCAAGTTCAAAGTTATATTTTATTAGTTCTCACCTACCACTAATTCTCTGAAAAAAACATAATCTCCTACTACTCTAGTCTACTTGATTTTTTTAATTTTCTAATTATAATAATTTATACTATCATTATTATACTAATGTGTCAACATCAACACGTGGAGCATCTGCCCATAATTTTTCTAAGTTATAGAATCCTCTATTCTCTTCATTGAATATATGAACTATAATATCTCCATAATCAAGAAGTATCCAAACTTGAGAGTCATATCCCTCTTTTCCCCTTGGCTCTACTCCAAGCTTAGTCAATTCATCTTCTACATTATCAGCTATAGCTTTAACTTGTCTTTGGGAAGATGCCGTTGCTATAACAAAGTAATCACATAAACTTGTTACTTCACCTACATTTATTATAGATATATCTTGACCTAATTTATCATCTATTGCATCATATATAACTTTTGTCATTTTTTCTACTGTCATATTTATTCCTACCTTTCTTAAATTTAAGCACGTCTAACTATTATATCATAAATAAATAATATTTTATATGCTATCCTATTTTAATTATTTATAAATAAGATATTAAATAATCTTAAATTTGTTCTTTATATTAATGCTTTCTACTTTAAAACTTCTTTCATTATGTAATTTCTTGCCTTAATAGTTCTAGGATGTATCAATTGATTGTTATCTATTACAAATTTTATAGTATTATTAAATGATATTAACAATGCTTTATCTATCTGACCACTATATGTCAACTCCCTTAAATTATCAACCCCAGGAAAATTTCGTCCCTCTTCTATTAAATCTGCTATGTATATTATTTTCTCTATCATATTCATATTCTCTTTTCCTGTTGTATGATACTTTATAGAACTTATAATGCTTTCATCTTCTATTGAAAATTCATATTTAGCAATATAGCTACCTATTACACTATGAGATAATGCTAAATTATCTTCTTCAAGACTATCTAAGTATATCTCATATTTATTTATATAGTCCTCTACTTTGTCTTTACTTATATATTTTGCACAATCATGTACTAAACCTGCTAAATAAGCTTTTTCTTCATCTACATGGTATATTTTACTCAACTTAACTGCACAATCTGCTACTTTTAAAGAATGACTTAGTCTTCTAGTTGGTAACATCCCTTCTAGCTTTTTCTTAGTATACTCTAAATTCATTTACTTATCTCCCATTTTATATATATTTTTTTCATCCATATATTTTTCTACAGTTTCTGGAACTAAATATCTTACAGACTTTCCTTCTTTTAACTGTTCCCTTATGTATGTTGAAGATATATCTAGAGACGGAACATATACACTTATAATATTTGCTTTATATTTTTTTTCAAGTTGTTCTATCTTTTCTTGTGATTTCAATAAACTTATCCCAGGTCTAGTAGCCGCTATAAATGTAGCTAATTTAAAGTTTTCTTTTACATCTTTCCAGTTTTCAATATCACATATTGCATCTGCCCCTGTTATAAAATATATATCAGCCTTTGTATATGTTTTTTTAAGGTATTTTAAAGTATCTACTGTATATGTTTTTTTATTCCTCTCAATTTCTAAATCAGATACTAAAAAATCTCTATTCCTCCCTGTTGCAAGTAAAACCATTTTGTATCTATCATATTTGTCGCTTACTTCCATACCCTTATGTGGAGGATTTCCAGATGGTATAAAAAGTACTTTATCCAATTTATATTTATCTCTAATAAACTCAGCTGTAGCTAAATGAGCATAGTGTATTGGATCAAAAGTACCTCCCATTATACCTAATTTCATCTTTTTATTATCTTTTGTAAATTTCTCTAGTTTATGAGTGTTTTGCACTTGTGCTTTACTTACTAGATCATAAATCCTCATATTTTATCTCCTTTATACCAATTATAATACTATTGTATCATTATTTTTTATTTCTTAAAGGTAATAAATTGTTTTTTTAGTATATAATTAGATTTGTAATATTAAAAAATACTTTAAAAAGATAATTATTTAACATATTTTTATTTAATTTACTTATTTATTTAATTATACAGAAGGAGAATTCATATGGCTATAATAACAAAAATCGAGGTACAAAAGAAAAATGAAGATAGAGTAAATATTTATGTAGATGAACAATTTTTCATGGCTATATTTGCAGAACTTGTATATACTTTTAAATTAAAAAAAGGTAATACTATAGATCAAGAACATTTAAAAACTATTCTTCAAGATGAAATGTTTTTAAAAGGAAAAAACAAAGCTTTATCTATACTATCTAAGGCTGATCAATCAGAAAAGAAAATAAGAGAAAAGTTATCATCAGATTTTGAAGAAGATACTATTGATAGTATTGTTGAGTTTTTAAAAAAATACAATTATATAAATGATGCTATACTTGCTCAAAAGATAGTAAATACAAATGTTAATTTAAATAAGTGTGGTAAAAATAGAATAAAACAAAATCTTTATAATAAAGGTATCGATAAGCAATCTATTAATGAAGCTGTTTCTGAAATTGACACAGATTTAGAATTTGAGAATGCTATGCATCTTGCTAAAAAAAGATATGAGCGTGTTAAAAATGAAGATAAAAGAAAAGCATACCAAAAACTTTCTCAGCATCTTGCATACAAAGGATTTAGTTATGATATTATAAAAAGTGTTTTAAACAAGCTTTTAAATTCTAATGAGTATGATATGTAACTTCTTATGCTATAATATTAATTAATGATGGTATTACGTACGGGAGGAAGTTTTTATAATGAAACTTATTGTAGGAATATTAAGCTTTGCACTTGGTATATACAATGTAATAGAGCTATATAAAAAAGACAGTTTAAAATAACAAAATGGAGTATCTTTCAAGGTATTCCATCTTACTTACAAATTATATTGAGTATCTATAATATAAGGAGATTACTTATGATAAATTTGATTTTACTGGGATGTGGTGGTAATATGCCAATGCCCAATAGGTATTTATCTTCTTTATTTGTAAACTATAGAGGAAGAAAAATACTATTTGATTGTGGTGAAGGAACTCAAGTTTCTATGAGAACAAGAAATTGTGGATTTAAAAATATAGACCTAATATGCATCAGCCATCTTCATGGAGACCATATAATGGGTCTTCCTGGGCTTTTAGCCACTATTGGTAGTAGTTCAAGAACTGATGCATTAACTATTATTGGCCCTAGTGGAATAAAAGATGTTATGAATGCTATAATGTTTTTACTTGAATACTTACCTTATAAAATAAATGTTATAGAAAATCCTATTGGTACGTTTTCTTTAATAGATGGTTATTTAAAGGATATAGAAATATCGACTATTGAACTTGAACATTCAACAGAGTGCATTGGGTATAGTTTGTATATTAAAAGGACACCTAAATTTAATGTAGAAAAAGCCACAAAAAATAACGTACCTAAAATCTTATGGCAAAAACTACAGTGTGGAAAAAACATTATATTTGATAATATAGAATATTCTCCTAATATGGTTCTTGGAGATGATAGAAAAGGTCTTAAAATTAGCTATATAACAGATACTCGACCAATATCAGATATTCCTAAATTCATAAATGATAGTGACTTATTCGTTTGTGAGGCAATGTATGGAGATGATATAGACATATCTAAGGCTGTAAAAAATAAACATATGACCTTTAGAGAAACCGCTAACCTAGCTCGACTTGGTAATGTAGATACACTACTATTGACACACTTTAGTCCTTCTTTAGAAAATCCTTTTTATTTTATACAAAATGCTACTAGTGTATTTAAGAATACTATTATTGGTGAAGATGGATTAGAAATAAGTTTAAACTTTAACTATTAATTCATCTGTTATATGTAAAAAGTGCCTCTAGTAATGATTTTTCATTCAGAGGCACTTTTATTTAATTACTTACAAACATTCCCTGCTACGTTTAATACATCCCAAGTTCTCGCAAATGGCGGTGCATAACATAAATCTAACATTCCTAATTGGTTAGTAGTTAATTTGCCAAATATAGCAGCTGCTATTACATTAGTTCTTTGAACTGCATCTTTAAATCCAGCAACTTGTCCACCTAATATTACTTTAGTTTTTGCATCATAAACTAACTTTACATATATCTTATCTCTACCTGGATAGTAGTTAGTTTGATTAAAATCAGATATAAACTTAACTTTATAATCTAATCCTAATCTTTCAGTTTGAGTTTCAGTAAGACCTGTTGCCGCAGCTTCCATATCCATTACTTTTATACAACTTGATGTTAAAGAACCTTGATACGCATTATTTTCTCCACCTAAGTTTTCTCCAACAATTCTTCCTAATTTATTTGCTCCAGTTGCAAGAGGAACATATACATCTTGCCCACTAACTATATGTTTTATAGTTGCACAGTCTCCTGCTGAATATATATCTTTTATAGAAGTTCTACCACATTCATCAACTATTAAAGCTCCATTTGGTAACATTTCTATTTCTGTATCTTTTAAGAACATAGTGTTTGGTCTAACTCCTGTAGCTATTATTACTACGTCAGCATCTATTTCACCTTTGTTAGTTATAACCTTTTCTACCTTAGTTTCTCCAACTAATTCAGAAGCTAATTCTTCTAAACGTAAATCTACATTATGTTTTCTTACTTCTTCTTCTAAAACATCAGTTATTTCTCTATCAAATACTTGTGCTAATATTTTATCTTCTAATTGCAATACAGTTATTTTTTTCCCTAGTTTTTTAGCCGCTTCTACAGCTTCTAATCCTATAAATCCAGCACCTATTATTACAATATTTTTATTTTCTTCTTTGTTAAGTAATTCTTTTACCTTTATTCCATCTTCTAACGTTTTTAGTGTAGATACGTTTTCAAGGTTAACATTTTTTATTGGAGGTATTATACTACTAGCCCCTGTTGCTATCATTAATTTATCATATGAGTCTTCAAATTTTTCCCCTGTTTGAACATTTTTAACTACTATCTTTTTATTGTTGGTATCAACACTTACAACTTCATGGAATACATTTAAGTCTATTCCTGATTCTATAAACTTTTCTGGCGTTCTTGATATTAACTTTTCAGTTTCATCAAAGAATCCTCCAACAAAATACGGAAGACCACATGCCCCAAATGATACCACATCGGTCTTTTCATATACTACTACCTCATAATCTGGTTTATTTCTTTTTAATTTCGCAGCTGCACTCATACCTGCTGCTACTCCACCTACTATAATAACTCTCATATTTGTCCTCCTTTTAATTGTCTAACTTAATATTTAAAGTATTTCTACTCTATATACATAATTTCAAATCAATACAGATACTATATTAACACCTTTTAATACTAATATCTACATTATATACATATTTTTCATTATTTTTTATAATTATTAGATTCTAAATCTATTTATAATATATTTTTAAGTTTAATAATTTCTTGTATGAAAAAAGATATTTCAAATTATAATTTGAAATATCTTCTTAAATATACTAAAACTATCTTTTAGATCTTTTAGTTGGTTTACCTTTTTTAGTTACATTCTCAGCCTTAACTTTAGCCTTAGCTTGTTCATGACCTGGGAAAAGTATCTTAGGCTCTTCCATATTTCTCTTATATATAGTAAATTTAAAACCTATAGCTTGTACAAATTCTGCTCTTAAAGCTTCACAAACTGCATTTGCAGTTTCCTTAGCGTCAAGTCCAGCATTTTCAAGTATAGTTATTTTAACTATTTCTCTAGTTCTTAGCATATTATCTAATTGTTCTAAGAAACTTTCTGTAACACCATCTTTACCTATTTGAGTTGTAGGTTTTAATGTGTTAGCTATTGATCTTAGATATGCTCTTTGCTTTCCTTTTAACATAATGTCACCTCTTAGTCTTATTCCTAGTTATAGAATTCGAATTCTAATTCGTAAATTCTAACTGTATCTCCATCTTCAATTCCCATTTCTCTAAGTCTATGGAATACACCTTGGCCCTCCATAGCTTTTTGGAAGTATTGAAGTGATTCCATATCCTCAAAGTTTACAGAATACATTATTCTTCTAAGTGATTTACCTGTAACAAGATATACTCCATCTTCGATTTCTATATTCAAGCCTTCGTATGCTTTTACATCTAACTCAGGTCTATACATCTCTTCTTCAGAAACTAACTCAACTTCTTCTACTTCTTTTAACATTTGAGATACATATGCTATTACGTCATCTATACCTTCACGAGTTGCTGCAGACATTTTGAATACTTTATATCCTCTGTCCTCTAACTCATTTTTAAACTCCTCAAATTTACTTTCATCATCTAAGATATCCATCTTATTTGCAACTACTATTTGTGGTCTTGATGATAATTTTTCATTATATAAACTTAATTCTGAGTTTATTTTATCAAAATCTTCTAATGCATCTCTTCCTTCTAAACCTGATATATCTACGATATGTATCAGAACCTTAGTTCTTTCAACGTGTCTTAAAAAATCATGTCCAAGTCCAACACCATCTGCTGCACCTTCTATAAGTCCTGGTATATCAGCCAGTACAAAACTATCTCCAAACTTAGTTTGGACAACTCCTAAGTTCGGAGTTAATGTTGTGAAATGATAGTTAGCTATCTTTGGTTTAGCTTTTGTTACAACTGATAAAAAAGTAGATTTCCCTACGTTAGGGAATCCAAGTAACCCTACATCAGCTATCATTTTAAGCTCTAGCGTTACCCATCTTTCTTGTCCATCTGTACCTGACTTTGCAAAAGCTGGAGCCTGTCTTACTGCATTGGCAAAATGTTGGTTTCCTTTTCCACCTCTACCGCCTTTTGCAATTATAGCTATGTCGCCTTCTTCTTTTAAGTCTGCTAATATAAGATTAGTTTCTTCATCTCTTATTATTGTTCCTGCCGGCACTTTTAGAACTAAATCTTCTCCGTTCGCTCCTGCTCTTTTACTTTTTGTTCCATCTCCACCTGGTTGAGCTAGATACTTTCTTTGATATTTAAAGTCCATTAATGTTCTTAGACCTAAATCAACTTCAAAGATTACACTTGCTCCATTTCCACCGTCTCCACCGTCTGGACCACCAGCTGGAACGTACTTTTCTTTTCTGAAACCTACCGCACCATTTCCACCGTTTCCGGCTTTTACAAATATTCTTGCTTTATCTATAAACAAATTAATCACCTACTCGATTAAAACTTTTTTTTATTTATTATATCCCAAATTTCGGAATAAATTCTTATAAGTATCTATTTACAAGAAAAAGGAGTGTAGCTACACTCCTTTTTAATATATTACTCAGCTATAGTTACTGGGTATATACTTACTTTTTTTCTCTTCTTGTCTTTTCTTTCGAATTTAACAGTACCATCAACTAATGCGAATAAAGTGTCATCGCCACCTCTACCTACGTTAGTTCCTGGATGTATTTTAGTTCCTCTTTGTCTAACTATTATACTACCAGCAGTTACTAATTGACCATCGAATCTCTTAACACCTAATCTCTTAGCTGCAGAATCTCTACCGTTTTTAGAAGATCCTACCCCTTTCTTAGATGCAAGTAATTGTAAGTTCATTTTTAACATTTGGAGTCACCCCCTACTTTTTTAAGATTTTTATATTTTTTGGGTATTCCCGTTTGATTTCTTCAATAGCTAATTGAAAATGATTTAATAACAATTGTGCCTTTTCTAGATGCGAATCTTTAACGATACACTCTATATGACCTTCTTGTCCCAAAACCTTTTCGAATTCAACTTTTACTAATTTATCTAAAGAGTTTATAACAGAAACACTATTAGATGTAACTGCCGCACATACTATATCATATCCTATTTCAGCATATTCAGCATGTCCCTTTAAACAAAAGCCTTTGAGCATAAAGTCATCATTGTAATAATATTTTACTTTTATCACTTGTCTACCAAATTATTAAGCGTTTATCTTTTCGATAACTATCTTAGTGTATGGTTGACGATGTCCTTGCTTTCTTCTGTAGTCTTTCTTAGCTTTATACTTGA
>JAVXJG010000012.1:0-43513 GCA_036647935.1 Peptostreptococcaceae bacterium
TAAAAATAATTCATAGGTTTAATTTTATAGAGTATTTGATATAATATGTAGTATATAAATTTTATATATACTGTTGACAAACTTTAGACTAAAACATATTATAATAAAAAGAAATATAATAATCCTATGAAAAGGAATAGTAACTAAATATAGTTTCAATACAGAGAGTTAAGGAAGCTGAGAACTTAACAAGAAAGATTTAGTGAATGGACCTTGGAGGAATAAGGTGAAACAAAGAAAACTTCTTTGGAGTATCTAAATCGTGACTGCACGTTATAGCAGATTTAAGAGATGTATACTTAATATTAAAGTATATATAAATTAGGTGGTACCGCGGAAAATATATCCGTCCTATGTATTTAGGGCGGATTTTTTAGTACAAAAATTTAGGAGGAACATATGAATAGAATAGGTATAATCGGAGCAATGGATGAGGAAGTAGATATATTAGTGGATTTAATGGATATTAAAGAAACAGTAGAAAAAGCAAGTTTAAAATTTTATAAAGGGACTATAGAGCAAAAAGAAGTAGTCCTAGTAAGATGTGGAATCGGGAAGGTAAACTCTGCATTATGTGCCCAAATATTAATAAGTGAATTTCATGTAGATGCAGTAGTAAATACTGGAGTAGCTGGTGCTTTGGATTTAGAATTAGATGTATACGATATCGTAATATCAACTGACGCAATTCAATATGATTTTGATACTACTGTATTTGGTAACAAAAAAGGTGAAATACCAAGAATGGAAACTTCAACTTTTAAAGCAGACGAAAGATTAATAAATGCAGCTTATGAATCATCAATAGAAGAAGTTAAAACTCACAAGGTATTAAAAGGAAGAGTAGTTACAGGGGATATGTTTATAAGTTCAAAAGAATTAAAAGATGAATTAGTAAGTGAGTTTTCTGCTTATTGTGGAGAAATGGAAGGGGCAGCTATTGCTCATGTTTGTTCATTAAATAAGGTACCATTTGTAATAATAAGAGCTATGTCTGACAAGGCTGATGGAAGTGCAGATGTAGCTTATGAAGAGTTTGTTGTAGATGCAGCGCACAACTCAAAGGAAATAGTATTAAATATGTTAAAAACTATATAGTTGGGGGTAAAAGATGAGTGATAAGAAAATAATATTTAGCGGTGCTCAACCATCTGGGAAAATGACATTAGGAAACTATCTAGGAGCTATACAAAATTGGACTAAGCTTCAAGAAGAGTATAACTGCTATTATAGTGTAGTTGACTTACATGCTATAACAGTACCACAAGAAGCTAAGAATTTAAGAGCAAATACTATGGAGTTATTAGCACAATACTTAGCCTGTGGATTAGACCCAGAAAAGAATACTATATTCATACAATCACACGTAAGTGCACATACGGAACTTATGTGGATATTAAACACTATGACTTACATGGGGGAGTTAAGTAGAATGACTCAGTTCAAAGATAAGTCCAAAAAAAGTGAGGCAAACTTAAATGCAGGGTTATTCACTTACCCAGTGCTTATGGCTGCTGATATATTATTATATCAAACAGACTTAGTACCAGTAGGGGAAGACCAAAAACAACACTTAGAGTTAGCTCGTGACTTAGGAAATAGATTTAATAATAGATATTCTCCAACCTTTAAAATACCAGAAGGGTATATACCAAAAGAAGTTGGTAGAGTAATGAGCTTACAAGAACCAACCAAGAAAATGAGTAAATCTGATGAAAATGAAAATGCATTCATACTTTTAGCAGATGATTCTGACACTGTAAGAAGAAAAATAAAAAGGAGTGTAACTGATTCAATAGGGGTAGTTGCATATAATGATGAGCAAGTGGGTATTAAAAATTTAATAGATATATACTCACAATTAGGCAATAAAAGTGTAGAAGAAATAGTGAATATGTATGAAGGGAAGGGATATGGAGTATTTAAAGAAGATGTAGCAGAAATAATAGTTGATACATTAAGTCCTATTAGAGAAAAGTATATTGACCTTCTTAAAAATAAAGATTATCTAGAAAATGTATATGCTATTGGTGCGAACAAGGCAGAAGCTCAAGCTAGAAAAACACTTAGAAAAGTATACAAAAAAGTGGGATTAATAGAAAGAAAGTTTTTATAAGATAAAATAAAAATAAGGCATAAGTAGAGAATTAAATCTATTTATGTCTTATTTTTGTATGATAAATTCAAATCTTCATATACTATTTTATATAAAAAGAAATTATAAATTTTTATGATTAGTTTTTCATAAAAAGGAAGTGAAGTTTATGATACACAAAAAAGGTAAAGAAGATGTACCTGGGCCTGTAGATATTAAGGAATTAGATGAAGCGATTAATAGACTTTATCTATCTGATGATATTCAAAAAGACTTAGGATTAATAAGAAGATACTTAGAAAGATTAATGCTAACTATTGAAAGAAGCAGGATAAGAGAATATATGATGCTTACAGATAGTAAAAGAAGATTATTTATCATAAACTTTGTAGCAGGATTAGGTAAAGGATTTGGGCAGGCGATAGGTTTTTCTTTATTAGCAGGTATAGCATTTTATATATTAGCAGGCTGGGTAGATTTGCCTATAATAGGTGCATACATTGCAAAATTAATGGATGTAGTAGATGTTTATAGAAAGAGGTAGGTATTTATGAATATTAACAAGTATAAAACTCAACTTTTACAAGAAAAAGAGAATTTAGAAAAATTAATAGTAGAAATGCAAGATAACACTTTGTTTGGAGATACTACAAGTCATACAGGTGAGAGGTATTCTTCGGGAGAACTTTCAAGCTATGATAATCATATAGCAGATATGGCTACAGATGTATTTATGCAAGATATGCAAAATAGTTTAACTACTCATGAAAAAGGAAAGCTATATCAAGTAGAACAAGCACTATCAAAAATAGAAAATAATACTTATGGAAGTTGTGATATATGTCATGAAAAGATTGATGAAGATAGACTTGATATACTTCCTGAAACAGGACTATGCTCTCATTGTGCAAAAGAACATGATAACTTACCAGAAGAAAATAAGAGTATGGATTTAAAATTTGTAAATAGAGGTTGTAATTTTTACTCTGAAGATTTAAAAGAACTAACAGATTTAAATAAAATACCAAATATGAGAAGATAAAAAACTACAAAAGAAGGTGTAGAATATGAAAAAAATTCTGTATATACTACTAATATGTATAATTTTTATAATGAGTATATACATATATAACCATAATGAAACTAGAGCACAGGAAGTTTCAAATATTAATAAAACAACAATTAATGATACTTTAAATGATTATGAAGATATAATAATTAAAAGAGGCAATGATAATGAAAAAATAATAGCTCTTACATTTGATGATGGTCCAGATAATGTATTCACACCACAAATATTAGACATATTAAAAAAATATGACGTTAAAGCTACATTTTTCTTAGTAGGGGAGAATGTAGTATGGAATTCTGAAATAGTTAAGAGAGAAAATGAAGAAGGCCATGAAATAGGAAATCATACTTTTACACATATAAATGTAGCTAAAAGAAGTTATGGAGAAATAGATAAGGAAATCACAGATACACAAGAAGCTATAAAGAAAATAATAGGAAAAGAACCTAAACTTTTTAGACCACCATATAGAGCAATAAGTAGAAATATGTGTAGTATTGTAAAGGAAAAAGATATGAACATAATTCTTTGGTCAAACTTAGACCCAAGGGATTGGTCAAATCCAGGTGTTTATAGTATAACAAATACTATACTTACTAAGTCTCAAAATGGAACAATAATATTACTTCATGATTACAACACAGTAAGAAATTCAAAATCACAAACTATACAAGCTTTAGATATTATTATACCTAAGCTAAAAGCACAAGGATATAAATTTGTTACAATATCTCAAATGATAGAACATATTGATAAGCAACAAGAGACACAAAAACAATAAATAAGCTTCCATTTAGGAAGCTTTTTTTTGTATAATAAAACTATGGCTAAAAATAGGAGGATAAAAATGTTAATGTATGAATTAATAATAATTGTATTGATAGCAATAGATCAATTATCAAAATATTGGGCACTAAACTATTTAAAAGATGTTGGTTCTATACCTATTATACCAAATATGTTCCATCTTACATATGTAGAAAATAGAGGGGCAGCATTTGGTATGTTTCAAAATAATCAGTGGATATTTATAGTAGTTGCTTTAATAGCATCTATATTTGGGTTATACTATATACATACAAAAAAGACGAATTTAATATCAAAAGCTAGTATTATACTTATAATAGCAGGGGCAATAGGAAACCTAATAGATAGAATGAGATTAGGTTTTGTAGTAGATTATTTTGATTTTAGAATAATATGGAAATATGTATTTAATGTAGCAGACATTTTTGTAGTTGTTGGAACTATATTTTTATGTATATACATATTATTTTTTGACGGTAAAGATGACAATAAGGAGTAGGTGAAGATATGGATGAAATAAGAGAGTTTTTAGTAATAGATCAAGAAGAAGGCGATAGATTAGATGTATATCTTTCAGAACAATTGGAAGACATGTCTAGAAGTTATATCCAAAAAATAATAAAAAATGACAGTGTTAAAGTTAATGGAAAGATAGAAAAATCAAAATATATTGTAAAAGAAGATGACAAAGTTGAAATAGAAATACCTAAGCCTAAGTTATTAGAAGTTACACCACAAAATATACCTATAGATATCGTATATGAAGATAGCGATATTCTTATACTAAATAAGCAACAAGACATGGTAGTTCATCCTGCACCAGGAAACTATGAAGGAACTTTAGTAAATGCTATTTTATATCACTGTAAAGATAATTTATCTTCTATAAATGGAGTAATAAGACCTGGAATAGTTCACAGAATAGATAAAGATACATCGGGTCTTCTAATGATTGCTAAAAATAATAATGCTCATAATTCATTAGCAGAACAATTAAAAGATCATTCTATAACTAGAGAATATGAATTTATATGTTATGGAGTAGTTAAAGAAGATAAAATAACTGTAAATAAGCCACTTGGAAGAAATCCTAAAGATAGACTTAAAATGGCTGTAGTAATGGGAGGAAGAGAAGCTATAACTCATTTTGAAGTTATAGAAAGATTTGATAATTTTACCCATATGAGAGCAAGGTTAGAAACAGGTAGAACTCATCAAATAAGAGTACATGCACTTTCAATAAATCATCCTCTATTAGGAGATTCGCTGTATGGATCTAAAAATACTAAATTTAAGCTTAAAGGACAAACATTACATGCTAAAAAAATAGGATTTATACATCCATCTACTAAAGAGTATATTGAGTTTGATTCAGAGCTTCCAAGCTACTTTAAGGCTGTTATTAACAAGATTAAATAACTTGCAAAAATTGTCGGAAAATTATATAATTAAAAAAGAAATAAAATCCTTTAAATGATACAGAGATATCAAAAGGCAACTAGCGGGGCGCTATTTATTAAACATTAGAACTATAAAGCTTCTTGTCTTATGATGGGAAGTTTTTATTATATAAAATATTAAATTTAGGAGGCTAAATATGTTAGAAAAGGCCCAATTAATGGACGAAAAAGCAATCGAAAGAGCAATAATAAGAATAAGTCATGAAATAATAGAAAAAAATAAGGGTGTTGAAGATGTAGTTCTAGTTGGAATAAAGACTAGAGGTGTGCCAATTGCATATAGAATTTCTAATAAGATAGAAGATATAGAAGGTACTAAAGTAAACACTGGAGAAGTAGATATAACTCTCTATAGAGATGACTTAAAGAAATTAGATAAAGACCCAGTGCTTAATGGTTCAAATATAGAATTTAGTATAAATGATAAAATAGTAGTACTTGTAGATGATGTTTTATATACAGGAAGAACAGTAAGGTCAGCACTAGATGCTATAATGGATATAGGAAGACCTAAGTGTATACAACTAGCGGTTATAGTAGATAGAGGGCACAGAGAACTTCCAGTAAGAGCAGATTATGTAGGTAAGAATGTACCTACATCTAAACATGAGATTATATCAGTAAAGCTTAAAGAAATTGACGGCGGAGATTCTGTAACAATAAAAGCATAAAATTATAAAATAGAAGAGGTAGTAGAGGAAGATGAAATTAACACTTAGAAAAATTGATAAAGAAAATTATGACGAAGTTATAGGACTTAGTGTGTCAAATAACCAAATAGGATTTATAGAAAGTACAAAAGCTTGCTTAGAAGAAGCTAGAGAATTTAATTTTTGGAGACCCATTGCAATCTATGAGGAAGAAAATATTATAGGTCTTGCTATGTATGGATTGTTTGAAGATGAAGGTATTGATGGAAGGGTTTGGTTTGATAGATTTATGATTGATGAAAAATATCAGGGAAAAGGATATGGTAAAAGAAGTTTTAATCTTATTTTAGAAAAGATACATAGTGAATATGATTATGATGAAATATTCTTAAGTATATATGACAACAATACCAATGCTATAAAAATGTATGAAGATAGAGGGTTTAGATTTAATGGTGAACTTGATATAAATGGTGAAAAAGTTATGGTAATAAATATGAAAAAATAAAAAGATGGAATGTATCCTAAATATAAGGTATACATTCCATTTATTGACTATAAGTTTTTGATTTTAAGTTTCGCAACGATTTCTTCATTTGGTGTCACATATACAGTATTATTACTCTCATATATAACCATGCCGGGTTTAGACCCACTAGGCTTTTTTACGTTCTTCTTTTTAGTATAATCTACAGGAACTTTAGACGACAGCTTAGATTTACTAAAGTAAGCAGCAAGCATAGCGCCTTCAAAAATTGTATCATCAGAAACTTCATGACCTGCACATTTTATAATAACATGAGAACCTGGAATATTTTTAGTATGCATCCAAATATCATCATTATCAGCAAGCCTTAAAGTAAGATGGTCATTTTGTTTATTATTTTTCCCTACAAGTATTCTAAAACCTTGAGAAGATATAAACTCATGAGGTTTAGTAGTAAGGGTTGTTTCTTTCTTTAATTTTAATTTTCCTTGAGATTTAGCATATCCAAGTTTTATCAATTCTTCTCTTATATCCTGAAGTTCAGCTAAGTTTTCGCAGTTTTCTATACTAAGAATTATATTTTCTAGATAGTCTATTTCTTCATTACTTATTTCTATTTGATGAGTTATTTCTTTTTTTGCAGTTTTCATTTTGTTATACTTTTTAAAATATTTTTGTGCATTCTCAGATGGAGTAAGGTTCTTTTTTAAAGATATTGTTACACTTTCATAATTTGGGTCATAAAAATTTGAAACCTCAATACTCTCCATACCTTTTTCTATCATATATATATATGAAGTTAAAAGCTCACCTTTTATTTTATATATATCTGCACTATTTGATTCTAAAAGCTCATCTTTTTGTTTACTAAGCTTATTTAAAAGTCTATCAAGTTTAATAGAAATACTTTTCTTTAAGTCAGAAGAACGTTGATGAATTCTATCTTTTATATCTTTAGTTTTATAATAATCTTCTATTATAGATGAAATACTATCTTTGTTTATAAATGATAATTCATTGAATATAGTAAGATTTATTGCACTAAAGTCTATAACTCTATCAACTTTTTCATTTATTATAATACAAGGAGAATAATTGTTGTTATTTATATCACCAAATAAGCTAGTAAAGACCTTATAAAGTGAATTAAACTCTTCTAATGATAAGTCTATAGTAGAAGAATTTTCAGAAATATTAGATCTGAAACAAATTTCTTTTGCTATAATGGGACTTATGCCTAAAAACTTAGAGTAAATTGATTTAAAAATAGAACCATCAAAATTCTTTAAAGTTTGTATGAAGTCATTAGAAGATATATTATCAAGAGGACTCAATTTATTTTGAGATGGTGGTAGTATATAAGTAAGTCCTGGTAAAATTTGACGAGCTCTACTTATACTAGTTGGTATCCTTTTTGCAGAGTCTATAATACTATCATCACTAGAGTGAGTAAGTATTATATTACTGTGTCTTCCCATTATTTCAATAATAATATCTTTAGTAGTTTTTTCTTTTAATTCATCAAGAGATTCAACAGAAATTTTTATAATTCTTTCAAATCCAACTTGAGAAACGCCTACTATATTTCCACCTTGTATGTATTTCCTAAAAAGCATACAAAGCATAGGAGCTTTAAGAGGATTTTCCTTTTTATAATCATTTGCTATATATACTCTGGGATTTGAAGAACTTGCACTTAATATTAATTTAAAATTTTCTTTATTATTTCTTATATGTAAAACTAATTCATCATTTTCTGGTTGCTGAATTTTATCAATCTTACCACCTAAAAGTTTTGATGATAGTTCACTTACAATAGAGTGTATAACTAAACCATCTAAAGCCATAATAATTGCTCCTTTCATTAGACAAACTGTCAGTAACTTAATTATTACATATAATATATATAATGTGAATAGTAGACTTATACTATAACTAAAGTTTTACTTATTTGTTTTCATGCCTAGTACAAGCTAGAGAAATATTGTATAATATTTATTTAGAGATTTAAATTAAAGGGGCGAGATTATGAAATTTTGGAAATTGCATGGAATAGGTAATGATTTTATTGCAATAGATGGTAGGTTTGATGAAAAAATACCAGAAGATTATGGTCATTTAGCTAAAAAAGTTTGCAATAGAAGATTTTCTGTAGGGGCAGATGGTTTATTAGTTGTTAAAAATTCAAAAAAAGCAGCTTCAGAAATGGTATACTATAATTCTGATGGTTCTAGAGCTTCTATGTGTGGAAATGGACTTAGATGTTTTGTTAAGTTTATTTATGACAATAATATAGTTAGAGAAAAAGAATTTGATGTAGATACATTAGATGGTGTAAAAAAGATAAATATAAGAACTGATGAAAATGAAGAGATACAAAATATAAAAGTGAACATGGGAAAAGGAACTTTTTTATTTATAGAGCAAAATATTAACGCATTAGATAAAGAGTTTAAATTATCATATATATTAATGGGTGTTCCGCACGCTGTGATATTAGTTGATAAATTAGATATAGAGCAAGTACATAAGTATGGAAGTGCAATTGAAAAAAATGGAATTTTTCCGCAAGGAACAAATGTAAACTTTGTAAAAGTACAAGACAATGAAAATATATCTGTATACACTTGGGAAAGAGGATGCGGATACACTTTAGGCTGTGGGACAGGAATGACCGCAAGCGCAATTATATGTAATTATTTAAATAAAGTAAAAAAAAGTGTAAATGTTACCTCACAAGGTGGAACTTTAAGGATAGATATAGATGACTTTGTTTATATGACGGGAGAAGCAGTAAAAATATGCGAAGGAACTTTGGAGGTATAATATGGCTGTAAGTATGACAGGCTTTGGAAGAGGAGAATATAAAAATGATAACTATTATTTTTTAGTTGAATGTAAAACTATAAATCATAAATATTGTGATATAAATATACGTCTTCCGAGAAAGATTTCATTTTTAGAGGATAAGGTTAGAATTTTAGTTAAAGACTATGCAAAAAGAGGAAGAGTTGACTTATATATAAAGCTTGACTTATTAGGCAGCGAAGATGTAAACTTAAAATTCGATGAAACATTAGCTAGCCAATATATAAATATATTAAAAGATATAAGAGATAAGTTTGACTTAGTTGATGATATAAGTGTTATGAATGTAGCTAAGTTCTCTGATATTGTAAAAAGCGAGGAAAAAGAAGAAGATGAATATCTTCTTTGGTCAATGTTAAAAGAGGCTATAATAGAAGCTTTAGTAAAATTAAGAGAAATGAGAAGTGAAGAAGGAAAAAAACTTGCAGATGATGTTATAATGAGATGTGACCTTCTTAAAAGTTATATTGAAGATATTGAAAAATACTCATATAATGTTGTTACCGATTATAAAGAAAAGTTAAATAATAGAATAAAAGATATGCTAGAAGATCCTAGTATAATTGATGAAAATAGATTAGCTCAAGAAGTAGCAATATATGCTGATAAAAGTAGTATAACAGAAGAAATAGTAAGATTTAATAGTCACATAGAACAGTTAAAAAAGACTGTTGTTAAAGATGAATCAATAGGAAGAAAAATAGATTTTATAATTCAAGAGATGAACAGAGAAACTAACACGATAGGTTCAAAGTCATCAGATATAAATATAACTAACTTAGTTGTTGAAGTTAAAAGTGAGTTAGAAAAAATAAGAGAACAAATTCAAAACATAGAATAATATAAAATTGCTACATAGACAATTAGAAAGGAAGATATACTAATGGTTAAGAGAAAAGGTCTGTTGCTAGTAGTATCAGGTCCATCAGGAGCTGGAAAAGGTACTATATGTAAGGAATTATTAAAAGACAATAACCAGATAAAACTTTCGGTATCAGCTACTACAAGAAAGCCAAGAGCGGGAGAAGTTGATGGAGTAAATTATTTCTTTATAGATAAAGAAAATTTTGAAGATATGATTGGTAAGGGTGAATTTTTAGAATATGCTCAAATTTATGATAACTTCTATGGAACCCCAAAAGCAGCTATTATGGAATGTCTAGAAAAAGGACAGGATGTTTTGCTTGAAATTGAAATGCAAGGTGCAAAGCAAATGAAGAAAGTTTGTCCAGAGGGAGTATTTATATTTGTGCTTCCGCCATCCTTAGAAGAATTAAAAAGTAGAATAATTGGAAGAGGAACTGAAAGTTCAGAAGAAATAGAAAAAAGATTTAGTTGTGCATTTGAAGAAATTAAACAAATAGAAAACTATGACTATTTCATAATAAACAAGGATGTAGAACAAGCTGTTAATGAAATACAAGGTATAATATTATCCGAGAAAAACAAAGTTAGTAGATATAAAAATAATATAATAGAGAAGTTCAAGGAGGAATTATAATATGTTAAAACCATCTATAAACGAAGTATTAGACAAAATAGACAATAGATATTACTTAGTTGTTACTGTTGCAAAGAGAGCTAGAGAAATAATCGACGGTGCTGCTCCATATGTTCCAAATAAAAAAGAAAATAAACCAGTTACTGTAGCTACTCAAGAAGTTGCTGATGGTGATATATATTACAGATTATTAACTCAAGAAGAAATAGATATAGAAGAAGCTAAGCTTCATGCAGAACAACATCAAAATATAGAAGAGGATTAATTCTATGTTAAATAATAAAACTGTTGTACTTGGTGTAAGTGGAGGAATAGCAGTATATAAAGCTTGTGATGTAGTAAGTAGACTAAAAAAGCTAGGGATAAATGTACATGTGATAATGACAAGTAGCGCAACTGAATTTGTTACACCTTTAACTTTTCAGTCTCTAAGTCAAAATTATGTAGTAAGTGACATGTTTGAAGAACCAAAAACATGGGATGTAGAACATATATCACTAGCAAAAAAGGCAGATGTATTTTTAATAGCACCTGCAACAGCTAATGTTATAGGTAAAATTGCTAATGGAATATGTGATGATATGCTTACAACTACATTAATGGCTACTACTGGTAAAATACTAATAGCACCTGCTATGAATACTAATATGTACGCAAATCCTATTCTCAAAAAAAATATAACAACTTTGAAAGAGTTAGGGTATAGTTTTATAGAACCAGAGAGTGGAAGACTTGCTTGTGGTGATATAGGAAAAGGTAAATTAGCTTCTCCAGAAGTTATAGTAGAAGCTGTTGTAAGTTTACTTATAGAGGAACAAGATTTAAAAGGTAAAAAGATTATGATAACAGCAGGACCTACAATAGAGAGTATCGACCCTGTAAGATATATAACTAATAGATCAACAGGTAAAATGGGATACTCAATAGCTAAAGAAGCTATAAATAGGGGTGCAGAAGTAACTCTTGTGTCAGGTCCAACAAACCTAACACCGCCACAAAATCTTAAAAAAATTATAAAAATTGAATCAGCTAAAGAAATGTATGAAGCAGTACTTGAAAACTTAGATGAAAATCAAGTTATAATAAAGAGCGCAGCTGTAGCAGATTATAAACCTAAAAGTTATGTTGATAGAAAAATAAAAAAAAGCAATGATGATTTAGTTATAAATCTAGATAGAAATAAGGACATTGCCCTTGAAATAGGAAAAGTAAAAAAAGATAAAATATTAGTTGGATTTGCAGCAGAGACTAATGACCTTATAGAAAATGCAAAAGGAAAAGTAGAGAGAAAAAATCTTGATTTCATAGTAGCAAATGATTTAACTAAAGAAGGTGCAGGATTTGGAGTTGACACTAATATAGTAAAAATTATAGATAAAAAAGGTAATATGACTGAATATCCTAAAATGAAAAAAGAAGAAGTAGCTAATGTTATTTTAGATAAAATAAAAGAGCTATTAGATAGATAATGCCAAATTGGGGTGAAAAATAAGTTCTATTTAATAAAGTCCAAAATATAGGACTTTATATAGTGGAGTTTAGTTTTCACCCTTTTGCTGATTTATGGATTGGAAGTAAAGGCAGGTGAGTATATGGGAAAGTATGCAAGAGTAGTTGTCAGAAATAATACTGTTCACACAGATAATTTATTTACATATGAAGTTCCTGATTTTCTTCTTGAAGACTTGGAAATAGGGCATAGAGTATTAGTTCCGTTTGGAAAAGGTAATAGACCTACAGAGGCTTTTGTTTTTGAACTTACAAATGAATTAGATGCAAATATAAGAATAAAAGAAATAGTAGACTTACTTGATGAAAAACCTATATTTAGAGAAGGTGATTTAGAATTAGTAAATTGGATGAAAAATAGATATTTATGTACATATATAGATTGTATAAATTTAATATATCCAAAGGGATATAAGTTAAATCACTATAAGGTTGCAAGTATTAAAGATGGATTTGATATAAATATTAATTTAAGTAAAGATGAAGAATTAATAGTAAATACTATTGTATCTAATAAAAATAAGGTCAAAGTTGATAAGTTTAAAAATATAAAAAATATAAATTCTATTTTAGACAGAATGAAAAGAAAAAAAATTATAAATTTAGAGTGGGAATATAAAGATCACAAAAACGAAAAAAAGATTTGCTATCTATCTTTAGGTATGAAGGAAAATGATATAAATGATTATTTAAAAGAAAATAAAATATCTCTTGGAAATAAGCAAAAAGATATAATTAATTTTTTGAAAAGTAATGATAATGTAGAGATAAGTGACTTGATAGAAATATTAAAAGTATCAAAGTCTAGTATAAATTCACTCCATAGCAAAAATTTGATAAGTTTAAAACTTAAGGATTTTTACAGAAAGCCAGATAGTATTTATAAAACTAAGTCAAAGGATATAACGTTGAATGATGAACAAAAATATGCAATAAATAAAGTAACATTAGAAATGTTTGATGAATATAAAAAACCATATATGATACATGGAGTTACAGGGAGTGGAAAAACAGAAGTATATATGGAAATAATAGATTATGCAATAAGTCAGGGGCTAGACAGTATTGTATTAGTTCCTGAAATAGCATTAACTCCACAAACAATATCAAGATTTAAAAATAGATTTGGAGATATCGTTGGAGTATTCCATAGTCAACTTTCAGAAGGTCAAAAACATGATGTTTATAAAGCGATAAAACTAGGTAATATAAGAATATTAATAGGTGCTAGATCTGCATTATTTGCTCCATTTAATAGCCTAGGAGTAATAATAATCGATGAGTTTCATGAATCATCTTATAAGTCAGAAAAAAATCCTAAGTTTAATACAATAGAAGTTGCTAGATTTATGGCAATTAAAAATAACATATCATTAGTATTAGGTTCTGCAACACCTTCAATAGAGGAGTACTATAATGCTAAGAGTGGCAACTATAATCTTATATCTATAAAAAATAGAGCTAATAAAAAACCTTTACCAAAAATAAATGTAATAGATATGAAAAATGAATTAAATAATGGGAACAAAAGCATATTTAGTTTTAAACTACAAGAGGAAATAGAAAAAGCTATAAAAAATGATAGTCAAGTAATATTATTTTTAAATAGAAGAGGATATAGTAATTTTGTATCTTGTAGAAAGTGCGGATATGTATTTCAATGTGAAAATTGTGATATATCGCTTACATATCACAAGGGAAAAAATATAGGAAGATGTCACTACTGTGGATATGAAAAAGAAATACCAAATGAATGTCCAGAGTGTGGTAGTAGCTATGTAAAACCATTTGGAACAGGTACTCAAAGAATAGAAGAAGAGATAAAAAATATATTTCATCATATAAAAGTTATTAGAATGGATAAAGATACCACTTCTAAAAAAGGTGAATTAGAAGAAATGCTAGAAAAGTTTAAAAATAAAGAGGCTCAAGTTCTAATAGGAACACAAATGCTAAGTAAAGGCCTTGATTTTGAAAATGTAACTTTAGTTGGAATATTATCTGCTGATATGATATTAAATTTCCCGGACTTTAAAAGTTCTGAAACTACATTCCAATTAGTAACTCAGGTTTCTGGAAGAGCAGGAAGGTCTGATAAAGAAGGAACTGTAATTTTACAAACATACGACACTGACCACTATGCAATAAGGAGAGCTATAAATTATGACTTTGAGAATTTTTATGAAGATGAAATAAAGATAAGAAAGGTTTTCGGATACTCACCTTTTAATAATATGATAAGTGTTGTAATAAGTGGAGAAAAAGAAAGGCTTGTAGAACAAAATGCCAAAAATATGTATAATTCAATAATATATCTTTTAAAACAAAGGGGGATGTGTGATTTTGATTTTATATTAGGTCCTAATCCTTGTTCCATATCTAAAATAAATCAAAATTATAGATGGCAGATATTATTTAAAGATGATAATATTGAAATAAATTTATTAAAGGGTATAATAAAGTATATATGTATAACAAAACGAGAGGTAGTATTTAGTAAAGATATTAATATATCCATTGATATTAACCCGAATACTGTATTATAAATTTAGGAGGAAGAAATATGGCACTAAGACAAATAGTTCAAATTGGAGACCCTGTATTAAGAAAGAAATCTAAAAAAGTAGAAAAAATTGATGAAAAAATAATTCAATTATTAGAAGATATGGCAGATACTATGTATAATGCTGATGGAGTAGGTCTTGCAGCACCACAAGTAGGAATATTAAAAAGAGTGGTAGTTATAGATGTAGGAGATGGACTTATAGAACTTATAAATCCTGAAATAATAGTTACATCTGGAGAACAAATAGATGATGAAGGATGTCTAAGCGTAATAGGAGAATCAGGAGCTGTAAGAAGACCTTATATTGTTAAAGTAAGAGCCTTCAATAGAAAAGGTCAGGCTATAGAGATAGAGGGAGATGAGCTTTTAGCTAGAGCATTCTGCCATGAAATAGACCATTTAGATGGAATATTATTTGTTGACAAAATAGAGAAGTAGTAGGAGTTGAGTTTATTGAGAATAGTATTTATGGGTACTCCAGACATTGCTACTGGATGCTTACAAAAAATAATAGATGAAGAACATGAAGTAATAGGTGTAGTTACTCAACCAGATAAACCAGTGGGTAGAGGGAAGAAAATGGGAATGCCTCCAGTAAAGGAGTTAGCTATAAAATATGATATACCTGTATATCAACCTCAAAGAGCAAGGGAAGAAAGCTTTGTAGAAATTTTAAGAAATTTAAATCCAGACGTAGTAGTGGTTGTGGCATTTGGTCAAATACTTCCAAAGTCAATTTTAGATATACCAAAACTAGGATGTATAAACGTTCATGTATCTCTACTACCAAAGTATAGAGGAGCAGCACCTATAAACTGGGTAATAATAAATGGTGAAGAAAAAACAGGTGTAACAACTATGTATATGGATGAAGGTCTAGATACAGGTGATATGATATTAACATCTGAATTCGACTTAGATGATGAGATAACAGCAGGTGAACTTCATGATAAGATGAAAGAAATTGGAGCAAAGACTTTAAAAGAAACTTTAGAGTTAATAGAAAAAGGATGTGCGCCTAGAATAGTTCAAGAACATGAAAAATTCTCTTATGCTCCTATGATGAACAAAACTTTAGGTCATGTAGATTTTTCAAAAAGTGCAAAAGAAGTTCATAACTTAGTAAGAGGAGTTAATCCATGGCCAAGTGCATATGCAACATACAATGGAGAAACTATGAAAATATGGAAGACTAAAGTATTAGATGAACAAAGTATAAAAGAAGCTGGAACAATACTTAGTGTGGATAAAGAAGGCATAAAAATAAGTACAAAAGATAATGTTATTTTAGTTGAAGAAATACAAATGCCTGGAAAGAAAAGAGTATTAGTAGGAGAATATATAAAAGGGAATAGCGTAGAAACTGGCCTAGTTTTAGGTTAGGGAATGATATGTTAGATACAAGAAAATATATTGCTATTATAAGTGTTTTAATTGGTATATTAGTAGTAGGAACAACACTTATAAACTTATTTTTATTAAATTCGGCCCATTTATTTTCCATAGCAGTAAATGTTTTAGTAGCTTTATTAGTATTTGTAATAATATTTTCAACTATAATAACATATAAAGTAGTTAATAATAAAAGAGTAAAATCTAAATTGATGGATATTAACTTTAAAATAGTTAGTGTTTTATTTCCCATAATAACTTCAATTGCAAAATTAATGGGGATATCAAAAAATGAAGTGAGAAAAATATATATAAAGCTTAATAATAAAAATATATATAGCAATAAATATAATTTAAAAGAAGAAGATATACTAATTCTAATACCTCATTGTGTTCAAAAGAACAGTTGTAAGCTTAAGGTAACTAGTGAAATAGAAAACTGTAAGCAATGTGGTCTTTGTAATATTGGAGATTTAGTTAGATTGAAGGAAAATACCGATGTTGAAATTTTTGTAGCTACTGGTGGGACATTAGCAAGGAAAATAATTTTAGATAATAAGCCAAAGGCAGTAATCGCAGTTGCTTGTGAGAGAGATTTAACTTCGGGAGTTCAAGATATAAGTAGGATACCTGTACTTGGAGTATTCAACAAAAGACCCAATGGACCTTGTGTAGATACAAATATAGATATACAGGAAGTAAAAGAAGCTATAGAATTTTTCACATCAAAAAAAGTATAGGAGAGTGTTGTATATGTATCCATATATGGGATCTAGATTTAATTTTGACCCAACTATATTTATATTAATACCTGCAATATTATTTACAATGTATGCTCAGTTTAAAGTTACTTCAACCACTAGCAGATACTTAAAAGTAAATACTCATAGAGGATATACGGGAGAAATGACGGCAAGAAGAATACTAGATAACAATGGTTTATATGATGTTAGAATCGAAATGGTTAATGGAAGATTAAGTGACCATTATGACCCAAGAAGAAAAGTAGTAAGATTATCTCAAGATATATATTATGGAACATCAATAACATCAGTTGCAGTAGCATCACATGAATGTGGTCATGCAATTCAACATGCAAAGGGATATGTACCACTTCAATTAAGAAGTACTCTTGTTCCTGTTGTTAACTTTGCTTCTAATATATCTTGGTTTTTAATTATGCTAGGATTTTTCTTTACTAGAGGGCCATATTTAAAAATAGGAATACTATTATTTTCAGCTTCGGTTTTATTTCAAATAATAACATTGCCAGTTGAATTTAATGCCTCTAGTAGAGCGATAGCACAAATGGGCAACTTAGGAATAGTGGAAGATAAAGAGATTAGTCAAAGTAGAAGTGTACTTACAGCAGCAGCTATGACATATGTTGCAGCAGCTTTAACATCAGTACTTCAACTATTAAGATTAGTAGCAATATCGCAGAGAAATAATGACTAAAAAAAGATTGGGGGATGTCTAAATTTTAGGATTAGAGACATCCCATTTTTATGTTTCGAAAGGAGAAATAAATATGAAGGCAAGAGAAATAGCACTTAAGGTGCTTTATGATATAGAGAAAAATAATAATTATTCTAATATATCTATTAATAAGCATTTTAGAGAATTAGAAATGACAGATCAAGATAGAGGATTCGCAACAGAACTTATATATGGAGTTGTAGAAAATAAATATTATCTAGATTATATTATAGATAAACTTTCAAAGATAAAGGCGAAAAAATTATCAGTTTATGTTAGAATATTGCTTAGAATGGGAATTTATCAACTTACATTTTTAGATAGTATACAAGATCACGGAGCAGTTAATGAAACTGTAAATTTAGCTAAAAAATATGATAACAGGTCAGCTGGATTTGTAAATGCTATACTTAGGAATGTAACTAGAAATAAAGCAACTATAAAAAACATAGATGATTTAGATACTATAATGTATTTATCTACAAAATATTCTTATAATCCTTGGATAATAAAAAATTGGACAAATAGCTTTGGAAAAGATTTTACAGAAGATTTATTAAAAGCAAATAATGAAAAATCTAGTTTATATATAAGGACTAACACTTTAAAAATAACTAGAGATGAACTTATAAAAAAACTTGAAGAAATGGGTATTAAGTGTAACAAAGTTTCTACTGTAGATGAAGCTATAAAAGTTGAAAATCTTAAAAATATAGAAAATAACAAGTTTTTTAAAGATGGATTATTTACTATTCAAGATATAAGTTCCATGATAGTAGGGAAGGTTATAAATCCAAAGGAAAACTCGGATATATTAGATATATGTAGTGCTCCTGGAGGAAAAAGTACACACTTAGCAACACTTATGAATAACACAGGTAAGGTTATAGCTAGAGATATATTTGAACATAAGTTAAAATTAATAAATTCTACTGTATCTAGACTTGGTCTTACGAATATAGATGTAGAATTAGGTGATGCATCTGTAATTGATAAAGAATTTATAAATAAATTCGATTATGTACTAGCAGATGTTCCCTGCTCAGGACTTGGAATAATTAGAAGAAAGCCTGAAATAAAATACAAAGAAAAAGCTGAACTTAAGGATTTACCAACTATACAAAAGACTATTTTAGAAAATTCTTCTAAATATGTAAAAGTCGGAGGATATTTAGTATATAGTACATGTACTATACAAGATGTAGAGAACATAGATGTAGTAAAATCATTTATTGAAGAGAATGAAGATTTTGAACTTGTACCAATTGATGAAGTAAAAGTAGACTTAGAAAATCAAGATAAAGGATATTTAAAGATATATCCAAATATACATGGTATAGATGGTTTCTTTATAGCTAAATTTAGGAAAGTAAGGTAGTGAAAGCATGGAAAATAAAAAGGTAGCATTAAAAAACTTTACAGAAGAAGAGCTAAAGGAGTTCATGAAAACAATAGGAGAAAAACCTTTTAGAGGTAGCCAAATTTATTCATGGATTTATAAAGGAGCTAAGACCTTTGATGATATGAACAATATATCAAAAAGCTTAAGAGATAAATTAGATGAAGTTTCATATATTGGAAATTTAGAAGTAGAATTAAAATTAGAATCTAAGGTAGATGGAACTAAAAAGTATTTATTTTTACTAGCAGATGGAAATATAATAGAAACTGTAATGATGGACTATGAAAGCCGAGTTACAGTATGTGTATCAAATCAGGTAGGATGTAGAATGGGTTGTAGATTCTGTGCATCTACAATAGATGGATTAATAAGAAATCTAGAACCATGGGAAATCTTAGACCAAATTATGAGAATCCAAGAGGATACAGGCAAAAGAGTGTCGAATATCGTTTTAATGGGTAGTGGAGAACCACTAGATAATTTTGATAATACTAAGCAATTTTTAAGACTTGTAAATGATAAAAATGGGCTTAATATAGGATATAGACATATAACTTTATCAACATGTGGAGTAGCACCAAAAATGTATGAATTTGCAGATTTAGAATTACCTATAAACCTAGCTTTATCTCTACATTCACCATATGATGAAGCTAGAAAAGAAATTATGCCTGTTGCAAATGCATATTCAATAAAAGAAATATTAGACGCATGTAAATATTATATAAAGAAAACTAATAGAAGGGTTACATTTGAATATTCGCTTATAAAAGGTGTGAATGACTCTGAAGCAGATGCGAAAGCTCTAGCGATTCTTTTAAAAGGAATGTTATGTCATGTAAATTTAATACCTATAAATAAGGTAGAAGAAAGAGATTATGAAAAACCAGATAAAACATTTATATATAAATTTAGAGATAATCTAGAGAAGAATAATATACCAGCTACAGTTAGAATATCTATGGGTTCTGATATAAGTGGGGCATGTGGTCAGCTAAGAAGAAAATATAAGTAGTTTTAAGGGGGAAATTTTATGGTTTATAGCTATGCCTCCCATGTAGGAAAAGTTAGAAAGAATAATGAGGATTACTGCAGGGGGGAAGTTATTCAAAATGATAACTTAGAGACAGTATCAATATTTGCTATAGCTGATGGAATGGGTGGACATAACAAAGGTGAAGTAGCAAGTGAATTAGCTGTTGAAAATATAATATGTTTTTTAAAAGAGAATTTATTGCAAAGTAAAAGCATAAAAATAGATTATGTGGATGATATAATAAAACAAGCTTATAATAGTGTCAATTCTATAATTCATAAAAAATCTATAAGTGAAGTTGAGTTTCAGGGAATGGGGACAACACTTACGATAGCGATAATATACAAAGATAATTTATATGTTGCAAATGTAGGAGATAGTAGATGTTATATTCTACAAAATGATGAGTTTAAAAAAATAACAACAGATCATTCTATCGTTGAAGAACTTGTAAAAGCAAATATAATAACAGAATCTGAAGCGAAAACTCATCCAAGAAGAAATCATATAACTAGAGCTATTGGAACTGATGAAATGGTGATAGTTGATATATTTAAGTACAAGTTAAATATAAATGATATGATTTTATTGGCAACAGATGGACTTACTGGGTGTGTAGAAGATGAAGACATTAAATCTGTAGTACAAAAGGATGAAGATCTAGAAATATTAAGTAATGAACTAATAAATATGGCAAATGAAACATCAGGAAAAGATAATGTATCCGTCATATTAATAAAGCATAATTAGGATGGTGATAAAGTGGGAGAGACAATTTTAGGAAATAGATATGAAATCATCAGAAAAATTGGTGATGGAGGTATGGCTTTTGTCTATGAGGCAAAGGATAAGTTGCTAAATAGAACTGTCGCAGTCAAGGTTCTTAGACCTGAATTTGTAGATGATGAAGAATTCTTAGGAAAATTTAAAAGAGAAGCAGAAGCAGTAGCTAGTCTTTCACATCCAAACATAGTAAATGTGTATGATGTTGGTGAAGATGGAAAAGTACATTACATAGTAATGGAATTTGTTGATGGACAAAATTTGAAGGAAATCATAAAAAATGAAGGTACTTTAGATGAATATACTGCTCTTGATATAACAAAGCAAATAGCTATGGCACTTAGTGCAGCTCACAAAAAAGGTATTATCCATAGAGATATAAAGCCTCATAATATACTTATATCTAGTGAAGATAGAATAGTTAAAGTTGCTGATTTTGGGATAGCAAAAGCCGTTTCAAATTCAACTATGACAAATATAGGAAGTATAATAGGCTCAGTACATTATTTCTCACCAGAACAAGCCAAAGGAAAATTTGTAAGTAATAATGCTGACCTTTATTCTTTAGGGATAGTTTTATATGAAATGTTATTAGGTAAAGTTCCTTTTAGAGGAGATAGCCCAATATCAATAGCACTACAACATATAAACGATGAGATAGAATTTACTTCTGAAGAAAAGGTAAGTATACCTCAAAGTGTAAGGACTATAATAAAAAAATTAACTGAAAAATCTAGTAGTGATAGATATCAAAGTGCAGAAGAACTTATAGAGGATATCGAATATATAGAAAAAAATATAGACTTAGATTTTATAAAAGAATATGATAATTTCGCAACAAAGAAAATAGATGGAAATGAAATGAATAAATCTATAAAAACTACTCCTGTAGTAAATATGGATAAAGAAGAAAATAAAAAAAATAGTAAAAAAGACATTGAAGATAAGGATGAGTACGAGTACGTGGGAAAACCTAAAAAGACAAAGAAAAAGAAATCTAAAAAAGAAGATAGCCCTAAAACTAGAAAAAGGCTTAAAATAGCAGCAACAGTCCTGATTTTAATACTAGTAGCTCAAGTAGTATTTGCATTTAAGTACCTTCCTATAGGTGCAGGTTCAGGTAAGGAAATGAAAGTTCCGGAACTTACAAATATGAGTTTAGATGAAGTTCAAAAAACTCTTGATAAGTTAAAATTAAAGTTTACTATAAGAGATAAGTATAATGCAGAAGTTGAAAAGGATCATGTAATAGAACAAATGCCTGTAGCAGGTAGTGCAGTTCAAAAGGGTGATACTATAACTATAATATTAAGTAAGGGCGCAAAGAGAGCTGAAGTTCCAAATATAGAAGGATATACACTAGATGTAGCTGAGAATGTATTAAAGGAAAATAAGCTTGGGTTAGGTAAGGTAACTTATGATTATAGTGAAATATATAAAAAAGGGGTTGTATTAACTCAAAGTCCAACTACAGGGTCATCAAGTGTTGAAGAAGGTGATAAGATAAATGTAGTTGTAAGCAAGGGACCAAAGGGTAGTTCAAATGAAACTGAGGAAAAGCCAGAAATACCATCAACTACACCTAAGCCACCAACAACAACGACACCTAAACCACCTGTTACAAAACCAGAAACACCAGTGAAACCACCTGTAACACCACCTGTTACAAAACCAGAAACACCACCTGTTACAACTCCGGAAACGCCACCTGTTACAACTCCAGAACCAACACCGCCAGAATCAGGTAATACACCTGAGGATGCACCAACAACAGAACCAACAACATAAAAGATTACAAATACAGGTGTCTCTATAATAGGAGACACCTTTTAATATTAAAAAGTATAATTAATTATAAGATTAATATGATATTATATAGAAATAGGAAACAATATAGATATTATCATAAACTTTAAGGAGGACATTTAATGTTAAAAGGAAAAATCATTAAAGGAATAGGGGGATTTTACTACGTCGATACAGCAAATGGACTTTATGAATGTAGAGCTAGAGGAATATTTAGAAAACAAAAAGTAACACCTTTGGTCGGAGATAGAGTAAGTATGAGTGTAGTTGATGAAGAGACTAAAAAAGGTGTTGTAGAGGATATAGATAAAAGGGATACAGAGCTTGTAAGACCACCTATAGCAAATGTAGATAAAGCACTAATAGTTTTTGCTGTAAAAAACCCTAAGCCAAATTTATCCCTATTAGATAGATTTATAGTACTAGCAGAAAAAGAAAATTTAGAAATAGTTATAGTACTCACAAAAGCAGACTTAGATGATGAAAATTATATTAATGAATTAAAAGCTATATATGAACTTAGTGGATATAAAGTAATACCAGTGAGCAATAAAACTAAGTTAAATATAGAAAAGATAAAAGAAGAGTTAAAAGATTGTGTAGTAGTTTTTGCTGGACCATCAGGAGTAGGAAAATCTAGTTTATTAAATGAGATAGACAAAAAGTTTGAACTACAAACTGGAGAAGTAAGTGATAAAATAAAAAGAGGAAAACATACAACTCGTCATGCAGAACTATTAAAGTTAGAAATTGGTGGAATGGTTGCAGATACCCCAGGGTTTAGTTCGCTTACATTAGACGATATATTAGATTATGAACTAAAAGACTATTTTATAGAATTTGATAATTTTGATGATTGTAGATTTGGTTCAAAATGTATTCATCAAAATGAACCTAATTGTGCAGTTAAAGAAGCTGTTGGAAATGGGAAAATATCAAAGGAAAGATACGATAGTTATATTCAACTACTAAATGAAATAAGACAAGGGAAAAGGAGATACTAAAATGATAAAATTAGCACCATCGATACTATCAGCAGACTTTGCTAGATTATTAGAGGATGTAAAAAAAGTAGAAAAAGCAGGGTGTGAATACTTACATATAGATGTAATGGATGGACATTTTGTTCCTAATATAACACTTGGACCTGCAATAGTGAAAAGTTTAAGAAAAAATGTTGATATGGTATTTGATGCACATCTTATGATATCAAATCCAGATCAGTACATAAAAGATTTTGTAGATGCAGGATGCGACTTAATAGTAGTACATCAAGAAGCTTGTACACATTTACATAGAACAATACAAAATATAAAATCTTATAATGTTAAAGCTGGAGTTGCATTAAATCCAGGAACACCTATAGAAACCATAAAGCATATATTAAGTGAAGTAGATATGGTTTTAATAATGACTGTAAATCCTGGATTTGGAGGACAGTCTTTTATAGGGTCAATGATAGAAAAAATAGAAGAGTTAAAGACTATTATAGATAGTAAAAACTTAAAGGTTGATATACAGGTTGATGGTGGTATAAAACCTGAAAATGTAGACAGAGTGGTTAAGGCAGGAGCTAATATAATAGTAGCAGGTTCTGCAATATTTAACAGTGATGATATAGAGAAAACTGTTGAATTATTCAGAAAAAATTCTTCATTATAGAGTTGTACTATGAAAGTAGGTATAGTATTAAATGGAGAAGTAAAAGATTATAATTTTATAAAAAATATTATAAAAAATAATTATGACTATTTAATATGTGCTGATGGAGGTGCAAACCATACATATAAGATGGGGATTGTACCTGATTATATTATAGGTGATTTAGATTCAGTACATGAAGATGTTATTAAATATTATAAAGATAATAATGTTAAGTTTGAAAAATTTCCATCAAAAAAAAATGAAACTGACTCACAACTTTGTATATATTTAGCAAATAAACTTAATGCTACTAATATTGATTTCTTTGGAGCACTTGGTGGAAGAGAAGATCATATGATTTCAAATATTAATCTACTTTACTATGTAAGAACAATGGGAATAACACCAAAAATTATATCTGAAAAATCAATAATGTATATTGCTATTAATGAGGAAATAGGTATTGTTGGAAAAAAAGGTGAAACTATATCTGTAATACCTTTAAGTGGACAAGCAAAGGGCGTAACACTTATTAATTTAGAATATCCTTTAAATAATTATGACATGGACTATGGGGTTCCACTTGGAATATCCAATGTAATGTTAAAAGATATATGCAGCATTAAAGTAAGTGAAGGTAATTTACTCATAATAAGGAATATGTAGAGATTAGAGATGGATTATTCATCTCTTTTTTATTAGAATAAATTAAAAAAATATGAGAAAATTTTGTATACTTTTTTATCAATCAAACGTTATATAGATGAAAGGAGTTAATAGTCTTGCAACACAAACAAAAGAATATAGAAGCGTTGTACAAAGAAAAATCTAATATAATTTATAGATATTTGATAAAAATTGGATGTAATAAGGAAGAGGCTAAGGATATAGTTCAAGATACATTTATAAAGGCTATAGAAAATATAGTTCACTTAAGTGAAAGTAATATATCTGCATGGCTATTTAAAGTAGCTATAAATAAATATTACGATTTATGTAGAAAAGAAAGTAGACATCCAGTTGTAGATTTAGATGAAAATTCGCTGAATCATTTATTAGAAGATGATAATGAGACTATTATAATAAAAAAAGAGAACAAGACGGAAATAGATGGAGTAGTAGATAAACTAAAGCCTATTTATAAAAATCTTATAGTATTGAAATATGAATTAGAACTTAGCTATATCCAAATAGGAAGTATTTTAGATATGAAAGAAGAAACCATAAAAACCTATCTATATAGGGCCAGAAATGAATTTAAGATAAGGTGGGATAAAAAAAATGAAAAAGGATAAAGACATTGAAAGAGAATTAGATAATTTATTTGATTTTGAAAATTCAATAGAAGGGGACATAATAAAGAATGCAAAAAAGAAAAGTTATATGAAGATAACATTTATAAGTCTTGGAATGACTATATTAGTGTTAGTTTTAGGAATTATTACTAAATTACAAATGACACCATATATAGTATCGAAAGAAATTATATCTTATGATATATACCATAGTATAGTAGGAGCTAATACATTTTTGGGTATATGGGAAGAAGAGAGTAAGTTACTAAGTAGTGGAGCACTAGCCCCTAAGTATAAATTAATAGATGGAAAACCTGTTTATGTAGGAGAAATTGATATAGAAAATTCAAATTATCCATATAATATAAGAACAAATTCAAATGAATTGTATTCTTACTTCGGAAATAGGATTATGGAATTTTATCATCCTTTAGTTGGATTTGATAAATATCCGAATGATTTATTTAAAATAGATAGTATAGATCAAAATAAAAATATAGAGATGGCGATATCTTTTGACAGACAATATTCATTAGAAGAAGTTAAAAATATTTTACCAAAAGAAATAGATATAAATTGGATGTGGGTAGATACTTTTAAAGGGGATAGAATAAGAGGTCTTAAACCTTATAAAAGTGATATTGCTTATACAGAAGCTCAAACTGTGGAAGAAAATTATGCTGTAGGATTTTCTACTATAGAAAAAGATGGAGAATTGAAAAAGGACCCTGTAGATACATTTGTAGAAACAATAGAATTAGGTTTAAAGAGAGGCGGAAAGTATAAAAGGGATATAAAAGATATACATGAGGCTTTAGTAGGTAAAAATAATAAAATAGACAAAAATAATATAAAAGTAGTAGGGGCAGTAGTTGTAGGTAATAAGGCAGATTTAGAAAAATTAAAGGATATGAAAACTATAAAAGCATCTAGTCTTGGGGTTATAAATGAAAAATATTAGAGATATATAATTATTATTATTTAAGGAGAAGTAAATATGAATAAGATTAATAAATTTATAAAAAATAAACCTATATTAGCTAGTGGTATGATGTTCGCAATTCTTTCATTAATTGGAAATATTGTATTTATAATAATAACAGGAACAAGTCATATATATGATATAGTACATGCAATACCAACTATATTTATATATGAAGCAATAATAGAGAAAATGGGAGGAATTGTTACCACTGAGTTTATATTTGTTCCATTAGCAGTAATTATGGATTTTGTTATAGGTATAGTATTTGGGGCTGTATTGAATAAATTCAATAAGAACAAAAATAACTACTTATTCGGAGTAATAATAGTATTTTTAATCTATTGGATAATAGTAACTTATCAATGGTTGCCTATAATATAGAAA
Organism: Peptostreptococcaceae bacterium; assembly: GCA_036647935.1. GTDB lineage: Bacteria > Bacillota > Clostridia > Peptostreptococcales > Peptostreptococcaceae > JAVXJG01. The sequence goes on from JAVXJG010000012.1 coordinate 27,222, forward strand.
AAAATTCAAATTAAAAGCTAGTAACATTTTATATAAGGTTATTCTAAAATTAAGATTTTGGGGTAGCCTTTATTTTGGTATTTAGTTTTGATTAAAGTAGTTATAAGGTCTAAAAAAAATATATAGTGCATAAATTTAAGTATATAAAGGACTTGAGTTCATTTGAATCACACCAGAGGAGGTGTTTTATGAGAAATAAGTCAAAAGGACTTTTAGGTACCTTATGCTTAGCCACAGGTGCATCTGTAATTTTATCTATGATTTTACCAGGATGGATATGGTCGGCTGTTGTGGCATTACTTCTTATAGGATGTGGGGTACTATTATTTTTATATTAATTAAAATAGGAGGAATTTATTATGAAAATGGTTACAATAAAATTTCCGAAGTGGCTTTCTAGCATAGTTTTAAAATTTATGAAAAAAAGTAAATAGAGTAAAAAAAAAGCCTACTAATTAGTAGGCTTTTAAAAAGTCAGCAATTAAGCTCTTTCAACTTTTCCAGAACGTAAACATCTAGTACAAACTTTAACTCTTTTAGGAGTTCCATCTATTATAGCTCTAACGCTTCTTAAGTTAGCTGACCATGTTCTTCTGCTGTGTCTATTTGAGTGTGATACTTGGTTTCCAGAAACCTTACCTTTACCACATACGCTACATATTTTTGCCATTACGTACACCTCCTTAAAATGATAACTATTTAAAGACTAAAAACATATTTATTTTAACATAAATGTTAGGGTAGTGCAATATAAATATATATTTGCCTTACATACTATTGAAGAATTTCTCATTATCATATAGAATTATATATATAATTTGATATAAAGTAAATATTAAAAAGCTAATTCGTAAATATTTTCTTTTTTACCAAACCAATTTCTTGAATTTTTTGAAAAAAAACATCAAAAAATACTAGGTAGGTTTAAATTATAGCATATTTATAGTATTATAGTAGTTATAATTTTATATTAAATAAAAAAAAGAAAGTTTTAGTGAGTTTTTGAGCAAAATACTAATAAAATAAAAAATGAACTTAAGGGGGTCAACCATGAGTGCAAAAGTAACAAACCAATACGGAACTATAGAAATAGATAAACAAGTAATATCGCAAGTAGCATATAGAGCAGCTATGGAAAGCTACGGATTAGTAGGATTAGCATATAAAACAAAAGGTATAGTAGAATTATTAAAAGGTGAAAATGTAATAAAAGGTGTTATTGTTGAAGAACTAGAAGACAATACCATAGCAATAGAGCTTTATGTTATAATACAATATGGAACTAATATATCAACTGTTGCAAATAACATAATAGATAGAGTAAAATATACAGTTGAAAATATGACGGCAATAAAAGTAAGTAAAATAGATATAAATGTTCAAGGCATAAGAGTTAAGTAATATTAGGAGGAAAAAAATGATTCAGTATATAGACGGTAAAAGCTTAAAAGATATGTTTGTATCAGGTGCAAACAATCTTCAAAACCATAAGGACTTAGTAGATACATTAAATGTATTCCCTGTACCAGATGGAGACACAGGTACAAATATGTCTCTTACTATATCGTATGCGATGAAGGAATTATCTAAAATCAATAATGATAATATAACTGACATAGGTAAATCATTATCTAAAGGGTCTTTAATGGGTGCTAGAGGTAACTCGGGAGTTATTCTATCACAAATAATAAGAGGATTTGCAAAATCTATAGAAGGTAAAGATAAGTTATCTAGCGAAGATTTAGCTATGGCTTTTAAAAATGGATCTGACACGGCATATAAGGCTGTAATAAAGCCTATAGAAGGCACAATACTTACAGTTGTTAGAGAGAGTGGAGAGTATGCTCTAAAGGTTTGTAAGAAGGAACAAGATATAATAAAATTTTTAGAAATATTTATAGAAGAAGCTAATGCATCTTTAGAAAGAACACCAGATTTATTAAAGAACCTAAAAGACGCTGGAGTTGTTGACTCTGGAGGTAAAGGTCTAGTTCTTATATATGAAGGTATGCTAGCTTCATTAAAAGGCAATGCCATAGAATTGAAAGATATAAGTTCTAACAATGTAAAAACGATAGAACTTCCAAAGAATAATATAGCACCAGAAGATATAGAATTTGGCTATTGTACTGAATTTATATTAGAAAGTGACAAAATAAGCGATACGGAAATAAGAGATATAATGTTACCTCTTGGAGACAGTTTAGCTGTTGTTGGTGATGAAGGAGTAATAAAAGTACATGTTCACACTAATAATCCAGGTAAAGCTCTACAAGAAGCTTTAAAATATGGTCAATTAGTAACTGTAAAAATAGAAAATATGAGAGTTCAACATGAAAATATATTAATAGATAATTCAAACTATGAAACTGCTTCTTCAGAAGAAGAAAAAGAGTTTGGATTTATAGCAACATCTATGGGTGATGGACTTGCTAAAATATTTAGAGATTTTGGGGTAGACTATATAATTGAGGGTGGTCAAACAATGAACCCTAGCACAGAAGACTTTATGAACGCTATAGAAAAGGTAAATGCTAGAAATATATTTATATTCCCAAATAACTCAAATATAATAATGGCTGCTAACCAAGCAAAAGCACTAAGTAAGAAAAATATAGTAGTTATACCTACTAAAAATACTCCTCAAGGATTTACTGCATTAGTAAACTTCAATGGAGACAGCACTGTTTTAGAGAATGAAGAAGCTATGATGGGTTCACTTGAACTTGTAAAATCAGGTCAAGTAACCTTTGCGGTTAGAGATACTGTTATGAATGATATAGAAGTTAAAGAAGGAAATATAATAGGATTAGCACAAGGGAAACTATTATCTGCAGGAGAAAGAGTTGATACTATTACTACAGACCTTGTAGAAAAATTAGTTGATGAAGATAGTTCAATAATAACTTTATTCTATGGAGAAGATGTTACAGAGGAACAAGCAAATGAACTTCGTGATTCATTAGAGGAAAAGTTTGAAGATTTAGATGTAGAGTTATACTATGGGGGTCAGCCTCTTTATTATTACTTAGTTTCAGTTGAATAAGATTTTTTAGTCCTGTATAATCCGACTGTACATTAAAGTTGGAGATACAGGACTTTTAATTTAAAGGAGATAAATTTTTTAATTAAATAGGTGATACTATGAGCGATTTAAATAAAGATATACAATTTGTCAAGGGAATAGGTCCTAAAAAAGCATACAAGCTAAATAAGTTAGGAATATTTACTTTAAAAGATTTATTATATTATTTTCCTAGGCAATATGAGGATAGGAATAATTTGAAGAAAATTATACAACTAGAAAATGAAGATAAGGCAACTATAAAAGTAATAATAGTTGGAATAAGTACAACAAGTCCTAAAAAGGGAATGAATATAACTAAAGTGGATGTAAAAGATGAAACGGGATTTGCTAAGCTTACATTTTTTAATCAGGATTATATAAGTAATACATTTAGAAATGGAGATACTATACTTGTATTTGGAAAAGTTAAAAAAGTCTTTAAGAATATTGAGATAACTTCTTGCGAAGTTGAATATTTAACTAATTCACCTAAAAATACTTGTAAAGTGATGCCGATATATCCACTTACATATGGGGTAACAAATAAGGAAATTATAAGCATAATAAAGTCTGTTCTTTCTGATAAAGAACTTAAAATAAATGAATATATGCCAAAAAGAATAATTGATAAGCATAAGCTTTGTAGTATTGACTATGCAGTCAAAAACATTCATAATCCTACAAGTAAAGAAGCTTTAAAAATTGCGCTATATAGAATAGTATTTGAAGAATTTTTAATATTGCAATTAGGATTATTTATATTTAAAAATGGAGTAACAGAAAGTGAAGGTTTGAAATTTGAAAACAACAAGGAACTCTCAAGAATCAGAAATTCATTGCCATTCAAATTAACCAATGCACAAAGTAGAGCACTTAAGGAAATTACAGAAGATATGGAATCTAAAAAAGTAATGAATAGACTCGTTCAAGGAGATGTTGGAAGTGGTAAAACGGTAGTTGCATTACTTGCACTTGCTAATTGTGTCTTAAATGGTTACCAGGGAGCTTTAATGGCTCCTACAGAGATTCTAGCAGAACAACATTACATGTCTCTTACAGAAACATTACAGGATTTTGGCGTAAATGTAGAACTGTTAGTTGGAAGTCTTACTAAAAAACAAAAGGAAAAAGTCTTGGAGAGAGCAAAAAATAATGAAATAGATATATTAATTGGAACTCATGCCCTAATAGAGGATAAAGTTGAATTTAATAATTTAGGAATTGTAATAACTGATGAACAACATAGATTTGGAGTTAGGCAAAGAAATAAACTTTCTGTAAAAGGAAATAATCCAGATATATTAGTTATGACAGCTACCCCAATACCGAGAACCCTAGCTTTAATACTTTATGGGGATTTAGATATATCAATAATTGATGAACTTCCACCTGGAAGACAGCCAATAGAAACTATTGCACTTGATAAATCAAAAAGAGATAAGGCTTATAATAGTCTAGTTAGAAAAGAAGTTGAAAAAGGAAGGCAAGTATATATTGTATGCCCACTTGTAGAGGAAAGTGAAGTTATAGAAGCTAAGGCTGCTGTCGATTTAGTTGAAGAACTTAAACTTGAATATTTTAGTGACTTAAAAGTTGCTCTTCTTCATGGAAAAATGAAGGGTAGTGAAAAAGATTCTATAATGAAAAGTTTTAAAAATAAAGAAATAGATATTTTGGTTTCTACAACTGTTATAGAGGTTGGAGTAAATGTACCAAATGCTACTTTAATGATAATTGAAAATGCAGAAAGATTTGGACTAGCACAACTTCACCAACTTAGGGGAAGGGTAGGTAGAGGTATCCATAAATCTTATTGTATTTTAATATATGCTTCAAAATCAGAAGTTTGTAGACAAAGAATGTCTATAATGGAAGAAACTAATGATGGATTTAAAATATCTGAAAAAGATTTAGAAATAAGAGGTCCCGGAGAATTTTTTGGGACAAGACAACATGGTCTTCCAGAACTTAAAATAGCTAATATTTTTAAACATATGAAGATACTTAAAGTAGCACAGCAAGAAGCAAGATATATTTTAGGAGAAGACCTAAAATTACAAAATATTGAAAATAAATTGTTGAAAAAAGAAATTTTAGATAAATTTGAATATGTAGCGAAAGAAATTTCTCTAAATTAATTATAATTTGTGATAAAATATATTGAAAGGAGATGAGACATTGAGAGTTATTTCAGGCAAAGTAAGAGGATTAAAATTAAATACTCCTAAAGATGATAATGTAAGACCTACTACAGATAGAGTAAAGGAATCATTATTTAATATAATTAATGCATATATAATAGATAGTAGAGTACTAGATTTATTTGCAGGAACAGGTTCTTTAGGTATAGAGTGTTTATCTAGAGGAGCCCAAAAATGTGTGTTTATAGACATTAGCAAAGAGAGCATTGCTATAGTAAAATCCAACATAAAAAAAGCAAACTTTGAAAATGAGAGTGTTGTTATAAATTCAGATTTCCAAGACGCAGTAAAAAGATTAAATACTCAAAATGAAAAATTTGATGTGATATTTATGGACCCTCCATATTATAAGGATATGTTTGTAAAAGCGCTTGAAAGTATAGATAGTGCCAATTTGTTAGATGAAGATGGAATAATAATGGTTGAACATGATACAAAAGATACATTCCCTAACAATATTGGAAGATTAGAAAAAAATAGAAGTAAAAAATATGGCAATACTACTTTAACATTTTATAAAATGGAGGCATAAGAATGCTTAAGAAAAATAATAAAGCTATTTTTGCAGGTAGCTTTGATCCTATAACTAATGGACACTTAGACATAATATGTAGGTCATCAAAAATATTTGATGAACTTCAAATTGGAGTACTTAACAATCCAAATAAAAAGGGATTTTTTACTTTTAACGAAAGAGTTGAATTGATAAAATCGTGCACAAGCCATTTAGATAATGTTAAGGTTGTAAGTTTTGATGGACTTTTAGTAAAGTATTGTGAAGAAAATAGTATAGGAGCTCTTGTTAGGGGTGTAAGAAGTGGAGCTGATGTTGAATATGAGCTTCAAATGGCTCATATGAATAAGGAATTAAGCCCTGATATTGAAACTGTAATTTTACCAACTACAACGAAATATTCGTTTATAAGTTCATCTTTAATAAAAGAAGTTTTAGCTTTTGATGCAGATATAAAAGATTTAGTGCCCGGGATAGTGTTAGAGGAGTTAAGAAGAAAAACAAATAGGGGGGAATAAGGAAATGAAAATAGATCTAGAGATGATAGAATTATTTGAAGAATTGGAGAGTATAGTAAGAAATGCTTCTTCTATGCCTTTCTCTAGTCATAAATGTAGTATAGAGAGGGAAGAAGTTTTAAATATAATTGGAGATATAAAAGCAGCTATACCTGAAGAGGTTACACAAGCGGTTTGGATAAATAAAGAGAGACACAAGATAATTTCTCAAGCAAAACAAGAAGCAGAAGAAATTATTGTACAAGCTCAAAAAGAAGCTGAGAGAATTCAAATGGAATATGCTCAAAATGTTGAAGAATTAAAGCAAAATTCTGAGGAAGTTGTTAAGGCTTATGTTGAAGCAAGTGACCCGGTTACTTTAGCAGAAGAGAGGGCAGTTCAAATTATTGAAAAAGCAGAAAGAGTTGCTACTGAAATTAGACTTGGGTCTATTGAATATGCTGAAGATGTGCTTGAAAGTATTGAGCATAATCTAAAAAATATGTTAGATGAAGTCGTTAGGGATAAGGGTCAATTAAGCTCTGATAGATAGATTAATATAAAATGGGATGAAGGTATTTTACTGTACTTTTATCCTATTTTTATATTCGCATATCTAGGCTATCTTAAATACATATAAATACTAGTAAGGGGATATGAAATTATGAATGTAAATATTATAATAGCTATTTTAATTTTAATAATTTTTATAATAAGCTACTTATCAACACAATATGGAGTGAAAATAGCATTAATGTCAAAGAGAAAAAGTTCAGAACAAATGATAGATGAACTTTTCTCTAATTTTGAAATAGACTATAAAAGTTATAAAAATCTAGATATAGAGGAAGTTACAATAAAAAGTGAGGATAAGTTACAGTTAAGAGGATTTTATCACAACATATATCCGCAGTCTAAAAAAGTAATAATAATTAATCATGGATATACAGCCAATCACTATGTTGCTTATCAATTTATAGATATATTTATAGAAGAAGGGTATAATGTATTGCTTATAGATATGAGAAGCCATGGACAAAGTGAAGGGACAATTGCTTCTTATGGGTACCACGAGTCTAAGGATATTGGGTGTTGGGTTGATTATGTTAAAGAAAGAATTGGGGAAGATGCATATATAGGTTTACATGGACAATCTATGGGTGCATCTACAGTACTTATTTATGCTGGAAATAATGAAAATAAAGTTAGATTTGTAATTGAAGATTGTGGTTTTTCAAATGCTAAGGAGGCTATGAAATTTCAATTTAAACAAGGAAAGATTCCATTTTATCCTATATATGAGCTTATTAGATTAAGTATTAGAAGAAATTTCGGATTTGATTTAAATAATATATCCCCAAAGGAAGATATATTAAAAAGTAATATTCCGGTATTATTTATACATGGGGATGATGATGAAATTGTGCCCAGTTATATGGCAAGAGAGATGTATGAGTCCAAAGGTGGAAAAAAGGACATGCTTTATATAGCTTATGGAGCTAAGCATATGAAGTCATGTGTTAGTAATAGGGAAATGTATAAGGATAATATAAAGAGATTTTTAGAAAATTTATAATTTTATTATGTATATAATGGCTAGGGCTAATATTTCAAAAGAATATTTACCGTTATCTATATTGGCTTTAGTAAGTAGACAATGTCCTACAATTTCATTATCTATTTCTGCAATTAACTAGAATTCTTTAATAAAAGCATTACTTTTTCTAAGCCTATTAACTAATAGGTGCTCTGACTTATCGCTAAATTCTTCATTTTTAAATGTTTCTTCAGTTAAAGTTTCTACCATATTATAATCATTGTATACTTCTTTTCTAATATTTATAATCATTGTGTATAATCTCCTATAAAGTATTTATTTTAAAATATATCTTATTTTAGTATAGGATAAATTTACTTAATAGATTTTTGTTAGTATTTATGATAATATGTAGAAAGACATTTGTGATATTGATTTAGTTGCTTTTAGGAAGTCAACTGGGTGTATCATAAATGTCTTTTTGTATATAAAGAAGAAATCTTTCAAAAATCTTAAGAATTGCTTAAGATTAAATTTAGAAGTATATGATAGTATTAAATTATGAAACAATAAATTTAGTTTGACATATCTTACATTTATATAACAAATTAGTAAGATAAGAAGTATTCAAAAGTTTATATGTTAGAATAAAATATATAACTTAGAAGAAGGAGGATTTATGAATATTAAATTAAATAAACAAAAAATAATAACAATATCGAAAATAGTATTTGTGGTATTGATTTTAGCTATGGTAGCTAATGAATTCAAAAATATTGTTAAAGATTTTAATCTAAATACATTTAATATGTATGCTGATAAACTTTCTATAGGTAATATAGCAATTATAATGATACTTGGAATAATATCATATATACCGCTTAGTTTTTATGATTTTGTACTTAAAAAAAGGGTTGGTATAGATTTAGATAATAAGAAATTATATAAATTTTCTTGGATAGCAAGTAGTGTATCAAGCATAGTAGGATTTGGAGGGAGTAGCGCAATTGCACTAAAGAGTCATTTTTATAATCCATATGTAAAGGACAAGAAGCTTTTGGTAAAAGAGACATCAAAAATTGTAGCTCTTAACTTAACAGGTTTTTCAATGGCATGTTTTATTTATTTAGTAATATCAAAATTTAATATAGGTCAAATGAGTATAACAAAAGTATTAACAATAATAATTGCAATGTATCTTCCTGCTATTACTATACTTTTTATATTTAAATACAAAAAAGGTAATGAGGGAGAAAAGCAAGGTATCAAAGATAGTTTTAAAATAATAGGGATATCATTACTTGAATGGATAACTACAGTTATTTTAATATATTCAATAATTATTATATTAGGAGAACAAATATCGATATTAAAGTTTTTTCCAATATTTGTAGGAGCAATAGCAGTAGCAATAATAAGTATGTCACCAGGAGGAATAGGAACATTCGATTTAACTTTATTGATTGGATTACAGTCATTAGGAGTACCTGCTGAAAAAGTAATGCTAGCTGTATTCTTATATCGTATATCTTATTATATTGTGCCACTTATAATAGGAATTATTCTTTATTTATCTGAAATATGGAATAGAGTTGATAAGGATTATAGAGAGATTGTAGCATATAGTGTATCTAAAGTTGCACATTATGGTCTAGTTATATTAGTAATGTCTGCTGGAGTAGTTTTATTAGTATCTCAAGCAATGCCTGCGACTCTTGATAGAGTAGGTATAATGAGAAAAATAGTAGGGCTTAAAGTTATGTATATGTCAGGTGGAATGTCTATAATAATTGGATTCTTACTTGTAGCTATATCTAGTGTAATAACTTTCAGGTCAAAGAGTGCATATAAGATAACTATGATTCTGGTAGCTCTTGGTGGAATTATGTCTTTATTTAAAGGGTTTGATTATGAAGAGTGTATATATTTGATTATTGTTGCCATCATTCTTAGAGTTAGTAAAAAGCAGTTTTATAGAGAAGGATTTATTATGAGATGGGGAAAGATAATAAGAGATGTAGTGATATTATTTTCATTCCAAATATTTTATTTATTGGTAGTTTATAATAATCTACATCTCAAAATAGCAAGTAATTCTATATTTAGTTTAAGTAAATATCATAATATAGTATATATGAAAAAGATTGGATATATTAGTAGTATTGGATTTTTATGTGCATTAATATTTTTAATAGCACTGTACTATTTCAACAATAAAAATAATTTCCCTAAAGTTAGGCTATATGAGTGTAGGGATAAGGTCGAAAATATATTAAATAAATACAAAGGATCTTCAGTAACACACTTTATTTATTTAAATGACAAATATATATATATGAATAAAGATGAAGATGTAATGATACAATATCAAATTTTTGCAAATAAAATTGCTGTACTTGGAAACCTTGTAGGTAATGAAGATAAATTTTTTGAAACAATACAACAATTCTATGAAATAGCTGATATATATGGATATACACCAGTATTCTGTTCAATAGATGAAAAGATGATTCCTTATCTTCATGAAACTGGATATGAGTTTATGAAGCTTGGGGAAGAAGCTAGAGTTGATTTAAAACAATTTACACTAGAAGGTCGTAAAATGAAAAGTGTAAGAAATGCTTTATCAAGAGTAGAAAAAGAAGGCTATATATTTGAAATAGTCTATCCTCCTTTTAGCGATGATTTATTGAGACAGATTAAAGCAGTTTCTGATGAATGGATTGATGGTAGAAAAGAAAAAGGATTCTCAGTAGGATTCTTTGATGAAAACTACTTAAATCATGATGCTATTGCAGTTGTTAAAGATAAGGATAATAAGATAAAGGGATTTACAAATTTAATGCCTATGTATGATAATGGAGAAACTTTATCTATAGATTTAATGCGTTTTTCAAAAGACAGTTCAAATGGAGTAATGGATTTTATATTTGTTAATTTATTTAAATATGGACAGGAAAATGGTTATGTAGAATTTAATATGGGAATGGCTCCACTTTCAAATGTTGGAAGATCTAAGTATTCATTTTTAAGTGAAAAGATAGCCTCAAAGGTATATTCTCATGGTCAACATTTTTATTCTTTTGAAGGTCTCAAAAGATTTAAAGAAAAGTACTGTGAATCTTGGGATGGCAGATATATAGCATATAAGAAAAAAACATCTCTTATATTTACAATGATTCAAGTAATATGTTTAGTATCTAAAGGTAAAAAATATCAATGTGAGGCTTATAATGATAATTACAAAGTGAAAAATCAGGCAATTTAAAAATATAGGTCGACAAAATAACAATATAGGAACTATTTTTTGCAAATGTCATATATATATATTAAGAAGATTGGTAAATCCTCTTAATATATTAGAATAATCAGGGAAGTGTGACGTATGTATAAAAAAGGAATGTGTAATAATAATCCTAAATGGTCTAATTGCAACTCTAAATACCCAAGTAATGGATATAATAAAGGTTGTGGAAATAATCATCCAGACCACAATTGGAATAATTGCGGAAACCATAATAATGAAAATGAAATGCAAAGAATATATAACTTTTTAGGTAGATATGTTTATGAATTATTGAAAGAAATAGATTTACCTTGTGGACACCCAAGCTTAAGAGAAAGTTTAGAAATGTTAATGGAAGAAAAGAGATTACCTTGTAACCATCTTAACTTAGATGAGTTAATAGAAATGGCAATAATAGAAAGAGAAGAGCAATGGTGCAGACCAGAACCACCATGTAGACCAGAGCCACCATGTAGACCAAACAGACCAGAACCACACAAATGTAATAAATGTCAGTACGATTGGGATCGTGATTAATAAAAATAAAAATTAAATAATATAGGAAAAAACTTGACATAATAAAATGCCAAGTTTTTTCTATTAAAAATTTGTTTTTATTCTCTAAATGTATTATAATTAATAATATAAAATATTTTTTTAGTTTTGCTGAGGGAGTAGTTTGCACTATATAAGTGTTATTAGATCAACATAATGGCTTCGGTCTGGTCTAGTATTAAAAAACGAGACTCATGCATGCTTATTCAAGCATGTATAAGTCTCGTTTTTTGCGTTTAATATTCTATAAAAACATGTAAATTTTAGGAGGAGAATATGAATTTAACAGCAATTTTATTTACATCACTAGCTTTATCTATGGATGCATTTGCAGTATCCATAACAAAAGGGATGACAATTAAAAAATTAACAAAAGGATTAGGAATAAAAATAGCATTATTTTTTGGATTATTTCAAGGAGGTATGCCACTTATGGGTTGGATACTTGGAATAAGTTTTGAAAGATACATAAAATCAATAGATCATTGGATTGCACTTATATTACTTAGTTTTTTAGGGTATAAAATGATTGGGGAATTTATAAAGTCTAGAAAAGAACAAGAACTTAATATAGAAGTTGGACTTAGTATTGATGTGGAAGAAGAATTATCTATTAAAGAATTAATAATGCTTTCGATTGCAACTAGTATAGATGCTTTGGCAGTTGGTATAAGTTTTGCATTTTTAAGTGTAGATATAGTAAATGCATCTATAAGTATAGGGATAATAACTTTTTTGATGTGTTTAATAGGAGTATTTGTCGGAAACAAAATAGGAGATGTATTCAATGGATATGCAGAATTAATTGGTGGAATTATATTGATAATTATTGGAATAAATATTTTTAATGAACATACTCAGATAATCACTAATATACTTACATAGAAATTTACATAGAGATAGCATTGTAAATTATAATGCTATCTCTATGTGTAATATTAAAATGTGGAGTATTAAATTTTAATACTAGCTATAACTTTTTTTGCTATTTAGTATGTATAAAGATGAAATTAGATATATACCAACAATCATAGGTAAGATTACTTTGAAGTTGTTGGTATAATAAATCCATAAGGAATTATTATACAATATATCATAAGCACTAGAAAAAGTAGAAACTAAAGCTGTGGAGGTTGAAATCGGATAAAATAAAAATGTGAATATGCCAGCAAAACATCCGTGTAAAAATTTACTAAGTATATATAAAGTAGTACTAATATCAGTTCTAGCTAAAAATGTAGCACATTGTGCAAGGATAGAGAGTCCACTAAAACCGATTAAAAAGCTTGATAAGGACACCCTAAGAACCTCTGGAGATGAAACTACTTTAGAAACATTATTACACCCGATGGTCATTTCAAATAGCCCACTAATAAATGCAAAACAAAGCTCTTTTGTTACACCAAATAAAGAAAGTGGGAGATATAATAGTGTGGATAAAATAGAAATGATATTAAATAACGATAATACTTTAAAAACAACAGAAAATACTATTACAAAACCACCAACAGTAAGTAAAGTATTAACTCCATTAAACACAGCATTTCCAAAAAGTACGAAAAAGCCACTTCCATTACTATATCTATCGTTTATTATTGTATTAATATTACTTCTAATACTATCTTTAGGTTTTTGTAGTAGCTCACTACCATATCTTCTAAAAAGTAGTCCAACAGAAATTGAAGCTAAATAATGGCATATAATCATCAAATATCCTATTGATGGATTTTGAAACATGCCTGTACCAACAGAACCAATAATAAATAAAGGTCCTGATGTAGAACAAAATGAAACTAGTCTTTGTGCTTCAGATTTTGAAATCTGATGATTGCTCCTAAGTTCAGATGCTAATTTTGCACCAACAGGATATCCTGATACTGTAGATATAACAAAAACTAAGGCACTTTTTCCAGAAACATTGAAAATTAATTTTGTCAAGGGATTGATTAGAAAACCTATAATATCTACTACTTTTAACTCTACTATGAGATTTGCACCTATTACAAAAGGAAGCAGAGAGGGGATTAGTACACTAGTCCAAACATTAAGTCCATCCTTAGCGGCGTCTATGGATTCATTTGGAAAAGATACTATTCCTATAATTAAAAGTATTACAATTATAATAGGCATAAAAAAAACTAAAAGCTTACTTTTTTTCATATTCATCACCTAATAAATTATTTAATATAGGACTATTATATTAGTTTAAGAATCTATATATGAATGAAAGATATAATAAACTATATATAATATAACCTTACAATTATCTTACATAAATAGGGGTTGTATAATAATCCATAGGTCCTTTTAGTAAACTTCTGTTATATTTATAATAAATCATATTATAAATATTACTTGCTTTAATATCATATGAAATCATAGTTTTAAAAATATCATCATCCATACTAAAGGAAATATTTGAAAATTTGTTAATGATATTAACCTCTGAGTTGTCTTTTATAGTTTTTAAAATTTCACGCCCTTTATCATTAAAAGCTAAGACTCTTATATATGGAACATATTTTAAATTTTTAACCTTATTCATATCTTCTTTAGTTATACCTAAAAGTATATTATTAAGGGTTCTTTTTATTTTAGTTAATGTATATCTTTTTGATTTTATAGCTTGTTGAAGTTCGCCTAGAGAAGATGAAGTAAATATACTTTGGTAAATTTTGTTTTCTATTCCTTCATTTACATCAAAATATCTATCTAAAACATCTATATCTCTAAGAATAGTACCATAAATCAAATCGAAATATTTATCATCAAACATAGGTTCAAAATTTTTATATAGTCTATCAGTAATAGATTGATAAGTGATGTTTGGAACTACATCTTCAATTAGTGATAGGTTATTATGTTCTTTTAAAGATTTTCTAATAGCAGTAGCAGAGCAAATATTACTGTGAATATCATCTGAATTATAAGATGCACAGACCCTAGTAATAGTTTGAGGTTTTATACTACTTTTTAACTTTAGTAAACTTTTAATATATTCTAAACCTAAAATATTATTAGAAGAGTTTAAAATATCTAAAAGCCTTTCCTTTGAAATGTTTATTAAATCATACTTAGATATATAGTCAAACAATGCTATGCTACGGGCACTAGGATAAAGCATTCCATCATCTAAATATTTTTTTAGAGAAATCTTAAATTCATTAGGCTCATCTACTAGTATTTTTGAAATAGTATATAGTATTTCGATATTTCCTTCTTCACTACCAAAACAAATTGAACTTATACAGTTTAAAGAATTTAAAGTAGAAACAGCTCCGTGTGCAAAAATTTCTGCACTTTGGCAAGCAAACATTGTAGGGAGTTCTATAACTAAATCAACACCATTTTTTATAGCCATATGGGCGCGAGAATATTTATCAAATAAAGCGGGTTCCCCTCGTTGTAAAAAATTGCCACTCATTATTGCTACAGTGTGTGTAGCATTAGTTTTCTCTTTTGATTTTAATAGATGATACATATGACCATTATGAAATGGATTGTACTCAACTATTAGTCCGAGTATATTCATAAATTTCCTCCTTAAAAATATGTATTTTAAAATTATTTGAAAAAAACTGTGTATTTAAAGATAAAATAGAGGATATATTAAAAAAATGTAGAATTAAAGTAATTATCATAGAATAATATACGTCAAATAAATTAATATAAAAATTTAAATAATACTATTATAATATTATAACAAATAGAGAAAAATAATCTATGTAAATAATAATTTATCGATAAATGCGAAAATATTATAAAGAGTATGTACTTTTAATGCAAAAGATGTTATATTAATTAGAGTAAAACTTGTTTAATGTATACAATATTGAAAGATAGTTAAAATTAGGTCTTGATAGACTTGTTACATATTATTGATAAAATTTTAAGGAGGTATACTAATGAAAGTATTAGTATTAAACTGTGGTAGTTCTTCATTAAAGTATCAATTAATAGATATGTCAAATGAAGAAGTATTATGCATAGGATTAGTTGAAAGAATAGGTATAGAAGGTTCTATATTAAAGCAAGAAAAAGATGGTGTTGAAGGGAAATACATAGTTGAACAACCTATGAAAAATCACCAAGACGCTATAGAATTAGTATTAAAAGCTGTAGTTGATCCAACTTACGGTGGGGTTAAAGAAATAAGCGAAGTTGAAGCTGTTGGACACAGAGTAGTTCATGGTGGAGAAAAATTCGCAACTTCAGTTATAATAAATGATGATGTTATGGCTGCGCTACAAGAGTGTGTTGAATTAGCACCACTTCATAATC
Source organism: Peptostreptococcaceae bacterium (assembly GCA_036647935.1). Classification (GTDB taxonomy): domain Bacteria; phylum Bacillota; class Clostridia; order Peptostreptococcales; family Peptostreptococcaceae; genus JAVXJG01. Next base: position 43,160 of record JAVXJG010000012.1, read on the forward strand.
CAGCTAATATAATGGGAATAGAAGCTTGTCAAGCTATACTTCCAGGTGTTCCAATGGTAGGAGTATTTGATACTGCTTTCCATCAAACAATGCCTAAATCATCTTACTTATATGGTTTACCTCATGAATTATATACTAAGTATGGTGTAAGAAGATACGGATTCCACGGAACTTCTCACTTCTACGTAGCTAACAGAGCTGCTGCAATGTTAGGAAAGAACATAGAAGATACTAAAATAATAACTTGTCACTTAGGAAATGGAGCTTCTATAGCTGCTGTTGATGGTGGTAAGTGTGTTGATACTTCTATGGGATTCACTCCATTAGAAGGATTAATAATGGGAACTAGATGTG
>JAVXJG010000013.1:0-43421 GCA_036647935.1 Peptostreptococcaceae bacterium
AAAGTTCTACATCTCTAAATATACCACTTAGCCACCACATATCTTGGTCTTCTAAGTATGTACCATCACTCCATTGATATACTCTTACTGTACATTCATTCTTTCCATTTCTTACATAATCAGTTATATCAAACTCTGATTGAATTCTAGCACCTTTGCTATATCCAACCTCTTGACCATTTATCCAAACATTGTATGCTGAATCAACTCCATTGAATTTAAGGATTATTCTTTCCTTTAACCAAGATTCATCTATTGTAAATTCTCTTTTATATATTCCAGTTGGATTTTCCGTTGGAACATATGGAGGATTTATAGGGAAGTTGTACCATAAATCTGAATAATGCATTTTACCATATCCTTGAAGTTGCCAGTTTCCTGGAACTACTATATCATCCCAAGTTTTAGTATTAAAATCTTCTTTAAAAAATTCTTCTGGAGAATACTCTGGTGCATCTAAAAATAAGAATTTCCAGCTACCATTTAAATTTTTAAAGTTTTGAGTATATTTTTTTTCCCCTATTAAAGCTAGCTTTTTAGATGAAAAGCTTAAAAACTGTGCTCTAGCATCTAATCTATTAATTCCATCAATTTGTATATTCTCCCATAATTTCATGATTAATCTCTCCTCATTATATAATTTAAAGTATTTTATATTTCATATACCTTTGCTAACTTAAATTTATTTATACTATTTCATTAGCTACATCTTTACCAACTTTATTTTCATACTTCTTCCAACATATACTTGCAAACCCTAAGAATACCACTAATCCAAGTCCATTGTATAAAAGTACAAATAATGGGTTAGTTGCCCCTTCTGGTAATGTTCCATTGAAGTATGCAGTTAAATCTGCTGGTGATGGAACTGAAGATATTATAAATACAAATGTAAATAAAACTAATAATAATACACCTAAGAATATTCCTAATTTTCTTGAACCTACTTTAAAACTTCTCTCTAAATCATCTTTCTTAGCTCTTAATACGATATAACCAACTAAGAAAAATAATACTGGTATTAATGAAGTTGATGCTGTCATATTTATTAGCATTTCTAATAAACTATCAACTGAACCTATACCTAATGCTGGTACTATTAAAAGTACAGTTACTATCATAGCTTGAAGATATAATGCATTAGTAGGATTTCCTTCATTATCTGTTTTAGCTACCCAGCTACCAAATATACCTTCTGGTATTTCTGAGAATAACACTTTAACTGGAGCAGCTGTCCATAATACTAATGAACCTAAGCTAGCTAGTAACATTATAAAACCAACTATATTTGTTATTATATTTCCTATACCATAATAAGATCCAAGTATTAAGAATGAATCAAATAAACCGTTTGAGAAGTTACCAGTTAATGTTTCTGACGGAACAACTATACCTACTGCTACTGCACCCAATGCATATAATGTTCCTATTAATACAGTTGAAATTAGCATTGTTTTTATAAATGCTTTATTTCCACCCTTTACATCTTTTATGTAAACTCCTATACTTTCAGCTCCACCAACTGCTTGTAACACCCATGCTAGAACCATAAAATATGTCCAGTTAAACTTAGGCATTATAGTTTCAGCTTTAAACTCTTGTGCAGGTTGTTCTCCTAATACAAAAATCACTCCAAAAGATAATATTATAAACCCTATTCCTAATACCATTCTAGCTACCCCTGATAAACTTGTTATCTTAGATATCCAACCTACTCCTTTTGTAGATAGTATTGTAACACCCCAAAATAATATTATTGAGATAATCGATATTAATACTGTTTTTCCATCAAATACATTTTTTCCTACAAAAGCATATGAAGCATATATTAATGTTTTTGGAAGTAATGATGTGAAGAAAAATAAATTAACAAAGAAATATGACCAAGAACCCATAAATGCCCATTTAGCACCTAAAGATGTTTTTATCCAACTGTTGATTCCTGACTCTGAATTTGAATTTGCAGATGCAAATTCTCCTATCATCAATGCAAATGGGAAAAAGTAGAATATTGTACCAAATATATATGATGGTATTGTTGCTAGTCCTATGTTAACACTACTGTCTATAATATTTCCAAATGAAAACACTGCAGTAAAAGTCATTAACATTAAAGCTTTTGAGCTAAGAGTTCCTCTATTTTCACTCATCTTTTAAATCCCCCTTATTTTCTTATTGTAATTTTGTTATCTAATTATTTTTTGAAAATATTAAAATTTCTCTTTTAAAATAAAGTTTTTTTATCCTAATCTTTTTTAAAAAGTATTATTGTACTATTAAAGCTTAGTATCATCTATCGAAAACGTTTTCTGTATTTATATATTACTATTTATTATATTTGTTATCAATATACTCACGTTGCTATGATTTGTATTATTGTTGCATTTATAAAATACATCTGTTATTTTAAAATTATAATAACAAATATATATATTATTTTTAGAAAGGTAATTTTATGGACAATAAGATAGGAATTTTCTCAACAGATATTAAGCCAAGCAGTGAATTATATATATATGAATGCGGATTTGAGTATTGTATACCCAGAGATCCTTGTCAGTATGAGCAGATAGATTATTATTTAGTTCACTATATTTTAGATGGTGAAGGTTTATTTTTTATTAAAGATAAAGTATATCACTTAAAGTCAGGGGATGGATTTTTTATACCCCCAAATACCGATAACAATTACTATCCATTAGAGGGTAATCCTTGGGTTTATAGATGGATTGGAGTAAATGGTTCTAAGGCAAAGGAGTTTCTTTCTTTATGCGGTTTTTGTGATGGAAATTATACTTTTAATTATAATAAAGATAATAAATTAAATAAGTATTTCAAAAATATTTATGATAGTTGCTCTACAAATAATATTATCGATGGTTTGGGTTATTTATATCAACTTTTATCTATTTTAATAAATGAACATTCATCTTCATCTTTGGACAAGATTTCATCTTCTCAAAGTTATATATCAAAATCAGTAGAATTTATTGATAAAAATATAGAAAAAAATATTACAGTATCTGATGTGGCTGATTATTTAAAAATTAATAGAAGCCATTTTTATAAAATTTTCAAGCTTAATATGATGATTACACCTCAACAATTTATAATAGAATCTAAATTAAAAAAATCTTGTGATTTATTAAGAAAAAGTAGTTATTCTATAGGTGAAATAAGTGATTTGCTAGGTTTTTCTTCCCAGTCATATTTTTCTAAAATTTTCAAGAAAAATATGACTATGACACCTGTGGAATATAAGCATTTATTTATAAAATAAATTTAAAAAGTGTAGCTAAATTTGTTTTTACACAAATTTGGCTACACTATAAAATCACTTTAGCTTAGGTCTATTGCCGTCAATTACCTTATCTACGTCAAAAAATTTTTTATTAATATCTTCCCTACATTTGTTCATAGTAAAACCATCAATATTAAATCTTGGCATTATAATAGTATTATCCTTAATAGATAGACATGAGTTTCTATCCACGCAACAATATATACTAAATCCATGTTTTTTTACTAATTTGAAATTTTCGCCATCTAAAGTTATTCCATAAGGAGATATAAATATATTTGTATCCCCTATAATCGGTCTTATCTTTCTATCCCATTTATCAAAGTCATAAACTAATTTATTGTATATAGGATTATCTCCGAAAAAGCCTTTACCATTATGAGTATATGAATGACTAGCTATTTCCCATCCATTCTCCATTAATCTTGTAGTAATTTTAGTAAGCTGCTCTAAATTAGAATTGTCCTCTATATCGTATCCAAATACACCTTCATATCCGGTTACTCCAAGAATTCCCTTTGCTCCTTGATATGAAAAGTCAGGATTATTCTTTATATAATCATCTAAAATTGGAACAAGATCCCCATCTCTTGATATACTATATTGGTTGCTCGTAGGATTTTTTACCAACGTTGATACTTCATTATTTTTATCTAATACCAATCGTTTTGTAAATCCATCTTGATCCATAAATTTATAATAATTCACATCATCTTGAGATATTATAAGAGGTTTTTTACCTTTAGGTAAATATAAATCTTTTCTTACTAATTTTCTGTTCTCGTCTAATGTAAGTACATCATCTGTGTTTACTAATATAAATCCTCGTTCTTTTAATAATGGTAATATTCGTTTGAATTCTGTTACTGTTACATACCATTCATTATAACCATCAGCAGAGTGTCCTTTAGTATCAAATGCTAACTCAGGATATACAATAAGACTATGAAAAAATATATGTTCTATATTTCCATCGTATTTGACAAGGTCTTTTGTGTTTGGTTCTAATGCATAGCAAGTATTTGTTGAGCTAGATGTATTAAAAATTATAATCATACTTATAATTGAGAATAATATAATATTGATTTTGTTTGTTTTCATATTTTGCCATCCTTAGAATTTATATATTTTTATAATATATTGTTACAAATCATGTATACTACTATTCTCATTTTAATGTAAAAATACGCTCTGCTCATGTATTATTTTATTTATTCGCTTTTTTTATATGTTCTATCGCTTTTAATGTACCCATTTTGGAGTGGTCAAAAGTAAGACCACCTTGGAAATAAACATTATATGGTGGTCTTATTGGAGCATCTGCACTTAATTCAATAGATGATCCTTGAATAAAAGCACCTGCTGCCATTATTACTTCATCATCATATCCAGGCATTGCCCATGGGACTGGTTTAACATAAGAATCTATTGGTGCTGCTGCTTGTATTCCTTGACAGAAATTTATTACCTCATTAGCATCTTTAAGTCTTACAATTTGTATAATATCACTTCTTACATCATCATACTTTGGAAGAACTTCATACCCTAATTTTTCAAATGCTCTTGCACAGAATATAGCTCCCATTACTGCTTGAGATACAACATATGGGGCCATAAAGAACCCTTGTAATACAGTTCTACTTGTTCCAAAAGTAAGTCCGCACTCTTTACCTATACCAGGAGATGTTAATCTGTATGATATTAATTCTACTAAATCTTTTTTACCAGCTATATATCCACCAGTCAAAGCAAGTCCTCCACCTGGGTTTTTTATTAATGATCCAGCCATTATATCAGCTCCAACCTCTGTTGGCTCTTTTGTTTCTATAAATTCACCATAACAATTATCTACCATAACTATAAGGTCTTTGTTTATAGATTTAACCTTGTCTATTGCTTCTTTTATATCATCGATAGTTAATGATTTTCTCCAAGAGTATCCTTTAGATCTTTGTATCATTATTAATTTTGTCTTATCATTTATTCTACTTTCTATCCCACATAAATCAACGTTACCATCTTCTAAAAAATCTAGTTGACTATATATAATACCAAATTCTTTTAATGAACCTTTTTCTTCCCTTATTCCAATTACACCCTCTAATGTATCATATGGTTTTCCAGTTATTGAAAGTATTTCATCTCCTGGTCTAAGTATACCTTGTAAACATAGAGTTAAAGCGTGTGTTCCATTTACTATTATGGGTCTAACTAATGAATCTTCTGCTCCAAATACATCGGCAAATATCTCCTCTATTTTTTCACGACCAAGGTCATTGTATCCATATCCAGTTGTCCAGTTGAAGTGGTTATCACTTAAATTAGCTTCTTGCATAGCTTTTAATACTTTGTATTGATTATATTCTCTTACTTTTTTTATTTCTTTAAATCTAGGTGTTATATCTTTTATAACTTCTTTTGATAATTTAAATGTTTCTTCATCTAAATTAAAGAAATTTTTTAAAAGTTCTTTAGTTTCTTTTAACATTATTATGTCACCTTTCATTAACTTTGATTTAATAGTAAAATTTTATCATATGGATTATTTTATTGCAAGTTATCTTGATTTTGTTTTTTTTTAAAATTTTGTTTATTTCTACTAGGTATTTTTAAGGTAACTTTATCTAGTCATTAGCAATTCAATAATTCCATTAACTTCATTTATTATATAAAATCCAACTGACTTATGTATTGCAATAGCAGATTCTCTTCTAATCTAAAAGTTATTATAAACTGTCGGTGAATCATATCCTTTATTATAATCCATCGTATCAGCTTGACTCATTATTGCCTGACGATACGTTAATTTTTCAATTTTTGGAATGTAAAAATATTCTCTTTCCTCCATAATATCAAGCTAATTTCTTAGATATACCTTCATTAGTTATAGATACTATTGAAGGTATATCTACTATTATATCTATTAAAGTTTACTATCCCATAAGGAAATCTAGTATATTCCATCCATCTGATGATGTTTCCTTGTACAGTTCTGTGTATCCACATTTTTTACAACTTATTGTAAGAAATTTTTTATTTTGTACATCAAATATTTTCGCAAAATTCCCACCTGTGGCTTGAAATTGGTCACTTTCAAATTTCTCATTTTCACATTTAGGGCAAATATATTGCTTTTTTTCCATTTTAATTTCCTCCATTCTTTATACTATATTTAACAGTCTCTTTATCTTAATTATACGTTAAAAATTTCTATTTTATATATTATTTTTCTCTAATAGTTCTTAATATACACTTAACAAACTCATTTATTAATACTATTGAAAAAGTATATACCAAAATCTTAAACCACATAGTGCTATCTAATGACACAGTATTGAAAAATCCTCTAAATACCTGAGTAAATAAAATTTGTAGCAATCCCGTTAAAACTATTATTTTTACTGCTAACTTATTTTTGAAAAAGTTCGGTAAAATACTATTTAATCCAAATTCCCTACAGTTAAAAGCATTAAACAATGCACTAAATGCAAATACAGAGAAAATAACTGTACCTTGCTCAGCCTCTGTTGCCCCCAACACATTAAATATTGACTGAAATTGTACAAGAGTTATTATTACAAATGCATTTATAATAATATTAATAGACATAGACCTAGCTATAATGCCTGTATTTCTATTTATAGGTTTTCTGTTTAATACATAATCTCTAACTGGTTCTAGACCAAGTGCTAATGCTGGAGGTCCATCCATTATAATATTTACCCAAAGAAGCTGTATAGTTGTAAACGGCATTTCTTTTCCTATGATTTGAGACAATACTGCTATTGCAAATGCAACAATATTTACTGTAAGCTGAAATTGTATAAATCTTTGGAAGTTTTCATATATTCCTCTTCCCCATTTTATACCATCAACTATTGTGCTAAAACTGTCATCTGTTAAAATTATATCTGCTGCATTTTTAGATACCTCTGTCCCAGATATCCCCATTGCTATACCAACATCTGCCTTATTAAGTGCAGGAGCATCATTTATTCCGTCCCCTGTAACAGCTACAACCTCATCATTATCTTGAAGTGCACTTACTATTCTCATTTTAGTATCTGGCTTACTCCTTGCAACAATTGATATATCTTTTATTTCACTTCTAAGTTCTTCATCCGATAAAGAATCTATGTATGTTGCTTCTACTACCTTTTTTCCATCTTTTAAAAGACCTATTTCACTACCTATTGCTTTAGCTGTGTTTATGTTATCTCCCGTTAGCATTTTAACGTCTACACCTGCATTATATGCAATTTCTATTGACTCCCTAACTCCATCTCTAAGAGGGTCTATAATACCAACAAAGCCACTAAATACTAAATTGTCCGGTTCTTGATTTACGCTTAAATCTATCCCCATTGCCATTTCACTCTCTAATGTTAAAGCTACTTCACTATATGAATTTTTGTCTATTTTATATGCAAACCCTAATGTTCTCATAGATTTTGATTGAAGTTTCTTTATTTGTGATAAAATTTTTCTTTCGATTTGCGCTGTTTTTAAGACTGTATCCGATCCTTGCTGTACATATTTACATTTACTAAGTATAATTTCTGGTGCACCTTTGCATAACAATACATCTGTACCTCTATCTTCAATCAAAGATATCATTCTTTTTTTCTCTGAGCTAAATGGTACTTGTGATATTAAATTAGCTTCTTTTCTTACTTTTGTATAATCTATGTTCTTTTGATACAAAAGCAATGCACACTCAGTTGCACTTCCTATGTATTTTATTGATAGATCATCTTTTTCTAAATCTGCAGTAGAGTTTATAATACAATTTTCTTCAAAGTAACTATAACTTTTAGAATCATCACTATATCTATATCTTCCATCTATATATGCCACTTCTACCATCATTTTATTTTGGGTTAAAGTTCCTGTTTTATCTGAGCATATTACAGATACTGAGCCAATAGTTTCGCAAGCTTCTTTTTTTGTTACTAGTGCATTTATTTTTGCCATTTTTTGCATTGTTATAGCCAAAGTAATATTCACCATAGTTGGTAGGCCTTCTGGCACAGTTGCCACAATCAATGCTATACATATCATATAAATATTTTTTGTTGGCTCTAATGACTCTAAAAACGGTATTAACCCTGATGTATCTATACTTATCTTACCATTTAATTGCATTTCTACAATCATATATACACACAATATTGATGCTACTACACCTGATATTGTAGCTACTTTTGCTCCTAGTTTTCCTAGTCTAAGTTGCAGAGGTGTTTGTTTTGAGTCATTTGTTAAATTTTGAGCTATTTTACCCATTTCAGTCTGATCACCAATATAAGCTACTACCATAGCCCCCCTTCCATATGCAACCAATGTTCCACCAAATAGCATATTTGTTTGTTTTGCTGGAATCGCATCTTGTTCGACTATTCCAACCTTTGTATATATTATTTCCATATCTACTATGCTATCATCAACCTTTAATACATCATCTGATTCCCCTGTAAGCATATCCTCTCTTACTTTTAAATTAAAAGATTCTATAATCCTACCATCAGCTGGAATCATATCCCCTATTTCTATATATACAATATCTCCTGGTACTAAGTTATTTTTTGATACTTTATTTATTTTTCCATTTCTTAATACTTTAACTTCTATATTTTCAGTTAGCTTAGAAAGTTCTTTAGCAGCTTTTTTTGATTTTCCCTCTGTTATTACGCCTATTGATATTCCTATAAAAATTGCTACTATTATTCCTATTGCATCATGAAGTTCTCCTATAAATGAACTTAGGACTGCTGCACCTAGTAGTATTAAGATCATAGGTTCTGTTAAGCTTTCTCCTAGCTCGTCCAAAAATGACCTGTCCTCTTTTATTGTAAAATCGTTCATTCCATACTTTTCTTGTCTTTCCTTTATCTCTTCTTGATTTAATCCATTTTCTTTATTTGTTTTTAAATATTTTAGAGTTTCTTCAACAGATTTATTATAGTATCTCATGCATCTCATCCCCTTTGTTATTATGCTTTCTATTGAGTATATGAGATATGATAGTAATTTATGAATAAAAGTTGCTTTAACAATAAAAGGAGGGCGATCGCCCTCCTTCTAACTATATAACATTTATTATCGTTTCAATCTATTCTATTGTAAAATCTGTAATTATTTTCATTAACTTATCTATTATTACTTTGTGAAGGATTTGGATTTTGTAAGTTGATATATTTTCCTGGTAATATAGTAGACACAGCATGTTTGTATATCATGTTTTGTTGTCTGTTATCCCCTTCTACTAATATTATGTAACTGTCAAATCCCTTAACTATTCCTTTTACTTGTACCCCATTCATTAAGTATATAGTTACAGGTACTCTTTCTTTCCTTGCATTGTTTAATAGTAAGTCCTGTAAGTTTAACACTGAGTTTTTCATTGGATTATTACCCTCCCGATATTTAAATTAAATTTTTAATCATTATGTTCTATATTACCATATTATTTCTAATTGTATCTATCTTATATTTTATATAACTTTTAGGCACTTTTCAATATGATTAAGTATATCTTCTTGTAGTTGTTTAATACTGTCATATTCATCTAAATCATACCACATAGCATCATCATACCTTTTAAACCATGTTATTTGACGTTTAGCATATCTTCTAGAGTCTCTTTTTATAATTTCAACGGCTTCTTCATAAGTATATTCACCATCTAAGTACTTTATTATTTCCTTATACCCTATACCTTTCATAGATATTAAATCTTTATTATATTCCATATCTTGAAGATTCTTTACTTCATCTATAAGACCCTTTTCTATCATAATATCTACACGCTTATTTATTCTTTCATATAAGTGTTGTCTATCTCTATTTAGAACTATTATTATAGGTTTATAATTGTTATTAAATTTTAAGTCTGTTGAAAAATCATTCATTGTCTGACCACTAAGGCAAACTTCTAATGCTCTTATAACTCTCTTTGTATTATTTTTGTGAATTCTATTTGCTGCATTTTCATCAAGTTCCTTTAATTTATCGTGCATATGGTCAATTCCATATTCCTCTAATTCTAGTTTAAGTGATTCTCTCAATTCTTCATTGGCATCTGATTTTGCAAAGTCCATATTGTAGATTAATGAATTTAGGTAAAGTCCTGTACCGCCCGTTACAACTACATTCTTACCTTCTTTATCAATCTTTTCAATATATTTTGATGCTCTTTCTTTAAATTCAGAAACTGAGAAGTCGAAGTCAGGATTTACTTCATCAATCATAAAATGCTCTATCCCATCCATTTCCTCTTTTGTAACTTTTGCACTTCCTATATCCATATGTTTATATATTTGCATAGAATCTGCTGATATTATTTTAGCATCTAATGATTTTGATACTTTTATAGATAAATCTGTTTTCCCAACAGCAGTAGGTCCTGTAATTACTATTAGCGGTATTTTTTTCATAAGTTTCCTTCCTTGCTACATAATTCTTTTAAACATTTTTTCTATTTCTTTTTTAGAGATTTCTACTAATATCGGTCTACCATGAGGGCAAGTAAATGGATTGTTACATTCTTGTATTTGTTTAAGAAGACTATTTATCTCTATATCAAATATCTTGTCATTTGCCTTTATTGCTTGTCTACATGCCATAGATGCAAACTTTTCACCTTTTAACTCATAGTTATTTTTTATTTCCTCTATATTGTCTATTATTTGTAGTATATATTTCTCTGATTCAGGAGCCCCAAATGTAGTTGGTACACATCTTATCATGATATGATTATTTCCAAATATCTCTATTTCAAAACCAAACTTGATAAATAAATCAATATTATTTTCTACTTGCAACATATCTACATTTGATAGTTCTAAGACTATTGGGTCTAGTAGAATTTGCATGTTTATACTATGATTATAGAATTTTTCCATATATTTTTCGTATAATACTCTTTCGTGAGCTGCATGTTGGTCTAATAGGTACATAGAGTTATCTTTAACTAAAACTATGTAAGTATTAAATACAACTCCTACAATAGAATAATTATTTAGAGTAAATTTTTCTTCTCTAGATGTTATTTTATACTCTACTTCTTCCTCAAAGAATGCTTGTTGTTTCTCTTTTTTTATAGTAGTCATTTTCTCTTCTTGTTTGTTTTTTTCATTTAATACTTCATTAAAACTTAAGAAGTTATTTATTGGAGTTTCATTTTTAATATCTATAACTTCTATTTTTTCAACTTCTTCAACCTTTTTAATTTTCTCAGCTTCTACTTTTTCATTTGATATATTTGGATTTGTCATTATCTTTTGATTTATTTTCTTTTCGTCATATACTTCATATTTTCCAATCAAGCTAGACTTAAGTAACTTTCTTCTAAGAAAATCTCTAACCTCTATATAAATTTCTTGTTCATTTTCAAACTTAACTTCAAGCTTTGTTGGATGAATATTTACATCTATTGTAGATGGATTGATTTCCATATTTAAAAAACATACAGAATGCTTATTTATTGGAATTATAGCTTTGTAACTCTCATTTATAGCTTCTAATATTACCTTACTCTTTACAAATCTATTGTTTATATAAATATGTTGAAGATTTTTATTTGATCTATAAACATTATTACTTCCTATATATCCACTTATTTTAAAGTAGCCACACTCATACTCTAATTCTATTAAGTTTTCTACTACATCTTTTCCATATATACTTCTTATTGCACTTAAAAGTCTGCTATCTCCAGGTGTATTCAACATTGGCTTGTTATTATTTACATATTTGAACTGTATATGTGGATTTCCAATAGCAAGTTTATTTATTAAATCACTTATATTTATAGTTTCTGCATGAGTAGATTTTAGGAACTTCTGTCTTGCAGGTGTATTATAAAACATTTCTTTTATTATTATAGTCGTTCCATTACTACATCCGATTGGTTCTTTTAAAATTACTTTTCCACCCTCAACTACTACTCTAGTTCCAACTAGTTCATCTTTCGTTTTTGTTATCATTTCAAGCTTTGAAATAGAAGATATAGATGCTAAAGCTTCCCCTCTAAATCCTAATGAATATAAATCGTATAAATCCTCTATTTTATTAATCTTACTTGTAGCATGTCTTAAAAATGATTTGTTAACTTCACTAGAATGTATTCCTATTCCATTATCTGTAATTCTAATAAGCTTCTTTCCACCATCTTGTATATCTATTGTGACTTTTGTTGACTTAGCATCTATACAGTTTTCAATAAGCTCTTTAACAACAGAAGAAGGTCTTTCAACAACTTCTCCTGCTGCTATTTTATTTATAGTTAAATCATCTAATATATTAATTACATTTTTCATTATTATCTCCTTAGACTATCTATTTTTTGCCTTTCTATGAAGTGCATATAGTGTATTCATAGCATCAAGAGGAGTCATATTTAATATATCTAAGTTTTTAATTTCTTCAATTAGAGAATCTTTTTCAATACAATTAAATGATATCTGCGTAACTGCCACTTCATCCTTTGTATACTCTATTTCTTCCTTAATATCATTTATCTTGTCATCATTTATAGTAACACTATTGTATACATGTTTTTTCTCTAAGTCTTTTAGTATATCTTTTGACCTATTTATAACTTTATCTGGAAGTTTTGCAAGTTTTGCAACATATATACCATAACTTTTATCTGCTCCTTGAGGTATAATTTTTCTTAGAAATATTATACTTTCTCCATCTTCTTTGACTGCAATAGAGTAATTTTTAACGTCACTAAATTCATTTTCAAGGTCTGTAAGTTCATGGTAGTGAGTTGCAAATAGAGTTTTACATTTTATATTATTTTGGATATATTCTACTATTGACCATGCCAAACTTATTCCATCATAGGTACTTGTCCCACGACCAATCTCATCTAGTATTACCAAACTTTTATCTGTAGCATTTTTAAGAATATGAGAAACCTCCGTCATCTCAACCATAAATGTAGATTGACCTTGTGCTAAATCATCACTTGCTCCAACTCTTGTAAATATTCTGTCCATAATTGATATGTTTGCATATTCAGCAGGAACAAACGAACCTATATGAGCCATAAGAGCAATTACTGCACTTTGTCTCATGTAGGTTGATTTACCAGCCATATTAGGTCCTGTTATTATGTTTATTATATTTTCACCACTATTTAAGTAAGTATCATTTGGTACAAAATTTTCTTCCCCAACTATATTTTCAACAACTGGATGACGTCCATTTTTAATTTCTAATTTATTTTCTTCATTTATTAATGGTTTTACATAATTGTTCATGTAAGCTACTGTTGCTAAAGATACACATACATCTATATTAGCTATAATTTTAGCTACTTTTTGTATTCTATCTATATTTCTATAAATGGTATTTCTTATATTTATAAAAATATCATATTCTAATATTTTTATTTTATCTTCTGCATTTAAAATTTTATCCTCTATTTCTTTAAGCTCTGGAGTTATAAACCTCTCTGTATTACTTAATGTTTGCTTTCTTATATAAGTATCATCTAGATTTGCAGAATAAATATTTGCTCTAGTTATTTCTATATAATATCCAAACACCTTATTAAACCCTATTTTTAATGTTCTTACCCCAGTCTTCTCTCTCTCTCTACTTTCCACTTCTTTTATCATAAATGCTCCATTTTGAGATATGTTTCGAAGTTCATTTAGTTCATCATTAAAATCAGACTTTATTATATTTCCATCTTTAATAGTTATAGATGGTTCATCTTGTATTGACTCTTCTATTAAATCATATATATCATTTAGGTCGTCCATATTTTCTATATATTTTTTTAATATATTTGCACTTGATGAATTTATAGTATTTTTTAAGTTTGGTAGTTTTTCTAGGGAATTTTTTAGGTGAATCATTTCTTTTGGAGTAACTTTTTCAAAAGCAATTTTTCCACATATTCTTTCTACATCATATACGTTTTTTAAGATATCGTTTAAGTCTTCTCTAAGCATGAAGTCATCTTTTATTTCATCTATTACATTAAGTCGCTCTTCTATTTTAATCTTATTTACAAGAGGCTCTTCAACATATTTTCTGAGTAATCTTCCGCCCATAGCCGTAGATGTTTTATCTAATACATGTAAAAGTGAACCCTTTTTCTTATTTCCTCTTATTGTTTGAGTAAGTTCTAGGTTTACTCTTGTAAACATATCAAGTACCATATATTCATTTGAGTTGTATATATTTATACTATTTATATTTGAAGTTACTTGTTTTTGAGTGTTGTATATATAATTTAAAAGTATTGATAAACTGTTTTTTATAAGCCCATTTGTATCAAACTCTTGTTCTTGTAAATATACTTCGCTAAAGTACTCTTTTAGTATATTTATGTCTAGGTAGTTTTGATCAAAGCTTTCATTTATATATATATTGCTTAGTGTTGCAATATTATTTAATTCTTCCATAAAGTCTAGTTCATTTAGTATTATTTCTGTTGGATGTATTTTTGCTATTTCTTCAACTACTTTATCACAATGTATATATGTTGCATTTACTTCTCCTATACTTATATCTACATAGGTAATACCTGCATAGTCACCACTTTTATATAATGATAGTAAATAGTTATTTTTTTTATTTTCAAGTAGATTTCCATCTAGTACAGTTCCAGGAGTTATCACTCTTATGACATCTCTTCTTACTATTCCTTTAACTGTTGATGGGTCTTCCATCTGTTCACCTATTGCTACTTTGTATCCATTTTCTACTAATTTTGATATATATCCATTGGCACTATGAAAAGGTACACCACACATTGGGGCTTTTTCTTCTAATCCACATGATTTTCCTGTTAGAGCTATTTCAAGGGTTTTTGAAGCTACTAATGCATCTTCAAAGAACATTTCATAAAAGTCCCCAAGTCTGAAAAATAATATACAGTCTGGGTATCTATCTTTTACTTCAAAGTATTGTTTCATCATAGGAGTTAATTTACTTCTATCTATTGTCATTTGGGGTTCCTCCCTAATTGAGTTTTTTATTTAGTCTGATTTATTATTATATCATACTTAAAATTTATTATATATATACCCATGCATATTGAATTTTAAAATAACCCCATGTATAATTATGATATATATAATAAAAAAAAGGGATAAATGAATGATATTTGTTAGCTTTATTATAGTATCCTTCATATCAATAGTTATATGGACTATATATAGAGGATATTTATTCAAGAAAAATAAAAGTATAAACTTATTTAGAGAAATAATTCTGCTAATCTTTTTCTTATACTTCTTAATATTACTTAATTTAACAGTATTCAAATCAGGGTCTATCGAATTTGTAAATCCACTAAATACTAGTATATATAAGCAATATGGAATAAAAGGAGTGGTAAACTTCATTCCATTCAAAGAAACAATAAATACCTTAATTAATGAAATGGTACCAATAGCGAATCCAATAAGGAACATAGTTGGAAATATGTTAGTATTTATGCCATTAGGATTTTTGATTCCACTTTTATTTGATAATTTTAATAATTTTAAAAAGATATTAGCTTTGGGAGTGTTATCCTCACTTCTTATAGAAATAACACAGTTATTTATAAATGGAAATGCATGCGATATAGATGACATAATATATAACACTATTGGAGCAGTAGTTGGTTGGATATTTTTTAAGATTTTTGTAAAACTCGTACATAAAATTAATTTAGAAGAAAAGTTAAATCAAGTAAGGAGTTTTAATGATAATAATTTACTTAAGAAAAGTTTAAAAGTAGTAGTCTTAATTGGTATATTATCTATGGGGTATTATATTTTTTCTATATTTGACCAAACCGTGTCTGGTGATTTAAGTGATACTGAAATGGTAGATAAAGTTTTTGGATATGAGGGTTCACAGATACTTAAAACAATAGAAATAAATGAGGATAAGTTCTATTTAGTTAAAAATGAGTCAGGAGTTACAGTATTAAAAATGATAGAATATATTAAAAATCAATATGTAGATAGTAAATATGGCTTTTCTATGATAGAAGATGGTAAATGTGGATATTTCTTAGATTTTATTTATTATGAGAATTCAGATGGGTATTTTACTAATAATATATCCCCTCTAGTTTTTGGTAGAAATGATAATGCCTCTAAGATTATTTTGAAAGTAAAAGATATAGAGCTTGGTTTTGATATTGAAAAAGATGATTATTTTATGGTTAATTTACCAAGTAAAATTTATTTAAGTAATGAGGAGATGAGTAATCTTCATAATAGAGATGTATTTAGTGTTACGTTCTTAGATAAAGATAATAATGAAGTTAATAGCATTAAAAACTTAACGGAAGAATAGTCGAGTTATTAATAACTTGTATTTAAATATTTCATTTTAATAGTTATAAAGTTTAATAAATAGTTTACCTAATCTTTGAATTTTTGTTCCCATGGTGATTTTTCAACTTTTATAATTATAATTGATATTATTAATGATAATATCAATTATAATTTCCCATTGGAATGCTAATATACTTTGGATTACCTTTTTAATTTATATTTATATCTTAGATATTATCAGTAACTAAAGACTCATAAGGCTTTAAATTTATCGTACCTAAAGTTTGAGATTTAGATGTATGATTCATAACAAAGTAACTAATTTTTTCTCCTACTTTTCTCTCGATAACTTCCACTCCCTTAGGTGATTTTACAGTTTTAATAGAAGATTCCTCTAATACTTTTTCACATATCCTATCCATTGTATTTTCATCAGCACCACAACCTATATAATATACTTTTCCACCTTCATATTCATTTAAAGTTATAGCTGATAAATCATTAAAAAGTTCATCATCATATTTAAATAGGGTCTTAGCAGTAATAGTGTTTAATAAATCTCTAAATACAAATCCCTCCCCCCCTACATTTTCAAATTCATCTACTCCCTTTAAATTCACACTCTGTCCTTCTTGAAGAGATTCTATTTCCTCTACATATCCACCAACAAAATCTGTAAAGTTTGTTGGATTAAATTCTCCTAAAGTCAAGTTATTATACCTATCTTTTGCACTATTTCTAAAAGTTAATATAACTGTCTTTCCTTTTTTTACAAACGCTCTTATTTTCTCTTGTACTTCTTTTTTGTAGACTATCATAACAGGAACTAATAAAACCTCGTAATCATCAAGTTTTCTATCACTCGGTATCACATCAATATTTACGTTGTTTTCATAGAATGGTCTATATAATCTATACACTTCATTTTTATAATCCATTAAAAAGCTTTGCCTTTGTATCCTAAATGATGCCATTGAATCATAATCATAAACTAATGCCACCTTAGATTCTATTTTAGAATGGAGTATATCCTCTATATCTTTCATATTAGCAAAAAATTCTTTTACTTCATAAAACTTTCTTCTTTTTGTATTATCTTGATCTATTATTCCATAACAGTATTGTTCAGCACCTTTAGTTGCTCCCCTATATCTAAAATACATAAGTGAACTGCATCCATGTGCTATTCCTTGATAAGACCACATTTTTGCTTGATTTGGTCTTGGTAGGTATCCTATAACATCATGTCCCTGTGCTCCCATTATAGCTTCTGTTATCCAGAAGTTTTGCCCCTTTGCTCCTCTCATATAATCAAGTCCACAGGCAATTTCATATGGTTCTATCGGCTTTGCTTGTCCTCCCCACACTGGATAATTATTGTATGCAACAATGTCTATATGATTTGAAACCTTTGAAAAATCAATACTTTTATCGAAATATCCTCCAGAAAAATCATGTATAACTGTACAATTTTCACCTATTATATTTTTTAAAATATCCCTTTGTATTTTTGCATATCTCTCTACACTTAAAGACCTAAATCTCTCCCATTCTAATCTAAGACTTGGATTATGTGTTGTTATTGTTTTTACTGGTAATGGTATTTCATCAAATTCATTGTACGTTTGAGACCAAAATCTAGTTCCCCACTCTTTGTTTAGCTCATCTATATTGTTGTATTCTTTTTTTAGATATGTTCTAAATTCCCTATTACACTCATCACAATAGCACATATCACTTCCTTCATGTCCAAATTCATTATCAATTTGCCATGCTACTATTGCATCTTCGTTTTTATAGTGGTCTGATAGTTTAGCTACTATTTTTTTTGAATACTCTATGTATATTTCACTATTGAAACAGTATTGTCTTCTTCCACCAAAAACTCTTTTTGTACCATCTTCAAACTCCGATAGAACTTGGGGGTATTTTTTTGCTAACCATGCAGGCATAGTTGCTGTTGGTGTCCCAAATATTATTTTAAGATTTTTTAACTTTGCTTTTGCTATAATCATATCAAAATATGAGAAATCATAATCCCCATCATTTTTTTCCATCATGTGCCATGCAAATTCACCAATTCTAATTACATTACACCCAAGCTCTATTATATTTTCTAAATCTTTTTCTATCATGCTTTTATCCCAATGCTCTGGGTAATAATCTACGCCTATATACATACCTACCCCCTAATATATTGATAATTATATATTACCACTTTTTAGATATACCTCAATCCCTCTATATATATTTTTTTTAAATAATTATATAAACAAAAACTACGACCCAAAAACTTATGTTCTTAAGTCGTAGAATTTATATGTTTTGTATCAAAATCTTTAAATATTATAATCAATTTGATTAATTATATTCATAACCACACTTATATGTTCTAACAATAGAAAAACTATTACTAAAAAAAGAATGTAAAAAAATTATAACATTTTTTCTACAACTTCATTTGGAATCTTAAATTCAACTAATCCCATATATCCAGGAGCTATTTCATATTTATCAAAACATATTACTAATTCATTATTTTCATTAATATAGAAACCTTGATTTTCTTTTATTTTCTCAAAATCTAATCCTTC
The DNA here is from genome assembly GCA_036647935.1 of Peptostreptococcaceae bacterium. Lineage (GTDB taxonomy): Bacteria > Bacillota > Clostridia > Peptostreptococcales > Peptostreptococcaceae > JAVXJG01. The sequence continues at coordinate 19,191 of JAVXJG010000013.1, forward strand.
TACATCACTATTTATCCAATAACTTTTGTTAGGATCTTCACTTACATTTTTAGCCATTTGTTCTTTTATATTTCCACTTATTATATTTACATAATCTTTGTTTCTAAATATAGTCTTTAAAGTTATGGCTGTTTCGTTTTCTTTATCTATATTATAGAATTTTCTTGTAGTGTTAGATGAACCTTGTGCGTGGTGTTCATATATTACTAATGATAAGACTTTACTGTTATCCGTTTTTACTTCATACCATGATTTTACCATTTCATGAGCTGGTAAATTATCCTTTTTAAACTCCTCTATTTCAGCTAAATATTGATTGTATAAGTTTTTTGCATCTTTTTCCATCTCCCTATTTAATTTAGCCTCTAAATTTTTATCTTTCATTCCTTCTATTTTAGGAACATCTATAGATACTTCAAATCCATCTTCATTTACACTATAATTTGAAAGTTTAACTACCTTTACAATGTTACCTATTATTGGTATTTTTTCTACTGTATCTGCAAATGCAGGGCTTACATTTATAGATAAAACACATACTGCAAGTGATGCACACATTACCCCTACATTTTTCATCATTTTAAATTTACTTATCTTACTTTTTCCATATAGGGCATCTTTTACTATAGAATCTAACTCCTCTGGTATCTCTATATCCATATATTTTTTTTTCATAGAACCTAATTTTTTCTTATTATTATTCATATTTTCTCCTTTATTCTTCAATTTGGATTTTCAATAATTTTAGAGCCTTGTAAAGTCTTGTCTTTATTGTATTCACATTTTCATCTAGTAGTATTGCTATATCGCTTATTTTCATATCTTCAAAATACCTAAGCATGACTATTGTTCTATAATCACTAGGTAAACCATCTAATGCTCTTTGAAGGTCAATATCAGATTCTTTGTCAGATTCTTTGTATGCAATTACTTCAAGTTCTTCCTCGGCTTGTATATATTTTTTATTTTTACGTATATAGTCTAATGCTGTATTTATCAATATTTTATAAAACCATGGTTTAACTGAATCGATATTATCTAATTTGTCTATTTTTGTTAGTCCTTTACAAATAGATTCTTGAACTATATCAAGGGAATCGTATTCATTTTTTACATAAGTATATGCAATTCTATAAAATGAGTTTTTATTTTCAATCACATAATTTTCAAATGCTTTTTTCTTAATTTTTTTATTAGCGCTTAATAATTTCATATTTCAGAAGGCCTCCCCATCTCTTACATATATATAGACGAACTAAATACTATAAAAAGTTTTTACTTTCGTTTTAATTTTTTTATTTTATTTATTCATAAAAATAGACTATACAAAAAATTATCTTTAAGTATAGTCTTATCTATTATTCGATTTATTATTTTATCTTTTAGTTTTTGTAGTTGTATTAGATGTTGATTTTGTAGTCTTACTATCAATTATTGAATTTTCTATAATTGTATAAAAAATAACATCTTCTTCAGCTATTTGAGAATTATCATTTTTAGTTATTGTAGCTTTTGATGTTAAGCTAAATATATTTCCGTCTATAATATAGTCTATATCTTTATTATTATCTAATATCGTATAATCTTTAGATAGTATAAAAAAGTCTGGTTTTGCACTACCTAATTTTTCAGTATTTTCATTGTAGAAATACTGTCTATGACTAAGTTTCCAAAAATCTTTTAACTTTTCTTCTCCTATATACCCTGTGATACTTCCTTTTGAATCTTTAATTTGTGCTAATCTATCAAATGATAAATTGAATAATTTTCCACTTGTTGGTCCTATTCTTTTTATCTGACTTTCACTTTTTACTATATTACCATTACTATCTTTTAAAATAAGTTTATCTCCAAATATAGGGAAAACTTTCCCCGTAACTTCTCCTATTACTACATTATCTACACTTATATAGTAATGTTTTTTTAAGGAGAAGAACTTCTTTTGTATTTTTATTGTTGATGTTTTATTTAGTATCTCTTCTAGACTTTGTGTATTTGTATCAAATAATTCACTTGATGTTTTTTTAAATAATCCATTTATTTGACTATTCTCTATTACTAAACTACCCATAGCTATAATACATATAGCTATAAATATACTTAATATACGTTTTGATTTCCTCATATTTCCCCTCACTTTGTATTGTTTATTACTTCTATCATATCTATAAATCTATAATATATCAACAATTTAATAATACATACCATATCACTTGTAATGTTGCCAACCTCCTAGTTTTAAAAATAATATATACTATGCATCATTAGTGTATCGTTTTTTTTATTTAACAAGATTATATAGTGTATCACTTTTATTTTTTAGGTACACACTTATTGTTTTTTGCAATTATTTGTTGTATACTATTGTCATAAAGATAATTTATATTGTAGGGAGGATTTTAATCATGAAAATAAGAGTAGGATTAAATGGATTTGGGAGAATAGGAAGAGCCGTATTAAGAATTGCCCAAGAAAGCTTAGATAATAATATAGAAATAGTAGCTATAAATGCTAGAGGTAATGCTGAAACTCTAGAGCATTTATTCACATATGATTCATGTTATGGTACTTTCAAAGGTGATATAGAGTCTAAAGACCAGGATACTTTAATAATAAATTCTAAGGAAATACAAATATTAAGATATAATGACCCATCTGACATACCTTGGGGTAAATTAGGTGTTGATATAGTGATAGAATCAACTGGATTATTCACTGATAGAAAAAGTGCACAGAAGCATATAGATGCTGGGGCTAAAAAGGTAATTATAACTGCTCCTGGAAAAGATGAAGATATAACTGTTGTTATGGGTGTTAATGATGATAAGTATGATGATGAGATTCATAATATAGTATCAAATGCATCTTGTACTACAAATTGTTTAGCACCTTTTGCTAAAGTTTTAGACGATAATTTCGGTATTGTAAAGGGATTGATGACTACAATACATTCATATACTAATGACCAACAGATATTAGATAAAAACCACAAAGATTTGAGAAGAGCTAGGGCTGCTGGTCAGTCATTAATACCAACTACTACTGGTGCTGCAAAAGCTGTATCTCAGGTTTTACCTCAGTTAGAAGGTAAGTTAAATGGTTTTTCTGTACGAGTTCCGACTCCTACTGTTTCTTTAGTTGATTTAGTTTGTGAGTTAAAGAAAGACGTTACTGTTGATGAGTTGAATAGTGTGTTAAAGGATGCTGCTGAAGGAGATTTAAAAGGGATTTTAGGATACAGTGATAAACCTCTTGTGTCTATAGATTACAAACAAGATTCAAGATCTTCTATTATTGATGGATTATCTACTATGGTTTTAGAGAACAATATGGTTAAGGTTGTCTCTTGGTATGACAATGAGTGGGGATATTCTTCAAGAACTGTTGATTTAGTAAATCATGTTGCTAAAAATATGGATATATCTAAGGATAATTTACCTGAAGAGTGTGCTTAAAGTCTGCTCAAATTATAAAAATAACTGGAATTATTAAATTCCAGTTATTTTTATAATTTTTTTTTAGTTTATGTATAAATATCAGAAAATTCGATATTCATTCTGCCTATATTACCCATGTTATTACTTAAATCTACTTGTTTTACTTCATTACTATCTACTAACATGTCTGGCAATGTTATAATAAATTCGCTACCCACACCTAGTTGGCTATTTACATTTATACTACCCCCATGCATCTCTACAAATAATTTAACCAGAGAAAGACCTATTCCACTTCCTTCTCTTTCTGTTTTACTATTTGCCTGCTCAAAACGATTAAATACGCTATTTAGTTTATCTTTAGGTATTCCTATTCCATTATCTTTGATAATTATTTTAATATTATCTTCACAATAAATATTTACATATATAATTCCATTAGTTTTATTAAATTTAATTGCATTTGAAATTAAATTTAGTATTATTCTCTCCATATGATCTAAATCAAACCCTATAATTTTTTCTTCTACATTTGTATCAAATACAAGGCTTATATTTTTACTTTCAATAAATTGAGATACAGACATACAAATGTCTTCTATAAATTTCACCACATCATAATTTTGCGGACAATAACTAATATGTGCTTTATCTATTTTACTTATATCTATTAGATTATTTACTAACTTCAATAATCTTAATCCATTTTGAGATACTATCCCCAGGTACTTACTATAATACTCAAAATTGTCTTTTTCTAATTTGTCTATCCTTAGATTAAGAACTTGGATACAACTTAAAATTAAATTTATCGGTGTTCTAAGGTCATGAGATAAATTCGTAAAAAAGTCCATTCTAAGTTGCTCTACTTCTTTTTCTATCTCTAATCTTTTGCTAATATCAGTAATTATTCCTACCTTTTTAACTACTATCCCATTCTCATCTTTAATAGGAACTGCTTTGCACCAAAGATATTTATTTGTATCTGACTTAGTTCTTAGTACTGAGTTACAATTTTTATCAAATTCGCATTGTTTAGATTCTTGTATATCTTCTTCTAAAAAATATTCTGTCCATCTATTTGGATTTTCCAACATTTTATCAGGAGATTCTCCTACCAACTTTTCCCATGAAGGACTTACATATAGTGTTTTATTTTTATCTCTAATAAATAAAGCTTCTTCTATACACTCAGCTATATCTAAGAAATTTTGTTCATTTTTTATTATATTATTTCTTAATTCGATTTTATCAGTAATTTCAACCCCAATGCCTACTGTTCCTAATATATTTTTATTTTTATCAGTATATGGCCATTTAGTTACATGAAAATATTTATTATCATTTTCTATAATTCTTGAATTTTCTTCATATGTAATTGTTTTATTTTCCTTCATTACTACGTTATCTTCTTCTATATATTTATTGCCTACTTCATATCCAAATATTTCAATATCATCTTGTCCTATCAATTCATCATAGGTTAATTTTATATCGTTTAAAAATTTATTATTTATATCAATATATTTTCCACTTCTATCTTTTATCCAAACTCTAAAAGTTGTTTCTCTTAACATTGATGATAGTTTCATATATTCTTCATCTATTTCCATAAATCTTACTACAAATTTTTCATTTTCTACATAGTATACTTCTATATTTAAATAAATATGTAACTCATTCATATAACGTCTTATTATATGTTTGTTGTTTTGTTTCGCCTTTATTAATACTTCTTTCCATTTTTCATTATGACAACTTAAGTCCGCATTTCCTATATCTTTATTTTCTATATATATTTCAAATAAATTATTAAAAGAATTGTTACTTTCTAACATCTCTATTTTTTTATACTCCCCATCCACACCCTTTATTGCATTCATACACATATAAGCTATAGGTGAATCTTGTATCATTTTTTTATATACACTCTCCATTATTTTATCCCCCAAAATAAAAAATTTATTTTGCTCAAGTTAAATTGCATCTATCTTATAATATCTGCCATTTCAACACTTGCAATAGTGTTTACATCATAACCTACAACCTTACTTTCATTTTCTTTAATATCTATATTTTTAATAGGTATATAAATTCTAAAACATGATCCTATACCCATATCGCTTTCTACTTCAATTTTACCATTATGGATATTTATTATATCCTTTACAATACAAAGTCCTATCCCACTACCTTCATTAATTCTTGTTGTAGAATAATCCAACTGATAAAATCTGTAAAATATATTATCTAACTTATCTTTCGGTATTCCAATCCCAGTATCTTTAACTTTAATTTCTACATTATTATTTATTTTGTTTATACCCAAATGAATTTTCCCATAATCATTAGTGTATTTAATTGCATTAGATAAAAGATTTAAAACCACTCTTTGAATTTGTTCAATATCAATAGCAGTTATTATTTCTTCATATTCTGTATCAAATATCATTTCTATATTTTTTATATTTGCAAATTTTATAGAAGCACAAAAAGCTTCTTCTACTACATCAACTATATTTTCATTTTTTAACTTAATCTTAAATAAACCTGACTCTGCACTAGTAATATCGATAATATTATTAGATATTTTAAGTAATCTACAAGAATTATTACTAATTATCTCTAATGTATCTCTAATAACATCTTTATCTATCTCTTTAGATTCTAATTTAATATTAATAATATTTGCACTATTTCTTATAATATTTATTGGTGTTCTCAGCTCATGGCTTAAATTCACTATAAAATCTGTTTTTAAATTGTCTCTGTCTTCTTTCTCCTTTTGTTTTTGACGTTGTACTAAAGATAACTTTTTCATTTTTAAATAATCTTGGACCCATAGTAAAACCGCTATAGATATTAAAATAAGAATTAATACTATTCCATATCCAATTTCTTTTGGTAACAAAGTTTCATAAAACTTTTTATTCCTGATTATTATGTCTGAAGATATATCTTTTGTATTTACCTTATATTCCTTGATTGTATTAAAATTTATATATGTATTTGCTTTCGGCTCTACAATAGGGTATTTATCAATAATATTTTTACCTTCCATTTTATATACTATTATTTCTGCTATGTATTCCCCTTGAACCCTACCTAAATCAATACATCCTCCTAATATTCCTGCATCTAAATATGTATTATCATTGGAATATATAGATCCACTATTATATTTTTTAATTATATTTATAGTATCATATGGTTTTAAATACTTCTTTGAGTCCTCATATTGAAATTCTCCAGCTACTATATTTACTGTATTCTTAGTGTCTTGTATATGTATAAGTCTTTGAACTATATTTTCAATATAATTGGTTTTTATATAGTTTAACTTAGGTTTTTTCTTTATATGCGTATTTGTAAATTTAGATATTGCAGTAGCTATGGATTCCCCATAATCAGAATCTTCCATAATCAAATTAATATTTTCTACTTCAGGATTTAAATTTTGTATTAATTTTATCAATTCAAAAGTATCATCTTCTCCATATAATCCAATCTTTAAAGAGTCATCTACCTTAGTACTATCTTCATCCTTATTTACACCACTAAATACAAATGGTATGTCATAAAAATTACTATTTTCATCTATTATTTTATTCCTAAGAAAGTTGTATGCTTCATCATCAACTGCATAAATTGCATCTATGCTTCCTTTTGGATATTTATTTTCCATCATATTCATTACAGAATCTATGTACTTTTTTCCACCTTGATTTTTAAAATCTAAATACTCTGTTTGTATGTTAAAATCATATTCATAAAACTCACTAAATCCATCATTAAGCCCTTCACTTATGTATCTTTCCCAATAATGACCCTGATGGTATGAATTAATTATGAGTACATTAAAAGTTGGCTTATTATTATCTAATTTATCTCCAAGTGATATAGTACTATTTGCACTAACTATTATAAATATCATGGCAAACAGTATCATCACTTTATTTATGTTTTTCATATTACTCTCCCTCAATATATAATGACTAAACTCTAATAATGTTTAGGAAATTGTTTTATAACCTTACTATTGTTTAGTATTCTATATAAATAACAAAATACCTTTATTTTTATTAGTTTTTTACAGCATTTTACTTTTTCTTTTTTCTCACTGGATACTTATCCTGTTATTTTATGTAATTTAATAAGGTCTGAGCTTTCGCCCAGACCACATATATTTTTTATTAAGATTAATCTTTTTTACTTATCCCCAGCACCAGTCTTTTTTTGATTATTGACTGCATTTGAGCCTTTTCCGATGTTTTTTACTGATTTGATGCTATTTTTTGAATCAGCACTCTTAGCTTTTTTTGCATCTATAAGCTTTTGCATCATTTCTAAATTTTTATTCATAGTATATTCTCCTTCTTATTGACGGATAACTTTTTGTTAGTCCTTTTAGTTGACTCTACTCTTGATGTACTCTACATTATATACTACTTAACAAATGTTTTATAGACCTATTTTTTATAATAAATATATATATATCATTTTCGTATATCTCTACTAGGAATATAATTTTATTTTATTCGATTATATTTATATCCCCAATAAATTCTTTAAATAATATAACACTTAAAAGTAAATAATTAAACATAAGCCCTATATATATCCCATTAAGTCTATAACCTAATATGCAAACAAGTATATAAATTAATACTGTAGAAAAAATAGATATTAAACTTGAGTATATAAAGATAATTTTTTCTTTACCTAAAGCTTGCATACTAGTTTTTAATATACAGCTAGGTATATTCATAATATTCGCAATAACTATTATAAACATATATTTAGATGAATTAATAATCAAGTTATTATCATTGGTTATTATCATCGGTATTGAATTTCTAAATATTAATATTATTAAGCATATAACAACATAGAACATTATAGCTCTGATAGTGCAGGCTCTAATAGTTTTACTTATATTAATTATATTATTAGCTCCAATATCCTCACTTATTATAGTTAAAGATGCTTGAGAATATGCGTACATAGGCATTAATGCTATATTTATAATACTAAAAAGTAAATTGTATACCGAAACCTCCATCAATCCTATTTCAGATAAAATATAATTCATCATAAAAACTACAATTGTAGATTCCACTAGCTCTTGACAAATCATAGGTAAAGATATTATTAGGATTTCTTTACTAGTTTTTAAAATATTAACTTTAGTTTTATTAATAAAATTGTGTTTTACAATAATAAATATATAAAATCCTACACAAATAGATATTGACATAACAGAACCTATAGCATTTCCTATTATACCTAATTTTACAAAACCAAATTTTCCAAATATAAGTATATAGTCAAATAGTATATTTAATATACAAGATATTATATTACCATACAGTATATATTTAGTTTTATTTATTATCTTAAAATATGATGATATATTAAATAAAACTAAATTTATTCCTAAAGATAGACTAAGTATATAAAGATATATAGTTGCATCTTTTAATGTATTTCCATGAATATTAAAACAATTTTCTAAAATACTTCCACCCCAAAATAGACATAGAGCAAAAAATATACATCCTATCAAGATACTAATAGCAAGACTAAAAAATAAACTATTATTTAAATCTTCACTATCCTCTTTCCCCTTTAATTTTGAACCTAAAATGTTAAATGCTACAGATATAGCACCTAATATTCCTGTTATACTATATACATTACTTCCAATTATACTAACTGATGCAAATCCTTCCAAATAAGTTCTACCAACCATAGCCTGGTCACACAGATTTATGACAGTAGAAGAAATACTATTTAACATAAGTGGAATTGCTAATTTGTTTATTCTCATCATTAATCACCCTTCTTTTTTAAAATTACTCAAAAAGAAGGGCTAGTTCAGACAGATACAAAAGACCACCTCCTATTTTATAGTTAAAATACCCTATATAGATTTTCTCAAAAATTAGAAATATATATAATCTTATATATATTATAACAGGGCTTTATATTAAAAGGTTTATTGCATACTATAATTTTTAATTTATCATTAGCATATACTATAAAAACTAGATAAAATTACTACAGAAAAATAAATAAAAAATATTGGAGGTTAATAATGTTTATTAAAATAACTGACCATACATTTAAAAACTATGGGGATTTAATATATGAAGATTTAAATTTCAATAATTCGTACAAACTTAACTTTAAAAATAAAAAAGTCCTTGATTTAAAATTGGTTTCTAATGATAATGTATATATTAAAGTTACAAGTGGTGTTGCCATGATTTTAGTTTCTAATGATGGTATTGATATAAAATCATATATAATAAATAGACCCCTTAAACTAAAAAAAGGAATATATTTCAACCTTGTATCTGTATATGATGAGGCCGAAGTTACTTTATTATCAGATATAGATAAATTAGACTCTATAAAATTAGAAGATGATTTTATATATTCGGCTATTTCTCCATTACTAAGTATTAATGAAATATATACTAAATTTTATCAAGAAAAAGGTGCTAGATATAACTTTCCAGGAGAGAGCCACCCATATTGGGAACTTACTTATGTGGATATAGGAATATTATCCACATCTGTAGATGGAGAAGAATTTGAGTTAAAACAAGGTGATTTGATTTTTTATGCTCCAAATCAATTTCATAAGCAGTCAACTCTAGAAAATAATAGTAGCTCTTACTTAACACTAAACTTTAACATGAATTTTAGCTATGAAGAGCTACTTGCCAATAAAATTTTTACCCTAAAAAGAGATACCCATTCTATTGTTACTAAATTAATTCATGAACTTTCAAGTGATAATATTTATTCTAGTGATTTATCCCTTTGTTATCTTAAAGAGCTGATAATACAAACTTTAAGATCAGAAAATTCCTACTTCCAGTCAAAGCCTGCTACATATATGCAACAATCTTACGAAAATTCATTACTAGATGAAATACTTAAATATATTAAAACTAACGTCGATGAAAAGTTAACAGTGGAGAGTTTATGTAAACAGTTTTGCATGAGTAGTTCTACTCTACACTCTTTATTCAAAAAAAATCTAGATATAACTGTAAAAAATCATATTAATGAACTTAAACTTGATAAAAGCAAAGAACTTATAAAAAATTCTACATACACAATTAGTGAAATATCCGAAATACTTGGCTTTTCATCTATCCATTATTTTTCAAAGAAATTTAAATCATCATTTGGTATATCACCTACTGAATATTCAAAATCTATTTATCAATAGCATAAAAAAGAGAGGATAATCCTCTCTTTTTTATGCTACAGTATTAACTTTTATATTTTGATGATTATCTTCTAATACACCTAGTTTTTTAGCAACTAATTTTGTAGTACTGGCTTGAACTATTAAAGTTACAAGTATAGTCATAAAAACTACTGATGATATTATTTCATAGTTAGGTAATTTCATAGAGACTATTATACCTGAAAGTGCCGCTGGTATAACTCCGGTTTCTCTTACCCACATCATAAATAATTTTTCTTTAAAAGTCCAATTCGCATTTTTATCAAATGCTGTACATATTAATACTACTAATGGTCTTGCAATAAACATAAGTACCAATACTACCATTAGTGATGGTAACCAATATTTACTTAGTGATACTAAGTCCACTTGAGTTCCTAAAACAACGAATATAGCCATACGACATAAAGACCCTACACTTTCTCTAAAGCAATGTTCAGAGTTAAAGTCATATTCTGGAACCCAAAGTCCAAATATCTTTTTATTTCCTGCTATCAATCCTGCAATAAATACTGCCATATATCCACTACCATGTAATTTAACTGCTATTTCATATGCCAATGCTACCTTTAATATTGACATTATCGGTGCATATGAATGAAATATTCCTAATTTTTTATCAGATATTAAAACAGAGAATAGATATCCAGTAGCAACTCCTACACTTATACCTACCACTGTTGATATAATAAGTTCTTCAGCACTTTTTGTTATCGATAATTCTCCAGAAGTTATTATCCCTAATATTGTACTTACTAATATAGCCCCTACCGCATCATTAAATGCAGACTCACTTACTACAGTTTGTTTAATTTGATCTTTTATAGTTACTTGTTTAAATACTGGTATAAGTGCTGCTGGATCTGTAGATGCTATAACTGCTCCTAGTAAAAGTGCTGTTAAAATAGGCAAAGCAAATATTTTACTTGATATAACTCCAACAACTACAGTCGAAATTACAACACCTATTGTAGCTAATAATCCAACACTTATTTTTACTTTGTTTAAAATTTTTAAGTTTATTTCTCTTCCGCCTTCATAAAGTATAAATGCTGAACCAAATGTAAGTATAAGATTATTTTCTATAGGAAAAGAATCTATACTTATAAAATTCAATAGAGATGGACCTATTATAATCCCTGCTATTAAATATAAAATTACATCTGGAACTTTTATAATTTCACTTAGTTTTCCTAAGACTATTCCTGTTATTGCAATGGCTGCAAATATTAACAATAAGTTATTAGTTGCTATTGATTCTATTGTATTTTCCACTCACTATCACCTCTTCTTAAGTTAGTCATATTTTTAAATTTCTCAATTTCAATTTTGACATTGTTGATTATATTCCTTTTATTTGACTTAGTCAACTATTTTCATGTATAATTTTTTAACCAAAAAAATACCTATATTCAAGCTATAGTAGATATCATTTTCCTATTTTTACTGAACTAATATATTAAATTTTCACTCTATTATTCAAATTAAAATATGCAGTAAACCTGTAAGGTTCACTGCATATTTTTACTTAATTATATTCCATCTTCTACAAATATATTTTTTTTAGTTGATGGCTTTATACTATTTATTCCTACTTGCTTTATACTCTCACTATCAATATCTAATCCTAAAGATATCATCATTGTAGCTTCAACAAGCATTGGTAAATTAGTTCCAGAAAGTACTTCTAAATTAGAATTATCTAGAGCCAACTCACTACTCACATTAAATGGTGTTCCCCCAACTAAATCAGTGAATATATATACTTTACCTTCTGCTTCTTTTACAAAAGTCGTTATTTCTTCTTTTATAAAATCAGGAGACTTTTCTTGGATAAAATCAACAGTTTTCACGAAATCATAATTTCCAACTATTAAATCCAAACTATTCTTTAGTCCTGATCCAAATTTTCCATGACCTGTAATTATAATCATTTTTCCCCCAGTTTATACAAATATTCCTAAGAATCCACCAATTATACCTACTACAACTAATATTAATATATTAATCATTGGGGATACATTTTTCTTAACTAAACCATACATACCAAATGTTGCTGCAAGTGGTAATAAACAAGGCATTATAGAATCTAATATCTTTTGGATATCTACAGTTCCAGACATACTTAAGCTCTCTGGAGTAGTTATAGTAATGCTTACATATGATGCTATTAAAGCTCCTGCTACTATCATACCAAGTACTGTAGCTGATCTTGTAAATTCTTTAGCATTTTTAGTAAGTTTAGATATACCTTCAACTCCTACTTTATATGACCAATGCATTAAACCAAATCTTAATCCTAAGTGAACTATATTAAATAATATAAAGAATATAATTGGTCCAAGTATACTACCTTGAAGAGAAAGATTAGCCCCTATACCTGCTGATATTGGTAATAATGTAAACCAGAATATTGCATCTCCTATACCACCTAATGGTCCCATTGCTGCAACTCTTAGTGCACGTATAGTTTGAGTATCTGCTTTTTTCTGTTCAAGAGATAATATTATTCCCATAACAAATGTTATTAAGAATGGATGGCAGTTAAAAAACTCCATATTATGTTTCATTGATGTTGATAAATCATCTTTATTTTTGTGTATTTTTTTTAGTCCTGGAAGTATTGAGTATAACCATCCTCCGGCTTGCATTCTTTCATAATTAAATGAGCCCTGTAAAAACATTGATCTAAAAGCCATTTTATTTAAAGTTTTATTATCTAAATTTGCAGCTTCAGTTTTATCAATATATTGAGCTTGCCCTTTCATTGCTTCATTATTAGATGCCATCTGTCATACCTCCTCCTGTATTTTTAGTTTTCATACTTATGTGGAAGTCATAAACTGCTGCTGCTATCCCAACCATAGCTACAGCTAAAAGTGGTAATTTTCCATATGCTACTAATACAAATCCTATTATCATAAATATTGCATAATCTTTACTTAACATAACCTTAAGCAACATTGCAAATCCTAGTGCCGGCATCATCTTACCTGCTGCAGTTAATCCTGCCCAAACTTGTTGTGGTAATACTTCTGTCAATGTTTGACCTATTGCCTGCCCTGATAATAATCCTGCTAAAACTATTAAAGCAAATGATACTGCTAATATTCCCATAGCCATATAGTTTACTCTATCTATTCCTGCTGGATTAGCATTTTCTGCTGCTTTATCACATAATCCCATTAGAGGAGACATAACTGTAAATAAAAGCGTTACTGCATATTGACCAAGTAATGCAAATGGGATTGCTAGAGGTAATGCTGCTGAAGTTTCTAGGTTTAAGCTTATTGCAAATACTGTTGCCATAATTCCACCTATAACTGCATTTGGTGGTTGAGCTCCACCTACTGGCATTGCACCTATCATCATAAGTTCATATGAACCACCAACTATAAGACCTGTTTGTAAATCTCCCATTATAGCTCCAACTATAGGACCAACAATTATAGGTCTGTATAAAGACTCTAAGAAGTTAAATTGATCAACTGCTGCTACCATTGTTACGATTAGAATGAGAACAATTTGAAGAATGTTTAATTCCATAAAATTTTACCCCCCTTATTTAAATAATTCATCTATATTCTCAGCAGACTCACTTGGGACTCTCCTGATTTCTAGCTCTATCCCTAATTCTTTTAATCTTCTAAATGCAGCTACATCTCCATCGTCTACACATACTGCTTTTGATACTTGATGCTTTCCTTTTGCCATATGCATATTTCCTATATTAACCTTTTTTATAGGTACTCCACCCTCGACCAACCTAACTACATCTTGTGGATTTTCACATATTATTGCTATATGTTGAGAATCACTTGCTCTTCCTATTATATTTATAGTCTTTTCTATACTAAAATATCTTGTTTGTGCAAAGCTTGGTGCTGCCATATCCATAAGCCCTTGTCTAAAGTCATTTGATGCTACTTCATCATTTGCAACTAATAATAGATTTGCTCCTACACTTGAAGACCACATAGTCGCTACCTGACCATGTATCAATCTATTATCAATTCTTGTTAGTACTATATTTGGCATATCCCCACCCCTTAAATTAAATATTGTTATAATTGCTACTACATCGAAAACCTTTTCTTTAACTAAATTGTAGTATCATTTTATCAATATGTATTTATCATTTTGTCTTTGTTATTTGTTTTTTTATTCATAGTTATATAAGTTTGCAAAGAGTACTGTTTTATTTTTATTTGAGTTGTAAATTTATATATATCACTAAGCTCTATATCTCCTGTTTCATTATGAAGTGCATTTGATATCCCACAAGCATTTGCTAATCTCAAACATTCTATTAAATCGTATTTTTTTGAAAGTCCATATGCAAATCCAGCGACTGATGAGTCCCCACTACCTACTGGATTTAAAACATCAATCTCTGGTATTTGCACTTCATATATACTATCTTTACTTAACAAAACCATCCCATCTTTTCCCATTGATACACAAATATTTTCTATATTCTTTCCAAGTAATACTTTTCCTGCCTCTACTACATCATCTAATGTATCTATTTTGCGATTTGTAATACTTCCTAATTCATCAGTATTTGGCTTTATCAAATAAATATCAGTGTTTATAGCATGCTCTAAGGCTAATCCACTAGTATCTAGTATATATTTAACACCATTTTCTCTACACTTATCCCCAATTGTTTTGTAATAGTCAATGGGTAGCCCTTGAGCTAGACTACCAGAAGCAACTAACACTTCAGTCTTTCTAAGAATCTCATCTAATCTATCTTCAAAGTACTTAATATATTTCTGTGAAACAATAGGACCCTTTTCTAATATTTCAGTGCTTACTCCGTTTGAATCAATAATATTTAAGCAGATTCTAGTTTCTCCATCTATGTTTATAAATTCATTATTAACGCCGATCTTCTCTATTTGATTTTTAATATATTCACCATTATATCCACCTAAAAAACCTAGACATGTTGGAGTTTCTCCAAGCTTTTTTATAACCTTTGAAACATTTAAACCTTTACCCCCAGCCGTAGGGTTTACAAAGCCTGCCCTTTGGACTTTACCAACTTCAAAGGTATCTAATTTATACAATCTATCAATGGATGGATTAAATGTTATAACTGTTATCATAAGCCTTATTCTCACTCTTACACATTTTTATTTTTTCAACAACAACATCATACATTGCATTTTTAGCTGGAACTAGATATTGTCTTGGATCTTGTGCTTGTGGATTTTCTATAAAATATTTTTTTATTGCATTTGAAAAAGGTATTTTAAGTTCTGTTGCTATATTTACTTTGCAAATACCTAAATCAATAGCCCTCTGTACAGCTTCATAAGGTACTCCAGATGCACCATGAAGTACTAAAGGAATATCTACTAACTCCTTGATTTTTTCCAATCTATCAAAATCCAATTTTGGGTCACTTTTGTATAGACCATGAGCAGTACCAATTGCCACTGCTAATGAATCTACATCAGTAAGTCTAACAAATTCAGCAGCTTCTCTAGGATTAGTCAAATATGAATCTTTTTTATCCACTTCTAAATCATCCTCTATTCCTCCTAACTTTCCTAGTTCAGCTTCTACAGTTGCTCCATATTTATGTGCAAAGTCTACAATATCCTTGACTATTTCCACATTTTTATCAAATTCAAATTTTGATGCGTCAATCATAACAGACTTACATCCAAGCTTTATTATTCTCTTTATATCTTCTACATTTTCATGATGGTCTAAATGGAAAGTTAAAGGTATGTCATTTATTTCATTAGCTTTTTCAATTATAGATAATAGATAGTTTTCATCAGCATATTTTACTGTAGACGGAGTTGCAGCTAATATTACTGGCGATTTCAAATCATTAGCAGCCTTAATGACTACTTGTATTGTTTCTAGATTATGAATATTAAAAGCTGGAACTGAGTATCCTTCCCTTTGGGCTTTTATCAACATGGCTTTAGTTGATTCTAAACTTTTTTTAGTTTTACACATATTCATTTTCTCCCCTTAAGTGTTTTACCTACACTAAAGAGTGTAGAGTTACCCCTTGAACTACTCTATTTACTTCTCCAGTTGGACATGGATTGTCTGGAGTAATACTTAGATTCATTGATTTAAGAAATGAAAGCATCTGACCAAATATTATTTGTTGCATAGATAGTAATGCTTCGTTAGCTATACTATAATCTATTAAATCTAATTCAAACGTATAGTCTGCCTTTTCCTTTATTTCTTTATCTATATTACATCCTACTACTACTACCTTATCATTTTTTCTATGGTGTATCATTTCAGTAGTTAAATCCAAATCATATTTTCTTGTATATTCATCGTTAGAAATATATATTATTGTTGTTGTTGTGTCGTCAACTACTGATTTTGGACCATGTCTAAATCCTAGTGGAGTGTCGTAATTTGCATTAACTTTACCTGCAGTCAATTCTAAAACCTTTAATGAGCTTTCTCTAGCTATACCTTTAGATGTTCCTGACCCTAAGTAAATTATTCTTTCAAATTGTTCATTTGCTAATTTACTAACTTTTTCAATATTATTTTCTATAAATTTATTAACTGAAATTGCTAGTTTCTCTATATCCTTTGAAAAATTTTCTATATTATCTATATTAAATATTGCAATAGATGTCATTAACATTGTTGTAAAACTACTAGTCATTGCAAAACCTAAGTCATTAGTTTTGTCAGGCATTAATAATAATAGGCTCTTATTATCTTCTTTTGTATTTTTAGCAAGTTCCCCTTCTTCGTTGCAAGTTATTATTACTTGATATAAATCATCTACTATTTCTTTAGCTACGTTTACTGCATGGACACTCTCCGGAGAATTTCCTGATCTTGCAAATGATATTAATAGTGTTGGTATATTTTTAATTAGATAGTTGTTTGGGCTAGAAACTAAATCTGTAGTAGCTATAGCTTCTACTCTTTTCCCTAGAATTTTAGTTAAATATGGCTCACAAGTATCACCTGCAAATGCTGATGTTCCCGCTCCTGTTAATATTATTCTACAGTTAGTAAGTTGTAGTATATTATCCATAAATATTTTGATATTTTCTTTGTTTTTTAATAAGTTCTCAACTTCTTCTCTCCATGTATCTGGCTGTTGAATAATTTCATTAGCTGTATTAACCCCCCTACTTTCTTCTAATTTACTAATTTCAATTCCTAATAATTTATTTATTGTCTTATCCATTTGTTTGCCCCCTTTATTAATCTTAACAATTACATTGTAGTATTTTACTATTAATATGTATTTGTAATTTTGTTCCTTGATTTTGTTTTTTTATCTTTATTATTATAAATTTTTAATTCAAAATTCTACAATACACTCCTTATTTAGAAACTGCTCTATTATTTCAACTATTTTAACTGATTCATCTATAGTTAACTTATATCTTTTCCCATCATTATAATTTATTAGTGTTATAAATTCTGCAATCTCATACCTTAATCCATAACCTTCAAATTTATCAAAGTATTTTTTATTTTTGTTAAAGTCTTCAAATTTAACCTCAAAGTATTCCGTCTTCCACCATGGTGATGGAACATTAATATCTCTGCGACATGCCTTTTATATTTTTCTGCTAGAATAAATATTATTCATATAAGCATATACTAAAATTTTAAATAATACCTTCGGTGAGACTACTGGATTTCTTCCCTTCGGGGAATAGGCCTTCATTAATTTTTCGTAATTTAATTCCTCCATTATTTGGCTTAGTATTCTAACTGAATCATTCTGTGGTATTATTTCCTCTAAAGTTTTTATCGATAATTGGTTATTAGTATTTATAATTTGGTTATAATCTTTATGTATAGTTTTGTTTTTTAGCATAAATTAATTCTGTACAAAAAAAAATGAACTCTAGTCACTAGAGTTCATTTTTTGTAGGACTATATTTATTTTATTTTGAGACAGCCCCTTAATTAATATTATTTTTGTACATTATTTTAGTTAATAATACAAATAAGGCAATTACAATTACCATTAATATTAATATACTATTAATAACCCAACTGGACAACCCAAGCATATATGAAAAAGAAGTTATACCTAGAAATATAGTTGCAAGTCGTATTACACCAAACCGTAATATATCATTTGAGTTGTCTTTATGCTTATGCATAAATAATTGTATGGAATCCACTGTTTGAAAACTCGCTAATAATATTATAACTACAATAGAAAAGGTGACAATATTATTCATATAAATCTCCTTTTTAGTTATGATTTTCTAACTTATTTCCTATTAGCAGATATATACTAATATCAATATAGATTATCAAAAGTACTAAATATATTATATGCATTTATCGCTAACTAATTTGCTTAATTTTACATATATGATCTTTTAATATATATTTAATGTAAAAAAATAAGACCCTTAAAGTCTTAAAGGTCTTATTTTTCATCATCTACATATTCCAAAATATCACCTGGTTGACACTGTAATATTTTACATAATTCATTTAAGGTAGTAAATCTAACTGCTTTTGCCTTATTATTTTTCAATATAGATAGATTCGCCATTGTAATACCAAGTTTTTGAGATAATTCTGTAGAACTCATTTTTCTCTTTGCCATTACTACATCTAAGTTTACTATAATAGCCATATTACACCCCTTATATAGTCTTATCATTTTCCTCTTTTATTTCTATTACCATATCAAAAAGTTTACTTAATACTATATTTAAGAATCCTATTGATAAAGAAACAAAGGAAACTACAATTACTGATATGATAGTTAGTCCATATAAGTATATATCAAAAATGTAATATAGTGCTAATTGTACAATATTAAATATTAAAATCTCACTAAATGCACATATTGATATTTGTTTTAAATACAATGGTATTTTTCTTGAAAATGGTTGTTTTATTGCTATTAATTTGCATAGTTTTTTTAATATAAATAATGCTACTACATAAGGAATTGCACATATATATACCCCTATAGCTATATTCACAGGCATATTACTTCCAACTATTCCTAAGTTACTTTTAAATATAGCTGTTAATAGCAATGGTATAGCTAAAAGTGTTAGCAATGTTAAAATAATACCTAGCATAACTATATAATTTAATATCTTCGAACTAAAATTTTTCTTCATACCTAATACCTCAACTTCCTAATCAAACATAAATATTTTATTTATTTTTTCTTTTTATACAAATTAATATTAGTCTTATTGATAATCCAATTATACCCACAAAGAAGAATAAGCATCCAATCTGTCTTTAGATATATATTATCACACTAGTATTATCACACTAGTTTTTAATAAACAATACTTTTTTATTGCAAAACGATATATTATTATTCTTAAACAGCAAAAATATGAAGGATTTTATACAAAAAATGTCTCATAAATGAAAAAATTCATTTTGAGACACTCCCTTAATTATCTATTTCATAAATGTAGTTCCTTCAAAAGTTATGCTAGCTCTACACATATATGTTATATAAGCTGATATCTTTCATTATAAAAACTTTTATACCCCAAATAAGTAGACATTAAAATAGATATAGATGATGATGATATTATCATAAATGTAACCATAATCTGAAATTTAACTGCCATTATAGGTGATACTCCACCTAAAATTAAACCTGTCATCATACCAGGAATAGAAACTATTCCTAAAGTTTTTGCTGAGTCTACAGTTGGTATAATTGCAACTTTTATACTTTCTCTTAGTATATCCTTAGATGCTTCTTTGATTGATGCTCCTAGTGATAACTTTGTTTCAATCTCTGCTCTTCTTAGTTCAAATGAACTATTTAAATTTCTATAAGTAATCCCAATAGCAATCATAGAATTACTAATTATCATTCCCGATATTGGTATAATTTCATCTGGATTAAATTTTATAACACCTGAAAATACAAGTACAGATATAGTTATAATAGCTCCTGTAATTATAGATAGAAGAGATATGAAAAATACATTTTTTATATTTTTACCTCGTTTTACAGAATTTAGTGATGCATTTATAGCCATAATAAGTATTAAAATTATTATTAATACTGGATTATTTAATCCAAATACTGTATCAAGTATATATCCTACAATTAGTAACTGAATGATTGCCCTTAATATACTTGTAATTATTTCTTTTTCTAACCCCAATTTTTCTTTATATGAGATTAGTACAGGTATAGCTATTAAACAGGATGCTATAACTAAAGATGATGTACTCATTATATAATTTTCTCCACTTTACTAATTTTCCCCTCCGATATAAATACTCTTTTATTAAATATAGATTTACTCTGCTCTTCATCATGAGTTATCCATAAAACCGTAACTCCATATTGATTAAGCTCTTTTATATATTTTTCAATAATCTTGGCATTTTCTTTATCTAATGATGCTGTTGCTTCATCTAATCCAAACTTATTTAAAAATAAATTCACTTTAGAGTTATCTACTTTTTCATTTCTTATTTTAAAGGGAAACTCTAGGTTATCATATATAGTTTTGCCAAATAACTGTGGAATCTGAACACAATAGCTTATTTTCTTTCTAAGATCAATTGGATTATAGCTTGTATAGCATTTATTATCAAAATAAATACTTCCACTTGAGGGTGGTATTAAATCTGAACAAAGTTTTAGAAGCGTGCTTTTTCCACTACCTGATTGTCCTACTATTGATATTACATCACCTTTTTTTATATCTATAGACACATTATTTATTATTTTTAAATCATTAACATTGTAGCAAACATCTTTTATACTTAATATATTCATAATATTCTCCTTTATTATCTATAAATTCTATCACATTATGATTTTTAGGACAATAGTTTATACAGTCTCTGTCTATCTTACTCACATCTAATCTTTTATATAAAATGTATACAATTGCTATCAATATTACTTGGTATCAATTCTCTATTTCCATATGTAGAACTTAAGTCAGCATAGTGAGTTGTTACTGGTAATCTAGCCTTTAACACACTACCTATATGCATAAAACTTAATTTATATATGTCTTCAACTATATTTTCAATAGATTGATCTCCATATACTTTATTTATTCTTATGGGTTGTGCCATCCCTAAACTTTCAAATGGGTTGGTTGTTATTATATATGCTTTATTATTTTTACTATAATAGGCTCCACTCTGTGTATACCACCCTTTATCCTGACTAGTCAGTGTAGCAATTCTTCGTTTTACATTTTTAGTTATTTCTACATAGTCAAATTTTATACATAAGTTATTAGCTGTTTCTTTTAGCACCTCTATTTCTTCTCTACTTATTCCATCTCTGTGAAATACTATATGTTTTGGAGATTTTCCATACATTTTTTTATATGATGAATTCGCTTCATGAAAAATATCTTTAATCGTTTCTATATTTATTTTTTCTCCATTTTGAGGTAATGTTAACAATTTACTTTTTAATATTTTTCCATCCCTACCTACTACTTGTACAATTCCCACTGTATTAAGACGGTTTTCTCTACTTACATCAAGTCCTATAAAGCAGTCAGCATTCAAAGATTTTTGCAATACCCATGGTTGTATTCCACTTTTTCCGTATACTCCAAGTAAAATATTTAATATTATAGCTTGTTTTAAAGATTCACTATTACTACTAAAATACTTTTCTAATGTAGACAATTCTATAAATTGAGTAGGTATATTATTTCTATTTCCAAATATTTTTTTTACTAGGGTATAGTACTTTTGAGAATTATAGTCTTCCATTATAAATATTGATGTTGTTTTATAATTATCTACTATATTCCTTATGTCTGCTTCAAATAAATCTTCATTTTCTATTCTTATATCTGTAAATTTAATTTTTGTTAGTACTCTATCTATAGTAACTCCCATAAATTTTGAAAGGTTTTCTAGCTCATCAGAAAATTTTTTTATAACTTTAATGCTATTAGTATTTTTAGTTATATTAGGGTCTATAAAATAACTAATTTTAATTTCTTTTTGCTCATAGCTACCATGTTTAGTAAGTCCATCTATTACTCTATTTTGTATATTTCCATTTCCAAATATGAATTTTGGTCTATTAAGTATATATTTTCTGTATCCTAATCTTTCAATTAACATATTATATTTGTTAAACTTTATATACTTATTACTCTTCAATATATCTACAGTTGTGTCTATTGATATTTTCATTTTATCATTTGATTTTAATTTAATATATTTATTACATTCTTTTATTAAATCCCCTGGTAGATTTCCAAAATCACATACTTTCTTTAGTCTAATAGGTATATATGGGAATACTTGACCTTTATCCGTTTCAACTAATACCGCTTTGGTTTTAGGGCTTATTTTTGCTACTATGTATGATTGACCTTTGTTATTATAATAATCTATTATTGAAGATTTCATATATTCATTTTCATCACTTATTGTAAAATGTGCCACTTCTTTAAATTTATAAGTTGAGTTATTATGGTAGTCCTTTACTCTTTCACCTTTTAATATATTATTTATTTGTAAATCTTGCTCTAGTGTATTCCTATATTCAAATCCATGGGATAGATTAAATCCAACTATTATATCTCTATTTTTTTCTATGTTAATATCAAAATCTATTTTTCTTTTTATAATTAGATTATTTTTGATTAGCACTTGTTGATTTATATATATTGAATTAGAATTTTTTTGTGTTTGATATATTGATTCGTCAATGTTATTTTTTATATCTTCTAATAATAATCGTTCTAGTATTTTTCTTTCTGTTGCTATGTTTATGTTAATAATCCTTTTTTCACAATCTGTATATTTTAAATTTCCCCAGTTAGTAATTTCTTCAAATGATCCTATTATATATTCATTAAATACTATTATTTTATTATTTTGGTTAAGCTCTTTCAATTTTTGTACAACTTGATAATTTTCATTATGCTTTATATTTAAATCTTTCACTGGTATTGTGTATATACATATTTTAATATCTTTAACACCTAACGTATTTTTAAATTCAGTTATTCCATTATATTCTATTTTTCCTAATTCACTCATTTTTAAACCTCTTATATTTTTGTATAATATTAATTACTATTATTATCGTTATTTAAAGTATTATTTAAACTTCCTAAGATATAATTTTCAAAAATATAATAAATAAACAAGAATTATATAATAAAAAGGCATTATCTTTTATACAAGATAATGCCTTTAATGGTATTTTTCATACTATATAATTACTTCTTCTTTGTATTTCCATACATTTCTTTTAATTGCTTTTGTATTTCCTTATTCTCTAAGTACTCATCTAAAGTAGTTTTTCTATCCATTATTCCACTTGGAGTAATCTCTATTATCCTGTTTGCAAGAGTTTGTATCATCTCGTGGTCATGAGAGTTGAATAACATAACACCCGAGAACTTTTCTAAACCTTTATTTACAGATGTAATACTTTCTAAGTCTAAGTGGTTTGTAGGGTCATCTAATATTAATACATTAGAGTTTGCAAGCATAAGCTTAGATAACATACATCTAACTTTTTCCCCTCCAGATAAAACTTGAGAT
>JAVXJG010000014.1:0-39199 GCA_036647935.1 Peptostreptococcaceae bacterium
TTGTGGTAAAAATAAAAGGTTTAGATTTTGCCCACAAAAACTTGACACTATCTTAAGAATATTAGTTTATATATTAAACCTTAGTATATGATATAATAATATAGTAATATAGGAAGGTAAAGGTGGGCTAGTGATGAAGGTAGTTAACAATGCTATATTCTCAAGATATTTTGATTATAATATTGATGAGGATATCAGTATTTATAATGGTAAATTTTGTATTTACTTAGATAAAAAATATAAGTGTAGCGGGATGATTTTTTATAAAATGACACCTCCAATATCTATAAACTTTAAAGCTAAGATATTATATATTGAAGAGGAAGATATTGATCTAGCCTTAGATTATGATGATGCTATATTGGAGGTTTATGGATATAAACCAATATCGATATCAATACAGACTATAAATGATTTTGTTATAGAAGGTTATATGAATGATAGTTATGTAAAATCTAAAAATGCTTATGTTGAATATGTGGATTTTCATATAGTAAATTTAGACAAGCTCCCTGGAAAATTAATAAAATATGAAGATAAATTATTTGCAGGTAGAATACAATTTGATATAAATGAATTTACAGTAGTAATAGATAAAAGGTATGATTATAGAAAAGAGCTAAAAGAAGATTTAAAATCTAAGTCGGGAACAATAATAACTCACATAGGCAGAATAAAGAAGAAGGATAATACTTTATTTAAAACTAGAAATATAAATAATTTATTAGACAGAATATCATCATCTTTAAGTTTTATGTGTGGAAGATATGTTGATATATGCTTAGCACAAGGATATCAAAATAATGTTAATGTATACAGATTATGGAGAGAAAATATTGTTACACCATTTAAATTTGTTCCTACATGGACAGATACACTCTCGAATTATCATAATATTGAAAAGTATATGGCTTTAATGTGCAAGAAATTAGAAGACGGATATTATGGACCAGCTATAAAAAATGTTATAGATTGGTATATTGAATCTTTAGGAAATGTGACTATGGAGAACAATATCATATCTATACAAGTTGCTTTAGAAGCACTATCGTATGTTGTTTTAGTTGAACAGCATAAAATAGTGAGTGATGAAGAATTTGATAAAAATCTTACTTCTAAAAATATTAGACTACTTATGAATATTTGTAAAATTCCTTATGGAAAAGAAGAATTAAATGTATTCAATGATAATATAAAGAGTAAGTTTGATGATGGAATAGATATAGTTATTTATTTTAGAAATAAAATTGTTCATCCAAGTAGAAAAGGGCACAGAGCAGATTTGGATGTTGAAGATATGTGGAATATAATTCAAATAGGAATTAGATATGTAGAGTTAGTTATTCTGTCTATAATTGGATATAAGGGTGAATACTCTAATAGACTAAAAGAAAGATGGTATGGAGAGGTAGAAGTAGTTCCATGGGGACATAGTAATATAAATTATTAGATTTAAAAAACGTATTTATGGTATATATATAATACAATATTGACAAAGAGAGGAAATTAATTATAATGATTAAATTTTACGGATATTCTAAATGATCAACAGTTAGAAAAGCCAAGGATTGGCTTAAGTTAAATAACTTAGAATTTGAAAATATAGAAATAGTGAAAGAACCTCCAACTAGAGAAGAACTGAAGAATATGTACAAAGTTAGTGGATATGAACTGAAAAAATTCTTCAATACTAGTGGGGTAAAATATAGAGAATTAGGACTTAAAGATATAATTAAAACAGAATCTGAGGATAAGCTTCTAGATGTATTATCTAGTGATGGAATGCTTATAAAAAGACCTATTGCATTTGATGGAAAAAATGTAGTAATTGGTTTTAAAGAAAATGAATGGGCTGAAAAACTATTATAATAAAAAGTGCTATATTAAAGATTTTACTTTAATATAGCACTTTTTACATATAATATAATAATTATTCTTTGATATATATTTTTGGAATATATATATTAATATTATCTAGGCTAACTAAGGTGTTATATATAATACTACTGTGGTTGTTTAAGTTTTTACTACTTAAAGTTATACAAGTATAAACCTTATTGTAAATAAGTATTTCTAAAATATTACTATCTTCTTTAAATTTAAGCTTAATATGTTTATTACACTCTAATAAATTATTTAACATAGTACTATTAATCTCCATATTAAAACCCCCTTTATTACTAACTATATTGTATAATAAAATTAGCCTTTTATCAAATACTGGATAGTATTGTCATAAAAACTAAAATCAGTTAGAATATAATAATATATATTTCAAAATATCAATACAAGTATTAGATTAAAGATTCCTGATTTATAAAAAAATATATATATATCTAAATAAAGGAGATTATATGGTTAATATAAATTATAAGCTAGAGACACTAAAAGCTAGATTAATAGAGCTTGGAAGTATTGCTATTGCATATTCTGGAGGAGTAGATAGTAATTTTTTATTAAAGGTTGCTCATGATACACTTGGAGATAAAGTAGTAGCAGTAACTATTCATGCAATGATGCACTCGAATCGGGAAATTAAAGAATCTATAGAATATGCTAATGAATTTAATGTTGAACATATAGTAGTAGATATGGATAAATTTGAAGTGGATGAATTTATAAAAAATACGCCTAAAAGATGTTATTATTGTAAAAGAGTTGTATTTACAAAAATAAAAGAAATAGCAAAAAGTAGAGATATAAAATATGTAGCAGATGGAACTAATTTAGATGATTTAGGTGATTATAGACCTGGTCTTAAGGCACTAGAAGAATTAGATATAGTTAGTCCATTAAAAGAATGTGGATTAACTAAAAAAGATATAAGAGAGTTATCACAACTAATGAATCTTAAAACTTATAAAAAACCAGCCTTTGCTTGTTTAGCAACTAGAATTCCATATGGAACAGAAATTACAAATGATAGGCTTAGAATGATAGAAAAAAGTGAAGAATATTTAGTAGAACTAGGATTTAAGCAATTTAGAGTAAGAATTTATGATAATATAGCTCGAATAGAAATTGAAAATAATGAAATCAATAAGTGTTTTGATACAGATGTATTGACTAAAATAAATAATAAGCTTAAAAATATTGGTTTTAGCTATGTTACATTAGATATGGCAGGATATAAAATGGGTAGCATGAATGATGTATTAAAATCATAGGAGGAAAAAAATGAAGACATATACGTTAATATCACCTTGTTTTTTCGGAGTAGAAAAAATGTTAGGAAGAGAAGTTAAAGACTTAGGATTTGAAATAATAAAAACAGAAGATGGAAGAGTTACTTATAAAACGGATGAATATGGAATAGCAAAAGCTAATATGTGGCTAAGATGCGCAGAAAGAGTTCACCTTAAAATTGCAGAATTTGAAGCTAAATCATTTGATGAGTTATTTGAAAATACCAAGAGAATAAATTGGGCAAAGTATATTCCTTATGGAGCGCAATTTCCAATATCAAAAGCTTCATCAATAAAATCTAAATTATATAGTACACCAGATATACAATCTATTGTAAAAAAAGCAATAGTAGAAAGTCTAAAAAAAGGATATCTAGAAGATGGTATGATAAAAGAAGATAAGGAAAAATATCCTATATATGTATTTATACATAAAGACAAGGTTACATTATCAATAGATACAACAGGTGATGCACTTCATAAAAGAGGATATAGAGAAAAGGCAAATAAGGCTCCTATAAGAGAAACTCTTGCTGCAGCAATAATGTACTTAAATCCATGGGCACCAGGAAGAACATTAGTTGACCCTATGTGTGGTTCTGGAACAATCTTAATAGAAGCTGCAATGAAAGGTATAAATATGGCTCCAGGATTAAATAGAGAATTTATATCTGAAAAATGGAGAACTATTGATAAGAAAATATGGTGGGATGTAAGAAAGGATGCATTTGACAAAATAGATAATGATATAGATTTTAAAATCTATGGATTTGATATAGATGACGAAGCATTAGAAATAGCAAGAGAAAATGCAGAAATAGCAGGTGTAGATAAATATATAGAATTTAGCTATGGAGATGCAACATACTTTACGAGTAAAGAGGAATATGGATTTATAGTTACAAACCCTCCTTATGGAGAAAGACTTGAAGATCAAGATACAGTGAAACAACTGTATAAAGATTTAGGATATACATTTAAAAAGTTAAAAACTTGGTCTTACTATTTAATTACTTCTTTTGAAGAATTTGAAGAAGAGTTTGGGAGAGAAGCTGATAGAAGAAGGAAACTTTATAATGGTATGTTAAAGACAAATCTATACCAATATTTAGGGCCTAAACCGCCAAAAAAGAATGATTAATTAAAATAAGTAATATAATTTCCCTCTTAAAGTAATATATATAATGTAAAGATTATTTTAAGGGGGTGTTATGTTTGTTCAATTTTTCAAATAAAAACAAAAATAAGTCATCTAGAAAGAGTAATTCAAAGCAATCACCTAAAAAAGTAGAGTACCAAGAAGATTTTAATGAAATTATACTAAATGACCTGGTTCCAGAAGAAAAAAGAAGTGAGTTCAAAATAGAAGAAGCACAAAAACAAACTACTAAGAAAAAAGGTGGAATAGGTTTAAATCTAGGCTTAAACAAAAAAAAATCATCTAGTAATAAATCAAGTGAAAAACAAAAAACTAGTGATAATAAAACTAACAACAAATCTTCATCTAAAGATAAAGCTTCTAATTCAGATAAAGATCATCCTAAAGAAAAGAATAGTGGAAATAAAAAAACCTCTAGTGGGCAAAAAAACTCTAAAAAAGAAAAAGTATCTACTAAACCAGTAAAAAGTAAGCCTAGCCAAAAAAAGAAAAAAGGTAGTACTAAAAGTGATATTTCCCAGCATAATGAATTAAATATGGATAATATTCAACAAGTAGAAAATAAACCAGTAAAAAAAACTCATACTAAAAGTACAGGTGTAAAAAGAAAAAAACACCATCACAAAGAAGAGGTTGAATTTGATCAAAATATAGGTAGAGAAGTAGAAGAGTATACACCTATAGATGAAGATATAGAAGTTGATAACAATTTAAACTTTAGAGGTTCAAAAGAACAAGTTGAGGATAAAAATAGAATGGAAGATATTGATAATAAATTTGAAAACTTAATATGGTCAGAAGATAAGTTTCCAAAAAAATAATTTAAAATATAAATAAATGAAAAATATAGTGTTAAAATATAAATAAGAGCTTAGTAATACATACTAAGCTTTTATTTTGCATAGTAATATAAAAAAATAGTTTTATTAGATAATAATTTGTAGAAAAATTAAGAAAGTGGTGACATTTATGAATAGTAATTATATATTTAATGAAGTTGAAAAAATATTACTTGAAAGTAACAAACCTTCTGTAGATATAAAACGTCTAATTAAAGAAAAGAAATTTAATATAGAGCCATTTAATAAAATTAAAAACTTAGAAAATATAGATCAAAATAAAAAATATCATCCAGAAGGAAATGTTTTAAATCATATACTGTTAGTAGTTGATGAAGCTAGCAAGAATAAAGTTTACTCAAAGGACAAGAGGGCGTTTATGTGGGGGGCTTTACTTCACGATATCGGGAAACTTACAACAACAAAGATTAGAAAAGGAAGGATAACATCTTATGACCATGATATAGAAGGTGAAAATATATCATATAAGTTTTTAGATAAAGTTACAGAAGATGAAAATCTGAAAAGAAAAGTATCTAAATTAGTTAGATATCATATGCAACCCTTATTTTTTGATAAAAACCTTCCATTTTTTGATGAAAAGTTAATGTTAAAAGAAGTAGATTTTGAAGAAGTAGCATTGTTATCTATGTGTGATAGATTGGGAAGAGGAGATATTACTAAAGAAAATATAGAAATTGAAACTGAAAGAATCTCAAAATTTAAGGAGTATTGCAAACATAAGGTAAGTTAGGAGGTTTGTGGATGAAATTAGTTAAGTTAGTAACTGTAGTATCTCTATCAATGTTTTTTACTACAGGATGTATTGCAAGTACTGAATCTCCAGAAGAATTAGCGAAAATACCTATATATAATGAAGAGAAAAAAGATATGTATGAAGGAATAGATAAGCTATTAATAAGTTCTTCTTTATTACTTCCATTGAATTCTAAAGATGTAGGTAAAATAAATGAAGTAGATTTAGACAATGACGGAGTAAATGAAATTGTTGCGTTTGAAAAGAAAGATTCTTCAAATCTAGAGGAAGGTAAAGTTGGATTTATAGTTTTAAAGCAAAACACTAGTTATAAGGATGAATTAAGATATTCAGAAAGCAGTAATATATTAGAAAATGGAGAATATATAGAATATGCTAACTTTTATGATTTAGATAGTGATGGAAATAAGGAAATTATTTTACTTATAAAAAATGGCGAAAATATAAACATGCATATATACAAATACGAAAAAAATGATATAGTTAAGTTTTATACTTTAAAGTCAGATTGG
Source organism: Peptostreptococcaceae bacterium (assembly GCA_036647935.1). Lineage (GTDB taxonomy): Bacteria > Bacillota > Clostridia > Peptostreptococcales > Peptostreptococcaceae > JAVXJG01. Next base: position 6,474 of record JAVXJG010000014.1, read on the forward strand.
ATTCCTAAGAGTGAAGACTTTACTAGTATGAAAATTAAAATTGGATATATGGATGAAGATCCTAAAATAGATATATTAATGATTCACCTTAATCCAAAAACTAATGAATCATATGTAAGCTTAGCAAACTTTGATGATGAACTTATACTAAAAGATTTCGTGAAAATTGAAAATGTTAAAAATCTTAGTGATTTATATATAACTATAGGAAATATAGCTACATCAAAGAGAGGAATAATATTAGATATTCCTACATCAAAAGAAAATAATTATATGACTCAAATATTGTATATGGAAAATAATAAACTGCATAAAGCATTTAATGAATATGATTTGAATTTAATGAAGGCATACTATATACCAGTGGAGGATATAAATAATGATAAAGTTATAGATATCCCAATAGTAAATGGTAATGGACATGCCTATACATCAAAAAAATCTGCTAATATAAGCTGGTATAAATGGAATGGAAAAAAAGAAGAACAGTCTTCAGGGTTATTATTTATTAGCCAAGTATATTATAATTATCAATATAATTATAAACTTTTAATACCTAACAACTTAGTAAATAAAATAAATATTGAGACTGGTGAGAGTAGTGATCATATATCATTTAATTTTAATTATTATGATAGTATAACTACACAACCAAAAAACTTATTTACAATATCACTTATGAATAAAGTAATTACAGATGAAAATAAAAATATTAATAGCAAAGTGGGTACACCTTTAATAGAATCAGAGGAATATAATTTTGTTTTGTACTTAAATGACTTAGAAGAGTTAAAAAAATTAGATATTACATCAGATGCACTAGTTGGATATTTTTCATTAATATACTAGTAATTATTGGGAGGATTATATGAAAGAAAAAATATTAATATTAGAAGATGAAATAGGAATAAGAAGTTTTGTAAGTATAAACTTAAAAAGAGAAGGATATGAAATAATAGAGGCTGGAACAGGCCAAGAAGCTATTGAGAAAATGACTAGTGAAAAAGATATTACATTAGCGCTTTTAGATGTTATGCTTCCTGATATAAGTGGAATAGATGTATGTAAGTTTATTAGACAAAATTTTGATCAAGTTGGAATAATAATGCTTACTGCCAAGGCTCAAGAAGACGATAAAATAGAAGGATTTATATCTGGTGCAGATGATTATATGGTAAAACCATTTAGTATAAAAGAGTTATTAGTAAGGGTTTCTGCACTACTTAGAAGAGTTAAGAAAGAAGAAAATACTTCAAAAAATAGTGGAATAATATCTCCACCATTTTTACTAGACATAGATAAGAGAAAATTATTTAAAAATAATGAAGAAATAGAGCTTACACCAACGGAGTTTTCAATAGTAAAGTATTTAATGACTAATGCAAAACAATCGTTAAGTAGAGACCAAATATTAGATGAAGTATGGGGAACTAACTATTTATATGATTTCAAAATAGTAGACGTAAATATAAGAAGAATAAGAAATAAAATAGAGGATGACCCATCAAAACCAAAGTATATACAAACTATTTGGGGGTACGGATATTGCTTTAGAAAGGAAGAATAATAGTGCTACATTTTGAAGGGCTAAGAAAGAAGGTAATTAAAAATTACTTTACAATAATCATTATAACTGTTACTTTATTTGAAGGCTTATTTTTATTTTATATACAAAATTACTATTACGATTATGCAAGGCAACTTTTAAAAGAGCGTGTAAATAATTACCAAGAAGTATATCAAACTATAAGTAAAGAAAGTGATAGTTTTGAGAAAAAAATAAATGATATATATGAAAAATATACAGTTACCAAGAATTCAAAGTTTTCTATACAAATAATAGATAAAGATAAAAATATTATATTAGACCAGTATGGATTTAAATCTAATAAAAAAGTAAGCTATGAAGATGTAGATAGAGCTTTAAAAGATTCTAAAAATTTTGCCCCTTATACCTATAGAATATCAGGTACAAATGAACACGTGATGAGTGCATCTATTCCTCTAAAAGTAAACAATACTATAGAAGGTGTCGTAAGATATACAGTATCATTAGATAAAATAGACAACACAATCTTTAAATTGGCAATAGGATTATTGTTAGCAGGTATATTAATATTACTTATAGCAATATCAATAAGTCTTAAATTTGCAGAAACTCTTATAAAGCCATTAAGAGAATTAAAACAATTTGCAAATGAGTTGGCCCATGGTAACTATAATATAAAGCTACAAAATACTAATATATCTGATGATGAAATTGGTGATTTAGCAGAAACATTTGTCCATATGGCATCTGAAATTGATAAAAGTGAGAAATTAAAAGAAGAATTTATATCTTCAATATCTCATGAACTAAGAACACCTCTTACATCTATAAAAGGATGGAGTGAAACCTTAGGATATGAAGGTATAACACAAGATGAATTAGATTTAGGGCTTGGAATTATACAAGATGAAACAGAAAGACTAATAAAATTAGTTGAAGAGCTTTTAGATTTTTCTAGGCTATCTTCTGATAGAATAAAACTTCAGATTGATATGGTTGATATTGAAGGTTTGGTAAGAGGAGTAGTAAATCAGTTAAAGGTAAAATCTGTAGAAAAAAATATAAATTTAATATCTGCCATAGGAAGTGATATAATAGAATCTGTACATGGTGATAAGAATAGATTAAGGCAAGTTTTAATTAATTTAGTTCAAAACTCTATTAAGTTTACACCAGAAGGCGGAGATATAATAGTCAAAATATCTCAAGATGAAGAATTTACCATCATAAAAGTAGAAGATACTGGCAGTGGGATAGAAACAGAAAATCTTGATAAGGTTTTAGATAAGTTTTTCCAAGAAGATTATAATAAATCTGGAAGTGGACTTGGATTAGCTATAAGTAATGAGATAGTTAAGTTACATGGTGGGCTTATGACAATTGAAAGTGAAAAGGGTATAGGTACAACTATAACATTCACTATAAAAAATAGACTTATAGAGTCAATGTAGAAAGAGGACAATATGAAAAATATTAAAATGGTAATACAATACGACGGGTCAAGATATAAAGGTTTCCAAAGGTTACAAGATAACGATATGACAATACAAGGTAAAATAGAAGCTGTTCTTTGTAAAATGACTGAGGAGCCTATAGAAATAGTTGGTTCAGGAAGAACAGATATGGGAGTTCATGCATATGGACAAGTAGTAAATTTCAAAACTAATTCTAGCATGTCTTTAAATAGAATTCAAAAATATTTATATGAATATTTACCTGAAGATATAGTAGTTAAAAGTGTTGAAGAAGTAGATGAAAGATTCCATTCTAGATACAATGCTTTATCAAAAACTTATTTATATAAGATAGATAATAATAAATTCCATAGTCCTTTTTTAAGAAAATATACTACACACATAGAAAAAAGATTAGATTTAGATTTAATGAGAGAAGCTAGTAAAAACCTAGTAGGTGAGCATGATTTCACTAGCTTTGCAGCAACAAAGTCAAAAAAGAAGTCTAATGTTAGAACAATAGAATCTATTAGTATACAAGAACAAGATGGAATAATTAGTATATATGTAGATGGAGATGGATTTTTATACAATATGGTAAGAATAGTAGTTGGAGCATTGATAGAAGTAGGATTAAAGAAAAAAACTCCAGAAGATATAAAAATAATGCTAGAAGAAAAAGATAGAAGTAAAGCATCAGATACTGCACTTGCAAAGGGACTATCTTTATATAAAGTTAAATACTAATTTATATTAATTAAAAAAGGATATATTCAATTAAAATCTAATTGAATATATCCTTTTATATTACCTATATTAGAAAATATGGTTAAAATCACATTTTGTACTTTCTAGAATATTACTCAAAGTCATTTTTATTACTTCTACTTCCTCTAAAGCCCTTGATTTATCCCTTACTGAAATATTTTTATATAATATATTTATATCCAGACATATACAGTCAAAATATTCATGATTTAATAATTTATACCATCCATCTTTTTCTTCATGCCATTTTTCATAAAATATATCAAGATTTTCTTTAGCGATATCCCAATCATCATTTTCCATATGTTTACCAATTAGTTCTATCCTAGAAGTATATTTATCAGTAAAATTATATATTTCAGAGTTTATATATAAACCACCAACTATAAATACAATAGACCATATTATTACAGATATTAAAGACTTCAAAGTAAAACCACCTCTATAATGTTAATTTTTTTTAGGTTGAATAAATATTTTATCATTTTCATCTAAGATACAAACAAGTACATCTTTTATGCTATTTATATGATTTGACTTTAAAATTTCATTTAGCCACGGGCTATCTTTGTGTGCTAAATCAAGACCATTTTTTATAAGACGACCATCTAAAATTAAAGATATAGGTAAATGTTTATATTGTCTAGACGGTGTAGCATTATATGTAGATGATGGTACCACACTTAAATTTCCATCTGTTTCTAAGATAGCATATTGTACATCTTTAATATTTAAGTAACCTTGTACTCTAAGTTGTTCTAAAAGTTCATCGATAGTTACTCTTTCTTTTTTTAATTGTTTATAATCTATTTTACTTTTATTTATTAGAACAGAAGGTTTTCCAGATAACAATATACTTACCTTTCGACTTTTCAATGCAAAAAAAGATACTAATGTCTGTACTAATACAAGCCCTGTTAATGATGCAATTCCATTAATTATAGGTATATTATTATTTTCCATAGGGACAGCAGCAACTTCTGCAATTAATAGTGTAATTACTAAATCAAATGAATTCATTTCTGCAATTTCTGCTTTTCCCATTACTCTTATTGAAACTAAAACTGCTATGTAAAGTATAATACTTCTTATTAATACTACTACCATATAAAATCTCCTTAAAAAACAATATACATATATTATCTCCAAGGTTATTTATAAAAAACATATATTTTAAAATTAAAGTATATATATTTAAAATATATTATAAGTATAAAAGTTAAATCTACTATCTTTAAAATTATACACAAATTTGATATAATTAATTTTATTTGAATATAAATTAATTAAGTTTTGTACTAAGGCATAAAAAATTTTAATATATATAAAATTAAATTATTTTTGAATTTAATCTGTAATTTATAAGGAGGATTTAGGTGTGGGGAAAAGAAAACAAGTACATGTTCCTATAGAAAAAATACAAGAACAAGATAGGTTTATAGAAGCTGTTTCAGAGCAAAACTCAAGATACTTTGCAATACATCAAAGTAAGCCGAGATATTTAATACAAACATTTGGATGTCAAATGAATGAACATGATTCAGAAAAATTATGTGCAATGTTAGATGATATGGGATATGAAAAGGGTCTTACTGCAGGGGAATGTGATTTAATAATATATAATACTTGTGCAGTTAGAGAAAATGCAGAACTAAAAGTATATGGAAACTTAGGTCAATTAAAGTCTCAAAAAAGAAAAAATCCAGATTTAAAAATAGCAGTTTGTGGATGTATGATGCAACAACCACATGTAGTTAAAGAATTAAAATCTAAGTATAGACATGTAGACCTTGTATTTGGTACTCATAATTTATATAAATTCCCAGAACTATTAGTAAATTCTATGGATTCAACTAAAATGTTAGTTGATGTATGGGATGTTGATGGAGAAGTAATAGAAGGACTTAGAAGCACTCGGAAATTTGAGCTTAAAGCATTTGTAAATATAATGTATGGATGTAATAACTTCTGTACATATTGTATAGTACCATATACTAGAGGAAGAGAAAGAAGTAGAACACCAGAAGATATCATAAATGAAATAAAAGAATTAGCATTAAATGGAACAAAGGAAATAACTCTTCTTGGACAAAATGTTGATTCATATGGAAAAACATTAGATGAGAAAATAACATTCGCAGAGCTTTTAAGAATAGTAAATGATATTGAAGGAATTGAAAGAGTTAGATTTATGACTTCTCATCCTAAAGATATTTCAGATGAGGTTATATATGCTATGAGGGATTGTGATAAGGTATGTGAATTTTTACATTTACCAGTTCAATGTGGAAGCACAACTTTATTAAAAAGAATGAATAGACATTATACTAAAGATTACTATCTAGAACTAATAGAAAAAGCTAAAAAAGAAGTTCCAAATATAGCATTTTCTACAGATTTAATGATAGGATTCCCAGGCGAAACTGAAGACGATTTATTAGATACTATAGATGTTGTTGAAAAAGTAAGATATGGTTCTGCATTTACATTTATATATTCTAAAAGAAAAGGAACTCCTGCAGCTGAAATGCAAAATCAAATACCTGATGATGTAAAGCATGAAAGATTTAATAGGGTCTTATCTAAAGTTAATGAGATAAGTTCAGAAATAAACAAAAGTTATGTGGGAAAAATTGTAGAAGTTTTGGTTGAAGGTATGAGTAAGACCGATGAGACTAAGTTTACAGGAAGAACAAGACAAAATAAATTAGTGAATTTTACTAGTGAAGAATCTGAGTTAATAGGCAAATTGGTACATGTAGAGGTAATTAGTGCTAATACATTCTCTTTAAATGGAGTTTTGAAAAAGTAAATATTAATTAATATTAAAATCATTATATATACAAAAAATAATATTGAGTAGATCAACAAATCCTCTACTCGATATTATTTTTGCGTACCTTTTTTTTACGGATTCTTTTCTTTTTCGAATTACCCGTTTTTATGTATGATCTACAGTTTGCAAGTTCTGCTTCAACTTCACTATTAGAATCAGATTTACAAGCAAGTCGAACTTCTACAGCCAAATCTAATTCTTCACCAAGAGCGATTAAAAATCTAGCTAAAACAGCTAAATCTTCATCATTTTCAAACTCTTGGGAAATTATAGAGGCATATATAGCAACCATAATCATAGATTGATTTGCTAGAGAAATACAATTTTTTCTTTTATTCATATTACCTCCAAGTCTTCTATATTTATAATATGAATGTAGGAGGTAAATTGTTCTATAATTTATAAATTTATACCATATAAATGGATAAATATTAAAGATAAAGAAATTATAAAAAATATATATAACTCTAAATTAGATTATATTGATAAAATATATAATTTTATAGAATATTTACACGATTTTTTTATATAAATGATTTATAAGATTAACAAACTTATGTATAATAGATAAAAGGAATTATTTTTATTAGGAGATTGATTAATAAAATGGGCAAAAATACATCTAAAGAAATAAAGAATACATCTACACAAAGTATGCTAGCAATAGGCATAATAACATTTACAGCACTTATAATAGGTATAATTTATATAGGGATACTGTTTACAGTTATAAATTCAAATTCAATTTATACTATTGATATAATCATGTTTATAAAAATATTTGACTTGATATTATCTGTATTGGCAATAGGAAGCTGTATATTATGCTATACTAGTACAAAAAAAGAAGAGTTATTTATAATATCACTTATACACATAATATTTTTTGTAGATATAATACTTGGAAATATTGATAGTATAAGCATCAGTGGATCTCAAATAAATATAAATAGCTATATATTTATGGCCACATCATTACTTAGGATAAGTATATTATTGATAAGTATTTCTCGATTTAACAAAATTAAAACTTTAATAGTTAAAAATAAGGTTATATCTATAGTGATAATATTTATAATATCATTAGCTATTGGAATATTAAAAATTAACAATATGATAGATCTTGATTTTAAAGATATAAATAACTTTATAATTTATAATATACTTCTTACTGTTGTATATATTATAGCTACTATTGCGTACCTTATAAAGAGTATCAGGCATAAAGAGTATATATATTCAGTAATAAGTGCAAGCACCTTTATATTCACCTTTAAGTGGATTTATTCAATATTTGGAGCTCTTAACACATCTGCAAATATTAATCTAGTATCAATATCAATTACCTACATTGGATTTATAGTATTTATAGGAGGAATAATATGTGAGTTAATATTAAGTATCCAAAAAAACAAAGAACTTGAGAGAGAACTTAGTATATTCAAACAAATTGCAGATGAAAATAAACACCAGTGTATGTATATATATGATGAACTTGAAAATATAAAGTATGCAAACGATGCCGCTAAAATTTATTTTACCAATAACAATACAATTAGTAATAATGACCTTATAAAAGAGCGTCAACGTTTAATAGATGATATAGACAAAGATATAATTATAAAAATTGAAGAGTGTGTACGCAGTCAAGGACAGTGGAGGGGTAGTATAAAACTACTCTCTAGGGATATTACACTAAGTTGTAGAATTCAAAAATTATATTTAGATAATAATAAAGAAAATACAGTTGTTATTTTTAATGATATTTCTGAAAAACTTAAAGAGAAGAAATATATGCTAGAGTATGAAAAAATTAAAAGTCAAGAACAAATTAGAAGTGAGTTTTTTGCAAATATATCACATGAATTAAGAACTCCATTAAATATATTTTACTCTACTACACAACTATTAGATATGAAGGTAGAAAAAGATCCTGATAATTTTATTACAACCTATTTAAATAATAAGGGTAACTTAAAAACAAATTGTCATAGAATGTTAAGATTGATAAATAATATAGTAGATATAACTAAAATTGATGTAGGTTTTACTAAACCTACATTTATAAATTATGATATAGTTAGATTGGTTGAAGATATAACTTTATCGATAATAAATTATGCAAAATTAAAAAATATCAATATTGTGTTTGATACTGATATTGAAGAGCATATAATTCAATGTGATGTAGAAATGATAGAAAGAGTCATGCTTAATTTGTTATCAAATGCAATAAAATTTACAAGGAAAAGTGGAAATATAGTAGTATCTATTCAGATTAATGTTAATTGGATTCATATAACTGTAGAAGATGATGGTATAGGAATTCCTATAGAAATCCAAGAAAGAATATTTGATAGATTTGTTCAAAGTGATAAGTCATTAACTAGATTAAATGAGGGAAGTGGAATAGGGCTTAGTATAGTTCACTCTATAGTTAAATTAAATGGAGGAGAAGTATCATTAAAAAGTGATGGTGAAAATGGATCAGAATTTAAAGTGTTACTTCCTAATAAAAAATTAGATGGAGATATTTATGGTGAAGAGGTCTATACCGTAGATGTACAAAGAATAGAATTAGAGCTTTCTGATATATATGAATTATATAAATAAACTTTTTTAAAAAAGAATTATCTAGGTATTTTATACTTAGATAATTCTTTTTTTACGTACATATAAAATAATAGTTTAAAGGATAAGTAAATGGTGTATACACTATATATGGTATTTAACTTCGAAAAAATACTATATATAGAGTTTTGTTAATTATATTAAAAGGATGGTATATAATGAATTGGATCAAATTAAATAATCAAGTACTACTAAAAGATGAGATGGGAAAATATCCACTAGAAAAAGATAAAGAAGCTCTATATAGCTATATGAATGAATATATAAACCCTAAATTCAAAAAATTTAATAATATAAAAGAAAGATTAGAATATTTATTATGCGAATATTATTACTCTAGGGATGTAATAGATAAATATACTGTAGAGTTTATAGAAAAAATCAATGAACTTATAAAAAGTCATAACTTTGAATTTAAATCATATATGAGTGCACATAAGTTTTATCAAAGTTATGCATTAAAAAGTAATGATGGAAAGGAAATATTAGAAAATTATAATGATAAAGTTCTTATTGTATCTTTAGCCTTGGCTGATGGAGATGAAAACCTGGCAATTGATTTAGCACTTGAATTGATTAAACAAAACTTCCAGCCAGCTACACCTACATTTTTAAATGCAGGTAGAGCAAGGTCAGGAGAAATGGTATCTTGTTTTTTAATTAATATAGAAGATAGTACAGAAGGAATTTCTTATGCAGTATCTTCATCAAATCATTTATCTAAGATAGGTGGGGGTGTTGCACTTAACCTTACTAGACTTAGAGCGCAAGGGGAGGCTATAAAAGATATAGAGGGTGCTTCGGGTGGAGTGATAGGTGTATCTAAAATGTTAGAACAATCTTTTAGTTATTTTAATCAAATGGGATCAAGGCAAGGTGCAGGTGCTGTATATTTAAATATTTTTCATCCGGATTTTGAAATGTTTTTGGACACTAAAAAAATAAATGCAGATGAAAAAATAAGGTTAGCAACTCTTTCAATCGGAGCTATAATACCAGATAAGTTTATGTACTTAGCACAAAAAAATGAAAGAGCTTATGCATTTTATCCTCATTCAATATATAAAAAATATGGGGTACATCTTGATGAGATTAAAATGGATGAATGGTACAATAAATTACTAAATGATAATGATATAAGAAAAAAAGAAATAAATCCAAGGCAAATGCTGACTAAGATAGCACAAATGCAACAAGAAAGTGGCTATCCTTATGTTGTATTTATAGATACTGCAAATAGAGAACATGTACTTAAAGATATTGGCATTATTAAAATGTCTAATTTATGCTGTGAAATATTCCAATATCAAACTTCATCAGATATAAAAGGATATAAAGGTGACAATATATGGGGCAATGATATAAGTTGTAACCTAGGGTCATTGAATATAGCTAATGTAATGGATAATAAAAATATAGAAAAAGTTGTATCTGTTGCAATAAATGCTTTAACATATGTGTCTAGTAATACAAGTATAGAAGAAGTTCCGACTATAAATAAAGGAAATAATGCTTCTAACTCAATAGGATTGGGTGCTATGAATTTACATGGATACCTAACAAGAGAAGGGATACTTTATACCTCTAAAGAATCAATAGAGTTTGTAGATGTATTTTTTGCTGCTATAAGGTATTATGCTATCCAAGAATCTATGTTGATTGCAATTAAGAAAAATAAAGTATTTGATGGATTTGAAAAATCAGAATATGCTAAAGGTAGAAATAGTGATTTACTAAAAAAATATGTTGAAAAAGATTTCTTACCTATATCAGATAAAGTTAAAAGTTTATTTTATGGGATTAAGCTTCCAACAAAAGAAGATTGGTTTAATCTATTAGAAGAAGTTCAAAAAAATGGAATATATAATGCTTATCTAACGGCAATAGCTCCTACTCAAAGTATTAGTTATATTCAAAATGCAACTTCATCAATAATGCCAATAACTGAACCGATAGAAGTTAGGACTTATGGTGATTCAACTACTATATATCCTATGCCATTTTTAACTAATGAAAATATGTTGTATTATCAGTCAGCATATAGAATGGATATGAAAAAAGTTATAGACTTAGTATCTGTAGTACAAGGTCATGTTGATCAAGGTATATCAACAACTATTTTTGTAACAGATGATAAAACTACTAGAGATATAGCTAAAAATTATATATATGCATATAAAAAGGGTCTAAAAAGTTTATATTACACAAGAACAAAAATGACTAGAGATGATAATGAGTGTTTAGTATGTTCAGTATAAGGAGAATTTAACATGGCATTTAAAATAAATAAAATACATAAAGCTGTAAATTGGAATAAAGAAGATGACGGGTTTACTCAAGTATTTTGGGAACAAAATGTAAAGCAGTTTTGGTTACCTGAAGAGATATCAGTATCTAAGGATATTAAAGTATGGAACAGTTTAACACTAGGGGAAAAAGAATTATATAAAAAAGTGTTGGCAGGACTTACATTGCTTGATACTAAGCAAGGTAATGACGGAATTCCATCAATGATGAGTCTTACAGAAAATTTTCAAAGAAAAGCCGTATTATCATTTATGGGAACTATGGAAGAAATACATGCAAAAAGTTATTCATCAATATTTATGACTCTACTTTCGAATACTGAGATAGATGAACTATTTGAATGGATAGAATCTGAGACTACTTTACAAAAAAAAGCAGGTTTAATATTGGAACAATACGAAAATGTAACAAATGAAGAAAGTCTATATTTATCTATGGTTACAAGTGTATTTTTAGAAAGTTTCTTATTTTACTCAGGATTTTTCTATCCACTATATTTATCAGGTCAAGGAAAGATGGTTGCCAGTGGGGAGATAATTTCTCTTATACTTAGGGATGAATCTTTACACGGAAAATATATAGGATTACTAGCTCAAGAAATATATAACAATTTAAATGAAAATCTTAAACTACAATTAAAAGAAAGAGTTTATGAAATCTTAAATAATCTTATGGATAATGAAATTGAGTACACTAAAAATGTATATAAAGAAAGTAAGCTAGAAAATGAAGTTATAGATTTTTTAAAGTATAATGCTAATAGAGCCTTAGAAAATTTAGGGTATGAAATTAAGTATGATGTAAATGATATAAATCCAATAGTGCTTAATGGATTAAGTACTGAAACTAAAACTCATGATTTTTTCTCAACTAAGGGTAATGGATATCAAAAGGGTGTTTATGAAGAATTACAAGATGAGGATTTTATAGTATAAATAAGCAATAAAGAGATATTTCAAATTAAAATTTTGGAATATCTCTTTATTATTTTATTATACTATGTAATTTGAAAGAAATATTATAAACTAATCTTAAATAAAGTTAAATAACTTCATTAGATATATCGTACTTATCTATATTATAGTTTAATTTTTTACCTATGAGGAATGAAACTACTACTAATAAGCAAAGCGCAATAATTTTTTCTGGGCTTTTTAAAAATCCAGTAATATCATCTCCTACATAACTAGATACTGTAAACAATATAAACTTACCTAAAATCATACCTGGTACAAAAGTTTTTAGCTCCTTATTACAAAATCCTGAAGTTATACTTACAAGGCAACCAGGTACAAATGGACAAGAGTAGCAAAGTGTTAAAACAAAGCTTTTTTGAGATTTAACCCAATCTATTAGTCTATATGTTTTTTTATTTCTAAATTTGTCAAAATATTTAAGAGTCCCAAACTTTCTTGATAATAAAAATAGTGCTATTGTTCCAAGTCCAGATCCTATACAGGATGATATTATTCCGCCTATAAAGCCAAGCATAAGCCCATTTGCCATAACTATTGCCATTAAGGGAAGAGCTGGGACAAAACTTTCTATAAAAGTTGCAGCTATTGCTATTAGAAATACTAGCCCTTGATTATCTTGTGCCATTGAAAAGAATGTATCTATATATTCCATAAAAAATCTCCTTATTAATTAAATTTATAAGTTAATTTTACATAATGTATCTAAAGAAAAAATATATATAAATCTAAAGATTTTCTAAAGAAATAATACTTGGCTTGGACAACTACATTTTATAGTTATCTTACTTTTTATAATCTTCTAATGATTTAGCTTTATTAATATAATTTATAATATCTTCATCAAGACTTGATAAATTACTCTCAACAAAAGATTTAAATGAGCGATTATTTATTCTAGAATAAATTTCATTTTTATACAACTTATCCATATCATGTATCCATAATGTAAGTGTAGCTGAACTATAACTGCTATTTTCTATAGGATTTCCATTTTGATCACATAGTACCGGATATAAATATTTTTTCTATATAGCAACAGTTTTTCTAATTAAATAGTTTTCTTTTGATGAATTTATAAAATCAGTTACAATTTTATCTATATCTAGTAATACATCTTGTTTACAAATTTTTTCTAGATATACCTAATTTATAAGATGCTTTTAAAAGTCTTTCTTTATATATATGATTAATAATTTCTTCTACATAATAATTAAACTTAGTATTATTATTCATTAGTTATTACCTCCGCACTTTGATAATATACTCTATACCCAAATATAATGATACTAAATAATAAATTTTAAAACAGTTTTGTTGTGTTTATTTATTAAACTTATTTGATATAATATTAGTTATAAAATGAATGGAAAGAGGTGACTTATATGGATAAGTTTAAAATAGAAGATATATTAAAGCATAGTAGTGATAAATCAAGCTTCAATAGTGGATTTCATATGTATAAAAAAAACTTGGTTACAAATGAGTATATAAACATAGATAGTGATATAATTACATTTTATGGTGATGTTAGGGATGAGTATCATTTTAAAAATTATACATCAATGGTGTCTATAAACCTTGGTACTAGAGAAATATTTAATATCAGTTGTGACTGTATGAGCACTTCTAAATATAGCAAGTTTCCAATTTGTAATCATATTATAGCCGTCGTTCTTAAAGGTTGTGATAATGATTTTATAGATAATAAAAAACATATATATGACGAAAAAAATATAATAAATCCAAAAATTAACTTTAACTTTAGTCAATCTCGTAATGGATATATTGGTGCAGATTTATGTATAGATGGAGTTAATAAAGTCGAATATAGAAAAATATTCAACTCTTTTAAAGAAAATAAAAAGCTACATAGTTTAGAGAGTGGACGTTATATTGATTTAAATGATAAGGATTTAGAGTCTGCACTTAATCTTATAGATATTCTTGGTATATATACTGATTTTGATAAAATGAAAATACCAACTAATAAATCACTATATTTAGAAGATATATTAGATGAGGAAAAGTTCGATTTTGTAAATGGTCGAAATTATATAAATAATATATCAAAAAAATATAAAAGTAGCAAAATAAATAAGTTTGATATACCAACAAGCTTAAGCAATACTTTAAGAAATTATCAAATAGATGGATTTAACTTTTTGTCAACACTATCAGATTATGGTTTTGGTGGCATACTAGCAGATGAAATGGGACTTGGGAAAACTATTCAACTTATAACTTTTTTGTTGTCTAAAAAAAATGAAAATAAAAATAGTATTATTGTAACTCCAACAGCTCTTATTTATAATTGGAAAAATGAAATAGAAAAATTTGCTCCAACTTTAAATGTATTAATAATACATGGGAATAAATCAGATAGAGAAAAATCAATAAATAATATAAGAGATTATGATATAGCCCTTACAACATATACCTCTTTAAAAAATGATATGGATAAGTATAGTAATCTGTGCTTTGATTATTGTATAATCGATGAAGCTCAAAATATTAAAAATCCAGATTCTATTATTTCGAAATTAATAAAAGAAATAAATGCTAAAATCAGATTTGCACTTACAGGTACTCCCATAGAAAATAATTTACTAGAACTATGGTCTATTTTTGATTTTATAATGCCTGGATATTTATATGATAGAAGAAAGTTTCAAAATATATTTAGAAATGATGATACTAATATTAATGAGTTAAAAAAGCTTATAGCACCATTTATGTTAAGGCGATTAAAAAAGGATGTTATAAGTGAACTACCAGATAAAATAGAACAAAAACTTATTATAGAATTAGAAAAGGAGCATAAAAGAGTATACAATGGTTTAGTAAAACTTATTAAAAATAAGGTTATAGAAAATAAGCAAGATAATATAACTATATTTTCTCATCTAACAAAGCTAAGACAAATAACACTTTCACCAGATTATATGGTTAAAAATTATACAGGTAGTAATTCTAAGATAGATGTATTACTAAATATAATAGAAGAGTCTGGAGATAAAAAAATACTTGTATTTTCACAATTTACAAAGGTTTTAAATTTAATAGGTGAAAGACTAAGTAATATAAAGATACCATTTAGCTATTTAGATGGAAAAACTAGTGCTAAAGATAGAATAAATCTTGTTAATGAATTTAATGATAATGACAAAAAAATATTCTTGATATCATTAAAAGCAGGAGGTACTGGTCTTAACCTTACTAGTGCTAGTATAGTTATACATTTTGACCCATGGTGGAATCCAGCTGTTGAAAATCAGGCAAGTGATAGAGCTCATCGACTAGGCCAAAAAGATGTAGTTAATATTATAAAAATTATTGCAAAAGATACCATAGAAGAAAGAGTTATTAGTCTGCAAGAATCAAAAAGAGAGCTTATAGAAGATGTTCTTGATGGAAATTTAGAAAATAGTAATACGCTTAAAAATCTATCAAGGGATGACTTAATAGAATTATTTATAAATAATTAAATGACATTGATATGTTATATACTTTATATAATTATATGTGTATACTAAAATATATCAAAATGATAAAAGAAATAAAGGAGATCAGCTATGTCAAAAACATTTATAAGTAAAGAAAACATATCTGCAAATATTTCACGATATGGTGAAATATTAATAAGTAGTTTAGGTTATGATGATTTTCATAAAAAGATATTAGAAAATGGATTAGAGCATAATGGATCTAAAACCTGTGATATTGCATCAAGTGGATTTATAGATTTTAATAATCATTTATATGAAGATATAAATCATATGAATTCAATAAGTTCAGGTATATATTTAGAAATGTCACTAGTAACATTTAGAATATTTATATGGAGCTCTAAGGGAGAGGGATTTGAAATATTTAAACATGTACTTAGAGGTGAAGAAATTTCAAATCTAAAAAGTGTAGAAGATATCAAAGAATATATGTATAAATATATAAATGAATTAGAACAGGGTATAACTAAGACTTATTCTAAAAATATTAATCAATGTTTTGAAGAATTTGGATTAGGAATAGAAAGTAAAAAAATACCACTTCCAGGAATTCTTCAATTCTTAACTACTGAAAATAATATAAATGATTTTAGATAAATATATATTTAAATAAGTTTAAATAGTAAAAGAAGCTTGGAGGATTAACTTTTATCCAAGCTTCTTTTACTATTTATTTTCCTATAAACATTTGAGTCCAATATAATTGACCATTTGAAGCTTTAGCAATTCCTACACCAATCTCAGTGTAACTTGAACTTAGTATATTTTTTCTATGTCCATTTGAATTCATCCAAGAGTTCATAACCTCTGATGGATTTTTTTGTCCCATTGCTATATTTTCAGCTGCTGATTTATATGATATACCAAATCTTTTCATCATATCAAATGGAGAACCATATATTGGAGATATATGATCAAAGTAGTTTTTATTTATCATGTCTTGAGATTTTTCAGTTGCAACCTTAGATAATTCAGCATTTAGCTTTAGAGGACTTGCTCCAACTTTAGCTCTTTCTTTATTAACTAAATCTAATACTTCTTTTTGGTAAGCTACAAATTGATTATTAGAAGTATTAGGCTGAACTTCTGGTTTAACTTCCGGTTTATTATCTGGTTTTATCTCTGGTTTATTGTCTGGAACTATTATATTATTATCTTCAATATCACCAGGATTTACTGGTTTATTACTTGGACAAGTTATTTTAAGTTTACGAACTAAATCATTTAAATCTACATATATTAATTTTGATTTATTTACTGTACATATTGTGTATTTTGTATCTGCATGACTTGTTACCATACTACTCGCAGTTACTATTGTTATTAATCCTGTTGCAACTAATGTTTTTATTTGTTTTTTCATCTTTACACCTCTTAAATAGTTATTTTTACTTATATCGCTAAAAAGTTACAAAAAAGTAACAATTTCTCGTTGGAATTATCATATCATAAATGCACTTAAAATTAATAATGTAAAATTATTACAGGTATAAATTTGAGTATGTTGAAAATATAAATATATTAATCTCAACCTATGTATTTAAGTAGTATTCATAAATTATATAGAGGATTAGAAAATGTAAATTATTTCTTAATTAAATATATTTTTCCTTGTTAATACTTGTAAATTATTATCTATTTTAGACAAATATTTATAAATTTAATGAAACATATTATAGAAAATTGCATATTTATATAATAAGAATACAAACTAAATGTACCAACTGGGGGTAATGCATATGGCAAAGAGTAATAATTCTAATAATAAAGGTAATAATACTAGCTCTAAAAGCAAAAAAAAATCTACATCTCAGAAAAATGCTAATCAAAAACCAAAAATAAACGCTAATAATGATATGATTCAACAATTAAAACAAATATTACTAGAAAAATTAATTAATAAAATAAAATAATAAAATATATAAATCCTGAGATTTTCTCAGGATTTTATTTATTTTATTTATATTATTACGGTTTAATAAAATTTAATATAAAAAATATCTTATATTGTTAGTTATTGATTTTTTTTGTAGAATAAGTTATTATTAAAGTGAATTCGCTTTATTTGTTAAAGCGTTATATAAATTTCACTTTAAAAGGAGACATAATAATGGAAAACAAGGGCCTTAGAAAGACATTAGGACTTTCTGCTGCATTATCTACTGTTGTAGGTATGGTTATAGGTGGCGGTGTATTCTTTAAACCACAAGCTATCTATACTGCAACAGGAGGAGCCCCAGGTTTAGGAATGTTAGCTTGGGTTATCGCAGGTATCATAACAATAGCTGCAGGTTTAACAGCTGCTGAAGTTTCAGCTGCAATTCCTAAAACAGGGGGGATGATGGTTTATGTTAAAGAAATATACGGAGAAAAATTAGGTTTTTTAACTGGTTGGATGCAAACAACTTTATTTTTCCCAGGTACAGCAGCAGCATTAGCTGTAATATTTGCACAACAAGCAACTAACCTTCTAGGATTAGGAGAAGGTAACATGGCTGCAGTGCTTCCAATAGCAATCGGTATCATATTATTTTTAGCTTTATTAAATACTGTAAGTTCTAAATTAGGTGGAAATATTCAAACTATATCTACAATAGCTAAATTAGTTCCATTAGCACTTATAATCGTATTTGGATTTATTAATGGCGATGGATCTAATTCATTAACTACTCCTTTAGTAAGTAGTGATGTTACATTTAGCAAAGCCTTAGGTCAAGTTTTAATAGCCGCTTTATTTGCTTATGATGGGTGGATAAATGTAGGGGCAATAGCTGGAGAAATGAAAAATCCAGGAAAAGATTTACCAAAGGCTATAATCGGAGGTTTATCTATAGTAATGGCAGTTTATTTAACTATAAACGTTGCTTATTTATGGGTTGCTCCTGCTAATGAGTTAGCAACAGTTAGTGCTCCGGCAGCATTAGTTGCAACTAAGATATTTGGCGATATAGGTGGAAAGTTAGTTACTGTAGGTATATTAATATCTGTATTTGGTGGATTAAACGGATACCTTTTAACAGGACCTAGAGTTCCTTATACACTAGCTTCTCAAGGATTACTTCCAGCAAGTTCAAAGCTTTCTAAATTAAACAAAGGTGGAGTTCCTTCTGGATCTGTGTGGTTAATAGCTATACTAGCTTGTTTATATGCTTTAACTGGACAATTTAATCTTTTAACTGATTTAACAGTATTCATTATATGGGTATTTTATATTTTAACATTCATAGGTGTTATGAAGTTAAGAAAAGATCAACCAAATTTAGTTAGACCTTATAAAGTTCCTTTATATCCAATAGTACCAGCAATAGCTATACTAGGTGGATTATTCGTTGTAATAAACCAGTTATTAAATGCAACTTTAATAGCAGTTGGTGGTTTAGTAGTTACAGCTATTGGTCTTCCTGTTTATGCAGTAATGAGTAAAAAAGTTGATGAAAAAGAAAATGTAGTAGATAAAGCTTGTTAATTTAAGTTTTTAACATATTTAGATGGACTAACAAAATGTTAGTCCATCTTTTTTTTATTTAAAAGAATAGCATTACTGTGATAGGGAAAAAATTAGTATTAAATATATAAATATAAGGAGTGTAGATTATGACAGATAAAAAAACAACTATAATACAAAGTTCACTAGGTTCTGTTTTTTCTGTCTTTAGTGAAGATGAAATTAGAAATATAACAACAGATGGAAAAAGAAGTATAGCAATATCAGGTAAAATAAACCACCCAGGTATAATAGATATACCAGAAGGTGCAAGTCTTGTAGATGTAATTAACCTTGCAGGAGGGCTCTTAAATGATAGAGGATTCAAGGCGGCACAACTAGGTATTCCTTTTGGAGGTTTTTTAACTATAGATAGTTTAGATAGACCACTAGATTTTACTTTATTTAGTAAAGACGTTAATAGAACTATCATTATATTATCTGACGAGGATTGTATAGTTCAATATGCTAAATTTTACATAGATTATTTATTAGGTAAAATGCAAGAAGGACACTTATGCAAATATAATATAGTTAAAAAAGAAATACTTAGAATGTGGAGACTTATGGATAGAATAAGTAAAGGTAGAGCTAATATGCGTGATGTATATCTTTTAAGAAGATTAGCATCTACTGTCAAAGAAAAATTACATCAAAAGCACAATATAATGGAAGAAATAATAGATAAATTCTATTATGAAATAGAAGAACATATTGATGAAAAAAAATGCTATACATCACAATGTAACCACCTTGTAAAATTAACTATTACGGAAAAATGTATAGGATGTGGTGCATGTAAAAGAGCTTGTCCTGTTGACTGTATTAATGGTGAAAGGAAAGAACAACATTATATAGACTATAATAGATGTACTCACTGTGGTCAATGTATTAGTGTTTGTCCTGTAAATGCAATAACAGCAGGTGATAATACCTTTAAGTTTCTTAGAGACTTAGCCACTCCAAATAAAGTTGTTATAACTCAAATGGCTCCTGCTATAAGGGTTGCAATAGGAGAGGCTTTTGGTTTTGAACCAGGGGAAAATATTGAAAATAAAGTAGCTGCTGCTCTTAGAAAATTAGGTGTGGATTACGTATTTGATACTACTTGGGCAGCTGACCTTACAATAATGGAGGAGGCGGCTGAGTTAGAAGAAAGATTAAACAGATACTTTTCAGGGGATAAGGATGTAAAATTACCTATCCTTACATCTTGTTGTCCAGCATGGGTTAAATTTATAGAGCAAAACTATGGAGATATGCTAGATGTACCTTCATCAGCAAAATCACCTATGCAGATGTTTGCTAGCGTGGCTAAAGATTTATGGGGCAGAGAACATGGATTAGAAAGGGATCAAATTACATCGGTTGCAATTATGCCATGTATTGCAAAAAAATATGAAGCTTCAAGACCTGAATTTTCTAGAGGCTTAAACTATGATGTGGATTATGTTATAACTACTAGAGAGCTTATAAAGATTTTCCAAGATTCTAACATAGATTTAAAAGAAATAGACGGTGAAGAAATAGACCAAGTTATGGGAGAATACACGGGTGCAGGAATAATATTTGGTAGAACAGGTGGAGTAATAGAAGCTGCATCAAGAACTGCTTTAGAAAAAATGACAGGTGAAAGAATAGATAACATAGAATTTGAGTGTCTTAGAGGATGGGATGGTTTTAGATCTTGTGATATAGAAGTTGGAGATATTAAACTTAGAATCGGTGTAGCCCATGGACTTAGAGAAGCTGCTAAAATGCTTGATAAAATAAGAGCTAAAGAAGAATTTTTCCATGCTATTGAAATAATGGCTTGTACTGGAGGATGTGTCGGTGGTGGTGGCCAACCAAAGGCTAAAAAGAGACAAGAAACTTTAGAAAAAAGAGCAGAAGGATTAAACTCTATAGACAGGGCCAGCGCACTTAGAAGATCTAATGAAAATCCAGAGGTATTGGCTATATATGAAAAATACCTAGATCATCCATTAAGCCATAAAGCTCATGAGCTTCTTCATACTAGATATTTTGTAAAATCAAAAAAGTAAGTTATATATTTTTATAGTAATTATAGGGATAAAAGTATATATAATTTTATTTTATTAATATATACTTATATATAACTATATATTATGGAGGTATTATGTTTACTTTTATTTTTCTGTGTTTAGGGGGATTTTCAGCTGCCTTTGTTGATTCAATTGCAGGAGGTGGAGGACTTATTAGTATGCCAGTACTTCTGATAGCTGGTTTACCACCACATCTAGCTCTTGGTACTAACAAATTCGGCGGTGCAGCAGGATGCTTTACTAGTGCTTACAGGTATGCCAAGTCAGGAAAAACTAATAATGATCTTTTAAAGAACTTAGTTCCATTTACAATAATAGGTGCAATATTAGGAGTTAAATGTGTTCTTTCAATAAGTGAGGAAATACTAAATATAATGGTATTTATAATGATTTTAGTAGTTACCATATATACATATACTTCAAAAGGGCTTGGGACTGAAGATAAATTTGAAGAACTTAGTAAAAGAAATATAAATTTAGGAAGATTACTAGCTTTTTCACTAGGTTTTTATGATGGATTCTTTGGACCAGGTACAGGAACATTTTTAGCATTTGCACTTATAAAAATTTATGGATTTGATTTTTTAAATGCTTCTGCAAATACTAAAATATTAAATTTTGCTAGTAACTTTACTGCATTAATTTTATTTATGTTAAGTGGACAAATACTATACAAGGTAGCTATATTTTATGCAATTTCAATGATGTCAGGCGGGTATGTAGGTGCGAAAGTTGCTATAAAAAAAGGTCCTACTTTGATTAAACCAATATTTCTAGTTATGGCAGTAGGGATTGCAGTAAAACTTATATATCAAACCGTATTTTAGAATTATGATATTTTATCTAAAAAATAGTATAACCAAATAGATAAGTCCTATATAACAGGGGGTGAACAAAGGGAATATCTCAAGATATAAAATTGACATATTCCCTAAAAAATCTTTAGATTTGAAAGTTTATTTATCTACATTCAATCATTACACCACAATGTTTACAATACTTATAACTATGACCTAAGCTTACGTCTTTAAGCATAATTGTAGAGTTACAATTGCTGCATACAATATATTTGAGACTAGTAACTACAGATAAAGCATATGATATTAGTGAAGGAATCAACATTACATTATAAAATACAGATATAAACATACCGATTATAAATAACAGTAATAGTATATAAATCAGTATAACTTTTCTTTTATCAATTATACATATTTTATCCAAGACAAACATCTCCTTTAATTTTGAATCTGTATATTATTGACTTATGCATATCATTTACTATTATGCTTATATAGACTTAAATCCATTTCCAACAGCTTCATGTATATCTGAAATTATAATAAATGCATCAGGGTCTATTTTCTTTACTAGATGTTTTAATGAAACAACTTGCCTCTTTGATACTACAACTAATAATACATTTTTTTCGTCTCCAGTATATACACCCTCACCTTTTAAAATAGTAGCTCCTCTATCTAACTCTTCTATTATCTTAACACTAATTTCTCTTGAATAATCAGATATAATTGTAAATGATTTAGAATAATCAACACCTTCTATTATTAAGTCGCTTACCTTTACTATTATATATAGAGAAATTGCAGAATAAAGAGATATTTCTATTTCCTTAGATATTACTCCTGATAAAATTACTACTATACAATCAGCAGCACCCATTAATATAGGGACACTTAATGATGGATGTAATTTATTTAAAATTAATCCTATTAAATCAGTCCCACCTGTAGTTCCATTTATTCTAAAGATTAAGCCTAGCCCAACACCCATTAATATAGCTCCAGAAATACTAGCTAATAAAACATCATCTGTAATATTTATTAATACTAAATCTTCGGTTAATTTAAGTCCCATGGTAAGCACTATTATTCCTATTATAGTTTTTATACAGTCTTTTTTAGTGAGGATTTTATATGCACATATAAATAAAGGTATGTTTAGAGTTAAATTTATAGCCCAAAGTTGAACTTTAAAAACTGAATTTACAACTATAGCAAATCCAGTAAGACCTCCTGGTGCAACCGAGTGTGGATTAAAAAATAAATTTATAGAAATAGACATTAATAAACAACCTACCATAAGAACTAATACTTCCACTATTCCTAAGTTATCTTTTTTCAAATATTATCACCCCCTTTATAATATAGTGTAGTATATATAATGGTTGTTTTTGGAAAAAATATATACATTAAATAATATATCTTTAATTATAAAATTTATGATATAATAAAATTTTGTAAAGAGCTAAAAATAAACACATAAAATTGAGGAGGGTATTATGAGTAATACATTTTATATCGTAAGACATGGTCAAACAAATTGGAATATATTAGGTAAAACTCAAGGCCATGGTAATTCAGATCTTACTCAAAAGGGTATAGAACAAGCAAGAGAACTTTCTGAAAGTATAATAAACTATCCAATAGATTATATATATACAAGTGACTTAGGCAGAGCAGTTGAAACAGCTACTATTTTAGGAGAAAGTCTTGGTCTTTATATTAATCAAACTACTTCTCTAAGAGAAATGGGTTTTGGAGATTGGGAAGGTCTTTTAATAGCAGAAATTGAAAAAAAATACAGTGATATATATAACACTTGGAGAAACCAACCTCACTTAGTTAATATTCCAAATGGAGAAACACTACATATCATAAAAGATAGAGTAGATAATTTTATAAAAGATTTAAATGTAAAACATAAAAACAAGCATATACTTCTTGTAACTCACTCTGTAACAGTTAGAGTTATGCTTTTATCATTTTTAGAATCTGGTATGGAAAATATCTATAAAATAAAACAAGATAATACTGCTCTGAATATAGTTGAATATAGAGATTATGGACCGGTTGTTATAAAAATGAATGATACAAGTCATTTGAAAAATCATATGAAAATTAATAACTCTGCATTAGAGTAGGAGTTGTAATTTATAAGGAGAAATTTTATGTCTAAAGTAATAGTAGTTGGAGGAGGTCCTTCAGGAATGATGGCAGCTCTCATAGCTTCGAAATCACACGATGTAGTTCTAATTGAAAGAAATGAAGAACTAGGAAAAAAACTTAAGGTTACCGGTGGTGGAAGATGTAATCTTACCAACAATAGAGATATAGAAGACTTTTTTGATAAAGTAGTTAATAACAAGAAGTTTTTATATAGTAGTTTCTATACTTTTTCTAACTTAGATTTATTATCATACTTCGATAAAAATAACTTAGAGTATAAGGTAGAAGAATTTAATGATCACAAAGTATATACTAAAAGCGATAAATCTATTGAAGTAATAAATGTTTTAAGAAATGATTTGATAAAAAATAATGTAACTATAATGTATGGAAAAAAAGTTATAGATTTAATAATTAATGATGATACAATATCTGGTGTTATTCTTGAAAACGGAGAAAATGTATTTGCTGATAAAGTTATTATATCTACTGGTGGGAAAAGTTTTGAACATACTGGCTCAGATGGTATTATGTATGAAATATTACAAAAATATAACCATACTATAAATAAATTGTATCCTGCATTATCTCCACTTACTATAAAAGAGTCTTGGATTAAAAATTTACAAGGTATATCTATGCAAAAAGTAGAAATTTCTTGTAAGCTAAAGAAGAAGAAATTATCTAAAAGAGGGGATATGTTATTTGCTCACTTTGGATTGACAGGTCCTTGTGTACTTATTATATCATCATATATAAATAAGTTTTTAGATGTAAATGATATAGAGCTTAATATAGATTTTTTACCAGATATTAGTGAAGATGAAATATCTAAAACAATAAGATCTAATCCAAATAAAAATGTAATGAATAATTTAAAAGGGATAGTACCTCAAAATTTCTTGAAAGAAATATTTGACCTTCTATCTTTATCTGATAAAAAAGCAAGTGATTTATCTAAGGTTGATGAAAATAACATAATAGAGTATTTAAAATGTATGAAACTTACTTGTAACGGTACTAAGGGTTTTAAAGCCTCTATGGCAACATGTGGTGGGGTTTCTGTAAAAGAAATAAATTCATCAACTATGGAATCTAAAATAATAAAAAATTTATTCCTAACAGGTGAAGTTGTAGATATAGATGCTGAAACGGGAGGATATAATCTTCAAATCGCATTTTCTACGGGATACCTTGCTGGAATTAGTGTGTAGGTGATTTATATGAAGGTATTAGCAATTAGAGGTGCGACAACAGTTTCTTCTAATACAAAAGAAGATATATTAAATGAAACTACGATTCTTATAAAAAGTATGATAAAAGCTAATAATTTAATAATAGACGATATCATTAGTATGTGCTTTACTATGACAAATGACTTAGATGCAGTATATGCTTCTGTTGCTGTTAGAGAGGGATTAAATATATGTGATATACCTCTATTAAACTTTGAAGAAAAGTATATAAAAGATAGTCTAAAAAAATGTGTACGAGTTATGGTATATATTAATACAAAAAAGACAAGAAAAGATATGAAGCATATATATCTTAATGAAGCGAAAAAACTAAGAGTTGATATAACTGGAATATAGTATAGGAGTGTAAATTTATGAATAATTTAGTCATAGCAGTAGATGGACCAGCAGGAGCAGGAAAAAGCACAATAGCTAAGATAATAGCTAAAAATTTAAATATAAATTATATTGATACAGGTGCAATGTATAGAGCAATAACTTATAAGTGTCTTAAAAATAATATAGAGGTTAACAATGAAAAAGAGATTATAGATTTAGCAAAAAAAACTAGTATTGACTTTAGAGATAATAATATTTATCTAGATGGTAAAATAATAAATGATGAAATAAGAACTGTAGAAGTAAGTAATAATGTATCTAGTATTGCAAAAATTAAAGAAGTACGATATTTATTAGTAGATGTTCAAAGGGATATTGGAAAAAGAAATTCTGGAATATTAGATGGAAGAGATATAGGATCATATGTATTCCCGGATGCTAAATATAAATTTTTCTTAATTGCGACTCCACAAGAAAGAGGGGCTAGAAGATACAAGGAGCTATGTGAAAAAGGATACAGTGTTAATTTGGATGAAATAATAAATGATATAATAAAAAGAGATGATATAGATTCAAATAGAGAGTTTGCTCCATTAGTTAAGGCTGATGATGCCATTGAAATTGATACTACAGGAAAAACTATAAATGAAGTTGTTGATGAAGTAGTATCTAAAATAAATATATAAATGAAAGGGAGATATGTGTGAATTTTTATAATTTTGCTATAAAAGTTTTAAGAGGTTTTTCTAGTGTATTTTTTAAGTATAAAGTTATAGGTGAGGAAAATATACCTAATGAGGGTAATATAGTAATAGCTGCTAATCATAAATCTAATCTTGACCCTGTATTTATAGCTGCAGCTATACACAATAGAGAAGTTGCGGCTATTGCAAAAAAAGAATTATTTGTAAAAAAGCCGTTGGCAGTTATATTAAAAAAATTGAATGTTATACCTATAGATAGAGATAAACCTGATATATCTACTATAAAAAATATATTAAAAGCAATAAAAGATGGGTATGTATTAGGTATATTCCCTGAGGGAACTAGAATAAAAGGTCCTGGTTTTGGGGAAGCACAAGCTGGTCTTTCGGTATTTGCAATAAAGGGAAAAGCTATGGTTGTTCCAATATCAATAATTTCAAATTATAAGATTTTTAATAGGGTTACTATATATATAGATAAACCAATAAGCTTTGAACAATACTACAAAGAAAAATTGACTACTGAAGACCATAAAAGATTATCTAATGATATTTTAGAGGTAATTAAAGAAAACTACTATATACACTCAAAATAGGGAGAAAAAGTTATGGATGTTAAAATAGCTAAAAATGCAGGTTTTTGCTTTGGAGTAAAGAGGGCTATGAAAATGGCTTGGAATGAACTTGAAAGTAGCAATGATGGTATATATGCATTAGGTCCACTTATCCACAATAAGCAAGCTGTATCTAAATACGAAGAGAATGGTCTAAAAACAATTGAAGAAGTTTATGATGTACCTTTAGGAAAAAGTATGATAATTAGGTCTCATGGTGTAGGTAAAGAAATTTACTCTAAATCTTTAGATAGAGGGATAAATATCATTGATACAACTTGCCCATTTGTAAAAAAAATTCATACCATTGTAAAAGATGCCTATGATAATGGATCTAATATAATTGTAATAGGCGATGTATCTCATCCAGAGGTAATAGGTATAAATGGATGGTGTGAAAATTCTGCTAATGTGATAAAATCTGTAGATGAAGTTAATAGTATAAACTTAGATTCATCTAAAACATATTGTGTTGTTTCTCAAACAACTATAAATCTAGATATGTACGAAAAAATAGTAAATGAATTGTCTAAGTTAGTTAAAAATATTACTTTTAATAATACTATATGTTCATCTACTAAAGTAAGACAACAAGCAGCTAGAGATTTAGCAGAGGGTGTAGACTGTGTAATAGTCATTGGGGGTAAGCATAGTTCAAACACTCAAAAGTTAGTAAATATATGTAAAGACTTAGTTCCTACATTTGCAATAGAAACTAAAGATGAACTCAATGCTCAGAGTTTTAAAAAGTACAAAACAATAGGTGTTACAGCTGGGGCTTCTACCCCAGACTGGATAATAGAAGATGTAATAAACTTCATAAATGCTATATAAAAGAGAGGCCTTAATTAGGCTTCTTTTTTCGGTATTTTTTTACAAATAGAGACTATTTTTTATTAAATATTGCAAAATAATACATTTGATGTATAATTATATATGCAGTAAGCGATGGGGGATGTAAAATAATATGAAAATTTTAGTAACCATACTATCTATATGTGTATTAGTAGTATCATCATTTAATATATTTGGTATATTAGATTCTTTAAAGTTTGAAGAAGTTCAAAAAACTAACTTGCTAAGTTATAGTGATTATGTAGGTAAACAAAAAGAAATTGAAAAACAAGAATTATCTTTAGAGATAAGTAAATATATAGAAGGTAAAAATCCACTTTATATAGACGGTATTGTAGTTGTAAACAAAGATTATTGTGTACCTAAAGATTATATCTCTTATCAAGAAGATGAGGCTAATAAAGCTTTTGAGACAATGAAAAAAGACGCATCAGAAGAAGGTATTACATTGAATATAAGAAGTGGACATAGGTCATATAATTCTCAAGTTGGTTTATTTAATAAATACGCCCAAAAAGATGGATCTCAAGAAGCAAATACTTATTCTGCAAAGCCTGGTCATAGTGAACATCAAACAGGTCTTGCTTTTGATATTACAAATAAGAATACTAATAAAGCTCCTGGTGATTGGTTTGATAATACTCCAGAATCTAAATGGCTTTATAAAAATGCTCATAAATATGGATTTATATTACGATATCCTGAGGGTAAACAACATATTACAGGATATATATATGAATCATGGCACTATAGATATATAGGACCAGAACACAGTAAAAACTTTAATATGAATAATTTAACATTGGAAGAATATTTAGATATGAATAAATAAAAATTAAAATAGCTAGATATCATTGAAAAATATGATATCTAGCTATTTTTTTATTATTTAATTTTATAGACAAAGGATACGATAAAATCTAAAATAGGTTATATACTTTTAAATAAGCATACTTGCATTAGAAAGTATAATTTGACTTTATATATCATATAATATCCTATATAGGTGCATAGGTTATTTAAACTATGTGCCTATTTTACTTATATAATGCGGGGTGGTGGCTTATATGAATCTTATTAACCGTATAAAGAAAACTAGAAGACAAGTAGATAATATATATAAAATGCTTAAATACGGATTTCTAGAAGAAAAATATATCCAAGGTGTGAATATAAAGTATGGCCCAGATAAAAAACAATATTATAGAGTATATGATGCTATAAATAGTAAATCTACAATATTCTTTGTTCATGGGGGAGGATGGTGCCAGGGGAGCCCTATATTATATAGTGGTGTTGGAAAATACTTATGTAAACATGGATATACGACTATAATTGCTGGATATAGATTAGTACCAAAATACACATATCCAGTACAGATAGAAGATGCATTTAAAGCCTTTAGCCATTATATACTAAATAATAATGTCAAAAGGATAATTATAGGTGGGTATTCAGCAGGAGCTGAAATAGCATCACATCTTGTATTTGATACACATAGACAAGGACTATATAAAATTAATAATTCTATTATAACTGGTTTTTTATCTTTATCTGGAGTATTAAATTTTTTAGAATGTGATTCTAAATCTTCAAGAAGGTTAATTAAAAATTATATAAGAAATAATGAGATAGATGATTTAAACCCTATGAACTTATTAGGAGGTGAAATAAATATATCTACAATGCTTATTCATGGAGATGATGATACTCTTATAAATGTAAAGAATTCAATTACATTTTTTAAGAATCTAAGAGAATTGAATAAAAATACAATATTAAAAATAATAAAAAATGTAGATCATGAACATATTATAGATATCATAAGAGGATCTGGTAATAAATACTCTACTGAGATATTGGATTTTCTTAATAAATTATAATTAAGTCCAAATAAAAGCTACAGCAGTATTTTGCTGTGGCTTTAAAATTTTATATAGTTTATAACTCATTAATGTATATAATTAGATTAATTGGTATATAAAGTAAGGTGTTCTGATTAGTAGATTTCTCTATATATTTACGTTGGAGAACTACTTCTAATTCATTTACTTCTACAAGTTCTCCGTATAGTTTACTTCTAGATAAATACGTGTATATTTCAACGTATTTATCAATTAAACTAGAAATATATTCATAATCTAACATATTACCATCTCCTTGATATATTGTATGATTATAGTATTAGTATAGTGATTAATAAGTTAAAAAAATAAATATATAAGAAAATAGGTGATATATTAAATGAGTGTAAAAGAGAAAAACTATTTTATAGATAATCTTAAAGTATTATTGATATTCTTGGTGGTTTTTGGTCACTTAATAGAAAGATATATAGATACAAATAATACCTTAATGGGAATATATATGTTCATATACACATTTCACATGCCTTTATTTATATTTATATCAGGATTTCTTTCTAAAAATGTAAATAAAAGTAAAAAGGTATTTTTTAGAAGTTTATTGTTGCCCTACATAGTACTTAATATAATATGGTCCATATTAGCCTATTTATATACTAAAGATACTATAATACCGATTTTATATCCTGGATGGACATTGTGGTTTTTACTAAGTTTATTCTTTTGGAGAATATCTCTTAAGTATTTAATAAAGATTAAGTTTATACTACCTATAAGTTTCATTTTAGGAGTTTTAGCCGGATTTATTCCTAACGGTTCCATATTATCCATATCAAGAACTTTTGTATTTTTACCATTTTTCCTTTTAGGTTATTATGCTGATATTAATAAGTTAAAAGATATATTAGATAGAGGTAATATAAAGTTATCTATTATAGGCGTAATATTTTTTGTTCTATGTATTCTTACATTAGCTGAAAATAATGTTATAGACTACAAATTTTTATATGGATCATATTCATACTCAGAGTTAGGATTAAGTGTATTGCAAGGTATTTTATATAGAATAATATTATATATAAGTAGCATACTACTTAGTGTATTTATATGCCAAGCAACAACTACCAAAAAAAACTATTTCACTCATATGGGTAAATCAACTATGTATGTATATACTTTTCATATCTATATAGTATTGCTAGTCTTTTATATTTTACCTATATGGGATAAAAGTATATTTACAAATTGGATAATATTATTAAGTCCGCTTTTTATAACCTATATATTATCTCGTGATTTTTTTGGAAAAGCTTATAATTATATATTCAATCATATAGCTAGGTTTATAAAGCTATAATTTAACTAAGATATAGATGGTGATTAAATGTACATTTTAAATTTACAAACAAGAGAAAAGAAAGAATATTTTGAGGAAGATTTTTACTCAAAAAAAAATGGATATTTGATTTTAAGTTGTGTAGATGAGTTGAAGCTTTTAAAAGATATTTTGGATATTGATGAGGTAACATTTAAAGATTGTCTTAACTTTGATGAAAATATAAAGCTGGATTTGTTTGATAATTATGATTTTTTAAGTATTAATACATTTGAAATTAAAAATAAAAAAGTAGAGATAGAAGAAGTTAATATGTATTTATCTGATAATTTTATATTAGTAGTATGTAGTGAGTCTCATTTTTTATTTAATTTTGTAAAAAATATAATTATGAATAATATATATATGGAGAATGCATCTAGCGTTGTTTCCCTTTTTAAAATAAACTATTTTATATTTAAAAATATAATAGTACATGAGTTTGAGAATATAGAGAAGCTAGAGGATATTATATTAGAACTAGAAGATGAAATGATGAATGGAACAAATAAAGATCATATTTTAAAAATAAATGATATAAGAAATGTATCAAGAACAGTAGTTAAAAACATTCGTCCTCTTTTATATATAGGAGATAGAATATTAAAAGAGAATATAAGGTACTTAAAGTACTCTGACGTTAAAAAATACAACCTAGATAACTTACAAGGCATAGATTTTGGAATAGATAGATTATATAGCTTTGCTTTATCTACAAGAGAATTAGCTGATAAATTGCTTGATATATATGGATCTAAGATTGGAGAAAAAACAAATAATCTAATAACAAAACTTACGGTACTTACAGGTATAGCTGCACCACTTACTATAATTACAGGTATATACGGTATGAACTTTAAAGTTATGCCTGAGTTAGAGTGGTACTATGGATATCCTTTGACTATTGGTATCATGATAGCTATTATAATAGTTGGTATATTAATATTTAAAATAAAAAAATTTCTATAAATAAAAGATGCTGTATTTTAATAAAAAAATGACCTATAAATAGGTCACCTTAACTGACACCTAACAGTTGTCAGTTTTTTTGTATTCAAATTTAGCTCTACATCTAGGACATATTAATTTTGGCATAAATTCATCTTCTAGCGTAGCTATCGCCCCAAAGTCAAAGAGTAGATCCTGTCTAAACTCTTCTATCAGAAATTCTGGAACTCCTTTTTCAAATCCACAT
>JAVXJG010000015.1:0-36771 GCA_036647935.1 Peptostreptococcaceae bacterium
AGATATATTAAAAGTAGTAGTTAGGACTATTTTTCTATTAAATACAACTAGTCTTTAAATGTATATTTAGGGAATAGTTTATTATATTGTAATTATACGACTACTACTTATGATTAAGTTGAAACAAAAAAAACTATATGGTATTTTATATTTATAATTATTATATAGGTGGTGTAATTTTGAACGATAAAAAAATAATAAAAATACATAACAAATCTGATAAACCAGATAACATAGTGTTAAGAGACAATGAATTAATAGAAAGATGTATTAATGTCGAAAATAGTCTTCCTAAATTTATGAAGGACTATTTTATATATTTAAAAGGTTCTGTTGTTGTGTCAACAAGACTTGCCTATTTGGATGATATACATTTCTTCTGCTCTTACCTAATTGAAATAAAAGATATTACAGAAGCTTCTACGCTATCTGATATTACTCTAAATGAATTTAACCAAATAAAATCACGTGATGTAAATTTATTTTTAGGTGATTACTGTAGTAGGTACTATAGACATACAGATAAAAATACTTTAGTTTTTGAAAATAACAATAGAGCTTTAGCTAGAAAAAAGTCATCTATCTCTACCCTATTTAAATTCCTTTATAGGAATGAACAAATAGAAAACAATATAACCGATGGTTTCAACCCTATAAAGCTTCCTAAGCCCCAACCAGACGCTATAAAAAGGCTCGAGATTGATGAGGTCGCTAAAATGTTAGATTCTGTTGAAACTGGAGAAGGTCTTACAGAAAAAGAAAAAGTTTATTGGAGAAAAACTAAGCTTCGTGACAAAGCTATTCTTGCATTATTTGTTACATATGGGCTTCGATTAAATGAGCTTCGAGAACTTAATATTTCTTCTTTTAATTTTTCTAGAGGTGAATTTAAAATTTATAGAAAAAGAGGCAAAGAAGTTTTGATGCCTATAAATAAAACATGTGAAGTTGTTGTTAAGGAATATATAGAAAAAGAAAGATCTCAAAACGAGATGTTATCTGAAGATTTTAAAGATGCATTATTTTTATCTCTTCAAAATAAAAGACTTAATCCTAAGGCTATAAGACAACTTGTAAAAAAGTATACCTCTATTTCTATGGATACCTCTAGAGATAATGGATACAGTCCACATAAATTAAGAGCAACTGCCGCAACATCATTAATACAAACAGGATTTTCTATTTATGATGTTCAAAACTTATTAGACCATGATAATGTAACTACTACTCAATTATATGCTGCTCATAAAAAAAATGTAAAGCGTGATATTGTAAATAATTTCGAGTGGATTGATGAAGATAATTCTAAGCTTTAAGTTATACATAAAGTATACCAAGAACAAATGTTTGTATAAAAAGTTTGATTATGCTACAATATAATATAAATTATTTTATTTATGTAATTTATTAAATTAAACTAAATTAAGTTTAGAAATGAGTGATTTTAAATGTATTTAGATTTAAGTAGCAAGCAAATTATGATATTAGAATTTATTAAGGATCAACTCCTATTAAAGGGTTATCCACCTTCAGTTAGAGAAATATGTTCTGCTGTAGATTTAAAGTCTACTTCTACTGTTCATTCTCATCTAAATAAAATCGAAAAACAAGGATATATAAGAAGAGATCCAAGTAAACCTAGGGCTATTGAAGTTCTAAATGGAAATAGATTTGAACAAGCTTATGGTGTTAACCAAGAAGTACTTCATTTACCTTTAGTTGGACAAATAACAGCTGGAGAACCTATTTTAGCTGAACAAAACATAGAAGAATACATACCATTCCCTGCTAACCTAATAAAAGGAAGTAATAACTTTGTTTTGAAGGTAAAAGGTGATAGTATGGTTAATGCAGGTATTTTAGATGGAGACTATGTAGTTGTAGATAAAAAAAGTACTGCTTTAAATACTCAGATAGTCGTTGCACTTATAAATAAAGATTCTGCAACTGTAAAAAGATTCTTCAGAGAAAATAACATGATAAGACTACAACCAGAAAATGAATTTATGGAGCCTATATTATTAGATGATTCTCAAGTTGAAGTTATAGGTATAGTAACTGGAGTCTTTAGAGTAATAAAATAGAAATCTACAAAAAAGATATGGATTTCCATATCTTTTTTTGTATGTATAACTTATAACTAAGCTAAATTTAAAGCTATTTCCATCATCTTAGTAAAAGCAACTTGTCTATCATGTGCAGAGCATTCTGATCCTGTAAATGGAAGGTCAGATATTGTTAATAGACATAAAGCATTAACTCCTGCTCTAGCTGCATTCATATATAATGCTGCTGCTTCCATCTCAACACAAAGAACTCCCATTTTTCTCCATTTAGCTAAGTTATCAAGTCCAGCATCACTATAGAATATATCGCTTGAAAGTATATTTCCTATTTTAACATCTGTACCTTTTTCTTTAGCTATATCTACAGACTTTTGTAATAATTCATAACTCGCTATTGGAGCATATGTTCCTGGTAAATTATATTGGTTTGCGAAGTTTGAATCTGTACATGCTCCCATACCTATTACAACATCATGAAGTTTTAAATCTTCATTTATTGCTCCTGCAGATCCTATTCTTATTAAGTTTTTAACTCCATAAAAATGTATCAATTCATATGAATATATTCCTATAGATGGTATACCCATACCTGAACCTTGCACAGATATTTTTTTACCTTTATAGTATCCTGTATATCCATACATTCCTCTTACTGTATTGTACTGAGTAACATCTTCTAAAAATGTTTCTGCTATAAATTTAGCTCTTAAAGGATCTCCTGGTAATAGTATTGTTTCTGCTATATCTCCTACATTTGCATTATTATGTGGAGTTGGTGTTGGCATTTTGCTCATGCTTATTCCTCCTGGATAAATATTTTTGTTATATATTTATTTCAATACATATTATACCACTTTTCTTGTACTATTATGGATTATTTTTAAATTTATATAGTAATATTATAAAAAATATTTTAGTGATTTAATTGATATTATTTTAATAAATATATAACAATATAGTATACTATATTAAATAAAATAAATCTAAAAAAATTATCAGTATATAAAGGAGGTATTATTTATGATAAAGGTCTAAGAAAAAATTCTCAGATAACAGCAATTTTAATACTAATTCCAATGCTTATATTTACATTCATAATTACAGTAAACTCTCAAACATCGTCTACCACATCTAATATAAGCTACCCTCAAAAGATTATACACCAATATTTTAACTATATAGACCTAAAAGATACTAAATCAATAGAAAAATTAGTCATAAATAAAGAAGATGTTTTATATATAGAATCTATTATTGATTCTATAAAACACATATCTATAATAAATGTCAAAGAAGAAGAAAATAAAAGTATCATTAAGGCGTATCTAAAAAATAATACAGATATGGAAAAAGAAAATTTGAAAGTATATAAGGTAAAGTATAAAATTGATTATACTAAAGAGAGTGGAAAACAAAATAAAAGTGGATTTTATGAAAATTGGTACTTTATAGTTGAAAAATCACCTTCTATATGGATGATAGATATTGGCGAAATATAACAATTTTAAAATTAGCTATATCAATTTGTTATTTTGATATAGCTAATTTTATATATTAAAGGTTTATATATCTAATTCATACTTTATTTCTACACGTCTAGATGCATCTCTATCTACACTTCCATCAGATTTCAATATAAGTTCAGCTTTTGATCTACCTATTGCCACTATATCCTTTATAAGTTTATCTTTATAGCTGTAGCTCCCTATTTCATCTCCTATCATAAATTCAACAACACTATATGCACGTCTTTGAGATAGCTCTAAGTTATATATGTATGTCCCTACATCATCGGTATGTCCTTCTATAATTATTTTTGATACATAATCGCCATAGTCCTTATATATTGATTCTACGTACTTTGGTATAAATAACTTTAGCATTTCCTTAGCTTCAGGCTTTAACTCTGAACTATCTACATCAAACATTGTTTTTTCTCCGAAGGTAACTTGACCTGTTACCTCATCAACATAAGCAGATATTCCATTATTTTTTAATGTTTCTTTAACTGAATTATTTACATTTTTTGATAAATCTTGTTTGACAGACCCTGAAATACTTTCAGAACTAAATAACATTAATATTACAACCATCAATACTGTTGATAGCAAATCTGTAAATGTAGGCCAAAAACTACTCTTTTCAAAATCTTTATTAACAGTTCTCCTGTATTTATTAATCATTCAAATCATCCTCAATATCTAAATTATAGATTTTTTTCAACATCATAAATTTCCTCATTATCAAAACCATTATTATTAATACCAGCTATATTTTGAGCTTCTTTATATATATCTGCATATTTAAAAACTAATTCTAATTTATTTTGAATATCATCTGATGATACTGTTATTATATTAGATAGATTTTTAATAGTTTTATCTAACTCTACTCTTTCCTCAATAAGTTCTCTTTGGGCATATAATAAATTATCTTCGTGATTAATTAGTTTTTCTAATATATCCTTAGCCTTTTCTTCATACATTTCAACTCCTACATTTATATTTTTTAAATAGTCTTTAATACCATTTTGATTTTCAGTGGAATCATATATGTGCTTTGATGACTCTTTTATTTCTAGTAATATCTCTTTGTTCATATTGTCTTGGTTATCATACTTATCAAACAAATCTTCAAATTTTATATTCATTATATTAAATTGTTTATCTAGTTTTCTAATACTTTGATCAAATATCCTGATAGAATTATCAGACCCTTCTAAAAGCCCTTTTAAAACATCAACACTCCCTGTAAATCCTCTATTAAATTCATGTAAATCCTTAGAAATTTTATCAAACTCTTCTATCGATTCAATTGATTCACTTATTTGTTTTATAGTATTTTTAACATCTTCTATTTTTGAATCCATAAGTTGTGATTTATAATGACTAACCTCTGCAGTGAGTAAATTCTCTATTTTTAACATTAGTTGTACTAAAGCATGCTCACTATCTTTTGATCTAATAAATGAACTTATTATTAAAGAACACACTATCCCAAATATACTAGTTATAAAAGCTGTTTGCATACTGCTTATAGTTTCTGGAAGGGAATTTATTATATCACTAGTGTCAACAGATATAAGCATCATTGAAAGCCCTACAAATGTACCTAAAACCCCTAGAAGTATACAAGTTGATGATGCATTTTTACTTTCTTTTATTTTATCTAATACAAACTTGTTTTTATATTTTAAATCAGCTATATTTTCTTCTATAAAAGTACCTATATTTACCTCAGCGTAAGTATTTTCTTTCTTATAATTATATAGATTTTCTTTTACCCGAGTGTAGAGATTACTCATGGTATAATTATTACCTACCTCCTTTAATTTCTCATTAATAAAATTATACAAACTTATATTTTTAAAAATTTGTACTATTGAATACACTGTTGTGATTATCAAAAACACTATTGTTATCGGATTGTAAATCATATTTATCAATACTACCACCCACCCCTTAATTTATTTTTCTTTAATATATATGTACTTGCTATTATTAAAATACAAAAATAACTAAAGATTACTACATCGAAACTTGATTGTGATATATTATGTTCTATTTGTACTTATTAAGTCATAAGCTTCATTGAAAGGCATGTATTTATGTATTAAAATTATTTTATGGTAAGTTGGTGATAAAGTGAGGCTTCTTAGAAGTTATAAAAAAACAGTTACCCTAGAAGTTGCTACAAGCTTAAGTTTAGTTTTAGCAACTATATGTGCTCTAATTATGTACAACAGCCCCCTTAAAAGTACTTATGTATATATATTTAATTCTATTAATCTTGGAAATGGTTTTAATCTACATATGTTCATAAATGATTTTTTAATGGCTATATTCTTTTTGGTTGCAGGACTTGAAATAAAAAATGAAATATTATTTGGGAATTTATCTACATTTAAAAAAGCTTCTTTTCCAGTTATTGCTTCTCTTGGAGGGGTTATAGTTCCTGCTTTAATATTTTTTATTTTTAACAAGGACACTCCTTTTTTAAGTGGAATATGTATACCTATATCTACTGATATTGCATTTGCAGTTGGTATATTTTTAATTTTTAGAAAGAAATTAAATCCTTCATTAAAGATTTTTTTGCTATCTTTAGCTGTAGTTGATGACTTAATATCTATTTTTGCTATAGGAGCAGTATACTCTATAGATATAAACTATATATATATATCTATATCTATAGTTATATTATTCACACTTTTTATAGCAAATAGAATTTTTAATGTTACTAGTATTACATATTACTTAATCGGAGGATTTTGTCTTTGGTTCTTTGTATATTTAAGCGGTGTACACTCTACTGTAAGTGGTGTTTTACTGGCTATGGTTATACCACATAATAATACTAGCTCTAGTTGTCTAGAACGTATGCAGCGTTTATTAGTTCCTATAAATAGTATTTTTATAATTCCTTTATTTGCTTTTGCTAATACTGGAATATCTTTAAGTTTTAACTCTATTGATTTTTCTACCTCAACTACATTATCATTAGGCATAGTCTTAGGTCTTTATTTAGGAAAGCCAATGGGAATAATGTTATTTACTTTTATAGGGTGCTTCTTAGGTATTACTGAGAAACCAAGCAATATAACATGGATATCAGTATTTTTAGTGTCTATTATTGCAGGTATAGGATTTACAATGTCTATATTTATATCTGAGATAGCTTTTATTCACAACTTAGTGCTTGTAGATATTGCAAAAATATCTATTCTCGTTTCTTCTGTTTTATCTATGGTATCTAGCTTTATAATTATTAGTATATACAGTATATTTAGTAAAGATAAACACAATAAAAATACTATGAATTTAAGTAAATCCTATATATCTTAATATTAAATAGTCTTGATTCACTTTGTTAACTATACTATAATTAACAAGTAATTATCATACATAAGGAGACTATTATGAGATTAAATAACTATATTAGCTCAACGGGAATTTGTTCTAGAAGAGAAGCTGATAAATTAATTCAACAGAGAAAAGTTTTAATAAACGGTAAAGTAGCAGAAATAGGTCAAGTTGTTAATCCAAATGATGTCGTGAAGGTTAATGGAAAAAGAGTAGTTCCCAAAAAGAATGATGTATATATAGCTTTAAATAAGCCAGTTGGTATAACATGTACTACAGAAAGACATATAAAAGGTAATATTATCGATTATATAAACTATCCTGAAAGAATTTTTCCAGTAGGGAGACTAGACAAACCATCAGAAGGTTTAATTATACTAACTAATGACGGTACAATAGTTAATAAAATACTAAGAACGGAAAACAACCATGAAAAAGAATATGTTGTAACTGTAAATAAAAACATTACACAAGATTTTATAAATGGAATGTCAAATGGTGTTCGTATTTTTAATCCTGTAACTAATAAGTATGTAGTAACTAATAAATGTAGCATTACAAAAGTTAATAATCGTACATTTAAAATTGTCTTAACTCAAGGATATAACAGACAAATAAGAAGGATGTGTGAAAACTTTAATTATGAGGTTCAAAAACTTCAAAG
Organism: Peptostreptococcaceae bacterium; assembly: GCA_036647935.1. Taxonomy (GTDB): domain Bacteria; phylum Bacillota; class Clostridia; order Peptostreptococcales; family Peptostreptococcaceae; genus JAVXJG01. The sequence continues at coordinate 7,593 of JAVXJG010000015.1, forward strand.
AGTTAGAATAATGAATTTAACTATAAAAGGTCTACCTACAGGTAAATGGAGAAAGTTAAAACCTTTTGAAGTTGAAGCTCTTCTTAAATAGAAAAAGAAGGTGTCATTAAACACGACACCTCTTTTAGTACATTTATAGGTGTATCTGGAGATTTTTGTATTTATATTATTTTATTAACTTTTCTATATTTAGATGCGAAAATTCAACTTTTAAACATCCTATAGAATGGTCTAATACTTTAGCTTCTTTACCAAATTCACCATGGTCATCACTACCACAAGTTATGAGTAAATTATATTTTTTACAAAATTCTACACAAGTTTCTTCTATTAATTTTGTATGAGTTGGATAGTAGCACTCTATACCATCTATTCCCTCTTCTCTTAAAAATTCTAACTCCAATACTAATTCATCTTTAGATAATCCTTTATAGTATTCATAAGGGTGTGCTAATACACTATATCCATTAGCTTCTTTTATTTTTTTACAAACTTCACTTAATTGTGGAAAATCATATAATTCATATCCACAACCATAATCTCTATAATAATTAAATCCATCAAATAATTTTTTTGTGACATTCTTATCAAATAGATAATGAAGACCTTTCCATCCTCCATTTAACCTATTGTATTCATACTCCTTATAATCTATAAGAGAAACTCTATCATTGTCTTGTGATAGCTTATCTACTAAGTCAATACTCATTTGCTCCATTTCTAAGTCTGCCTTATTTATTAGTTTTAATAAGTTTTCTGTGTTATTAAAGTTATAAGCTAATAAGTGAAGTATTTTTCCCTTATAAGCTACATTTATCTCTACACCCTTGATTGGTGTTATATTATTTTCTAGTGCAACTTCTTTAAACTCATTCCATGAATTTATTTTATTATGGTCTGTAATACTTATTATACCTACATTATTCTTTTTTGCTTTCTCTACTATCTCTTTTGGCGACATTGTTCCATCTGATAAATAAGTATGAGTATGTAAATCTACTAACATAGTTTCTCCTTTTTACTATATATTTTATATACTATATTTTCTCATTTTACATAGTTATTATCAAGTGTTAAATATAAAGTACCTCTAATATAATAATTAATTAGAGGCACTTTATACTACATAGTTTTTATTATATATTCTAATGCATTTAAAAATGTATTAGCTTCTTCTAAAGTATTATATAGACCTATACTAGCTCTTATCATGCCAATATCTTCATTTGTACTAGCTACATCAATATATCCATTTAAATCGCTTATTCCCATTAATCTGTATACATATGGGTGTGCACAAAACTTTCCACATCTTAGAGCTATACCCATATCATTAGCCATTTTCTTTGCTACATCCTCATATACAATATTCTCTACATTAAAACCTATAACACCTAATCTGTCTTCTATGTTTTGTGTATCTCCATAAAGTATTACTCTATCCATTTTTGCCATATTGCCTATAAGGTGATTTTTAATTTCCATTTCATGACTATATACATTATCTAATCCAATTGCTTTTAAATCTGTTAATGATTTTGACATTGCTATTGTTCCAAAATAATTTTGTGTTCCAGCTTCTAATCTATTAGGAATATTATTCCAAATACAAAAATCATCAAATACACCTTCAACACATCCTCCACCTTTTAAAAATGGATCAACGTTTTTTAGGTATTCCTTCAAACCAATAATAGCTCCACTACCAAATGGTGCATATACTTTGTGAGCTGAAAATACTAAAAAATCTATTTGGTCTAATGTATCAGTACCTTTCATATCAACTTTTTTATGAGCAACAATTTGAGCTCCATCTACAATTATTTTTGCACTATATTTATGGCAAATTTTTGCTATATCATGTATAGGATTCATGTAACCTGTAACATTTGATGCAGCTGTTAATGATACATATTTAATAGAACCTTTATTGCTTATCAATTTTTGTTCTATTTCATCTATGTTAATTCTACCTAATCTATCTACCTCAACATATAATACATTACACGTATATCTCCAAGGGAGATCGTTTGCATGATGTTCCATTCTAGTTGTTAAAATCGTCTGGGATTTATCTTTTATAAGAATATTTGCAAGTAAATTCATACCTTCTGTAGTACTTTTAGTAAAAATAACTGTATGAGTGTCACTACCTTTCAAATTAAAAAAGTCTAGTATTGTATCTCTTGCATCTTCAAACCTTTTAGTACATATATCACCTTTTTGTCCAACACCTCTTGCTATTGGACCATAGTTATTTATATTTTCATTTATAGCTTTAACAACACTTTTTAATGGTGGTGTTGTAGCACCATTATCAAAATTTATAGGTATTACAGTATTTCCAGTACTTAATTTAACTTTGGAATCTATTCCTGTAAATAATTCTGTATAATTTGTCATAAAAACACCTCCTAATACAAAGTATGTTATCTTTTTAAAAATGTGATATATAAAAAGGATGTATATTCTATAGAACATACATCCTCTCTTATTAATTTAATTTTGCTGTGATAATCTTTTATAGCCTTCATATCTTTCTTTAGAGTACTTCTCTGCTAATCTAAATAATTCTTCTGATTCTTCAGGGAATTGTTTAGCTATAGCTGAGTATCTTACTTGATTTAATATAAAGTCTTTAAAGCTTGTTGTTGGTTCTTTTGAATCTAATGTAAATGGATTTTTTCCTTCTTCTTTTAATGTTGGATTGTATCTATATAAATGCCAGTATCCACACTTAACTGCTTGGTCTATATTAGCCATACTTCTACCCATACCCTCTTTTAATCCATGAGATATACATGGTGAGTATGCTATTATTAATGATGGGCCATCATATTGTTCAGCTTCTAATATAGCTTTAATTAATTGATTTTTATCTGCAGCAATACCAACTTGAGCTACATATACATTTCCATAACTCATAGCCATCATACCTAAGTCTTTCTTCTTAGATCTCTTACCACTTGCAGCAAATTTAGCCATAGCTGCTATAGGTGTAGATTTAGATGCTTGCCCCCCTGTGTTTGAATATATCTCTGTATCAAATACTAATACATTTATATTTTCTCCAGAAGCTAGAACATGGTCAAGTCCTCCGTAACCAATATCATAAGCCCAACCATCTCCACCTAATATCCATTGAGATCGTTTTATTAAGTAATCTGATTTACATTTTAATTCTCTTATTAATTCACAAGCTTCACTATTTGTACAAGAACAACTTTCTAAAGCTTCTATAAGCTCTTTACTTGATTGTTTTGATTTTTCTCCATTATCATTAGTATCTAACCAATTTTGAAGAGCATCCTTACAATAAGACATTTCATTCATAGAAACTAACTTAGTTGCTATATCATATAATCTATTTCTAATTTGCTTAACTCCTAGATACATACCATATCCAAACTCAGCATTGTCTTCAAATAATGAATTTGCCCAAGATGGTCCTCTTCCTTCATGATTTATAGTATATGGTGTAGATGGAGCTGACCCTCCCCATATAGAAGAACATCCAGTAGCATTTGCTATCATCATTCTTTCACCAAATAATTGAGTTACTAATTTAATATATGGAGTTTCACCACATCCTGCACAAGCACCAGAGAATTCTATTAATGGAGTTTTAAATTGAGAGTCTTTAACAGTTTTTCCAGCTACTAAATCTCCTTTATATGAAACATTCTTAACTGCAAATTCCCAGTTTGGTATTTCTAAATCTGTCTGAGTATCTAGTGGCTTCATTACTAATGCTTTTTCCTTAGCTGGACATATATCTGCACAGTTTCCACATCCCGTACAGTCCATAGTTCCTACTTGCATTCTATATTGTAGTCCTTCTAATCCTTTTCCAATAGCTTTTTTAGTTTTAAAACCTTCTGGTGCCTTATTTAACTCTTCCTCTGTAACAAGGAATGGTCTTATACATGCATGAGGACAGATATATGCACATTGATTACACTGGATACAGTGTTCAAGTATCCAGTCCGGTACATTAACACCTACACCTCTTTTTTCGTAAGCCGCTGTTCCTGCTGGGAATGTACCATCCTCTACTCCATTAAATGCACTTACAGGTAAACTATCTCCATCTTGAGCATTTATTGGTCTTACTATATTTTTTATAAACTCAGGTTCATCTACAGTATTGATTTGCTTATCAACTGCAGTTGACCATGAACTTGGAATATTTATTTTTACTATTGCTTTTCTACCTTGCTCAACAGCTTCATAGTTTAAATTAACTATTTTTTCACCCTTTTTACCGTATGCCTTATTTATAGAAGATTTTAAATACTCAACGGCTTCATCTTCTGGTATTATTTGTGCTAATTTAAAGAATGCAGATTGCATTATCATATTTATTCTGTTTCCAAGACCTATCTTTTGCGCTATGTCTGTTGCATTTACAGTATAGAAGTTTATACGATTTTGGGATATATAAATTTTCATTTTAGCTGGTAATTGTTGTTCTAATTCATTTTCATCCCATATTGTATTAAGTACAAATGTTCCACCTTTTTTCAGACTTTTTAATAAATCATATTGATGTACATAAGATTGATTATGACAAGCTATATAATCTGCATTATCTATTAAGTATGTAGATCTTATTGGTTCATCTCCAAATCTTAAATGAGACATAGTTATCCCACCTGATTTTTTAGAGTCATATGCAAAATAAGCTTGAGCATATTTTTGGGTATGGTCTCCTATTATTTTTATAGCTTGTTTGTTAGCTCCAACTGTACCATCTGATCCTAATCCCCAGAATTTACAATTTATAGTTCCTTTATTATCTAACTTATAGCTTTCATCTACTTCTATTGAAGTATTAGTAACATCATCTATTATACCTACTGTAAATTGGTCCTTTGGATTTTCACTTACTAAATTATCAAATATAGCTTTTATACTTGCTGGTGTTACATCTTTTGATCCTAATCCATATCTACCACCAATTATCATAGGTGCATTTTCTTTATTATAGAAAACTGAACGAACATCTAGGTATAATGGTTCACCTATACAACCTGGTTCTTTTGTTCTGTCTAATACACATATTCTCTCAACACTACTTGGTATAACATCAAGAAAATGTTTTATAGAGAATGGTCTATATAAATGGACTTTAACTAATCCATATTTTTCACCCCTAGAATTTAATTCATCTATTGTTTCTTCTATTGTTTCAGTTACTGAGCCTATAGCAATTAATATATTTTTAGCATCTTTATCTCCATAGTAATTGAATAATCCATGGTTTCTTCCTGTTAATTTATACATTTCATTCATGTATTTTTCAACTATTGGTACTATATTTTCATAATATTTATTACATGCTTCTCTTGTTTGGAAGTATATGTCTGGATTTTGAGCTGTACCTCTTGTTACTGGATGAGATGGAGATAATGCTCTTGCTCTAAACTCATCTAACGCTTCGTGATTTATTAATTTTGCGTAATCATCATACTCAAGAACTTCTATTTTTTGTATTTCATGAGACGTTCTAAATCCATCAAAAAAATGAACAAAAGGAAGCCTTCCTTCTATAGCTGCAAGGTGAGCTACTGGTGCTATATCTGCAACTTCTTGTACAGAACCTGAGGCTAACATAACACATCCAGTTTGACGTGCGGCCATAACGTCTTGATGATCTCCAAATATTGATAAAGCCTGAGAAGCAAGGGCTCTAGCACTTACATGAAATACTCCTGGTAATAATTCTCCAGCTACTTTATACATATTAGGTATCATTAATAGTAAACCTTGTGATGCTGTAAATGTTGTTGTAAGAGCTCCAGATTGAAGAGCACCATGGAAAGCACCTGCTGCACCTGCTTCAGATTGCATTTCTACTACACTTAATTTTTGGTCAAATATATTTTTCAAACCTTGTGCAGACCATTCATCTACTGATTCTGCCATATTTGAAGATGGTGTTATTGGGAATATAGCAGCTACATCTGTATAGGCATATGCAACGTGTGCGGCAGCTGTATTACCATCAATTGTTTTGGTTATTTTTGCCATAATCATTCTCCTTTAATTTAAACTTTTTATTATATCAGTATAATTATTTCCATTACTCTTAAACAATATTACATTTATATCCTAAATAAAAAATATGCTAACTAATTTGTGAGTTCAAAGTAATAAACTTCAATTATATAAATCTATATAATAAAAATTTTATATAGATTTATTTATTTTTTAATTATCATATTTAATATGGATATAATATAATTATAATGTGGCTGAATTTTTTTTAGAGGTGTATTAAATGAGAAAATATATAGGCTTTATAATAAAAAATAAAAGAAAAGCTAAACTATTTGAAATAAAAGTCTCTGAATCTATAGACAATGATGAAATTTTTCTAGATAAAGATATTGATTATTGTGATTATAATGATGATGTTCTAATTAATGCTACTAATGGATTTTATGATGATATTTATCTAGATGATACATTGTATTATACAGATTAAAAAAAGCTGTCTCAATATTTTGAGACAGCCCCTTTATGCATTTTCAAAAGTGTATATAGCATCTATTCTTGCAACGTAAATAGATGAATCAGTGCAACCTATATATTTAGAGTATTTTTTTACTTTTTCTTTCTCTATTTCTATATCACCTACATTATTTTCTATTAAAGTTTTTATGTATATATCCATTAGAGTAGCTTTATATGGCTTTATATCATACCCTAAATACTCGGTTAATCTCTCTACCTCTTTGCTGAAATCTCCATCTTCCTTAATTAAAAATTCATACACATCTTGTCTATAAGGGTTTAACTCTATTATCTGTTTAACAACTCTGCACTCATCTGTTTTACTTATAAATCCATCTTTATAGTTATTAAATAATGCATTTGATTTTTTAATACTATCTTCATTTATTTGAGAATCTATATTAGATATTCCACTATCTATAAGAGCGTCTACTACAGCACAATGTATATTAAAGCAATCATTATATATATATCCTTTTAGTTTTTTTATTGATGGTTTTAATTCTAGATTTTTTATATGACTATTTTTTTTATTTCTATTCGGAACTAGTATTTCTTTGTTTAAATTATTAAATAATCTTTTTAAATCAAGATATTTTTCACAATATATTTCTTTAAATGTAGAAAAATCTATAGTTATTATGCCATAACTAACTATACATTCTATTGCCTTTCTTAAAAGATCATCAATAAGTGCTTCTCCTATACAAAGCCCTTTATCTGATAGTTGCTTTATACTTTGAATATTATTTAAACATTCATCTTCAAAAGTATCTGATAAATCTCGTGCATATGATTTAAACAACCTTCTTATACTATTATAGTTGTCTTTTTTTTCATCAAATTCTACAATAGCTCCGTTTATATCAAATTTAACCATTATATTATACCCCCCTTATTTAATCTTAGAAAAGTATTTATCTAAAATTAAATTTCTTTATACATTATTAATTGGATTTTTACCTCCAATCTCCTTCTAAATGAGGAATTTGTCTAAAGATTTCTATATTATCCCGAAAATTGAAATGAATATAGGAATAAACATAGCTGGAAGTAAGTTAGCAACCTTAATATTGCTACATTTTAGCATATTAAGTGATAATCCTATAATTAATAAACTTCCTACTGCTGTCATAGAGTTTATTACACTATCATTTAGAATAGATGATAGAATTGTTGCTCCAATAGTTATAAATCCTTGGTATAAAAATACTGCTACTGAAGAAAATATTACTCCAATCCCCATAGATGCAGTAAAAATAATTGCAGTTATTCCATCTAATATAGATTTTGTAAATAAAGTCTCATGATTTCCTAAAAGACCACTTTCTAAAGAACCGACTACAGCCATAGCACCTACACAGAATATTAGTGTTGCAGATACAAATCCTTGTGATATAGATATATCACTCTCATTTTTAGATATTTTTAGTCCTATTTTATTTCCTAATCTACTTAGCTTATCATCTATATCTATAAGCTCACCTATTAAAGCTCCTACTGCCATAGATATTATAGTTACTAAAGTATTTTCTCCTTTTAAAGAACCTGATATTCCAATATATAATACACATAAAGCCATCCCATTCATAATTGTATTACTTAACCTTTTTGGTATACTGCCTTTTATAAATATTCCGATTATACATCCAAATATAATGGCAATACTGTTTACTATAGTACCAATCATTAAAATCACCCCACAAATTTAATTTACATATAGATAGTACAATATTATATAATATTTCTCAACTATCTATTAAATCCTTTATATATTTCATTGGGTTAGATGCAAAGTCCTGAAATGAATTATTTGTAAAGATTACATCTTCTCCTAAAAATCGTTTATATCTTTCTTCTTCTTTGATAAGAGAATCTTCCTTTTTATTAAAATGATTATTAAATACTATTATTTTCATAGGTGGTTTTTTCCTGCTCGTTTGTACTCTTTTTATCATATATTTTATATGAATGTCTGCATCTGGAAATGAGTATCCACAAAATACTAATATATCTGTATTTCTAAGAGACTTTTCTGTTTTGTTCCATACTGTACTTAAAAACACATTAGACATCACCTTAAAGTAAGTAGGTGGAACTATTATTGGAATTGTAAGTTCACTACACTCTAGGCACTTAGCTTCATTTATATTTTTTAATAATCTCATAACACCACCTTCATATGGTGTTAATGTAAGACTATTACATATAGGACAATAAAGCCAATTTAAAGATCCATGTATTTTATATAAATTTACCATTGGTTCTTTTGGTTTTGACCAATCATTTTTAAAATTAAAGTTATTAAAGTCAACCCCATAGTTAAGCATTATAGGCTCTGTTTTTCTATATACACTTGCTATCGTATTGTCTATATGTATATCATAATTAGCACTTATAAATGTTGTATCTAGTAATATATGATTATCTATTAGGTTATCTATTAGTAGTTTGTGGTATTTGTTATTTATATTTGCAGTTTTATATATTGCTTGTGCCATTAACAATATTAGATATTGTCTCAGAAATCTTATACTATCACTTCTTTTGTTTAAAGTTTCTAGTCCAAAGTTTTTAAAAGATTCTCGTCTTTGTTCTGCTAAATCTATCAGACCTAATACTTCTTCAAAAGTTGGAAAATTAATTTTTTTAATATCATTTTTTATAACATCTATATTAAACATTTGTTTGAAAAAATTATATAATTCTATATTCATATCTTTATTAAAATCTTCTATTGATATGTTTTTAAAGTATTCACTAAATAACTCATTTTGAATAGGCGAATTTTCAGCTGCAGAAGCTCCAGCACCTAAAAAAATAGTTAATTTCATCTGCATCCCTCCATTTATACTTGTAGGTATCTAAATTTAATAATATTCATACTTATAAGTATATATATTTTATATTTTTTATATACTAATTGATTGTATTTGAGTAATAAAATTAGGCTAGGTTTTACCCTAGCCTAATTTACTGATATATACTTATTAGTAGCAACTAAGTACACTGCTTATCAAATACAATCTACTCATATACAGAATATCGTTCCCAAATTTTTTCTAAATCATCAAAGTGCTCTTTAATTTCTTCCTTTTCCTTCATCCCTACAGATATTATAAGAGCATTGCATATACTTAGTGCTGGCACTAGTGAATCAACAAATGATGCCATGTTACTTTTAACTAAAAGTGTATTATCTGATATAGATGCTACTGGTGCAAATAAACTATCTGTTAAAGATATTATATGAGCTCCTTTTTCCTTTGCATAGCTTACTACTTCCTGAGATTTTTTAGAGTATCTTGGGAAGCTTATGGCTATCATAACATCTTCTTCATTTATTCTTACTATTTGTTCAAAAGCATCTCCCATATCCATTCTAATTATATGGACATTATCAAGTATTATATCTAAATAAAACCCTAGATACTGAGATACAGTGAAAGAACTTCTCATACCTAGTATATATATTTTTCTAGCTTTTAGAAGCTTAGTTGCAGCTTCTCTAAAAGCTTTTTCATCTATCTCTTCTAGGGTTCCCCTTATATTGTCTATATCACTTTTTAAAACTTTATTAAGTATTGTAGAGTCATCAGAATACTCATTTGCCATTTCAACTCTCTGTACAGTAGTTAATTTATTTTTTATTAACTCTTGAAGTGCAGCCTGTAATTTAGGATACCCAGAATATCCCAATGCATTTGCAAATCTAACAACTGTTGATTCACTTACACCTACATTTTCCCCTAATTTGCATGCTGTCATAAATGCAACCTTATCATAATTTGATAAAATATACTGTGCTATGAGCTTTTGACCCTTACTCAATCTCGGATATTGAGCCTGTATACTGTTTATTAATTGCTTACTATCCTTTATTTCTTTTATTACGTCCATAACTATCTCCTTTAGAAATATATACCTTTAATGTTTTGTTTTAATCCCCTAAATTACTAATTTTTATAACATTTATACATAAGTGATTTTATACTTTAATATTATAACACCTAACTTTATTTTTTACTATCTAAGACTTTGATAAGTTTTTCTATTAATATTCTTTCTTTTTTTCTATTAATACTAGCTGAGGTGGATTATTTATTTGATTTATAAAACCACATTCTAAAACATTAAATTTACTTTGCTCTAAATTCTTTATAAAATCATAAATAATATTTTTTTCATCTTCTCCACCTTGATGGCCTGTATATATAGCAATACTTACAACTCCATGAGGTTTTAATAAATTCAGACTATGTTTAATAGCTTCTAGGGTAGTGTTAGGTTTAGTGATTATCATATGTTTAGCCCTTGGTAAGTATCCAAGATTAAACATTACACAAGAAACTTCATCAGTTATGTATTTATCCATGTTTTCATGCCCATCTAAAATCAACTTTACAAAATCTTCTAATCCTTCTTTTTTTATCTTTTTATTAGTAGACTTTAAAGCTTCCTCTTGAACATCAAAGCTATATACAAACCCTTCTTCCCCAACTTTTTTAGCAAGATAGACTGTATCATAACCATTGCCCATAGTTGCATCAACCACCACATCACCCTTTTTTATTATATCCTCTAAGTACAATCTATTTATATCTGTGATTTTTGTTAGATATTTTGCTCTTATCATATTGCACCTCTATTTAATGTTTTTTAAATATTTAATTTCATCTTCGCTTAGATGTCTATACTCACCTATTTTAACACTTTGTAGAGTTATTTTACCAACTGATACTCTTTTAAGATTTAGAACTGGATGGTTTATTGCTCTACACATTTTTCTAACCTGTCTATTTCTACCTTCATGTATTTTTATTTCACATTTAGCAAAGTTTTTTTCATTATTATATTCAAGCATTTTTATTTTAGCTGGAGCTGTTTTATAATCTTCTATTAATAGTCCCGCTTCAAAATTTTTCATTTCCTCTTCTGTAGGTATTCCTTTCATTCTAGCTATATATGTTTTATCTACTTCATGCTTTGGATGAGTTAATTTATATGTTAAATCACCATCATTAGTAAGTATTAACAATCCACTAGTTTCATAATCTAGTCTTCCAATTGGATATACTCTCTCATTTATATCTGTTACTAAATCAAGTACACTTGGTCTATCAAATTGATCTTTTACTGTTGTTATGTATCCTTCTGGCTTATTTAATACAATATATACAGGTCTTTCACTTAATGCAATTTTTTTACCATCAATTTCTACAATATCTTTATTTTCATCTATGTTAAATGATAATTCTCCTACTACATTTCCATTTACTGTTACCCTACCTGATAGTATAATTTCTTCTGATTTTCTTCTTGATGCTACTCCACAAGAAGCTATATATTTATTAATTCTCATACTTCCACCTTCTTTTATAAATTTTCTACTAAAATCTAGTCCCTTATATTTTACACATTAAAGAAAAATTTACAAGTATTTTATATTTTTATGTAAAAGAAAATTAAATAAACATCGAGAAAATGGTAATCATAAGATAAGCATGTTATTTTAAGCTTAATATAAAGGAGGATTTATGATTTCAAAAGAAAACATCAAGTATTGTATTTTTATTGTAGCAATTTCTATCTTATTGTATAAATTTATAAATACACCTACAGATTTTATACTATCTATAAAAGGGCTTGCTAGTTTTTTTAGTCCATTTTTAATAGCTATATTATTTACTTTACTTTTAAACCCTTTAGTTATAATTTTCGAAAAAAATCTTAAGTTCAATCGTTTATTTAGTATAATTTCATCTTATATCATTGTTTTTATATTATTATTTATAGGTTTTAAGTTATTTATACCTACCATAGTTGATACTTTAAATAACTTAATTAATGAAATTCCAAACTACTTAGATCAAATAGAGATATATTTAAGTAAAAATATATCAAAGGCTGATATGTTTAAAGCTATTGCTCCAAAATTACAAGAAAATATAAATAATATTTTAAGCCAAGTTATAGATGTCCTTACTAAAATATCTACTGACATTTTAATATATATATTTAGTATAACTTCTTTATTATTTAATGTTATAATGGGGATTATTTTATCTATATATATATTGTTTGATAAAGAAAAAATATATATAAATATAAAAAAATTCATATATGCATTTCTTCCTAAAAATAAGGCTAGCAATATTATTAATTTTTTTACTACATCTCATGACATATTCTATAGTTACATTATAGGTAAGATTATTGATTCTATTATAATTGGAATTATTGCATTTATTGGTTTTAAATTTGTAATAAAAATAGAAAATGTATTGTTTTTATCTTTCATAATATTTTTGACAAATATAATACCGTATTTTGGGCCTTTTATAGGAGCAGTCCCTCCTATAATTATGACATTATTATATGATCCGATTAAAGCATTATGGGTTGGAGTATTTATACTTATACTTCAACAGGTTGATGGAAATATTATAGGACCTAAGGTCATGGGAGACCAGGTTGGACTTAGTCCTCTGTGGATAATCTCCGCAGTCTTAATAGGCGGTTCACTATTTAATATTGTTGGAGTGTTTTTATCAGTTCCTATAGCTGCGATTTTGAAGGTAACTCTTGATAGATCAATTGACAAAAAAATCCATATTAAAGATTCTAAGTAAAAGATATATAATAATAAATAAAGCAGGTATTAAATTTTTAGGTTTAATACCTGCTTTATTTAATTAAAACTTATGTTTCTGGAACTACAGCAGGAGGCTGAGTTATTTCTTCTTTATCTGAAACTTCTTCTTGATTTTCCTCTTCTTCTTTTTCTTCTTGATTTCTTTTTTCTTCTTCTAATCTTTTTTGTTCTAAGGCTAAAGCTTCTTGTTCTAATCTATATTTATCTTTACTTACAGTACTCTTTGCACTATCTTTTCTTTTTTGCTCAGCCTGCTGTTGCTCTTTATATAGATTTTCCAATTCTTTTTTCTTTGCAGATGCTCCACTTTTAATATTTGATGAACCACCTTTGATATCGTTTATAAGTTCAAGTTCTTTAATTGCTTTATTGTAGTTTTTTATTTCTTCATATTTTGCCACATTTATCATTCTTCTTGCTTGCATATACATAGCTCTAGAGTGTTCATCTTCACTATTTTCTTCTAATGCCGATGATAAAAGTTTAATAGCATCTTCATACTGGTGGTTTTCTAAGGCTACTTTTCCATCCTGTGAAAAGGTAGTTTCACTTTTAAAAGAACAACCTGTAATAAATATTGATATTAATGTTATAGCTAAAATTATTTTTTGCTTCATCAAATCCCTCCTCATTATCTACTATTGATTTTATCATAATTATACTTTTTTTAGGAAAAAATATCAAAAAATAAGGAATAAAAGTGCATTTTATCTTTATTACTATTTTTATATAATATCCCCAAAATGTAAAAAAAGAACCCTATACACATTAGGATTCTTTTATATAATTTATTTTGTACAAATTTCTAATGAAATTATTTATTCTTCTAAAACATCTAGTTTTTTAGCAACAATTCCTGTTGTACTTGCTTGTACTAAAAGTGTAACTACTATTGTCATAAATACTACAGAAGATACAACTTCATATCCTGGAACTTTTGTTGATACTACAATACCTGATAAAGCAGCTGGGATAACTCCGGTTTCTCTTATCCACATCATAAATATTTTTTCCTTCTTTTGCCAATTTGCTTTTATATCGAGTGATGTAGCTATTATTACTACAATTGGTCTTGCTATAAATATCAGTATTAAAACTACTAATAATGCATTTGGTCCATATTTAACTAAAGCATTAAGGTCTAAATGTGTTCCTAATATTATAAATATAGACATTCTTGCGATTGTAGCAATATTTTCTCTAAAATGTAGTGTTGGTACATAATTTTCATCAGGTACCCAAAGTCCAAAACGTCTTTTGTTTCCATATATAAGACCACATATAAAAACAGACATATATCCACTTCCCCCAAATCTTTCTGATATTTCGTAAGAAAATATTACCATTACTAGAGAGATTATTGGGGCATAGTTTCTAAATATACCAATTTTCCGCTCTGAAGATAACCCAATTCCTATTAGTGCTATACCTGTACCTACTAATACACCTACTACTATCATAAAAACTAATTGGAAGCTTGTTCTTATAACTCCAACCTTTTCAGTTAATGTTATACCCGTAAGAACAGATGTAAATAGTATAGCACCAAAAGCATCATTAAAAGCAGACTCACTTATTATAGTTTGCTTTAATTTATCTTTTATCTTAACTTGCTTAAATACAGGTACTAAACTAGCTGGGTCTGTTGAAGATATTATAGATCCAGTTAATAAACTTACTCCTATTGGAAGTCCTAAAATATAATAACAACTTATCCCTATTATTCCTGCTGTTATAAATACACCTATTGATGCTAATATACCTACCGTAATTTTAACTTCATTTAACACTCTTACTTTTATTTCACTTCCTCCTTCATAAAGTATGAAAGCTGAACCAAATGTTAGTATAAGTTCATTTGCTGTTGGAAATGCATCTATATTTACAATATTTAAAAAAGTAGGACCAAAAGCAACTCCACATAATAGGTATATTACCACATCAGGAAGCTTAAGCTTTCCACTAATCCATCCTCCTATTATGCCTAAAACAGAAACTGATGCTATTACTAATAGTAGTTCATTTGAACTGACTGCTGCTGTATTCATTTCACCCATGTATTCACCTCTTTGTTTATTATAAAAAATTATAAATATAGTATTATAGTCTGCAATTTTTTATAATCTATAATATAAATTTTAAAAGCCTATTCATATGAATAGGCCTAGATATAAGTGAATAATTTATTTAGATTTGGATCTACAAAGTTTATATCACAATGTAAGCTACTTAGATAAAAATTATTTGGCTTAGATGATGTTATTACTAATACTTTAGGTACAGTATAAAAAGGTATTGTAGATTTATCAATATCTATATTTATATTTGAGTATTTGATCATATCCATTTCTTCTCCTACATCAATATCTACAAGTATTTGTTTTAATTCATTATAATTATCTAAATATTCTACAAAAATATCATATTTATTTGTTCCTACTTTTACATTTCTATAAAATCTTTTTACCTCATACCCACCAACACTTATCTTTATAGCTAACTCCGAGCCAATTAAAACTTTTAACAAATCTTTACCTTTATACATTGTACTTCCATTTAAATAGTAGACTCCTGAACTATCTCTATATCCATGATAATTTATACTACAGGGATACTTTCTTAAGGTATATTCATTACACATTTTTTTTAATGTCTTTTTAAAGGGTTTTCTTCCGTATTTTTTTCTAGTACCGAAAACTTTCCCCGCTTGACTTTCAGTCATACATCTAACTCTACTGATTAAAAGTAATATATCCCTCTCTATTCCTATCATTTTTCCATTCTCCCTTAATGTCATTTAATTTATCCAAGTTGTACTACTATTATATTAAAATAAGCATAAAAAATGACCTATAAATAGGTCATTTTTTACATCTAAGAAAATTATAAATTATTGTACTTTTTCTTCTTCTTCTTTTGTTTCTACAGTTTCATTAGGAATTGTAGATATATTTCCTTTGTTATCTTCTACATTAGATATATTTAAGTTATCAAACTCTATTATATCAACAAGACCTTTTTCACCTTTTTGATATGATATTTTAACTTTATCTCCAACTAGAGTTAAAGCTATTTCCTTTCCTTCTTTTGAAGTAGATCTAAATATCATACCTTGTGCAGTATCTATTGTCATATAGTAAGATGTATTTCCTCCAGTAACATCTGGACTTATTCGGACTACAGTTCCTTCTACATCTTGCTTTGTTGCATCATTTTCTATTGTTACATTATTGCCCTTTGATGATAATGCATCTCTATAGCTTCTTAAAGCTTCTTCTTTTGTTTCTCCAAGTCCTAGTATGCTAAAGTCTTCAACAGATACAAATGCTACCATTTTTACAAGACCTGCTTTATCTTTTAAAGATGATACATATGTAGGTTTTCCTAATATATTATACATTACAGGGAATGTTGCTTCATAATTTTTTTCTTGGACTTTACCTTCTGCAGACCTCATAGCTGCGGTTTCTGTTGCACCTGGTTGTTTATATAATTTAGCTTCTTTAGTACGAGTATCTACTAATACAAATCCTATAGTAGACTCATCTCCTCCTGAAGAAGTTATGCCTGTATACCAGTAAGATTTGTTATCTTCTCCATAAACTAGAGAAGTACCTTCAGTAGCTATTAATACACCTTCTTCTGATATTACAGAGTTTAGGAATCCTTTAATGTATAGTCCCCAATCATTAATTTGATTAATTACAAAATCTGAAGGTTGTATTCTATCTATCCATGTAGGAGAATCTTTTATAGAGTATCTTTTTACTTCTCCACTTTCAGCATCTACTGTTGCAACTTCAACAGCATCAGCACCTGAGTAACCTATTTTATGCTCATATAAGCTAGTTACCCAATAAGGTTTTCCATCATCATTTATTTCTAAAGTAAAATCAGTCATTCCTACATCCACAATTCCATTTATGTACATATGTCTTTGAAGGTCTTGTAAGAAATATGCTTCTGGTTGATATACTATTTTAACTGGTTTGTTGTCTACATTTTGCACAAGTCTAACATCTTGAGGGTTACTTGCAGATACCATTACATATCCATTACTACCATCTAGATTTGTTATCCATTTAACTATATCTCTATGTACTAATGGAGCTACCCAATATAGCTCACCTTTTACACTTTGGATATGGAATTTACCAAGCTTAGATATACTTCCTAGAGCTGGGTCTTCTCCTAATTTTTTATCTCCTAGTTTCATTGCCATAGCTTCATCAACTAAACGAATACTATTTACACTGACTGGACTTACATCTTCAGTAAACTTACTTTCTTTAACCTCTCCTAATAAGTTTCTATACTCACTTGCACGAAGTATTGGTGAAGAAGTTATAAATGGAACTACAATACTGTAAATTATTAAAACTACCGCTATTGAAAAATTATATTTTGCAATTTTAGATGTTTTATCATTTCTATCCACCATCATATCTAATATTCCCACTATTACAAAAAACATTATTAATGTTGAGAATAAAGATAAGAAGTCTAATCTTAAAACGGGAAGCTTGATAAATGAGTAAATAGCTACAAATATTGCCGCTACCCCGTATGTTTGAATAATTTTTTTCATTAAATACCCCTTCCTATTACTAATAGTTATTATTACCATTATAGCCATATATTTCAAAAAAATAAATACCTCTTGATAAAATAAGAGGTATTTTTCTAAGCATTTGCTATATTTGGCATAAATAAGTCCTGTGTCGAAGAATATTTAGATAATAATCCTTCATATTCTAGTTTCAATTCTTTTAAATTATAAAAATCATTGGGTCTTACTTCAAATGATTTTTTATCAAAAATATTTACATTACCTTTTTCTAACATATCCGCTACAAAGTGAGAACAAACATATTTATAATCAGCTTGTCTTGGTTTATTTATTGATAAGTATATAAGTGCCATTACATCATAATCATAAGTTTTTTTATCGTTACTAACCAACATTATATTCTTGTATATCTCTGCATATTGAACATCCGTAACATCTAGTGAATATACTCTACACATAGTATTTGTTCTAATTTCATATAATCCTTGATTTATATTTTCTTCTACAAATCCTGCAAATAATGGTGTCTTAGGATTTAATCTTCCAAATGAGTACATAGGCTTTAAATCTTCATTTAAAGCTATTGATACGTGTGCATATGGGGTTTTACTTATATTTCTTATTAGATAGGATAGAACTGTTCCAGTATATGTGGTTACAATATATATCTTTTTCATATGTCCCCCTTAAATTAATTTTCTCGTACATTCTTTCGTACATTCTTAAATCTATAATATTTTACCACATATAAATTTTTATTTCAAATACATTATTCTTTATGTATTTTCTTATTTACATTTTGTCCAACTATCCATGAAAGCAATATAGCTACAATAAGAACCACTATTTTAGTTGGATTTGAAAAAAATGACACTATATCTTCCCCTACATAGCTCACAAGTAAAAACATAACAAATTTCCCACAAACCATACCTGATATAAATGTTTTGATATCTAATGATGTAAATCCTGATGTTATTGTTATTAGAAAATCTGGTATAAAGGGACAGGAATAGGATATAAAAATAGTATTAAATCCTTGTTTTTGTATCCACATGATAATTTTTTGTGTTTTTTGTTCATTTTTATATCTTTCAAATAAATTAGACTGAGAGAATCTATTAGCTAGATAATATAATAAAATAGAAGCTATAGCTGATCCTACCCATGAAACTAAAAAACCAAGCCACATACCAAGTATAAATGCATTTGCTACAACTATAGCTAAAACAGGAATGATAGGTATAAAGGTCTCAAGACCAACTATTAAAAGACCTGCTACCATAGCTAATATTTTATAATCTGCTAATGAATATAATATTTTATCCATACAATACACCTACTTTGAAGTATTTTACGCTATTACTTTTAAATTATTTTCCTTTATAAACTCTATAATATTGTTCATTTTAACTTCTATATTTAATAAAAGCTCATTTTCTTTTATATCTATTCCTTTTAAAGTTATTGGCTTCAAATAGCTTTTATCTATTATGATCATATTTTCCTTAACTTCAAATGGAATATCTTTTTTATAATCTTTTAATATGCTTTCTAATCTCTTATTATTTAAATTCAGCTTTCCTATTTCCAGGTTTTCTAAATTAATTATTAAACTATCATCTATAACCGTTGGGAATAAATCTACCTTGCCCTGAGTATCTATAACATTTAATACTTTATATGGAAAAGTAATATTTAATTTATTATTATTTATTTCTATATGAGTAGTTTTAAATTCTTCTAAGTCATACTTTTTCATAGTGGTATAGATAATATTTTTAAAATCCTCATTTTTTATGACAAGGTTTCCTTTTAATCTTATTGGTTTGCTTAAAACTTCAAACTTATCTATATAGCTTCCTTTTATTAAATCTTCTATAGTCACTGTCTTATATGATTCATTAAATGTAATACTATGTTTTGGAATTATCATATAGTACACTCCCCCCATAAATATTAATACCACTATCAAAATCCATACAGATATCTTTGCTAGTTTATTCATATCATATTCTCCTTAAATATCTTTATTATATATATTATTATTGTTCTATATTTGTTTATATATTTATATAATAAGTAATATTTTTTTAAAAAACTATATTTATTTAACATAAAATTCTATCTTTTGTATAATACTCTTAAATATATAAATTATACTTATGATTTAATTTAATTAATTATATCTTTATTTTTTTCCAATATTGCATTAAAATTAGTATTATGTAATATAGTATTATGCAACTATATATAAAATTAATTAAGTGAGAGGTATCAGATATGTCAAATGAAACTAATTCATCTAACTTTATAAAAAATATTATTATAAATGATTTAGAAACTGGAAAACATGACAGTATCATAACTCGTTTTCCACCTGAACCAAATGGATACTTACATATTGGTCATGCTAAGAGTATATGTCTTAATTTTGGTCTTGCCAAAGAATTTTCAGGTAAGGTAAATTTAAGATTTGATGATACAAACCCCGTAAAAGAAGATATTGAATATGTAAACTCTATAAAAGAGGATGTTCAGTGGCTTGGATTTGATTGGAATAATCTATACTTTGCATCAGATTATTTTGATGAAATGTACAAAAGAGCTATCCTTCTAATAAAAAAAGGAAAAGCATATGTATGTGAATTAACTCCCGATGAAATGAAAGAGTACCGTGGTACTTTAACTGAACCTGGAAGAGATAGTCCATACAGAAACAGATCTATAGAAGAAAACTTAGATTTATTTGAGAGAATGAGAAATGGCGAATTCAAAGATGGTGAGAAAGTTCTAAGAGCAAAGATAGACATGTCTTCTCCTAATATAAACTTTAGAGATCCTATCATATATAGAATAGCCCACTCTACTCACCACAATACAGGTGATAAGTGGTGTATATATCCAATGTATGCTTTTGCTCATCCTATAGAGGATTCTGTAGAGGGAATAACTCATTCTATATGTACTTTAGAGTTTGCTGACCAAAGACCTCTTTATGATTGGTTTGTATCTGAGTGTGAAATGGAAAATGTTCCAAGACAAATAGAATTTGCAAGACTTAACCTTACAAATACTGTTATGAGTAAAAGAAAGTTAAAGCAACTTGTTGATGAAGGTGTTGCTGATGGATGGGATGATCCTCGTATGCCTACTATATCAGGTGTTAGACGTAGAGGATATACTTCACAGTCTATAAGAAACTTCTGTAGTGAAATAGGTGTTGCTAAGGCTGATTCTAAAGTTGATAGCCAACTTCTTGACCATTTCCTAAGAGAAGATTTACAACCAAAAGCACCACTTACAATGGGTGTTATAAGGCCTTTAAAGTTAGTTATTACTAACTACCCTAAAGGGCAAGTAGAAATGCTTGATATAGAAAACAATGCAAAGGATGAATCTAAAGGTACTAGACAAGTTCCATTCTCAAGAGAATTATACATAGAACAAGATGACTTTATGATTGAACCGATTAAAAAGTATTTTAGATTGTTCCCTGGAAATGAAGTTCGTTTAAAAGGTGCGTACTTTGTAAAATGTACTGATGTTATACAAGACGATAAAGGAAATATCCTAGAAGTTCATTGTACTTATGATCCTGAGACTAAGAGTGGTTCTGGATTTACTGGACGTAAAGTGAAATCTACTATACATTGGGTTGAAGCTAGTTCTGCTATCCCTTGTGAGTTTAGATTATATGAACCATTAATACTTGATGATGCACCTGAAAACGAAGGGAAGCATTTCTTAGAACAAATAAACCCTAATTCTATAGAAATAACTCAAGGATTTGCTGAACCAACACAGCTAAAAGATGCGAAGATTTTAGATAAATTCCAATTTGTAAGAAATGGATTTTTCTGTATAGACAGTAAATATAGTACGGATAAAAAATTAGTGTTTAATAGAATAGTTCCACTTAAAAGTTCTTTTAAGCCTGGTAAATAACCCCAAAAGCATTATACCAATTGGTATAATGCTTTTTATGTATTTATGGTATTTATACCTAGTATTTCTATTCCATCTTCTATACATTCTATTTCTAGTGGAAAATCTGGTCCTTTTTCTCCATCTATATCTGTAACTAAATCATCTTCACATTCTATTCTTAATTTTTTAGTTTTAAAATATAATAATTCATTTTCATTATAATGTTCTAAATGATCTCCTCTTAAAACACTTATAAGTATCGGTATTGATTTTGGGATTGGCATTGCTTTTATTATTATTATATCTAGGTATCCATCATCTACTTCTGCTTTATATGCAAGATTTATATTACCAGCTGTTTTGCCGTTAAAAATTAACATTAGATACATATCACCAGTGTATACTACTTCTTCAGATGTTACCCTAATACTAAACTGTCTCATATGAAGAGCTTCTTCTATTCCTTTTATATAATAAGATACTTTACCTATTGAGTTTTTTATATCTGGATTTATTCTTTGAGATACATCTGTAAACATTCCAGCACTTGCTACATTTATAAAATACTTTTCATTTACTTTTCCTATATCTATTTTTTTAGGTGTTGAATTAATTATATTTTCTATAGCTTCTTTTATTGAAAATGGTATATTAAGTACATTTGCAAAGTCATTTGCAGTTCCAGTAGGTAGTATTCCAATAGGAAGTGATATTTTATTTAATTTCATTTCATTCAATACTATATCTACTGTTCCATCTCCACCTGCAACTAGCAAGTGATCATATGTATTATCTATATCTCTAAATGCATCTTTTAGATTGTGTCCTTTGGTCATTCTATATGGAACTAGTATATAATTATAACTTTGATATATTTTTAGTATATAATCTAAATTATTTGTTATTATTTTTTCTCCTGAGTTTGGATTATATATAAATTTTACTTTTTTCATCTCTTCCTCCTTAACTACTGATAAATGCTAATATATTATATAGTATCTTTAGTTTTATTCACCTTATTACTATCTTATATCCAAAAGAGTACACCTACTTATATGATGTACTCTTTATTGTTTAATATCCTAAATTTTCGTTTAAAAAAATAACATGCATTCTTCCTGATGTTCTTTGTCTTTTTATAACTGTATACTCACAACAAATTCTCTCTGGACTTTTACAATCATAACACTCACCAGTAGTATTACAAGGTGTATTTATTCCTATTCTTTGCGCATTTGCTGGTGCACATATTTGTTTGTTTCTCTGAACTGCTTCATTTATATTTTTTACTATTTTATTAACTCCAGCTATTACAATTACTTTGTCTGGTCCATAAAGCATAGCGGCTATTCTATTTCCATTACCGTCTACATTATATAGCTCTCCATTTTCAGTTATAGCATTTGTACTTGTAAAGTACGCATCTGCTGAGAATGATTTCCTATATAATTCTTTAATATCACTTGGTGTAAGACCTTCTTCATATCTATCTAGGAAATTATATTTTCCATTTCTTAATAAATCCATTACACCTACCTCAAATAAAGTCATAGAACCTCCACAGCTAACAACTTCTCCTTCTTTAACTATTTCTTGTATTTTTTCCGTTAACTCTGATTTATTGTTTACCAAATATCCACTAATATTGTTTTCTTCTAATGATTTTATTGTTCTATTTATTTTTTGTTCATTTACCCATATTATATTTTTATCCATAGAAATATCCCCCTATATAAATTATTAATCTACATTACTTATATTATCATTTTATTATATAAATATAAATAAAAGTAATTTAATTTATATTTATATTAGAACTATATATATAATTTTCGAATACATATATTATAAAATAAGTTTAAAGGTGGTTATATTATGAATAGAGTACAGTTAAAAAATCTCTCAAAAAGTCAATTAAAAGGCAATTGGAAAACACCTGTATTAATAATATTAGTGTATTTTCTAATATTATTTGTAATATCTAGTATTCAAGAAAATTGTATTTCAAGTACAGGACTTTTAATTAGTTTTTTAATATCTTTAGTTTTTGAAGTATGGGGATTTGTTGGACTATCTAATTTTTTCTTAAAGTTCATAGAAAAAGATGGAAAATCTACTTTTAAAGATACATTAGTATCAAAAAATGTATTATTAAAATCTTTTGGTTTTACAATATTAATAACTATTGTAGGTGCTATTTTAGGACTTATAATTGGACTTTCAATAGTTTGGTTAACATTTAGTTCAGTTTTTTATACAAGTGGATACTTATGGATATCTATACTATTACTAATAGCTTTAACAGTAATTATTTCAATAATTAGCCTGGCTGTTAGTATGACATCATATATATTAATTGAAAAAGAAGAGTTGGGATTATTTAAAGCAATAGGTCTTAGTATAAATATGATGAAAGGTCATAAATGGGAGTTATTTGTGATTCAGTTAAGTTTTATTGGATGGGCTATATTATGTTTATTAACTTTTGGAATAGGCTTTTTATGGTTAACTCCATATATTACTTTAACAACAACTAATTACTATAAAGAGTTATGCAAAGAAAATGATAAATTATTAAATTAGTTAATAGGTGTATGTGAAAGAGTATTTCAAATAAATCAAAATTTGAAATACTCTCTTAGTTTATATTTTAAACTTATACAAATTTTAAAAATTCTTTATATCCTCTTTCTTCCATTTTATCTTTAGGTATAAATTCTAAAGAAGCTGAATTTATACAAAATTTTATTCCACCTAATTCTATTGGTCCATATTCAAACATATGACCAAGATGTGAATCTCCTTCTTTACTTCTTACTTCTGCTCTTTTCATACCATGTGAGTAGTCATATCTTGCCATAACATTATCTTTATCAATTGCCTTTGAGAAACTAGTCCATCCACATCCTGAATCAAACTTATTTTTTGATGAAAATAGTGGTTCTTTGCTTACTATATCTACATATATACCTTCTTCTTTGTGATTATAGTATGGATTTTTAAAAGGAGGTTCTGTCATATCATTTTGAGTTACTTCGTATTGTATTGCAGTTAAATTTTTCTTTGCCCATTTTTTTTCTACAAAGTCAAATCTTCCACTACCTCTAAAATATCTTTCATAATGCATTGAATTTTTCTTGTAATAATCTTGATGATATTCTTCTGCTTCATAAAACTCTTTTGCAGGTGAAATTTCTGTTTTTACATGATTATCATATAAATTACTTTCCTCTAAATCTTCTTTTGACTTTATTGCTTCTAATTTTTGTTTCTCATCATGATAAAATATTACTGTTTTGTATTTATGTCCCCTATCATTGAATTGACCACCTTCATCGGTAGGGTCTATAGCACCCCAGTAAATATCTAAAAGTTCCTTATATGTTATAATATCTGGGTTATAAGTTATTTAGATTGCCTCTATATGACCTGTTGTATCACTACAGACTTATTCATATGTTGGATTTTCTGTATGACCTCCTGTATATCCGGATATAATTTTTTCAACACCCAGATGTTTGTCAAAAGGTTTCACCATACACCAAAAGCATCCTCCTGCCAATGTGGCTAGCTTTTTCATATTATCAACTCCTCATAAAATTTATATTTTATTTATACCCACGTATTATTTTTATCTCTTTTAAAATCAATAATCTTAATATCATCGCTATTTGTCAATATAAAAAACTGAACCATGTATTCATTGACATCAGTACCGCTAAAATACACATTCTTACAGATAATTTTCTCCGTAATGGTGAATATCACTTATCTTATATTCACCATTTACTTTATCTGAATATATAAACCCATAGGTTTTTGTGACCCTTCTATAGTTTCTAGCTCAATAAAATACTTCCTTAGTTAAAATTTCGAAACTATATATTTCGGTATTTAATATTGGTAACTTAATCAGGTACTTTATCTTTAATTATTTATTATTAAGCATTTACACATACTAAATCCATTGCATTCGCTAGTATATTCTTAACCTCTTTATGTGTGACTTTTATTGAATCACTTATTATTGCAAATATTGTCATTTCTGAAGCAGTACCTGATGTTGTATTTATACATATTAAAGGAGGTTGAGCTTTAGATGATTTGTTTACTCCTTCATAATCTTTTATATTTCCTCCATTTGATGTAACTAAGGCTATTTTATTTCAAGTATTTTTTAATATAAAGAAGCTGTAAGTTTGAATCATTATAACTTCATGCAATTTTTCACTTAATTTACTAAATTTAATGTTATAATAGAATTATTAAATTTTTAATGAAAGGTAATATATACATATGACACAAGAAACTAAAAAAGGATTTTTCTCTAGAATATTTGGTTCAAAAAACCAAGTTAATAATGAGGTGAGAACTGCTCCAGAAAATCTTCCTATGGCCACTATAAATGTTAAAGACTATGGAACTATAAAGGCTGAACTTTATCCTCATATAGCACCAAATACTGTAAATAATTTTATACATCTTGCTAACATAGGTTTTTATGATGGATTAATATTCCATAGAGTTATAAAAAACTTTGTATTACAAGGTGGGTGTCCTGAAGGAAGTGGAATGGGTGGCCCTGGCTATTCTATTCATGGGGAGTTTGAGAAAAATAAGTTTAAAAATGACTTAAAACATACAGAGGGTGTTTTATCTATGGCTAGAAGTCAAGCTAAAAATAGTGGAGGAAGTCAATTTTTTGTAGTTACTCATATCGCTCCTCATTTAGATAAAAACTACGCTGGTTTTGGTAAAGTTATCGAAGGGATTGAAATAGTAAAAGCAATAGAAAATATAAAAACTGCTATAGGTGATAAACCAATTATAGATATAGTTATCGAGTCTATCAAAGTTGATACTAGAGGTATAAAATACCCTGCTCCTATAAAAAAATAGGATATATACTGTTTATAAAGACAATGTTATTATATACCAAAAATCCCAAGCTCTTTTGAACTTGAGATTTTTCTATCTTAATTAAAATCTATACCAGTAACATCTAAAGTTTCTCTACCTAGTGAAACTTCTGATATTTCTTTATTGTTGAATATACTAAATCTAAATCCTAAGTTAAATTCCTCAAACTTACATCTATATTTATCTAATTGCCATTGACCACAAGAGTTAGTGCCTACTCCATTTTGTTTGTAATCTATGTTAAATACTATATAATCTCTTTTTGATAAATCTACTGTATGCTTAGCATATTCTAAATCTGTATCTTCATAATATGATGCACTAAAATCAAACGTATCATCAGCTATTGCTATTAAAGACATACCTCTGTCATTTTTTAAGCTTACCCAAGAACAATCACTTCTATTTCCATTTTCTTGAGGTTTTACATAGTTAGTAAATAATCCATCTATTGTACTTTCAAATACTCCAAACAAATTAGCTTCTTTAGTATCTGCATAAGACTCTCCTGGTCCTCTTCCTTTATATTTAACATTTTCTAAATCCTTGTTAACTCTCATTTGAAGACCTATCTTTGGCAACATTTCTGGTGCTGTTTCTAATCTTCCAGAAGGGATACCAGATACATTTACTAATATATCTCCACTTCCAAATACCTTATACTCATAAGTTGATTTATAGTGCCATGCAGAGTTTGTTGTACCATTTATAGTATTAACTCTTAATATAAGTATATTTTCATCTACACTATATTCTACATTTCTTACAACCTCGTGCATTAAGTGCATAAAGTATTTTTTCTTGTAATCTTCAACTACATACATATCGTTGTCTATTGGAGCTCTCCAGAAGTTTAATCTTGGGCCTTCTTCAACCAATTTATAATCATCTTTAGTTATTTCAAGTATGTGACCTCTTACTAAGTCAAATACTACTTTGAAATTATCTCCCATAGCTATTAAATTACAGTGTTCTTTTATAACTTCTAAGCTTCCTTTTGGTACTACTTTAATTTTTTCTATTTTTATAGGTAACTGGAATTGTGCATTTGCTAATTCATGACCTGAATTTGCCCAGTTACAATCTTCTTTTAAAACATAAGATATATTTAAGTAATATGTTGCACCATCTACTTTGGCAAAGTTTAAGTTATATGGTAAAGTTATATCACAAGTTTCTCTACCTTTAACTGATGGCATTTCAACCCTTCCACTTTGAATTATCTTGTCATCTTCTTTTATATTATAAACTAATTCTAATGTATTTAAGTTTTCAAAGTCATATCTATTTATAACTTTTATCAATCCTTTTTCTAAGTCAATAGCACTAGTTTGTGCTGGCTCTATAACTTTTTTGTATTCTAGTAATCCTGGAGATACAGTTCTATCTGGCATTATCAAGCCATCTATACAGAAGTTTATATTACTTGGATCATCTCCAAAATCTCCTCCATATCTATAATAAACCTCTCCATGTTCACTTATTGTATGTATACCATGGTCAAACCATTCCCATATAAATCCACCTTGTAACTTCTCATACTTATAGAATAACTCTTGATATTCTTTTAAGTTTCCTGGTCCATTCCCCATAGCATGACAGTATTCACATAATATATGAGGCTTCTTTATATTATTTATTACTTCATCCATTAGTAATTTGCTATCATGTTCTAACCAAGTATACATTGTACTATAAACTTCAGAAACAGGTTCATCTTCCTCAGCTACATTAAAATCACCTTCATAATGTAATATTCTAGTTGGGTCTAAATCTTTACATGTCTTAGCCATAGCCTTAAAGTTACATCCAAATGATGATTCGTTTCCTAAAGACCACATTAATATACACGGATGATTTTTATCTCTTTGTATCATTCTTTCTAATCTACTTACATGAGCTAATTCCCACTGTGAATCATCACTTATCCAAGCGTAATCACCCGTTAATTCAAATCCATGACACTCTAAGTCAGTTTCATCTATTACATACATTCCATACTCATCACATAGTTCATATAAATAATGAGAATTTGGATAATGCGCTGTTCTAATTGCATTTATATTATGTTGCTTCATTAAAACAATATCTTTAATCATTTCTTCTTTAGCAACAACTCTTCCATTTTTAGGGTTATAGTCATGTCTATTTACACCTTTAAACTTTATAGCTACTCCATTTACAGTGAAAGTTTCACCTTTTAGCTCTATTTTTCTAAATCCAACTTTTTGAGGTATTACTTGAATTATTTCTCCATCTTTTAAAATACTCATCATTAACGTATATAAATTTGGATTTTCTGCTGTCCATTTTAATGGATTTTTAATTTGTTTAGCTAAGAATATTTTTTCACTAGCTTCTACTATCTCTTCAAATACAACTTCATTATTATTATTTAATAATTCTAACTTTATATTTTGATTTTCACATTTTCTAAGTTTTAGATCTATATTTAATATAGCATCCTCATATTTTTCATCCAAATCAGTAACTATTGTTATATCTTCAACACCATATACAGGCTCTGTATAAAGTTCTACATCTCTAAATATACCACTTAGCCACCACATATCTTGGTCTTCTAA
>JAVXJG010000016.1:0-36291 GCA_036647935.1 Peptostreptococcaceae bacterium
TAATTAATTTAGAGTCAAATAAAATAGAAAAAATTGCAATTTAATGTAAAGCTAATATCAGATTTATCTAAATTTAAGAACGAATTTCTTGAGTTTTTTTAGTGTACTTAAAAATATAATTGAGATGATTTATGATAAAATAATATTTGATTTTTTTAAAACCACAACTTAAATAAGACATCAAACTAATAATATGTGTTGATATATCTCAGGTTGACGACTATGCCCCATGCCCCTATTTTTGCATTTTCTATAGCAAATAAATCAAATGCAGCCCCTGAAGATGGTCCTGTACGTAGTTGTGTTACATATGTTCCATCTAAAGTACCAATTATTATTCCAGTTTTTCCATCTATCAATAGCACTTGTGCTGGAGCTGTTGGTAAATTTGCTTTAGCATTTTCATGGAATATATTCACAACTTTTAATCCAGCAATATCTAGTTACCCCACATATCCTGGCATAAATAAAAATACGCCGTTATGATTAGGTGCTTGTATCGTTGTTCTTATTGGAACTTCACTCTTTCCCTCAGAAAATAGTTTAAAAGCTAACTTACTTATTTCTATAGCATCTCTCATCGTAAATGTTTTTTATATCATCTCTTGATAATAATAACATTCTCTCCATCTTCTATCTTTATTATATCGTTATTTTTTTAATTTTAGTATCACCCTTTAGTAACCACTATGTTTAATACAATTGTAGCAAGCTTTTTTCCAGTGTCAATTAATAATATTTATTTTAAATTTCTTAATATACAAAAAAGACATAGATTCTTACATCTATATCTTTTAATTACTTATTATTGAGTTTCACAGCCATCATAATTTTCAAGAGGTGGTAAATCTTCTAGCTTCTCTATATTTAAAAGTTTTAAAAATTCATCCGTTGTTCTATATATTATAGGCTTCCCTATTTTATTAAGCCTTCCAGCCTCTCTTACAAGTTCATTTTCTAAAAGTGTTTGAAGTACCTTATCACACTTGACCCCTCTAATATCTTCTATTTCCACCTTTGTAATCGGCTGTTTATATGCAACTATAGTGAGTGTTTCTAATGTTGCCTGACTCAAAGTTTTCTTTTTCTTTGGCTCAAGCACCTTTTTTATATAACTTGCATAATCTTTATTTGTACACATTTGATACTTATTTTCTAGTTTAATAATTTGTATTCCTCTGTTATTTTCTTTGTATTCTTCTATAAGTATGTTTAGCATTAGTTCTATTTCTTTTTCAGAAAGTTCCTCATTAATTATGAAATTTAGTTCCTTCGTACTTATAGGCTCACTATATGCAAACATTACTGCCTCTATTATATGTTTTATATCTTCACGCTTCATTTTACCACTCCGAGTTCTTCTTTATTAAGATATCATCAAAGAATACATCTTGAACTACTACTATATCTTTTGCTTTAATCAATTCTAATATAGATAAAAATGTAGCTATTACTTCATCTCTATCATAATTATTTATTATACTTGTAAACCTAACTTCACTTTTATCTTTCATAATCTCTTTTATATATGCTATTTTTTCTTCTACAGATATTATTCTTCCTCTGACGATTTTATTTAATCTATCATCATTTACATCCTCATCCTCAGACACCCTAACTTTTAGTATATGTGGAAGTATTCTTATTATTGCTTCTATTGAGATTTCATCTAAATCTATTTTATCATCTACAATAATTTCTTCTTTAGCTCTATAAAATAAATCTTTTGTATAAACTACACTCCCTTTTAAATCCTCTGCTGCTAGTTTAAACTTTTTGTATTCTTCTAGTTTCTCCATAAGTTCTAGTCTAGGATCTTCTTCTTCCTCGTCATCTTTTTGCTTATATAGCAGGTATTTAGATTTTATCTGAAGAAGTTTAGATGCCATTATAATAAATTCACTAGTTATTTCTAAGTCCATTTTTTCTAACATATCTAAATACTTTATATATTGTTTTGTTATTTCTATTATAGATATATCTTTAATATCTATTTTATGTTTAGATATTAAGTCATATAACAAGTCTAGAGGACCTTCATAAACTTGTAGTTGTATATTATATTTCATTGAATTACCTCTTACTCTATATTATGCAAACAAACTTACTATACTCCACAATACATTGTGTATTGGGTTTAATATTATTGTATATAAATTTGTAAATATAAGTATTAATAAAACTACATAACTCATACTTTCATATTTATATACATACTCATTGTACTTGTATGGTATAAATGTTGATATTATTCCCCATCCATCAAGTGGAGGTACTGGAAGTAGGTTAAATGCTGCAAATCCTAAATTATACATAATAGTTGCTCCTGCGATTAAATTTATTGCATACATATGTACATGTTTATTTATAAGTACACATACTATTGCAGTAAGTACGTTAGCTAATGCTCCAGAGAATGAAACTATTATATTTCCTACTTTATAGTTTTTAAAATTGCTAGGGTTAACAGGTACCGGTTTTGCCCAACCTATTCTAAAAAATAGCAATGTTAAAAGACCTATTGGGTCTACATGTTGTGCTGGGTTTATGGTCATTCTTCCATTCATTTTTGCAGTATCATCACCTAATAGATGTGCTGAATAAGCATGCCCAAATTCATGTACAGATATAGCGATTGCAATTGCAACTAAATTTACTAATATATTACTAAAGTTCATTTTTCTCTCTCCTAAATAATGATTTTAACATTATTATACCAATTTATAAAATTATAATCAAAACATTTATAAATCCTAGTTTTAGTTATATGTTTACATCTTTAAAAATTAAGTAGTATTAAATATAAACCTAATCCCACTATCAATACAATAGCCTGAAAATATAAATTGTATAATATATATTTTTGTGTAGAATTACTTTCATTTTTAGTTTTTAGATAACTTAATATATATTTATTACGAATTAATTCAATTATCACCACTGGTATCAGAAATAAAGTAGCTTTTTCATTAAATTTTTGAATTATAATTACCATAAATATAATAATTGAGTTTATAAAATTCAATCTTTTAATTACTTTAACTTCTTTTATTTCATTAAGATATTCCTCATCTGGCTTAACTTTTCTTTTTAATAAGTATCCGCCTAAATATAATACACCTATTAATATTAATATTATACCTACTGTTACAAAAAATACCAATCCTAAAATATCCATTATTCTCTACACCCCCTAAATTTATATCTATAACATCTAACTTAATCTTAATTCATAAACATATACTCTATGTTTATTTTCTCCAAATATAATATTTGATTCCTTTACTTTAGAATACCCTAGTAAACCCCAAAATTTATGTGCTAAAATGTTTCCTTCAAGAACCCCTATGCTAAAGGTATCTGCTCCTGAACCTAAAGCATGTTTTTTTAATCCTTCATGTACTAAACTACCTAATTTATTTCCCCTTTTGCTTGGAGCTAATAATAATAATCCAATTGACCATGTATTAATTTTAGGATAATTTTTAAATATATCAATCAACCCTACAAGTTCATTAGATTCATAAATTCCTAAAGTTAAAGAATCTTCAATAGTTTTTTTCTCTGTATAAATAAAAATGTCTATTACATCTTGTTTATTAGCCTCTCTACCACTGCATATCATATGATAATCTGAACATAAACCATATAACTTTTCTATATCACAACATTGCTCTAAAGACACTTGTTTTATAATGTATTTATTATCTAAATTTATTATCACTTAAATCTCCCCCTTTATATATAGTTAATTTAATTATAACAAAATTTACAACTTATAAATTCCCATATTCAAAAAAGCCATAACTAATAGCTATGGCTTTGATATATACCTTCATAATCTACTTTTTTACTAGAATATATTTTCTACAACTCTCTGTAACATTCTTAAATAACTTGCCTTTTCTATATCCTTAGTATTTACTAAATCAACCTTTCCTACTAACTCTTCACCTCTATATACTTCTACCTTACCAAGTACAGTACCTTTTTTCATAGGTAAAGAAGGATTATCTGATACTTTTATCTTCTTAGTAAATTCTTTTGGAGCATCTTTTTTAATTAATACACTTAGATCTTCCTTCGCCACTAAACTTACCTTATCATCCTCTGCCTTGTCTAAAGTAAGTGTAGCCAATCTATCATCTTTAGCGCATAACTTTATACTCTCATAGTTTGCAAAACCATAATTTAAAAGGTCTGTTGCATCCTTAAATCTTTCTGGAGAAGTTTGAGCTCCAAGAGTTGCAGCTACTAAATGAGTATCACCTCTTTTTGCTGAAGCAGATAGACAATACTTAGCTTCTTGAGTAAATCCAGTCTTAACACCTGTTGCACCTTTGAAATGCTTTATAAGCTTATTTGTATTTGCAAGACCTACCGTAACTTGCTTCTTACCAACCACCACTTGATCCATCCATGTTGTTAAATATTTACTTATTACATCATGTTTTAATAATTCCCTAGACATTGTTGCAATATCATAAGCAGATGTATAGTGATTGTCTATTGGCAATCCATTTGTATTTGCAAAATGAGTATCATTCATTCCTAGTTCTTTTGCTTTCTTGTTCATCATATCCACAAAAGCTTCTACACTACCTGCAACATGTTCTGCCATAGCTACACAAGCATCATTTGCAGATGCCACGGCAATCCCTTTTAAAAGAGTATCTACCTTTTGGCTTTCTCCTGGTTCTAAGAAAATTTGGCTTCCTCCCATACTAGCTGCAGTTTCACTTACCGATACAGAATCATCTATTTTTATCTTTCCTGATTCTAACGCCTCTGATATTAAAAGCATAGTCATAACTTTTGTGACACTTGCTGGAGGAAGTTTTTCATGAGAATTTCTTTCATAAAGAACTTGTCCACTTGCCACATCCATTAAAATTGCAGATTTTGAAGATATATTTACTCCTGTACTATCACCACTTGCAAAACTAACACCCATTGGGGTAGATACAAGTAATATAGCTAATACTATGCTAGCCAATTTTTTCATTAATGTCACCTCTTGATATTTATTTAAACTTAGTTTACCTTACTTACATTTTTTTATTCGAGAAGCTGTTAATGCTTTCTCCTATCTTCTTCTTGTTTTGTAACTTTTTAAAATGGTCTGACAATCCTCCGTTATTGTGTGCATTTTCAATTATATCAAATGCATCTTCATAATCCATACCATAATCAGCAGCTATTTCCATTCTCATTTGTCTTAAAGCCATTTTTGCATTTCTATTACCTACTTTATTATCCATATTTGATAACCTCCTCTTTAATTAATATATATAACTATTTTTTACTAATACTGGATAGATATAATTGGTATTTTATTGTATTTTTGTATTATATAAAATAACACAAAAAAATATCTCAAAATTTAGAGTTTATAACTCTCTCTTTTGAGATATTTTGTCTATCTTTTCCTTCTATAATCATTTTCTATTGCTTGTGCTAAAATTTTATTTATGTTTTCCATTAATCTATTAAGCTTTTGTTCATTTATTAAATAGTTTGACACTATTTTATTGTTAGATACCCTCTGTTGGATACCCTCAATTCTTCTTTGATTCTTTTTATCTATTTGTTGATTTTTCACCATATAGTTTTGTATTTCTATTTGTATACTTCTATATGTTTTCAAAAGTTCTTCACTACTTTTATCTTTTTGAACTTCATCCATAGATTTTTTAAAGCTCTTATACTCTTTGCTAATTTTTATTTCACTAGCTAATTTAGTAGCTGTTTCATAAACTCCCATAGTTTCCTCCAAAAAAAAATTGAATATAATAAATTATATTCAATCTTTCTTAATTATACCTCCATTATTATAGGAAGTATCATTGGATTCCTTTTAGTTCTTTGGTATAAATACTCTTTTAAATTTTCTTTTATATTATTTTTTAAATAAGCCCACTCTTTTATATTTCGATCTTCACAGTCTCTTAAAACATTCTTTATTATATCCTTAGCCCCATCCATTAAGTCTTCAGATTCTCTTACATATACAAATCCTCTAGATATAATGTCTGGCCCTGCTAATGCTTTTCCGTCTTCTTTAGATATTGTAACAACAACTATCATTAAACCATCTTCTGATAAATGTTTTCTATCCCTTAATACTATATTCCCAACATCTCCAACACCTAATCCATCTACTAAAACATTGCCTGTTTGTACAATACTAGTTACTTTAGCAGAATTACTATCTAATTCTAAAACTTCTCCTGTTTTCATAACAAATATGTTTTGTGTTGGCATTCCTAATTCTTCAGCTAATTCAGCATGTCTTTTTAACATTCTATATTCCCCATGAGCTGGCATAAAGAATTTTGGTCTAACTAGTCTATGCATTAACTTTAGTTCTTCTTGACAAGCATGCCCTGAAACGTGTATATCAGCTACATCACTATATAAAACTTCGGCACCTTTTTCACATAAGCTATTTACTACCTTTGATATTGATTTTTCATTCCCTGGTATTGGATGTGCTGATATTATTATCACATCACCTCTTCTTATTTCTACTTTTTTATGGTCTGAACTTGACATTCTAGCAAGTGCAGACATAGGTTCTCCTTGTGAGCCAGTTGTTATTAAAACTATTTGACCATCTTCATATTTAGATAAATCATTTAAGTCTATTAACATATTATCATCTACATCTAAGTATCCCAATTCTCTAGCAACACCCACAACATTTACCATTGATCTACCTGATACAGCAACTTTTCTGTTAAACTTTTTCGCGGTATTTATAATTTGTTGAAGTCTATGAATATTAGATGCAAAAGTAGCAACTATTATTCTGCTATTTTCCGCTTTTCTAAATAGGTCATCTAATCCTACTCCAACTGTTTTTTCTGACATAGTAGATCCAGGGCGTTCTACATTAGTACTATCAGCTAGCATTAATAGAACTCCTTCTTTACTTAGCTCACATATTCTGTGTATATCCATAACTTCGCCGTCAATAGGAGTTAAATCTATCTTAAAATCTCCTGTATGATATATTATTCCTTGTTCTGTGTGTATAGCTATAGAGCAAGCATCCGGTATACTATGATTATTTTTTATATATTCAACACTCATATTATTAAGCTTTATAACTTGTTTTGGAGTCACCTCATGTAGCTTAACACTTCCAAGCCTATGTTCTTTTAGTTTTACTTGTATAAGCCCTACTGTAAGTCTTGTTGCATATACAGGTACATTTACCTTCTTTAATATATAAGGAAGCGCTCCTATATGGTCTTCATGACCGTGTGTTATAAATATACCCTTTATCCTGTCCTTATTCTTTACTAAATAAGTTACATCCGGTATAACTATATCTACTCCTAACATGTCTTCTTCTGGGAAACTTAAACCTGCATCTATTACAATTATTTCATCTTTATATTCCACAACTGTCATATTTTTCCCGATTTCGTTAAGTCCACCCAAAGCCATAACTTTTATCTTATTGGCGTTCTTCTTAAACAATTGTATCCTCTCCTTCTGTTTATTTAGTTTTTAAACTTTTAAACACGTCCTCTAATTTTAAATTAATATCAAATCACGCACTCTTTACCAGTTATTATCATTGTACCATAATTCTCATGATATTTTAAGCCATATTTAAAATACATTTAATGTATTATTTTGACAAACTAATTTTATTCTGCTATTCTCTGAATATATTCAATAAATTTATTAATATATACATAGGAGGATATATGCGCGGTAAAACTCATTGTACAATAGGCATTTTAGCTGTTATACAGGCTTCTTTATTATTTAAAGTCCCTCTTTCACTTTTTAATATCATTTTATCAACTATTTTTTCTCTACTTCCTGACCTTGATGAATCTAATTCTACAGTATCAGAGTTTTTTTTAGGTAAAAAAGTATCTAAGTTTATATATAAAATATTAATATACTCTATTAATATAATTATTTTTTTTGTATCACTAAAAATAAATGATAATTTCTATTTAAGTTCAATTATAACATTTGCATCAATTATAATAATTGAATCAAAATTAACTCATACAATCTTAAGAAAATTATTTCTGTCTCTGGTATTTATTCTTTTATCACTTTGTCTTTATTTTATAGGTGCCAAAATATATTTTATAATTTTCACAATAATGATTAGTGCATTCCCATGGCTTAAACATAGAAGTTTTTCTCATAGTGTTTTCGCTACTGTTATAATATTTTTCCTATTAAAACAAATAGAGCTAATAACTAATATATCAAATTTATCCTTTTTTGCGACTATTAGTTATGCAAGTCATATATTTTTAGGCGATTTATTTACAAGACAAGGAGTTCCACTATTTTATCCCCTTAGCACAAAAAAAATTTCTCTTGGATTTTTAAAAGTCGGAAGTAAACTTAGCAATACCTTAGAGATTATATTTATATGTACTCTTTTTGCTTTTGTAATTTTATCAGTAATAAAAATATAGGCTCTCCAAAGAGCCTATATTTTTATTTTACGCAATCTTCGCATAAACCATAAAACTTAACATCATGGTCTAGTATTTTAAATTTATATAATGATTGTATTTCTTTTTCTATATTATCTAGTAAGTCTTCCTTTGCTTCCATTATTTTACCACAATTTTTGCAAATAAGATGATGATGACTATGACATTCATCTTTGTTTAAACTTATTTCATATCTTATACATCCATCATCTAAGTTCAATTTTGATATAACATCTATTTCATCTAATAATTGCATAGTTCTATAAACTGTTGCCAACCCTATCTCTGGACAGTTTACTCTAACTAAATCATATATTTCTTCACTACTCAAATGATTGTTATCGTTTTTTAATAATATTTCTATTATTGCCCTTCTTTGAGGAGTAATTTTAAACCCCGTTTCTTTTAACTTCTCTTTTAAAATTTCCATTGTATTAGTCATTAATATCACCCTTATTTTTTTCAATTGATAATCTTTATTAATTATTTTAATTGATAATAGATTATTTGTCAATATTTTTCTCTTTATCCCACTTAACATAAAAATTTACCTTACAATTACTTCCTACCCTAAATTCCTACTTGGGAAACTATAATTGTTTAATTTCATAACTTACTAGTTCGTAGGATATAAATAATAGCTTTATTAATTTACTATATATTTCCCAATCTATACTATATTACACTTAAAAACCTTGATTATATTTTAAGTTTGGCAACTATTGGATAATGGTCTGACATATTTTCTATTAAAACTTCATAATCTAAAACTTCTATATTAGGCGAAACATATATATAATCTATTCTATATAAACCTGTAGCAAAAGTTATTATATTTGATTTATTCATCTCAACTGCACTATCTTTTAAAATACTTTCATCTACATTCATATGACCTTCATTAAAATCACCAACTACTATGTAAGGTTCATTTTCAAGTTGTTTTATAAATTCTAATAGTTCTTTAATTTGTACTTTTCTCTCATCTTCACCTACTCCTAAATGTACATTTATAATATTTAAATCTTTTCCTTTTACATTCACAACAGTGTTAAGTATACCCCTTTGTTCCCTTTTACTACTACTTAAATATATATGATTTTTACTTTTTATAGGAAATTTCGAATAGGTTACAAGTCCATAGTTTCTACCTAGGTCAACCACATTTGCTCCAAAATGAGAATACATACTTAGCTCTTCTTTTAAACTTGTTACTTGAAACCCAGCCTTAGCAGATTCATTAACTTCTTGCAAACATATTATATCTGCATCTGCAACTTTTAAAAAACTTATTATATCAAACAAAGTTGGAAACATATCTTTGTTTAATCCACTATGTATATTATAGCTAACTACCTTAATTTCTACTTTTGGTGAAAAATATTTAATCTCAACATTATAAACTAAGGCTATTATCAATATTATTAAGGTCAGTAATATCTTCTTTAATTTCATCCTACAGTATCCTCCTGATTTATGTTCTTTTATAGTATATGCAATATATGAATTAAAGAGGTTTTATGAGCCTATTTATATTTAACAAAAAAAACTATATATTTTACATTTTCAAATGTAAAATATATAGTTTCTCCATTTTTTTATATTAATTGCAATGATATAGCCGATACTATAATACCTGCTAACATATTTCCTATTAATACTCCCCAAAACGCATGCTTAAGTCTCATGTGTAAAATAGATGCTATTGCTGAAGCTGTCCATGTCCCTGTAGTAGGTAAAGGTACTCCAACAAATAGAATTATTCCTAATACTGATGCTTTATTTAGTTTTTTCATTCCATTGTCAATTTTTCTATCTATCTTCTTAACTAGCCCATTAAGTATATTTCTTTCTTTAATGAAACTTAGTATGTGTCTAAAAGTTAATATTAGCGGTATTGCCACTAATGTAGACCCTATAACACTTACTATATACACTAATGTAGGATTTAAGTTTAGAGCAATTCCTATAGGTATTGCACCTCTTAATTCCGTAATCGGCACCATAGATAAAAGCATTATTTTTAAATATTCCATTTGCCATCTCCTATTTTATATCTTTTTAAATATTATTAGTTTACTAAGTAAATAATTTATCACTATTACAACTATATTAGTAGTTACTTTTACAACTATATCATTTATTAATAGCATATCTATCATAACATACATTATTATCATTTCTATAAATAATGAAAAAATTCTACAACTTATAAATGATGTAAATTCTTTTACTAAAAATTCAAGTTCTAATTTTTTACTTTTAAATACAAAAAGCTTATTAGTTAGATATGCAAATAAAACTGCAACTACCCAAGCTATTATATTTGCTATCATAAATTCTAAATTTGTTAATCTTGTAACTAGTATATAGGTTCCTATGTTTACTCCTGTTGATAACACGCCAAAGACTAAATACAAAAATGTTTCCTTACATTTTGAGTATTTATTTATATTAATATTCATCTTCTGATGCCCCCGAATATTCATCTATAAAGTATAGTGGTCTTCCTTTAACTTCTAAGAATATTCTACCTATATATTCACCTAATATACCTAAACATAATAGCTGAACTCCTCCAAGAAGCAACATAACACATAGTAAACTTGCATATCCTGGTACATCTACACCAGATACTATTGTTTTAATAAGTGTGAATGTTAAATATCCAAAAGCACCTATTGATATTAAACTTCCCATTACAGTGGCTATCCTAAGTGGAGCTACTGTAAATGAAGTTATACCTTCTATTGCTAGTCCCATTAATTTAATATAGTTCCACTTAGTTTCTCCTGCTACTCTAGGGTCTCTATCAAATTCTATTGATTTCTTTTTAAACCCTATTAAACTAAACATACCCTTTGTATATCTTTGTTTTTCAGGAAAAGATTTTAAAGCTTGTACTGCTCTTCTACTTAACAATCTAAAATCACCAGTATCCTTTTGGATTGGTACAGGGGATACAAAATCTAAAACTTTATAAAAACTTCTAGATGTAAACTTCTTCATCCAAGTTTCTCCTTCTCTGCTTCTTCGTTTTGCATATACATCGTCGTATCCTTCTTCATAGTATTTAATCATATCTAGTATTAGTTCTGGTGGATCTTGTAAATCTGCATCTATTATTGCCACTGCATCCCCAGTAACAAAATCAAATGCAGCTCCCATAGCTACTTCTTTTCCAAAATTTCTAGATAAATTTAAATAACATACTCTCTTGTCTTTTTCTCTATATCCTTTTACCATCTCTAAAGATCTATCTTTACTACCATCATTGACAAATAAAAATTCTAATTCATAATTTTCTATCTTTGTACCTAAATCTACTAACCTATTATATAAATAAGGTAAGGATTCTTCTTCATTGTACATAGGTATTATTATTGATATTTTTTCCATTTATAAAGAACCTCCTAGGTCTATCCTTTTGTTATTGATTATTTTTCAATTCTTACATAGTCAACACCATAATACTTAGCCATCCACTGGTTAAACCAGCTATATTTATCATAAGTTATATTTGCAGTGTGTTTAAATGCATTATAATTACTCTTTGGCTTAGGTATTTTGTTTACAACTATATCCATATTACCTTTAGCTTTTTCTTCTTCTATTCTTTGAACTTGCTTTTTAACATAATTATTAGTTTTTTCTATATCTAAATAAGCTTGCCCATACTCATATAAAAAGCTTATAGAAAATAAAATGGCACATGCAATAGAAATTCTTCTTACTAAAGAGTTATCAAATTCTAATCTTGAATATATATATCCTATAGATATTATAATAAGTATTATAGGTCCAAACCAAGTCCTTTGAGGTGCATATGGTGGTACTATTAACACTACTACACTAGCTATTGATGCAATTAAATATGTAACTGGCACAAACAAATCTTTTATAGTTTTATTTGATTTATTACTAATATATATTATTAATAAAATAGTCAATAAAAATATTGGTATAAACATAGTTTCATAGGAATTTGCTCCTAGTTCTGATAATTTTGTTAGTAGTGCCTTAGGCTTATTTGGTCTTACATAATTTCCTGGCGCCAATACTAATAATGCAAAACCTATAAGTGATGCTATCAAACCACTGATTGACCATTTAGGCAATTTTATTTTATTTAAAATATAGTATCCAATGAATAATAATTGTATAAATATCATTGCCCCACCTGTATTTTCATTTGTCCACCCAGCAAATATACCAACTACACTCATTATTAAAATATTAATAATATTATCTTTAAAATATTTATTATCTTCTATATATAGCCTATATGGCAATAAAAAAACTAATATTATTATTGTAGACCACAGATAGTTTCCAGAACCCGACACCCATAATATAGACGCCCCAAACTGTGGAATAAAGAACCACATCATAATTATTATAAATAATATTAATAATGGATTCAGTTTTTTAAAAGAATTACTATGTAAATAGACAAGCAATGCTAGTAAAACAAAACCCATTGAGTTTATAACATTAAATACTGTTTTTCCAAACATTAAGAACAATTGCACCAAAATATGCGCAGTTATTCTCCCGCCCCATATATTATAATGATTATACATAGAATTAGCAATATCACTTAAACTAGTAATTCTTTTTACATCACTAGTTGGCATAAAGTTTTCGTATATATAATGATATCTATAATCATCTGAAGTAAAATGAGTATTACTATTTATCAAATACATCATTACAAAAGTTATAGCTAGTATCCAAATGAAAAATAGTATGTTTGCATTTTTGTTAGCGAATATATTTTTAAATTTATTCTTTATATTATTATTTTTATTATCCAACGATTTTACATTTTTCAAATCTATTCCTCCTTTTTTATTATCATTTATATTATTATTCTCAATAATATAAAAAGTGTGCATCTTCCGCAAGATAATTATAGTTATATACTTTAATTATCTATATTTTGGAGAATACACACTTTTTATTTTTATAAAATATAGCTACAACGATTTAATAAATCTTATTGCTCATCTTCATCGTAGTTTAATCCTTCTTCCTCCATTATAGCATTATAAACTGCTACAACTGTTTCGTACTCATCATCACTTTCTAAAGGAACTAATATTTCTCCTTCTTCATCTTCATCAATTCTAAATATTAAAGCTTCATCTGACTCTTCTTCATCTAAAGGCATTAATATAGCATATTCTTTTTCTTGTGCTTCTAACGTTAATATTATTTCAAATTGGCTCTCTACACCATTCTCGTCTATTAAGCTGATTATATTTTCATTCATTTTTATTCACCTCAAATTTTATTTTGTTTACTATATTATAGCTTATAAATCAATTTTTTTATATGGTTTTTAAAAATTTCTTTGTCTATCTAGATAACCTTGTAAGATTATTACTGCTGCCAACATATCGATAACTTTTTTTCTTTTTTGACGACTTACATCACCTTCAATTAATGATCTTTCTGCTGCTACTGTTGAAAGTCTTTCATCCCAAAAGTCTACTTCTAGTCCAGTTTCTTCTTTTAATAATTCACAAAACTTTATAACTTTTTCTCCCTGTGGTCCTAAAGTTCCATTCATATTTTTAGGAAGACCTGATACTATTTTATTTACTTGTCTTTCTTTTATTATTTCTTTTAATGCTTCAATATCTTTTTTCTTTCCAACTCTTCTTACAGTTGTTACACCTTGTGCTGTTAATCCCATTAAATCACACACTGCAACACCTATAGTTTTGTCGCCTACATCTAGTCCCATTATTCTTCCATCTAGCATATTATTTCTCCTTATGTTATCTTTATACCAAAGTCTTTTATTTTGTTAATTTATACTTAGTTTTATCTCTATATATAAACTTATTCAATTATATTTAAATATAAAATTTAGCCAGGAATAAGTCCTGACTAAATTTATGTTAACACTATTCTATTTTATCGTCAAATATTATCATATTTATACTTATTATTAAAAGTGGTATTAGTATATAAATAGATGCTGTTGCTGCTGCTACTATACCGGAATCATTCACTAATAATGTGACTATACATCCAACCATAGATGCTACAAATCCTTTAAATATCATAGGATATTTATTTATTATACATCTAATATACTTATTTGGCCTAAATATAAACATCGATATTATACCAATTCCTGCAATTAGAATATTTATCCATACACTACTTTGAGCAAGTTTTATATTCATCTGTATCTTTCTAACAAATGTTTGTATTATTTCAGAAGGTCCATTTAATAAAATCTGCTTCACAAATAAACCTAAATGAGATTCACTTCCTGATACTAAATCAAGTATAGCAAATAAAGCTACGACTCCTACTGTTCCTACTCCTATAAGCATTACTTTTTTAAAATCTAACTTTATATCAAATATAAGAAGTACAAATAAGAAATATGCTACAAATTCAGATATAGCT
Organism: Peptostreptococcaceae bacterium; assembly: GCA_036647935.1. Taxonomy (GTDB): domain Bacteria; phylum Bacillota; class Clostridia; order Peptostreptococcales; family Peptostreptococcaceae; genus JAVXJG01. Next base: position 14,910 of record JAVXJG010000016.1, read on the forward strand.
CCACCAACATTTGCTCCCATAGATGGATATGCACTAGTAACTAATACTATAGACAATAATATAGGAACTAAATACTTAGGAAGTCTTTTGTATTGAAGAAGCACCGCCATTCCAAATACAGCCGCTGCTATTGTCACACCCTCATATTCATTTCCTATTCCATAGTACCTAGAGCCTATCATAGCATCATAACTCATAATGTTATTTTGCATTAAATAAGTTCCAAACACAGAATCTATTGCAATTAAAACTATTGTAACAGTAGCAAAAAATGCCATGTTTTTTATGTCATTTTTAAATAATAATCTACCTATCATATACAAAATAACAGTTGTTGCAACTATTCCTGTAACTATTCCTGTATCAGTTTTGAAATTTAAAATTGGAGCAAGTAGTAATGCTAGTGGCATTATTATTCCCAATTTTATTATCTCTTTTAAAATAGTAAACACCATTTCTTTATGTTTCATACGATTTCTAAATAATAGTGCTAGCATAGCTATTACCCATGATACAGAAATTATTGCGACGAATGTATTTACAACACTAGACCTTATTTCAGATATTGATGTCATTTTTTCAGCCTCATTTAATAAGTGCTCAACATTATCATCTTTATCTATTAACTTATAACTTTTACCTACCATAGACTCACTTTTAAGTCCAAATTCATTTAATATATCTACACCAACATCTAAGTTTGAAACTACACCTTCTCTTCGTGTAGTTGAAGATGTTAATATTCCTTTTCCTTCTCCATCAAACTTTATAATAGTAGAAAATCTTTTTCTATTCTTATAATCTAATTTACTTGGAAAGACATTTGCAATATATATAGTGTCGTTTTCTCCTACCATAGAAAAAACTTCTTCTAAGTAAATACTTATCTTTTTATGGATTTTTTCTTTCATGATATCATAAGACTTTTGATTTAAATTTAATTTATATTTATCTAGTCTATATGTATCTCCTAGTTCTATAAATATTGCATCGCTTTCATTATAGTACTTTTTAGTTTCCTTGATTAATTTATTATAGTCAGTTCTTATTCCAAAAGGCATAGAACTATCTTCTATATTTATATCATCAACATTTCCAGAATCTATCCTTCCATGTTCATCCATTGCAATTAATCCTATATTTCTATTTTTCACAAGTGAGCCATTTTCCACTATATCTGCATTTCCTATTGCCGATACCTTAAGTCCATTTTCAGATAAAGTTTGCCCCATTGCTCCAAGTGTAGCACCATAGCTTCCTTTACTATTTTCATTTAAGGATATATTAATAGTTAAATCATTTATTTCTTTTGGTTTCTCACCTGTCGCAGCTTCAAAAATCTTTGCTGTATCTTTATTTACAGTTTGAAAATTTATGTGTTCTTCAGCGGCTGTATTAGCTTTGCTTCCAGCCCCCATAGTAGCGTAAGAACTTTTGTCATCGGTGTTCTTATCGCCCCTTGTATTCATAAGACCTATATATCCTCTTAAGCTTAACTCTTTTCCTAAGAAATCAATATTTAACATATTAGTTAAGCTACTTCTATTCATATCTATAAATATAACTTTACCTTTATTTTCATTTGCAAAGATATAATTGGTCATAGAACCTACAAGTATCATAATTACTGCCAATAATGATACAATCTTTTTTTTCATTAGGTTAACCTACTTTCTGTTTAGATAATGCGTGATTACTTCTTCTAGTATTTCATCTCTTTCGAATTTTTTAATTATAGTTCTTGCATTTTTGTGACTAGTTATATAACTTGAATCTCCTGAAAGAAGGTACCCTATAATTTGATTTATAGGATTGTATCCTTTCTCAATTAATGCTTTGTAAACTAAATCAATTGCTTCTGAAACACTTACTTTATCATCTGATATACCTTCAAATTTCATAGTATAATCTAAATTATTATCCACGGTAAATCCCCCTTTTGGATTGTTATTTTACTTGTGTTTTAACAACCTCACTTGCATAACTTAAAGCTTCATCAACTTTAGTTATATCATTTGCTCCAGCTTGGGCCATGTTAGGTCTTCCTCCACCTTTACCACCAGCTATCTTAGCAACTTCTCTAACTATATTACCAGAATGTACACCTTTTTCTATAGCATCTTTAGTAGCTGTAACTACAAAGTTTATTTTGTCATCAACCACATTAGCTAAAACTACCACACCACTCGCAAGTTTATCTCTTAAGCTATCTGCAGTTTCTTTTAAAGTATCCATATCCATGTTTTCAAACTTATTTACAACTAAATCAACTCCATTTACATCAACTTTAGAATCTAATATAGAATCTACAGATTGTAAGCTCATCTTAGTTTTAGCTTCTTGTAATTCTTTAGACAGATTTTTATTTTCTTCTACCAAAGTATTTGTTCTTTGAACTAAGTTATCTTCTTTAGTTTTTAAAGTTTGACAAACTTCATTTATTACAGCTTCTTTTCCTTTTAGATATTCATATACTGCCTTACCTGTTATAGCCTCTATTCTTCTAACACCAGCAGCAACTCCACCTTCTGATAATATTTTGAACATTCCAATTTGAGCAGTATTTCTTAAGTGAGTTCCTCCACAAAGTTCTATTGAGTAGTCTCCCATTGAAACAACTCTTACATCATTACCATACTTTTCGCCAAATAGAGCCATAGCTCCTTTTTCTTTTGCTTCTTTTATTGTCATATTCTCGCAATTTATTTCTAAAGCATCTAAAATAGCATTATTCACCTTTTCTTCTACTATTTTTAATTCCTCTTTTGTCATTGCTTCAAAATGAGTTATATCAAATCTTAATCTTTCTGATGTAACTAAAGACCCTGCTTGGTTAACGTGATCTCCTAATACTTCTTTTAGAGCTTGATGTAGTATATGAGTTGCACTGTGGTTTCTTGCTGAAGCCATTCTTACATCTTTATTTACCATTGTCTTTAAGTCTTCACCTATATTTATAATTCCTGATGTAACTAGACCCAAATGCTTTATAGTGTTGTTTGCACCTTTTTTAGTATCATATATTTCTATTACTACATCTTCTTTATTTATAAGTATACCACAGTCTCCTGCTTGCCCTCCACCTTCTGCATAGAAAGTAGTTTTGTCTAAAACTATCGAAACCTTTTGTCCTGCACTTGCAGAATCTACTAATTCATTTTCAACAACTATTGCAACAACATTCCCTGTTGCTTCTAAGTTTTCATATCCACCAAATTCACTATCAACTGAAGAATCTAGCTTTGATAATGGGTCTTCTTTCCAGCTTTCACCTTCCATATTTCCTCTAGCATTTCTTGCTCTTTCTCTTTGTTTATTCATTTCTTCATTGAATGATTCCTCATCTAATTCAAGATTTTCTTCTTCTAGTATTTCTTTAGTTAAATCTATTGGGAAACCATAAGTATCATATAACTTAAATGCATTTTCCCCACTTAATATTTTTATGTTGTTATCTTTTAGTTCTTTTATATATGAAGCTAATATTTCACTTCCCTGGTCTATTGTTTCATTAAACTTTTCTTCTTCTATTCTTATTACTTTCTTGATATAGCTTTCTTTTTCAACTAATTCTGGGTACGCTTCCCCACTTACTTTTATAACTCCATCAACTAATTTAAATAAGAAGTTTTCTTTTATTCCTAATAACTTACCATGACGAGCTGCACGTCTAAGTAACCTTCTAAGAACATATCCTCTTCCTTCGTTTGATGGAAGTACCCCATCTGCAACTAAGAAACTTACTGCTCTTATATGGTCTGTTATTATTCTTATAGATGTATCTGTCTTAGAATCTTTTCCATATTCTACTCCTGACATTTTTTCTACTGTACTTAGTATATGTCTTATAGTATCTACATCAAATATAGTATCTACTCCTTGCATTATACAAGCCATTCTCTCAAGACCCATTCCAGTATCTATGTTTTTATTTTCAAGTTGACCATAATTTCCATTTTCATCTCTATCAAATTGAGTAAATACATGATTCCAAAACTCTAAGTATCTATCACAGTCACATCCTGGCTTACAATCTGGGTTATCACACCCATATTCTACTCCTCTATCAAAGTATATTTCTGAACATGGTCCACAAGGCCCTATACCTATTTCCCAGAAGTTATCATCTTTTCCAAGTCTAACTATTCTTTCTTTAGGGAAATTCATTTCTTTTTCCCATAAATCATAAGAATCATCATCTTCTTCGTATACTGTTACCCATATTTTATCTTGAGGTATATTTAATTGTTCTGTAACAAATTCCCATCCCCATCCTATAGATTCTCTTTTGAAGTAATCTCCAAATGAGAAATTTCCTAACATTTCAAAGAATGTACCATGTCTTGCAGTTTTTCCTACATTTTCTATATCACCAGTTCTTATACACTTTTGACAAGTTGTCATTCTATTACTTGGTGGTACTTCTACTCCTGCAAAATAGTTTTTAAGTGGAGCCATACCTGAGTTTATAAGTAATAAACTCTTATCATTGTGTGGTACTAAAGAAGCACTATCCTTTACAAAGTGTTCCTTAGACTCGAAGAATTCTAAAAATTTAGTCCTAATTTCATTTAATCCCATCTGTTGCATATTTTTTTCCTCCTATTTTTAATAAAACTCAAATAAATGTTGCTAACTTAAGCTTCAATTTTTATCTTTATATATAAAAAACCTCGCGCCTATAATAAACATTATAGGGGCGAGGATTATATTCGCGGTACCACCCTAATTATCATAGAAAAAACTATGACATCTTCGGAAAACCTTAGCTATAACGTTACTACCGTCAATCTCTACTATCATTTCAAGATTGCTACTCAAAGACTGCTTCAACTATTTTATTCTAAGGGCTTACACCAATTCCCTCTCTCTGTAAGACATCAAATAGTTTACTACTTCTTATCAATGTATTTATAATTTAATTTATACTACAATTATATATGTTATATTACTAAATTTTATATAATTAATCAATAGTTATTTCTATATAATAGAATTTAATCTATTATACCTCCACCAACTACAACATCATCATTGTACATTACTACAGATTGCCCTTTTGTTATAGCCCTTTGTGGCTCGTCAAATACTAATTTTATAGAGTTTCCACCTATTTTATATACAGTAGCTGGAGATGGTTTTGCAGAATATCTAATCTTAGCCTCTACTCTTATTGGCTCATTTAGCTCATCAATTGATATAAAATTTACATCTTTTGCTATAAGTTCTTTATTGAATATATCTTCATTATCTCCTAATACTACAGTATTTTTTTTAGCATCTATGTCAACTACAAACATAGGCTTTCCAAAAGCTATCCCTAGCCCCTTTCTTTGGCCTATTGTATAGTTTACTATTCCAGTATGTTTTCCTAATATTTTACCCTTAGTATCTACAAAACATCCCTCTTCAATCCTTTTTTTAGAATGTTTTTTTACATACCCTGCATAATCATTATCCTTTACAAAGCATATTTCTTGGCTATCAGGCTTATTGTGAACGTCCATACCCATTTCTTTTGCTATTTCTCTTACTCTGTCCTTTTCATACTCTCCTATTGGAAGTAGCGTATGTTCTAATTGTTCTTGTGTAAGATTATACAGTGCGTATGTTTGGTCTTTTTTATCTGTTACTGATTTTTTTAAAAGATATCTTCCACTATCTTCATCTTTTGCTATTTTTGCATAATGACCAGTTGCTACATAATCACACCCAATTTGGCGTGCTTTTTTAAAGAAGTCATCAAATTTTATATGCTTGTTACAAGCTATACAAGGATTTGGAGTTCTTCCTTCTAAGTATTCATCTATAAAAGGCTCTATTACCTTTTCTTTAAATACATCACTAAAGTTTAATACATAAAAAGGTATACCTATCTTGTCTGCAACCTTTCTAGCATCTTCAACTGCAGCCAATGAACAGCAGCCACCCTCATTTTCAACTAACTCGTCATCATCATCTTGCCACAATTTCATAGTTACACCTATTACATCATATCCTTGTTGTTTTAAAAGATAAGCAGCTACCGAACTATCTACTCCACCACTCATACCTATCATTACTCTTTTGCTCATAAAATCACCTCGTTATTTCTATTATATATATTTTGCCTATTTTTTAAAACCCTAAACCTGAAATCACTTCATATGTCCATAAAAAAAATCTCCTAAATAGAAAATTCTATTTTGAAGATTTTTTAATCTCTTATTCTTCTTCCTCTATATCATGGTGATGGTCATGATCATCATCTATAACTACACCGTCTAATTCTGGTATATGAATGTTGTTCTTATCTGCATAGTCTATTAAAGCCGCTTTTATAGCCTGTTCTGCAAGAACTGAACAGTGCATTTTTACTGGTGGTAAACCATCTAATGCTTCAGCAACTGCTTTATTTGTTACTGCTAATGCTTCGTGTATAGTTTTTCCTTTTACCATTTCTGTAGCCATTGATGAACTTGCTATTGCAGATCCACATCCGAAAGTCTTAAACTTTACATCTTTTATTATTTCATTTTCTATATCAAGATATATTCTCATTATATCTCCACATTTAGCGTTTCCTACTTCACCTATTCCACTTGCATTATCTATTTCTCCAACATTCTTTGGATTCACGAAATGTTCCATAACTTTATCACTATATTGCATTTTAATTTCCTCCTTAGGATTAAATATTTTTTATTATATATATTTTTGTTCGTTAATTTTTAATTAGTTCATTGCTCTTTCTTTTTTAACTTGGTCATAAAGAGGTGACATACTTCTTAATCTCTCTATAACAGCTGGTAATTTTTCTATTATATAGTCTATATCTTCTTTTGTTGTAAAATCACCTATAGAAAGTCTAAGTGATCCATGAGCTATTTCGTGCGGTAATCCTATAGCCATTAACACATGTGAAGCATCTAAAGACCCCGAAGTACAAGCAGAACCACTTGATGCCGCTATTCCTAACATATCTAACATAAGAAGTATTCCTTCTCCTTCTATAAATTCAAATGAGAAGTTTACATTTCCTGGAAGTCTGTATTCCATACTACCATTTAGTCTTGTGTATGGTATCGCATCTAATATGCCATCTATTAATCTGATTCTTAATGATATAAGATTATCTATATGGTTTTGCATATTTTCTTTAGCCATTTCAGCAGCTTTTCCATATCCAACTATAGCTGGTATATTTTCAGTTCCTGCTCTTCTTCTTCTTTCTTGAGCTCCTCCATGAACAAATGTATGAAGCTTAGTTCCTTGTTTTATATATAATGCCCCTATTCCTTTAGGTCCATATATTTTGTGTGATGACATACTCATAAGATCTACATTTAATTCTTTAACATCGATAAATATATTTCCTGATGCTTGAACTGCATCTGTGTGGAATAATACTTTATGAGCTTTAGCTATTTCACCTATTTCTTTTATCGGTTGTACTGTTCCTATTTCATTATTTGCAAACATTATGCTTATTAATATAGTATTTTCTTTTATTGCTGCCTCTAGTTCATCCAATTTAACTCTACCTTGTGCATCCACATCTAGATAAGTTACTTCAAATCCATGATGCTTTTCTAAATATTCACATGTATGAAGTATTCCGTGGTGTTCTATTTTTGATGTTATTATGTGATTTCCTTTAGCTTTATTAGCAAATGCTACTCCTTCTAAAGCCCAGTTATCACTTTCTGTTCCACCTGCTGTAAAATATATTTCATTAGGCTTAGCACCTATTAAATTAGCCACTTGAGTTCTTGCTTTATCTAATGCACATTTAGCTTCTCTTCCGAATGTATGAAAGCTAGATGCATTTCCAAATAGGTCTGTTAAATAAGGCATCATTTCTTCTAATACTTCTTTTTTAACAGGAGTTGTTGCAGAATAATCCATATATAATCTTCTTTTTTCCATTATATCCATCTCCATATCTATTTTATAATTAAGTTAGTTATATTTGTTATATCATTATCTAATTTATTTTTATTATAATCATCTATCATATCTTGAAGAGTGATAGAGTGTATTATTTCATCTATACCCTTTTTTATTTTTTCCCAAACAACTTTTGTAACACATACACTTGAATTTTCACAGACATCTTCGTCTAAGACACAATCTGATAAAGATACAGGTCCTTCTAGTACTGTAAGCACATCTCCAACTGTTATATCTTTAGCTTCTCTATTTAGCAAATATCCTCCCTGTGCACCCCTTACGCTTTTTACTAGCTTGGCTTTTTTTAAAGCGGAAAATATTTGTTCTAGATACTGATCAGATATATTTTGCTTTTTTGCAATAACCTTTAGAGATACAGGTCCATCGTTTTGGTTTAATGATAGTTCAAACATAGCTTTTAGCCCGTACCTACCCTTAGTAGATAATTTCATTATCATCACCTTCTTATTATAAATCCAATCCATACCTTTTTAGTAGGGTTTATCTTTAAAATCATTTTATTATATCCTAGTATTTTTGTCAAGATTAAATTCCAAGTATTTTTGTATGAATTTTTAAAAAAACACTAGTATATCCTAGTGTTTTAAATCAATATTTACCTAATCTTAAGTTTCAATTTTATAATATCTAAAATAATATTAACTTCATCTATTTTCATATTTGTAATTATAATCGAATAAATTATTGCACCAATTAATATTGGTATAAATAGAATTATTAATTCTCCTATAAAGCTAATACCTATACTTGCTTTAAGTATTATATAGGATATATATGTTATACCACCCATTATGATTGATGCTATTAATGATTTTGTCATTGTTTTAATAATTAAATTTTGATTAAAATCTACAATTCTTAATTTTAATTTTCTAAATAATAGTATCACCCTTATAATAGCTGAAATACTTGTAGCTAGTGCAAGTCCTCTATGTCCCATATAGTTTATTAATATTAAATTTAACACTATATTAATAATTATTGATATAACACTATTTATCATAGGTGTCTTAGTATCTTGCATAGAGTAAAATACTCTATTTAGTACTGTTGTTATTCCACCTGCTGTAATTCCTATCGCATAATATTTTAATGCTTGTGCCGTTAATATAGTTGAATTATAATCAAATTTACCTCTTTCAAATACTACTCTTACTACTGGTACAGAAAGTACTATTGCCCCTATTGATATTGGTATTAGTAGTAATAACAATATATTTATAGACTGTATTATTATCTTTTTAAATTCTTTTTCATTGCTTTGAGATAATTTAGATAGGATAGGATATATAACTGATATAATTGTTGCTATAAATAGACCTGTTACAAAGTCATTTAATTTATTTGCACTATTTAACACAGTTATTATTCCATCACCTAATGTAGATGCAAGAGTGCCATCTATAATCCCATTTATTTCTCCTACTCCTACTCCTATAATTACAGGTAATAATAGATATATAATTTTTTTAATATTTTCATCTTTAAAATTAACATACAATTCATATTTATATCCACACTTACTAGCATAAGGCAATTGAAATAAGAATTGACTAATTATTGCTAATAATGTACCTATTGCTAATATTTCAATATCTACTTTTACACTTATTAATATTGATGCTATTATAATAATGTTATATGGAAATCCCATAAGTCCAGGTATATGATATTTTTCTTTTATTTGTAACCAGCAAGTCATCATGCTGTTAAGACCTATAAATATCATTGAAAATACCATTATTTTTGTAAATTGAACTGTTAATTTTAGCTTTTCTCCATCAAAATCTATTGCAAATACTTTTACCAAAGGTTCTGCAAATATAAATCCTATTATCGCTAAAAATAAGCTTAATAAGATTACAATATTAAATACATTATTTGCAAATTTTAAAGATTTTTCCTTACCTTCATTTTTATCTATATCACAAAATATAGGTATAAATGTTGTTGATAGTGCTGATGCTATTATTGCAAATAATGTTGATGGAATCTTCATTGACGTTATATATGCATCCGATATCATACTTGCTCCATATATCGATACTAATATTGTTTCTCTAAAAAAACCAAAAAATTTTGATAGTATTGTTATTAAGAACAATATAGTTGTCGCTTTTACAAGCTTATTCATAATCATACTCCATATCATTTTCTAATTTAACCTTTGGAAATAGTTTATAGTTATGTATGAAATAGCAAGTTCCAGACAAAATAAAATCTATAAGATACTCATCATTAGTATCTGGTAATGACATTCTCGGAATAAAATAGTCATTATTATTCCTTTTAAAATCATTATTTACAAAAGATAGAGCATTTTTAAATCCTTTCTCTTTTACTTTTTCCATAACTTTATTAGATACTTCAATCTCACTTCCAAATGGATAACAAAAAGTTTTTGTATTATATATTCCATTATCTAATAATCTTCTACATTTACTTATATCTTCTTCTAATTCTTCTTCTGTTAAGTCAGATAATGCTTTATGTAGTGAAGAATGAGCCCCTATCTTATGACCATTTTTTTTCATATCTTCTAAGTTTATTTTATTTATTGGAGTAAATCGTAATGTGTAGAATTCTTTAGGCAATTCTATACTATCAAATTTATACATTTCATCTAATAAATTACATACTTCCTCTATAGATATTTTATTTTCTAAAAGTTGATTTATTTTCTTAATTTCTATTCTTCTACTTTGCTTATCTGATATATCTAAATTTAGTTTATATTTTTTATTATTATATTTTCCTGGCTTAACATAGTCTATCCAATACTGTATTTTATCTATTAAAAGAGTATCTTGCTTATCTAATAAGCTAGCACAATAAAAAAAGTAACCATTTATATTATATTCATCTAAAATTTTGCTACCTAATAAATACTGATTTAGATATCCATCATCAAATGTTATGGTTATTTTACTAGAGTCGTATAAATCTAGACCTATATTAAATTTTTTAGTTATTATATCCATGTGACTTCTAAAGTTACTTTCTTTAATAGAATAATCAAGATTTATATTATCAGAAAAATATTTATCCGGTATTATATTGTGATAGCATATTATTTTTTTTCTATTTCTATTTAATATATAAAATAGTTTTGTTATACCACTATACTTAAGCCCTTTAATTATAAGATGTTTTATATTTTTTTTTATATTTTGATTCATATTAGGTTACCTCGATTTTAAGTAGTTATATTTTTACTTGATTTCATATGATTTTGAATTTTTCTTAAGATAGGCATAAATATATGATATACTCTTAATTTCCATAAAAGCATAGATAATTTTGATTTTTTCTCTAGGTATTTGTTATTTGCAAGTTCTTTAAATGTTGGTTCATACTTGTTATATCCTTTATTATAAAATGTTTTATATAATTTATTATCTTTATATGAATTATAAAACATGTCTAGTATTGCATTAAAACTATTCATCTTAAAAGTATCTAAAATAGATTTATTGTAATTAATATTATTTTTTTTTATATAATATAAAATCTGCTCTATTGAATATATATAATCATTTAATAATTTTTCATTTTTATTATTAGTTATAGATGTTGCTCTTTGTCTATAATTATAAAATGCTTCGTTTATAAATACTATTTTTCCACAATTATATATTTGCTTAAATACTGGATAAAAATCTTCTATATATCTATTTGGTTCAAATATTAATTTGTTTTTTTCTAGGTATTCTTTTTTAAAAATTTTATTACATGCAAATCCGCCTATTTCATTGAGCAATATTTTTTCAGATACATATTTACCATTGTAAATTTTGTTTTCATCTATATTTTTATATACTATTTTATTTCCTTTTATATTTTCTAAATCTTCATATATATTTTTATATCCATATATAATTATGTCTGAGTCTTTTTCTTTGATTTTTTGGCATATCTTTTTTATACAACCTATTTCTAGATAATCATCACTATCTAAAAACATCATATATTTACCCGTTGCATATTTTATTCCTACGTTTCTAGCTTCAGAAAGTCCTTTATTTTCTTGTTTTATATACTTTATATTTTGATATTTTTTTAGATATTCTTGAATTATTTCTTCAGAGTTGTCTGTTGACCCATCATTAATTATTATTATTTCTAATTTATCATAGTTTTGATTTACTACGCTATCTATACATTCTCTTAAATACTTTTCTACGTTGTAAACAGGTATGATTAAGCTTATATTAAATTCCATCTTTCCTCCAAGAAAATTTTATTTTTTCATCAGAATTGTTTATTAAACATTCTATATACTTTTTGAAATTTAATAAACCTGGCATTAATATATGATAAATTCTAAATTCCCACATTATTATATCTATTCTAGCTGTTAATTTTATTTTTTTACATTGATATATATCTTTAATACTTGGCTCATGTATTTTATATCCTCTAGTATAAAATGTTCTATATATATTATTACTTTTATTATTTAGTTTATTTAACAAGCTTATTATAGTTCTAAATGAATTATAATTAAATATAAAAATACTATCTCTATTTAAATCTTTTTTATCTTTAACATAGCTTAATACTTCTTTTCTTGCATGAGAGTAATCATTTATTAATTTAATATTTGTTGAATGGGATAGTGAATCTTCTCTTTGCCTATAATTATATAAGCATTTATTTACAAATGTAATTTTATCGCAGTTATAAATATGTTTAAATATTGGGTATAAATCTTCTATATATTTATCGGGTTCAAATTTTAAATTATTTTTCCTTAAATTTTTTATCTTAATTAACTTATTACAAGAATATCCTTCAATTATATCTTCTAACATTAAATTTGCTATAAAGCTACCACTATAAAATTCATTACTATTTACATATTTTTTATAATCTACATCTATGTTTTGTTTAGTACTATATACATTTGTATATCCCATAATTACTACATCTGAATTTGTTTTTATAGCTTTATTATAAATTAATTCTATACATTCTTTGTCTAGGAAATCATCACTATCTAAAAATAATACATATTTTCCAGTTGCTAATTTTAATGCATTATTTCTTGCTGTCGATAGTCCTTGATTTTTTTGGTCTATAAAAATTATATTTTTATATTTTTCTATATATTTTTCAATTATATATTTTGATTTATCCGTTGAGCCATCATTAACTATAATTAGTTCTATATTAGAATAAGTTTGATTAAATACACTTTCTAAACATTCCTCTAAATATTTTTCCATATTATATACAGGTATTATTATACTTACATCTACACTCATTTTTATCCCCTCATATTTACATATTATCTAATACAATATTCATTATTTCTATATAGTTTATTAAAATAATATCTTTAGTTATATCTAATTTCATTTCTACTGCAAATTCATATATTATTTCATATAAATAGTATATAAACATAGATACTCTAATATCTTTATTTATGTTATTTTTAGTTTCATATAGTTCTATATACTTATTATCTTTTAATATATTATTGATAATAGTAATCTTTTTTATTTTTTTATTTATGATATCTTCACTAGCTATATAATGAAATAAATCATAATATACGGCTCTATTATCTGCACCATCCCAATCGTATACAAATATATTATCGTTATACCATTTTATATTAGATATATAAAAATCTCCATGACAATAGCAACCTTGAATTTTATCTATACTTATTTTATTTAATATCTTGTTAGATAATTCTATAAGGTATTCATTACTCGTCTTATTCTTTATATTTATCAGATGATTATAGAATCTACTTTCTTTAAACTCACAAATTTCATTAGTTTTTTCATATAATTCACTTAAAAAATTAATATGTTTAATATCTATCTTTCCTTTATCCTTTTTTAAATTAGATTTTGTACTTTGTATAAATATGTTATGACATTCATCATAATATAAGACTTTCGGTATATTAGCAGACTGTAAATTTAATGTTTCTAAATATTTTAGTACTTCTATTTCTCTAAAAATACTTTTATTACATTGAGTTTTCTGTGGTATTTTTGCATATCCTAGTTCCATTCCATTTTCATCAATTAATTCAATTGTATAATACTCACTTATATTTTCCATACCTGCATATATAACACTATATTTATATCCATTTATTTTTTTAAAACATTCATTTATGTAAGTATTTAATGCTAATTTTTTAACTTCTTTAAACATTATTTTTGTATTTATAAATTTTGTTGATGTTATTATAAATTTTTTATTAATTCTATTTCTAAGAGAATTATCATTGTCTAACTCTAATGACTTACTTATAATTTTTTTATTAATTAAAGGTATATAAAGATTTTTAAATTTACCATATAAAACTTTTTTCTCTTCTTCTTCAGTAAACAATACTACATCTTGCATATTTTATTGCCCCTTCTTATAGATAGCGTAATATTTTAATATTACGCTATCTTTGGTTTTATATATCTTATATTTTTATAATATATTTCCAAATGCTCTCCATCTATTATCATTACAATAAACCCATCCTATCGGTTTATTTTTCTCTAAATCATCACTTAAACAAATTTCACCAACTATAATATCACTTTTGTTTTGAGGAATTGATTTACTTGCATTTATATCACAACTATATATCGGTCTTACATATCCTAAGTTCACATATGGTTTTCTTATTTTTAAAGAACCATTTTGATTTAATATTATTGAGTATTTAATCTTTTTTATATATTCTTCAACATTAAAAACTATATGATTACTTATCCATTCATTTTCAATATCTGGTGTTATATATGTTGAGTATACATACTCTTTAGTTCCATCTTCTCTATATCCTGATATATCTATAACTACATTTTCACCTTTAAATTTTGTTTTATCATCTGTGAAAACATCTACACCACATTGCATAAATCCACTGCTTCCTGGATTCATAAATTTTTGACTTATAGTAGCCCAGTTATGCTCTGTTAATCCTTCTTCATTTATACTCATAGCTAGTATATGGTCATTTGACTTTTCAACATTGTAGTTCCACTCACTGTCAACACTCCAAAATCCAGTTCCAAATCTGAAATTAGAATTTTTCAATAAATTTCCACAAGACATACTTATGTCCATAGTATTTTCTACATCACTTCCAGCTAATGTAAATGCTTTCTTTTTAATAAGCTCTAATCCGTCTGTCATATGGACAGATTGTGTGAAAATTGGATATATTGTATCACTATATAATGCACATTTAAAATCTCTTATTGCCCCTCCATAGTATGAAACATCAATATTAGATAAACTTGCAACAGTTTCTTCTCCTATATATATATTGCAGGTTTCATCACTTGGAAATTTCCCTTGTTGTCCTATGGTTATATTATTTGCACTAAACTGAGCTGCCCATTTATCATTGACTATTTTTATATCAGTTGGAGTATCCCATCTTAATCTATCTGTTGTATCTAAGTAATTATTTTCAAAATAACAATCTTTGATAGATACATTACCTATATGTTCTAAAATTACTGCTGTTTTATTAGTATTTTCAAATGTTGAATTTGATATATACAATCCTCTTCCATTAACACCATCTGCTGCATGAGCATATATTGCAGTATTTCCTCCATCTTGTTGTATATTTATAAGAGGTAGTGCATTTACTTGCTGTCTCATAGATTTTTGATATATTTCTATTCCATACTCATCTATACCCATCAAAGATATATCTTTTATTTGTGCATACCAAGAATTTGTTATATAAATTCCCTTATTTACATTTGATATTCTTACATTTTCTACATCTGATAAGTAATGATAATTTTCTAAATATATTGCTGTCTGTTTTATAGATTTACTAGACTGGCTACCCTCTACTTGTATGTCCCTTATAGAAATCCCTTGAGTTACATCACTATCTAATTTACATTTTATTCCTATATCTAAAGTATTTTTCATTTTTATTTTACTTAAATATGGTCCATCTCCAACTATTTGCACCCTATTTTTTAATAATATAGTTTTAGATATAAAGTATGTTCCACTAGGTATATATACTACCTTTTGTTCTGTATATGCTTTATTTACAGCATTTTGAATTACATTATAATCATCTTTTACTCCATCTCCAATAGCACCAAGATCTTTAATATTTATATATAACATTTGCACATCCCCCTGTAGTATAAATTATCGTGCTCCATGTCCTCCAATTATTACACTTATAGTTTTTAATATTATAATTAAATCTAGCTTAACACTCCTATTTTCAATGTAATACATATCTTTTTCATATTTTTGCTTAGGATTTAAATCATAACCACCATTAACTTGAGCCCATCCTGTTATTCCTGGTCTTACTTTTACCCTATCTATAAAGTTATCTATTTCATTATTAAACTTTTCAGTTAAACTTGGAACTTCTGGTCTTGGTCCTATTAAACTCATTTCTCTTTTTAATATATTTATAAATTGAGGTAATTCATCTATTCTTGTTCTTCTAATTATTTTTCCTATTTTTGTTATTCTATTATCATTTTTTGCTGCCCATCTCATACCACATTTTTCCGCATCAGTTCTCATTGACCTTAGTTTATATATATTAAATACCTCACCATTTTTACCTACTCTTTCTTGTATATATATAATAGGTCCTCCATCTTCTATTTTTATTAAAATACCTGCTACTATTAAAATAGGAAATGTTAGTATTATACCGAGTATCGAAAAAAACATGTCTATACATAATACATAGCTATCATATAGTACTTTACTAACTTTTATTTTTTTGGTATTTGCCATAAGCAACCCTCCCTTTATTTTTTCGATTTCAAATTTTTGATCGTAGTAGAAGGTTGTATGCTGTCTTTCTAATATTATTTGGGACTATCCTAATTCCAATCCTTATAAACAAATTAGTTAAAAATTCATATAAATTAATATGATTTAATTTTAAGAAGTATTTTTGAAGATTATACTCTGATTTTATATATTGAATTCCACCTCTACGCCTATACATATCATCATTACATCTTACACTTACAAGATTTTCCGGAATATTTAAAGCCTTATATCCTTTTATAAACATTCTAACCCAAAGATTGTAATCTTCACTAAAGGGTGAATCTTGATAATTTCCAGAATCAATTACAGCCTTTTTTCTATACATAACACTCATATGATTTAATGGATTTCTTCGTTTTGAATATATAGTAATATCTTTGTTAGAAATTGGTACTTTTCTTACTTTTTCTATTAAGCTTATTTCCTTTGAAAATTCTCCTATATAAGATCCAACTATATCAATATTATTATTTTCCTTTAAAATATTTATCTGTTTTTCAAATCTTTCGTTCATAGATACATCATCTGAATCCATTCTTGCTATAATATCATATTTACAATGTAGTATACCTTTATTCAATGCCCTTCCAAGACCTACATTTTTATCTAATATTATTATATTAAATAGCTCATTATTATTTATTTTATATTTATTTATTACGTCATCTAGTTCTTTTGTTAGTGGCCCATCTTTTACAATTACTATTTCTGATGGTTTTAGAGTTTGATTTAATACGCTTTTTATAGATTGTTCTAAATAAGTAGCTTTTTCATTTTTATATACTGACATTAATACAGAAAACTTCATTAATAATCACGCCCTTATGCTAAAATAATGCTCTGTACTTAAGTTCATAATTAATTGCCATATTTTTTGCACTCAAGTTGTTTTCTATGGTTAATCTAGATTCTTTTTTTAGATATTGGTAGTCTTCATTAATTACATGATTTATAGTTTCTGATAGGTTATTTATATCTTTAGATATGAATAATTGATTATGGTTATTTATAATTTCTTCATGAGGTTTTATTTTAGATAATATACAAGGTATTCCAGTTGACATAGCTTCTAAAACTGAGTTAGGTAAGCCTTCTGATAAAGATGCAGATATGTAGTAATCACTCGCTTTAAGATACTTATCTACATTATCAACTTTACCTTTAAATAATATATTTTCATTATCTTTAGATAGGGCAATAGACCTGCTATATAGTTTTCCATTTCCAATAATAAGTAATATTTCATTATTATTTTTTCTATTATTAAAACAATTAATTATTGTTGATACATTTTTTCCATAACTTATCTCTCCAACAACAATATATATTTTTTTATTTTGTGGTAAATTTAACTCTTTTCTAATTTCATATTTTTCTTCATCTTTCGATATTGTAAATACTTCATAATCAACACCATTTTGTACATAATCAAAATTTATATTTTTATATGATAGCATCTCTTTAACTGATTTAGAACAAGCGAATACTTTATTTATTTTTTTTAATATACTTATATGAAATTTAGCTATTAAAAATCCTTTTATTTTTCCATAGCACATTTTATAATCTTCAAAAGGATAATTATGCAATGTACTTACTGTCTTATATTTTCTTAATTTTGTATTTATTAAATCAGCTCTTATTCCATGTGAATGTATTATATCTATATTATTTTCTTTTATAATATTTAAGATTAGTTTTTTACTTGAAAATATAGCATTTATTTTCTTTAAATTTAAATTATATGTTTTACAACCTAAACTTTCAAATTCTTCTTTTCTAGTGTTTTCACATTCTTTAGATAATGAAACTATAAATATTTCATATATTTCTTTATCAATATACTTTGTTAAATTATATAAAATATTAATAGGACCACATCTTTTAAGATTTGATACCATATATAGTATTTTTATTTTTTTTGTAATATTTTCACCCCCCTTCATCTAATACATGATACCGTACTGTGATAAGCTATTAATAAATGCTATATTATATACAATTAAAAATAAACATATAGAAATATGCATAATGACTTCTAAATATCTATCGTTGACTATATTTTTAAATTTAGAAATTATAATTATCATAGATGTTATATAAAGTTCTGATAATCTTATTGATATAACTTCACTTCCATTAAATAGTCCTGCTATAAAAATTCCAAAAACCAATATATAAATATTTATTTCATATATTTCTGATTTTATATTAGGATTATCTTTTATATAAATACCTATAAAAGATATTAATATATATAATAAAAACTTACTATCTAAGCCTCTTGAATCATAATAATTTGTGTAAATCATAAAACTTCTTACATAATCATTATCTGCAAATTTGCTAAATAAATCTAAACTTGACTTCATCCAATCAACATTAGTTAGTAGCATAGATATCAATAAAATAATATATAAATGTGATTTTTTTAATTTTAATTTTCTTAATGGATAAACTAAAATCATAAATATAGAACTAGAGTGTATACTAGTTGCTAAAATAGTATACATAAAAAATACTTTTGTTTTTCCCTCCATCAAATACTTCACACTATATATAGCCATAGCATAACCTAGTGCAGCCCTTATTTGACTTAAATCTCTTATGTAATAAAATATGCATACATATGCTAATAATGCTATAAATTTATTATCTGTGTTGTAATCTATATACTTTCCTATAAAAAATATCGTTAATAGCGACATTACTAAAAATAAATATTTATAATCACTCGAAAACATATGTATTATCAAATTTAATAATCTGTATCCAACTTCTAAGCTAGAATCAAATCTGTAATAAAAATTATTATAAAACTTTATATATTGGTTAGTATCATAGCCATAAAAGGATTCAGTTGAGACACTTTTAAAAGTGCAAAATATTACTAATATAAATAATATAAGCATAAAAATAGCTTTTTTTAATTTATAATTTTTCATATAATCACTAAATGAAATAATGAAAATTATACTTGGCAAAATATAAAATATCAAATCTTATCCTCCTATTTACTAAAGTTTATATTTATCTATTTTACTTTATTTACTATAATTCCAAGTATTTTTATATTATTTTTAAATAGTCTGTGCTTTAATTCTAAAAGTTTTGATTTTTTAGTTTTTTTATCTTCAACAATAATTATTGCTGAATCCGTATATGATGATATTATATCCACATCTAATGAAGTACTTGTAGATGGAGTATCTATTAAAATATAATCATACATATTATTATTTTTTATATTTTCCATTAAATTTTTTATAACATCTGACTTTAATAAATCAGATGATTTTGATGGAGTATCTCCAATTAATAAAACATCTAAATTATCTATACTAGATTTCTTTATATACCCATTAAAATTAATACCTTCTAATAATAAGTCTAATACCTCTACTGATTGATCTATTTCTAATGTTTTATGAATAGTTGGGTTAACTAAATTAAAGTCTATAATTAGTATTTTTTTATACATATTTGATAAAAATATAGCTAAATCTGATATTATTACTGACTTACCTTCACTTTTATTGCAACTAGAAAATAATATACTTTTTATTTTTTTATCGACATTTGAAAACTCTATATTTTTTATAATATCTTTATATAAAAGAATACTTCTATTTATATCTAAGTTCATATAAATTAATTCACTTTCTTTAACCTGATTTACTTCTTTTCTTTTTGAATATGGTATACTTCCTAAAATATCTATTCCTTCTACACAGATTGTATTTTTTTTATATCTTATTTTTTTATCGCTATACTCCTGTGCAAATATGTATATCAAACCAGCAAATAGACCTAATATAATGCTAATAAATATATTCAAAAAAGTATTTGGTAAAATAGGATATTTACCTAAACTTGCTTTTTCTAATATAGATACATTCTCCACATTCATGATTTTCTTTATCTCTTCATCAAATACAGCTGGTATTTTATTAGCTATGTTATATGCATTTTCAGGATTTTTATCATTTACAAATATATTTACTATACCTGTATCATCTATATTATCTATCTTTATATTATTATATAAATTCTCATAACTCATTTTTAAATTTAATTCTGATATTACTCTCTCTAATATACTTTTTGATTTTATTATTTCGCTATATGTAGATGCTAACTTTGTATTTACTTCTATATCAGATGTTGTTATATCTGTATTAGCTTTATTTTTATTATTGTATACTATAAGTTTTGTATTACTTTGATATATTGGAGTAATTAAAACTGATGATATAAATGTAGATAGTAGAATCGATATAATTAAAAATACTAATATGACCCACCATTTTTGCTTTATTATATTTATAATCTCCCTTAAACCTAACTTATTTTCCAAAACAAGCCTCCTCCTATACACATTATAACTATTATATTAGTTACTATTTATTATATTAAAAACATAAATATATTATGCTAGTACTACTAATTTGATTATTATCAAATATATTTTATTTCCTAATAAACTACAAAATAGGAGTTATATCATTGATTAAAATGGAACCTACATAGCGTACACATGTAAAAGAGTGTCTATCTATAATGAGACCACTGAAAAACTCATTGTAATTTAATATTTTTCATTAAAATCAAAAAAGATACT
>JAVXJG010000017.1:0-34283 GCA_036647935.1 Peptostreptococcaceae bacterium
GCTATATTTGTTGGAGTTTTATTATTGTAAAAATTAACTAGCACAACGAGTTAAAGTATTTTAAATCAAACCATTGAATGTTTTAACAAAAATATAATAGGGCATATTAAGTATTACAGATGATACATATAAATTACAAAAACGGAGGGATTTAACATGTCAAAATGTAACTCATGTCCATCAAAAAATAGTTGTAAAAGCCAATCGACTTGTAATATAGAGAATAACCCAAATAATAACATAAAAAAAATAGTAGGTGTAATGAGTGGTAAGGGTGGAGTTGGAAAATCAACTGTAACAGTATTACTAGCAAAAAAATTAAATAAAATGGGTTATAAAGTAGGTATATTAGATTCAGATATAACAGGACCAAGTATACCAAGACTTTTAAAAGTTGAAAATGAAAGAGCAATATCACCAAATGGAAAAGATATATACCCAATAGAAAGTAAAGACAAAATAAAAGCAATGTCTGTCAACTTTATGGTAGAAAATGAAGATCAACCTGTAGTATGGAAAGGTCCTTTAATAGCTAACACAGTAAAACAATTTTATAAAGATGTTATGTGGAAAGAATTAGACTATTTATTAATAGACATGCCTCCAGGCACAGGAGATGTAGCTTTAACAGTTATGCAATCAATTCCTTTAAGTGGGGTTGTAATGGTATCAGTTCCTCAAGATATGATATCTATGATAGTTTCAAAGGCTGTTAAAATGGCTAACATGCTTAATGTAAATGTATTAGGTGTTGTTGAAAATATGAGTTATATACAATGTACTGGTTGTGATAAGAAAATAAAATTATTTGATGGAGAAGAAACAAGTAAGTTTCTACAAGACCTAAATCTAAATTTACTTGGGGAACTTCCTATGACTAAAGAGATAGTAGATATAACTCATCATGGTGTAGATGAAGCTAGTGAAGAATTAGATTTAATACTAAGTGGTATAGTAGAAAAAATAAAATAGTTTATTTAGTATAAGATTATATTGATAATTATTATTTTAAAAAAAGGATATTTATGTTAATAAATAGAATTATTTATAGATATAAACTCAATATAAAGGAGACTAATACTATGATTTTAAAAGAGTTATTTGATAGTGGAATAAGTTTTGGAGAAGAGTTTGACAAATCAGATGAAGCACATAGAGAAAAAGCTCAAGAGTACATGGAAAGTATGAAAATAAGTGAAGAAGTAATAAATAAAGTTAAATCTATAGATAAGAAAATAAATATTCTTGGATTTTCTGAATTATGGTGTCCAGATTGCCAAATAAACTTATCTGTAATGAATTATTTAACACAATTAAATGAAAACATAAACTTAAAGTTACAAAGCATAAAAGGAAATGAAGAAGTAATAAAGGAACATAGTGATGATGGAAGAGTGAAGGTACCTTTATTTATAATGTTAGATAAAGAAACAAATAAGCTAGGAGCATTTGTAGAAGTTCCAAGTAATGTAAGAAAAGCAGAAGAAAGTGACAATCAAGTTGAGAGAATTGTTGCTAAAAAAGAATATAGAAAAGGA
This sequence comes from Peptostreptococcaceae bacterium, assembly GCA_036647935.1. GTDB lineage: Bacteria > Bacillota > Clostridia > Peptostreptococcales > Peptostreptococcaceae > JAVXJG01. Next base: position 1,539 of record JAVXJG010000017.1, read on the forward strand.
AAGTATATGGAACAAACTATACTAGACTTTTTAGATATAATAGAAAATGGTCAATAAATATATCGTAAATGAGAGTGACAAGCTTAATGTTTGTTACTCTTATTTTATGTAATACCAATACAATAAGGGGCCTTTAAGTGGGGAAAAAGAAATGAATATAAAATTTAAGTTGAAAAATATATTAGTGGTAGGGTGTCTAGTGATTTTCATGATTGCATTTTTAGGATATAGTAAAAAAAATCAACTATTAAATACAGAATATATAGTTAAAAACTTTAGGGAAATTTACCAGTTAAAGATTTTGTCTATGAATGATTTAGAGGATAAAGATAGTATTACAGTAAAAAATATAATGGAGAGTGAAATAGATACATTAACTTATCTATTAGATGATACAAATGATAAAGAATTATATAGTTTAATTAGTGATTATATAATTCAGTTAAATATTGAGTTAGAGGTAGAAAATAGTAAGGGTAAAGATAAAGAAGAAAATAAGAGAATTGTTGAAAATAGTTTATATAAAAGATTAGATATTTTATATACTTTGATAGATGATTATAATCTTAATCTTCAAATTAAAGATGAAGTAAAAGAAGATATTAGATTATAAAGGCTTTAGAAAAAATTTAGGGATAAATTTATTGACAATAGAATAATACACATATACAATTAAAGTATGAATATAAGTTTAATATTGAATATAAATTTAGATATTTGAAAATATCTTATTTAAGCTAGAAGGCTTTTGTCTTCTAGCTTTTTTGTTTCAAATTTAAATTAATCAATAGAAAATTTTTATTCATATTCTACTTTCCCCAAAAGTAAGAATTACATATTTATAATGGGCTAATAGCCCATTTTTTTATGGAAATATATATTAACAACTATAAAGACCTACTCATATATATATAACTAAGAGACATTTAAGGAGTGACTTAATTATGAGAGACTCTATATATCCTCAAATGAAAATAATCGAGACTAAGGACTTTATACTAAGACCAATAAGGCTAAGCGATGCACGAGATTTGTTTGAATATTATAAACAAGATATAGTTGTAAAATATTTACCATTTCATGCACATAAAAGCATATCAGAAACTAAAAAGTTTATAAATACTTTTTTTATAAAAAACTATAGAGGAGGAAAAGTTGGTCATTTAGCTATAGTATCTAAAAAAGATAAAAAAGTAATTGGAAATATTGGGCCAAATAATCTTGAAATTGGTACAAAACAAGGGGAGCTTGGAATCTGTATAAATCCAGAATATTGGGGTGGAGATATTTCTAAAATTACAACAGTATGTATTTTGAGTTATGTATTTGATTATTTGAATATGGATAAGGCAATAGCAGTAACATATGAAGATAATAAATATACACCAAAACTATTAAGCAATACAGGATTTAAATATATTCAATCTATTAATAAAAAAATTTCAAAGGGTATTACCCATAACAATGTAGTATCCCATGTTTATGAAATTTCTAGAGATGAATATCGTATAAATAAATCAAAAGGAATGTACTCAAAAATACTTGCACAAATAAAATTATACAAATAAATAGGTGTAGTATAAAGTGGTAGAGTGTATATTTAATATCTACCACTTTTATATGTATGAGATTAAAAAAACAGTGTATACAATAAGTATAAATGTGTTGCACTAATATAAAACTTGTGTTACTCTATATAAAGAAAAATTATAAATTCGAAATCTAACGAAATACTTTATTAATATAGATTATTACAAGGAGAAAATGAATGAAAAAGATATGTGTAATTGGTAGTTTAAATATGGACTTAGTAGTAAAAGTCGATACAATGCCAAAAGGAGGACAAACATTAATAGGAAGTGATTTTAAAAAAGTTCCTGGAGGAAAAGGTGCAAATCAAGCAGTGGCTATGGCTAGACTTGGTGGAGATGTAAGAATGATTGGTAAAGTTGGAAATGATGGATTTGGAAATACTTTAATAAATGCTTTGAAAAATGATAATGTAAATACTAAGTATATACATACAGAAGAAGGTCCAACAGGGGTAGCAATGATAACCGTAGATAAAAATGCAGAAAACTCTATAGTAGTAGCACCTGGAGCAAATTTTAAAGTATTAGATATTGATATAGATAACAATATAGAAGCAATAAAAGAAAGTGATATAGTAGTGCTTCAATTAGAAACACCAATAGATACTATAAAGCATGCATTAAATAGATCAAAAGAATTAAATAAGTATACAATACTTAATCCAGCACCAGCAGTTAAATTAGAAGATGTGATAATAGCAAATGTAGATTTATTAACTCCAAATGAAACTGAACTTGAAATATTAAGTGGAGTACCAATAAATAGTGAAGATGATATAGTTTTAGCTGCTAAAACTATGATAGATAAAGGTGTTAAAGAGTTAATAGTAACGTTAGGATCTAAAGGAAGTTTATACATAAATAAAAATACACAAATATTTAAAGGTTCTTATAAGGTAGAGGCAGTTGATACTACAGCAGCAGGAGATAGTTACACAGGGGCATTATCAGTAGCTTTTGCAAATAGTAAAGGGATAAAAGAATCTATGGAGTTTGCATCTAAGGTTGGAGCTTTAAGCGTTACAAAAGAAGGATCACAAAGTTCTCTTCCAAAATTAGAAGATGTATTAAAATTTAAGGGGTAGGTTATGAAAAAGACAAAACTTATAAATAGTGAACTATCATATACTATATCAAAAATGGGACACGCTGACAGTTTGACAATAGGAGATTGCGGACTACCTATACCACAAAATGTAGATAGAATAGATTTAGCTCTTAAATATGGTGTACCTACATTTTTAGAAACACTAGATACCGTATTAGAAGAACTATGTGTAGAAGAAATTGTAATAGCAACTGAAATAGAAGATATAAATCCTAAAATATACAAAGAAATTTTAAATCGTTTCGATAATATAAAAATAACTAAAATTAGTCATGAAGAATTTAAAAACATGACAAAAGAATCTAAGGCAGTGGTAAGAACGGGTGAGTGTTCTCCATATGCAAATATAATATTAAAATCAGGAGTTGTATTTTAAATGAAAAACCCTATTTTACAAATGACAGACATCATAAAGACATTCCCAGGAGTTAAGGCATTAGATGGGGTTAATTTAGAACTTTATGAAGGAAAAGTAATGGCTCTTATGGGAGAAAATGGAGCCGGAAAATCTACACTTATGAAGATACTAAGTGGAGTATATAAAAAAGATGGTGGACAAGTGTACTATAATGGTAAGCTTGAGTATATAAAAGGACCTAAAGATGCAGCAAATAAAGGTATAGCTATAATACATCAAGAGTTAAACTTAATACCAGATTTAACAATAGGAGAAAATATATTTTTAGGTCGTGAGCCTAAGAAAGGAATTGGAATAGACTTTGAAAAGATATTTTCTGATTCAGATATTTTACTAAAGAAATTAAATATAGAAACTAGTTCAAGAGAATTAGTTGAAAACTTAAGTATAGCAGGTCAACAAATGATTGAGATAGCTAAAGCATTATCACTAGATGCAAGGATTATAATTATGGATGAACCAACAGATGCTCTTACTGATAAAGAAGCTGATAGTTTATTTAATGTAATAAATAATCTTAAAAATGAAGGTAAAGCTATAGTTTATATTTCACATAGATTAAAAGAAATATTTAAAATCTGTGACTATATTACTGTGTTAAGAGATGGTAGATATATAGGAATGGAAGATATAAAAAACATAGATGAAGATAAAATGATAGAAATGATGGTAGGAAGGAAGCTTGATGAACAATTTCCAAGATTAGAAAATAAAAAAGGTGAAGTTGTTTTAAAGGTTGAAAATTTAAACTCAAATAATGTAAATAATGTTTCTTTTGAAGTTAAATCAGGAGAAATAGTAGGTATATCTGGCCTTATGGGGGCAGGGAGAACTGAATTGGCTAAAACAATATACGGACATATTAAAAAAACTAGTGGAAATATATATATAAATGGAAATAAAGTAGAGAATAAAAGTTCTAAAGATGGATTAAAAAATAAAATAGCATACGTTTCTGAAGACAGAAAGGGAGATGGTCTAATATTAGATTTATCTATAAAAGAAAATATGACTATATCATCTTTAAATAAGATAGCTACTATGTTTAGTATAAATAAGAGAAAAGAGACAAAGGAAGTGAATGAGTATATAGAAAAAATGAACATAAAAACACCAAGTGAAAATCAACTAATAAGAAATTTAAGTGGTGGAAATCAACAAAAAGTTGCAATAGCTAAAGCACTAATGACAGAACCAGATATTCTTATACTTGATGAACCTACTCGTGGAGTAGATGTTGGTGCAAAAAAAGAAATATATGACCTTATAAATAATTTTAAAAGTAAGGGTAATGCAGTAATAATGATATCTTCTGAAATGCCAGAAATATTAGGACTAAGTGATAGAATATTAGTTTTAAGCCAAGGTAGAATTACAGGAGAATTTGATATAAAAGATGCAACACAAGAATTAATATTAAAAAGTGCAGTTGAAACTAGGGAGGCATAACAGTGGAATTATCATCAAGAGAAAATAAGAAAATTGATATAAAAGGTATTTTAACAAAGTATAAAAGTTTAGTAGGATTACTATTACTAATAGCTATAGTATCAATACTTAGCCCAAATTTCTTAAATCCTAAAAATATATTAAATATACTTAGACAAACATCAGTAAATGCAATAATAGCAGCTGGTATAACATTTGTAATACTAACAGGAGGAATAGATCTTTCAGTAGGCTCTATATTAGGACTAAGTGGAGCAGTTTGTGCAAGTTTACTTGTATCAGGTAAAGGAATTGTATTAGGAGTAATAGCTGCTTTAGCAGTGGGGGCTATAATAGGGCTTATAAATGGATTTGTAATATCAAAAGGTAAATTACAACCATTTATAGCAACGCTTGCGACTATGACAATATTAAAAGGGTTAACGTTAGTATTTACAGATGGAAAGCCAATAACACTGGGAAGTGATTCACTTGCAGTATCATTTGGAAATATAGGTGCTGGGACAATACTTGGAATACCAACACCAGCAGTTATAATGATATTAGTATTTGGAATTTGTTACTATATACTTCATAACACGAAGATGGGAAGGTACACTTATGCACTAGGTAGCAACGAGGAAGCTGCAAAGTTATCTGGATTAAATACAGATAAGGTCAAGATATGGGTATATATAATAAGTGGAATACTATCAGCAGTAGCAGGTATAATAATAACTTCGAGATTATACTCAGCCCAACCAACAGCAGGTGCTGGATATGAATTAGATGCAATAGCAGCTGTAGTTCTTGGAGGGACTAAGCTTGCAGGAGGAAAAGGAAAGATAAGTTCTACAATAGTAGGTGCTTTAATAATAGGCGTGCTAAGTAATGCCTTAAATATATTAGATGTATCGTCTTACTATCAAATGATGGTTAAGGGTATAGTCATATTAGTAGCAGTACTTTTAGATAGAAAAAGTAACTAGGAAAGGAAACCAAAAATGAAGAAATTTCTTTCTATAATAATTACCATAATACTAGCATTAACTATGCTAGTTGGATGTGAGCAAAAAAATAGTGATAATAAAAAAATCGGATTCATAGTATCTACATTAAATAATCCATTCTTTGTAGATTTAAAGAGTGGAATAGAGAAAAAAGCAAAAGAACTAGGATATGATGTTGTTGTACTTGATTCTCAAAATGACCCAGCTAAAGAAGTGTCGAATATGGAAGACTTAACAGTAAAAAATGTATCTATGGTACTTTTAAATCCTGTTGATTCTGATTCAGCAGTAGCATCAGTTATGATTGCTAACAACTCAGATTTACCAGTAGTAACGGTAGATAGAGTTTCAAATGGAGGGAAAGTTGTTTCTCATATAGCTTCAGATAATATAGCTGGAGGAGGAATGGCGGCAGATTTTCTTATAGAAAAATTAGGTGAAGTAGGAAATATAGTAGAATTAGAGGGAACAGCAGGTTCTTCTGCTACAAGAGATAGAGGGAAGGGCTTTGATGACAAAATCAAAACCAGTAGTATAAATATAATAGCAAAACAAACTGCAGATTTTGATAGAACTCAAGGGCTAATAGTTATGGAGAATATACTTCAATCTAAAGATAATATAAATGCAGTATTTGCTCAAAATGATGAAATGGCATTAGGTGCATTAAAAGCATTAGAATCACAAGGGCTAAATAATGTATTAGTAGTTGGGTTTGATGCAACTGATGATGCAGTAGATGCAGTAAAAAAAGGTAAAATGGCAGCTACAGTAGCACAACAACCTTTATTAATAGGAGAGTCTGCAGTAAACATAGTAGATAAAATATTAAAAGGTGAAGAAGTAGATGAATTTATACCTGTAGAGCTTAAATTAATAACAAAATAAAGAAAAGACATGCTGTAAATTATTTATGGTATGTCTTTTCTTTATTTTAAAGAATAATGAATTTTATAAAAATGTAACTTTTCTGTAAACATTTTCAAGAAAAAGGTTTACAAACTAATAAGAATTGAATACTATATAATTATAAAGGTTACAAAATGGTAACAGTCAAGTTGCAAAAAAGAAACAAAATTCAAATTGGAGGTTTTTTATGATAAAGAAAACTATTATGTTAAGCATATTAATGAGTATGGTCATATTTACACTAGGAGCTACAAGTATATTTGCAGATAGCAAAGGTATAGCAACTACAAATCTTAATGTGAGAAGTGGACCATCTACTAAATATAAAGTAATTGGATCTTTAAGTGAAAATAAAGAAGTAACTATATTGAGTAATAGCAATGGGTGGAGTAAAGTTAGACTTTCTAACAATAAAGAAGGATATGCAAGTAACAAATACATAAAGATAACTCAAGAATCTAATCTAAATAACTCAAATCAATCTACAAGCCAAGAAACTTCTAATCTTTCAATAAATGGGAATAAAAAGACGGTACAAGTGGTGGCAACAGCATATACAGGATATAGTACTACATCTACTGGTCAAAAACCGGTATGGGGAACTATTGCAGTTGATCCTAGGATAATACCTTATGGAACTAAGGTATATATACCTCACTTTAATCAAGTATTTGTAGCAAATAATACTGGAGGAGCTATAAAAGGAAATAAGATTGATATATTTATGAATACAAGAAATGAATGTTATAACTGGGGACGTAAAACTATAGAAATTCAAATTCTTGGAAAATAATCAATAAAAGCTACCTAAAATTATTTTTTAATATTAGGTAGTTTTCTGTTTGAAAAATAATCTCTATAAATATGAATAAACTTTTGCTTTAGGACAAAAATAAAAAGTATATGAATTTGTAGAGAGGAATATAAAAAATATGTGTGGTCATGTATCAATATATTACAAAAATAAGAATAAAAAAATAGATATAAAAAACATATCAGAAAAGATTAACCATAGAGGGCCTAATCATACAGGTTTTTTTAATTGTGATAAGGTAGATTTTGCATTTAAAAGACTTAGTATAATAGACATAGAAAATGGAAGTCAACCATTTGAAAAAGGAAACAGTGTAATAGTATTTAATGGAGAAATATATAACCATAAGGAACTAAAAAAAGAACTTATAGAAAAAGGATATGAATTTAAAACAAAGTGCGATACTGAATCGTTATTAACTACTTACTTAGAGTATGGAGAAAACTGTGTAGATAAATTAAGAGGAATGTATGCTTTTATAATATATGATAAAGAGAAGGATATTTTATTTGGAGCTAGAGATCACTTTGGAATAAAGCCACTATATTATATGGAAGATGAAAATATTATAGCGTTTTCATCTGAATATAAAGCAATTCTAGAATTAGTAGATGATATAACTATAAGTGAAAAAAATGTACAAAGTTATTTATCATTTCAATATGTTCCAAACTCACAAACATTAATAGAAAATATAAAATTAGTACCTCCAGGGCATAGATTTGTAATAAAAAATAACAAAATAGAATTTAAAAAGTATAATGATATAAATTTAAGTGGTACAAAGGAGATAAAAGCAAAGGATATACAAAATGTCATAGTAGACTCAATATCTAGACATATGGAGGCAAATGTATCTGTTGGAACATTTTTATCTGGAGGAATTGATTCAACTATTGTAGCAGCTATAGCTTCTGGAATAAATCCTAATATAAAATCATTTTCAGTAGGATTTGGAATAGAAGGATATAACGAAGTTGATGTTGCTAAAAAAACTGCCTGTAAACTAGGTATAGAAAATATAGAAGTTAAAGTGAGTCAAGATGAATATATAAAAGCACTTCCAAAGATTGTATACTATTTAGATGATCCAGTAGCTGACCCTAGTGAGGTAGGAATATACTTTTTATCAAAAGAAGCTTCAAAATATGTAACAGTAGTTTTATCTGGAGAGGGTGCAGATGAACTTTTTGGTGGATACAATATATATAAAGAATATAATAGTATAAAAAGAATAATAAATATGCCATTATGTATGAGGCGAGTGTTAAACAATATATCAAAATCTATGCCAGATATGAGGGGGAAAAGTTATTTATATAGGGCGACTACTCCTCTAGAAGAACGATATATAGGAAATGCGAAAATTTTTGAAAATGATGAAGTTAAAAGTATTTTTAATTTGTATAAAGAAGAATGGAACTACAAAAATAGATTAGAAAAATTATATCAAAATGCAAAAGACAGAAATTATGACTATGTAACTACTATGCAACATATTGATATAAACACATGGTTAGAAGGTGACATATTACAAAAAGCGGATAAAATGTCTATGGCAGCCTCTATAGAGCTAAGAGTACCATTTTTAGATAAAGAAGTATTAAATATGGCCGGAAATTTAAGTCTAAATCAAAAAATAAGTAATAGTAACACAAAAGTGTTGCTTAGAGAAGCTTTTAAGGATATAGTTCCAGAACATATTGTTGAAAAGAAAAAACTAGGATTTCCGACTCCAATAAGAGTATGGCTAAAAGAAGACCTAGGCAAAGTAGTTAGAAAAACTATAAAAGAAGCAAAGGTAGATAAATACATAAATAAAGACTATGCTATAGATCTACTAGATGACCATATTGAAGATAAGAAGGATAATTCAAGGAAAATATGGACAGTATTCATGTTTTGTTTATGGCATCAAATTTTTGTAGAACGTAAAAATATAATATTTTAGATAGGAAAAAGAAAAGAAATATAGGAATAATATTTGTTTTCTTTTTTTATATAAGAATATTGGGAAGAATAAGCGAGCAAAAAATTAAAAATAGTTAAAAGTAATCAAAAGAAGTGATATAATGATATTAAATAAAAAAATTTAAGGAATAAACTAGTAAGGGAGCGATAAATTATGGGTATAACATTAGCTAAAGGACAAAAGGTTGATTTGACAAAAGGCAATCCTGGACTTAAAAACCTAATAGTAGGTTTAGGATGGGATACAAATAAGTACGACGGTGGATTTGACTTTGACCTAGATACAGCGGCATTTTTAATAGGTCAAGATGGAAAAGTTACTTCTGATTCAGACTTTATATTCTATAATAACTTAAAGCACACATCAGGATCAGTAGAGCATATTGGAGACAATAGAACTGGTTTAGGTGATGGTGATGATGAAGCAATGCTAGTTGATATGTCTAAAATACCAAGTAATATAAGTAAGATTGCTTTTACTGTTACAATACATGATGCAATGGATAGAAGACAAAACTTCGGACAAGTAAGTAACTCATATATAAGGGTTTTAAATAAAGATAATAATGAAGAATTGATAAAGTATGAATTAGGTGAAGATTTTAGTATAGAAACAGCAGTAGTGGTAGCTGAAATATACAAACATAATGGAGAATGGAAATTCAATGCATCGGGTTCAGGATTTGAAGGTGGACTAGAAGCATTATGTAAAAACTTTGGAATAAATATATAATAGTACAGGGGGCATTTTGTATGGCAATCACATTAAAAAAAGGACAAAAAATTGACTTAACAAAAGGAAACCCAGGATTAAAACAAATTAAACTTGGTTTAGGATGGGATACAAATTCTTTTGATAGTGGATATGATTATGACTTAGATGTTAGTATTTTTATGGTAGGAGAGTCACAAAAAGTTGAAAGAGATGAAGACTTTATATTTTATAATAATCTAAAACATGTATCAGGAGCAGTAGAACACTTAGGTGACAATAGAACTGGTGCAGGTGATGGAGATGATGAAGAAATATTTGTAGACTTTAGCACTATGCCAAAACATATAGAAAGGCTAGCTATTACAGTAACTATACATGAAGCTAGAGAAAGAAGGCAAAACTTTGGCCAAGTAAGTAATTCATATGTAAGAGTATTTAACTCTGGAAATAATGAAGAAATATTAAGATATGATCTTGGAGAAGAGTTTAGTATAGAAACATCTATAACAGTATGTGAAATATATAAGTATAATGGAGAATGGAAATTTAGTGCAGTAGGTTCAGGATTTGAAGGTGGATTAGAATCACTTTGTAGAAACTATGGACTAGATGTATAAACTTAATTTAAAATAATTTAGGTGCAGTTGTTTAAGATTTATTTTAGATACTGCACCTATAATACAATAACTATAAAATATAGGAGAATTATTATGTCTATAAATTTAAAAAAAGGACAAAAAATAGATTTAAAAAAAGTAAGCCCAGGATTAAGTAATATAAGAGTTGGATTAGGATGGGACCCTGTGCAAGTAAATGGAGGATTTTTAAAATCTTTATTTGGGGGAGCTCAATCTAGTGTGGACTGTGATGCATCAGTATTTATGTTAAATAAAGATAGCTCTTTAGATAATTTTAAAAATATTGTATACTTTGGAAACTTAAAAAGTAGTTGTAAATCAGTTATTCACAGCGGAGATAACCTTACTGGTGATGGTGCTGGTGATGATGAACAAATACTAGTGAATTTAGATGAGATTCCTTCAAATATTAATAACTTATTATTCGTAGTTAATATATATAACTGTGTAGCTAGGAAGCAGCATTTTGGAATGATAAAAAATGCATTTATAAGAGTAGTAGACACTAAAAGTAATAAAGAAATTGCTAGATATAATTTAACTGATGATTATTCGGAGAAGACTGCCCTTGTAGTAGGTAATATATATAGAGAAGGGGCAACTTGGCAGTTTGGAGCTATAGGACAAGGAACGAAAGATACTGGTCTTAAGGATATGATGCAAAATTTAGATAAAATAGAATATGTATTTGAAGTATAAAAATATAAATATATTAAAAAATAAGAGGTCATGTTAAAACTAAATTTTATATAGTTTTAATATGACCTTAAAATTAGGAGGAGAAAGTGGGTAATATAGACGTTTTTGAAAAAATATTCTCTAGTCAATCTGATAGAGGAAATTATACTCCTTCCAAAGGTTATTTAAGTTACTTTTATTCGTATATAGGAATTGACCATGAGGATTCATACAATCTTGAGATATTTAATATAAAAAATAAAATGGGGTCTAAAAATGATATAGTTTTATTTGATGAAACTATACCTAATCCTAGTGATTTTGATATGATAAATTACTTTAAAGGTAGGCTGAAGTTATATAAAAGTAGTGTTGAGGATTTAGATATAGACATTATAAAATCATCAGATATTAATTATAAGATAAAAAAAGCCTTTGATATCTTTTTAGGAGATAAAGAATTAGAATTTAGTAATGATAGAGTCAAAGAAAATTTTATAATAAAAATTATGTCTTGGATTAAAACTTATATAAATTTAATAGATATAGATAAAAATGAAGCAGCAAAAATAATATTTTACGGTGATATAAAAAAGCATGAAGTTTATTTTTTAATAATATTGTACTTAGCTGGATTTGATATATTATATCTTAACCCAAACAATAAAGGAAGCTATATAACGGATAAGGATAAAGAAAAATATAATATTAACTTAAAAGAAAGTAATATTTCACAAGAAGAAGTTTCATTCAAAGAAAGAGTTTCCTTAGGAGAGGTAGTAGACAGAACTTCAATAAGAAAGGCAATGACTATTGGAGCGCAAGCATCTAAGAGGATAAGCGAGGAATTATTAAATGATGCAGGATTTATAAAACCATGGCAACTTCAAAATAGAAAAATAAAGAGTTTATTGCTAAGTTCAACAATAGATGAAATTTCGATATATTGGAAACAACCCTTAAAGCTAAGATCAGGATTTACATTTGATAATGAAAGTGTAGTTATACCTGTATTTTTCTCCAAAATAAATGGAATCTATAATGATACTAAGCAGTACTTAAGCTTTGTAAATGAGATAAAAGATAGTGAAGATGTATTTTTTATCTCATTTAATGAAGATATAAATGTATTATCAAAAGAATTTACAAGAGAAGCTTTTAATTTATCTTTTTTAATAAATAAGGATGGGATTTTAGATAAAAAATCAATTTTATCAGATGTTTCTTATTCAATATCGACTTTAAATATAAATCAGAAAACTACTGTCTTAGAAAAAATAGAAGAAGTTATAGTAAATGATATGTTTATTGAAACTTTAAGTAAAGAAGATATAATAAAGGGATTATATACTGTCCTTAATATGAATAAAAAATTTGTTCATATGATAAATAACTTTGATTATGCACTTGTTAACCCAAAACTTGTTATATATATGGAAAGTAGCTTTGTGTTTAGCAAAGAAGCGAGTTTTTTAATGCTTTTACTTAGTAAAATAGGATTTGATATAATAATATTATCTCCAAGTGGAGAAAACTGCATAGAAAATGTTATAAACAACAGTCTGGTAGATATACATAGACTAGATAAAATGGTTTATGAATATAGACTAGAGTCCTCTGATGATACAATACCTATACTAAAAAAAATATTTGGCAAAAGGAGTGGGTTTAAATGGCAATAAACATTAATGGATTATCTAAGAATAAAGACATAGAGGTAGTAGAGAATACTTCTGTTTCTAATGAAGATAATTTTAATATAGTAGAATATACAAATAATAAAAAAATGGAACTTAGGAAATCTAAAGAAGTAGAAGCATTAACATCTCTTATAGAAGTAGAAAATCCTCAAAGTATAATTCAGTTTGGGCGTGAGGCATCAGAAGGAATTGCTAGAGTATCAGATAGCCTTCTAAATTCTATAAAAATGAACAGAAATGAAGAAAATTCAAAAATGCTAGTTCAACTTGCTAAGGTAATGGATAGATTTGACTTAGATGACTTTCAAGAAGCTAAAGAGCCTACTTTTGTACAGAAAATATTTAAAAAAGCAAATAATGCTTTAGAGTTAATGTTCCAAAAGTATGAAACATTAGGTTCAGAAGTTGAAAAAATACAGATAGAACTTGAAAAATATGAAAGAGATATAGTAATATCAAACAAGCAAATTGGAGCTATGATAAATGAAAACTTTGAGTTTTATAATGAACTTCAAAAATATATAGTAGCTGGAGAGATGGCAATAGAAGAAATGGATAATGAAATACTACCATTTTTTAAACAAAAGTCAGAAACTAGCTCAGATCAAATGGATGTAGTTGAATATCAACAACTATTAACTGTATATGATATGTTAAATCAAAGAGTGTATGATCTTAGAATAGCTGAAAATATATCTATACAAACTATACCTATGCTTCGTGGTATGCAAAATAATAACTTTGGACTAGTGAGAAAAATAAATAGTGCATTTGTTGTAACACTTCCAGTATTTAAACAGTGTTTATCACAAGCATTATTACTTAAAAAGCAAGAGTTACAAGCTAGATCATTAAAGGCTTTAGATGATAAGACTAATGAACTTCTTCTTAGAAATGCACAAAATGTAAGCACACAAAGTGCCCAAATAGCAAGAATGGCAGGTGCCAGTTCTATACAAATAGAAACATTAGAAAAAATGCACAATACTATTAAAAGTGGTATAGACGAGACTATGAGAATTGAAGAAGCAAATAGGGAAGCGATAAAAGATAATACTAAGAGATTAGAAGAATTAAATACATCTATAATATACAATAAATAAAAAAGTCTAATTTTATGGTATAGACTTAATTAAAAAAATTTTCACAAAAATTGAAAAAATGCTTGATAAAAACTTATATATACCATATAATTATAAAAAAGTGAATAAACCGAAGGGTAGAGGCGCGGTATTTAATAGTACTAGTAATGAGATAAGCACAATGACTTACTAGGAAAGGAATTATCGCCGAAGTGTATAACTAATGCTTTGATGTTATATAACTGGGGGTACATAAAATATATGTATCACTGTCACAAACTTGTTTGTGGTGAGCTATCATTTAAGGAATTAATATATATATGTAATTATGGATTTAATTGATATATAAAATATAGAGCCTTGAGTGTAAACTCAAGGCTCTTTTTGATTTTACTCAAACCCTCAAAACTATTCACTGAAAAATATTATTAAGGGGGAAGAAATAATGAACAGAAAAAATTTTAGAACTATACTTATGACAGTGATGGTGTTTATACTATCGACATCATTAACATTTGCAAAAGAGGTAGATACGGCAGCTATTAATGCAGGTAAGTTTGGAATATTAACATTATTACCACCACTAGTAGCAATAGTACTTGCATTTTTGACTAAGAATGTTGTGATATCATTACTTTTAGGTATAATGTCTGGTAGCTTTATAATAAATATTACAGGAACAAATATATTTCAAGCGTTTGTATTATCTTTTTTAGATTTAGTAAATAGAGCACTAAACTCTTTAGCTGATCCATGGAATGCGGGGATAATACTTCAAGTATTAGCAATAGGTGGCGTAATAAATTTAGTAGCAAAGATGGGCGGAGCAAAGGCTATAGCTGAGGCACTTGCAAAAAGAGCAAAAAGTGCAAAAGGGACACAATTGATAACATGGTTTGCGGGATTATTAGTATTCTTTGATGATTATGCAAATGCACTAATAATAGGTCCTATGATGAGACCTGTAGCAGATAAAATGCATATATCAAGAGAAAGATTAGCTTTTATAATAGATGCAACAGCAGCTCCTATTGCAGGTCTTGCAATAATATCTACTTGGATAGGATTAGAAGTTGGGCTAATAGGAGAAGCTTTTGCAGGGATAGGGATTGAAATAAATCCATTTGGTGTATTTTTAAGTACAATACCATTTAGATTTTATAATATACTAATACTTGCATTTATAGTTATTACAGCAGTAACTTTGAAAGATTTTGGACCAATGAGAAAGGCAGAAATAAGAGCAAGACAAAGAGGTAACAGTAATAGTGAAGTAGCTATTACAGATAATGATTATGAGGAATCTGATTTAGAACCAAAAGAAGGTGTAAAATTAAGTATATGGAATGCTATTATACCAATAGGTACATTAATAGTAGCAGCGTTAGTAGCATTTTACTACAGTGGATATTCAAGTATAATGGGAGGAGAAGACATTGTATTAATACAATTATTTACAAATTCACCATTCTCATTTGAAGCAATAAAAGAAGCATTTAGTGCATCTGATGCATCAGTAGCTTTATTCCAATCAGCATTACTTGCAAGTATAGTTGCAATAGTAATGGCAGTAAGTAAGAAAATATTTATAGTATCAGAAGCAATAGATGTTTGGGTTGATGGTATGAAAACTTTACTTATAACGGGTGTAATATTGATACTTGCTTGGTCTTTAAGCTCCGTTATAAAAGAGTTAGGTACAGCTAAGTATTTAATAACATTATTATCAGGATCATTCCCGAAATTTTTATTACCAAGTTTAATATTTGTACTAGGTTCAATAATATCATTCTCAACAGGTACAGCTTATGGAACGATGGGTATACTTATGCCCCTTGCAGTACCACTAGCTCATTCAATGAATCCAGAAATGTCATTTATAATAGTAAGTACAAGTGCAGTTTTAACAGGAGCTATATTTGGAGATCATTGTTCTCCGATATCAGATACAACAATATTATCATCAATGGGAGCTGGATGTAATCATATAGACCATGTTAAGACGCAAATGCCATATGCACTATTTGTAGGGGCAGTAACTATAGTATTTGGATATATACCAGCAGGACTTGGATTATCAGTATACCTAGTTTTACCATTAGCTTTAGTAGCAGTATTTATAGGGGTTCAAATACTAGGTAAAAAGGTTGATGAAAGTGACATTGAATTAGTAAAATAAATATATTCATATACTAAATAATTTGAAAGTATACTTAAAAGAAAAAATAGAATACTAAATATATGACGAAATAAACTTTCTATAGTTATAAGGAGTGCATTATGGCATATATAAATTTTAAAGAAGAAAAGGTTGTAGCAGAAAAACAATTAGATAAAAGAAAACACAATAATGAAAATATGTATGGATATATATTAAAACATAAAGATTCTTTAAGTGGATATTTTCCAAGCGAAAAGTATAGCTATACTAGGTTTAACGATAAAATTATAGGAAAAAAAGATATTTTGGGAGAAGAGGATTTTCTTGTTATTAGTGATGAAGATATAGTATGTTCAAAATTTACTAATTGTAAATTTACTAATGTAAAATTTAAAAGTTGTAGATTTGTAGCGTGTACTTTTGATAGTTGTGAATTTTCAGCTGGTGGAGTGATTTTTGAAAATTGTATATTAATAAAAGAAGATAGCGATAAGCTACCAGCTTTAAATAGAAAAGATAATTTATCTTGTAGATTTTATAACTGTTCAGTATATGCAAAATTTTTAAATAGTGATATATCTTATGTTATATTTGAAGAAAGTAAAATAGATAATACATCTTTTGAACAAAGTAGCATGAAGAATATAATAATAAATAAAAGTGAAATAAAGAATATAAAAATAGAAGATTGTGATTTTTCAGGAGGGAAAATAATATCAACTTACATTGTAGATTTTGAATTTAATGATAAATCTAGAACTAAGTTTGATGAAAAGACTTTCTTTGATAAAATACAACCTAGAGTTAAAGATAAAGCCGAGTATGAAGGTATATATATGACATATGAGACTATTGCTAATAAATTTAAAGAGAATACATTAAATAATAATTTTGGAGAATATTATTATTTAGGAAAGTGTACCGAACGTAAATGTATACCTATAATACCTAGAATTTGGTCATATATATATTGGTTAGTTTGTGGATATGGAGAGAGGGCAGAATACGCTTTATTATCAGGGATAGTAATTATGCTAATATTTTCAGTAATATACTTATTTACAGGTGTAGAGATTAATGGTGAGAATGTAAACTATACAATTTCTACTTTAAATCAAATTACAATATCAAAACTCATGAGGGACTTAAATGAAACTATAACATTAAGTGTAGGTGTATTTGGAGGTGTTGGAGCTATAAACTGTAATCCAACTGAAACTAGTTATTTTGTTAGTCATATTGAAATTATATTAGGTATAGTTATGATGGGAATAGGAATAGGTGCTTTAACTAGAAAGATAATAAGGTAAATTAAATAAAGATATAAGAAAAGGAGCTCTTTTATAAGAACTCCTTTTATATGTTAAGCTGCTTGGTTATCGTCAGAGTTAGTTCCACGAACTACATCAGCAGTTGTTATCTTAAAGTTTTTGAATATTGCATATCCTATAAATCCTGCAGCGATACTTACTAAAGCACATCCTGTTGCAGCTATTATAACTTGAAGAGGTTCATTGTAAGCAAACATTACAGCAAGACCAGCTATTGGAGTAGCAGTACCTGGAGAATTATTTGTAAGACCCATTAAAGCTACTATAACCCCAGACATAGCACCACCTATAAAGTTAGTAACATATACTGGAACTGGGTTAGCTGATATTATATCTGCTTGTGTTAAAGGCTCTATAGCAACTGCTATATTATCTTTCTTAGAACCAAACTTCATCTTAGAGAAGAACACGAAGTTCATGAAAGAAGAACCAAATACTGATAATGCACCTATTGCCATTGGAGCACCAGTTAAACTTATCATAGCTGTTAAAGCCATTGAACTAAGTGGAGCAGTAGCAACAACTGTTATTAATCCACCAAGTATAAGACCCATTAATATTGGAGATGCACTAGAAGCAGATATTAAAACTGATCCTATTGTCTCTAAAGTACCATTTACTATTGGGCTAGTTATTTGTCCTATACCAAAGGCTAAAGGAGCAGCAACTACTATTATAACTATTAAATCAAGTCCAGCTGGAACTTTTTCTTCTAATTTCTTAACAACGAAAGATACTAAGTATCCTGCTATAAATCCTGGAAGTATTTTAAAGTTTAAGCAAGTTAAACCTATTAATACAGCATAAACTGGAGATACTCCTAATGCTAAAGGAACTAATGTAGCAGCAGCAACCCCACCTAACAAACCGTTTGCAGCTCCAACATTTTCTAAAAATTTGATTCCTAAAACTTCACCAAAGAATGAAAAGTGGAATGCTTCAACTAAGAAACTAGCACATGCAGCACTTGCAAGTCCCCCCATAGCCTTCATACCTTGTGGAGCTTTGTAACTAAATAAAGTAAATAATGCCAATACTACTAATAATAAAGCAGTACCTGATAAAATTTGTAACATACTTTTGTCCTCCTTAAAAATGTAAATTTGTGATAACAAATTTATTTTGATAGTGTTTTCCTCGTTTGCATTTCTCTGCAAAACAATGATTAGATTACTTATGATTATAAATTAAACAGTAAGTCTTGTAAATATTTTTTTTAAAAAAAATCATATATAATGTAGCAAGATGTAGAAAAATATTGAAATAACAACGAAAAACTCTGAAAAAAAATTTGAAATATAATATCGTATAATAGGTTTTACCAGTAGGAATATATAAATACGAGGTAAAAAATGTATCTGGAAATAAATATTTAAGAACTTAAAGTATTTACTAATATTAAAAGGAGTTTTATATCTTTACATTGATTAAAAATGAAGTTAAAATAATAAGGTAGAAATAAGTATTAAAGAATCTGGTAAATAAAAGTTTGCCAGTACTGGTTCGAGAACCTCCCAGTATAAAAAACTAAGGTATTTATATAGTGGCAGTATATAAGATATACCCTAGCTATGACTTTTTTTAAAGTTGTAAGGTTCTCCTTTTAATCATTTTTAAGGAGGAGTTTGTTATGCAAAAAAGAAAGGTAATAATTGATTGTGATCCAGGAATAGACGATTCATTGGCAATACTTCTAGCAATAAATTCACCAGAACTAGAAGTAATAGGTATAACTACATGTAGCGGAAATGTAGATGCAAAAACAGGAGCAGGAAATGCCCTAAAAGCACTTCAAATTTGTTCTTCTTTAGATATACCAGTTTATGTAGGAGAGGAAAAACCATTAAAAAGAAAGCTTGTAACAGCCCAGGATACTCATGGAGAAGATGGAGTAGGGGAAAACTTCTATGATAAGGTAGAAGCTAGAGTACATGAAAATGCAGTTGACTTTATAGTAAAATCGCTAAGAGAAAACAAAGATTTATCTATAATAGCACTAGGACCTCTAACAAATATTGCAAAAGCACTTATGAAAGATAAAGAGGCATTTTTAAATTTGGATGAATTTATATCCATGGGAGGAGCATTTAGAATTCATGGAAATTGTTCACCTGTTGCAGAATTTAACTATTGGGTAGATCCACATGGAGCTGACTATGTTTACAAGAATCTATCTAGAAAAATCCATATGGTAGGATTAGATGTGACTAGGAAAATTGTATTAACACCAAACATTATTGAGTTTATAAATAGACTTGATAAAAACATATCTAAATATATAACAGAAATAACTAGATTCTACATTGATTTTCATTGGGAACAAGAAGGCATAATAGGATGTGTTATAAATGATCCATTAGCAGTCTTATACTTTATAGATAGAAGTATATGTAGTGGATTTGAAACTTATGTAGAGGTTGTCGAAGATGGAATAGCTATGGGACAATCTGTAGTTGATTCATTTAACTTTTACAAAAATGAAGCTAATGCCATTGTACTTACTGAAGTTGATGAGAAGAAGTTTATGTATATGTTTTTAAAAAGAATATTTAAAGAATATGAAGGAATTATAGATTCAATAGAGGGGGTAATATAATATGAATAAAGGTATATCTGTAAAAAATATTACTATAGTAGGATTCGGGATGGCATTAAATGTAGTTGGAGCATTTATAGCTTTAACATTAAGACTACCTATATATATAGACTCTATAGGAACAATTATGGTAGCAGCACTATTAGGGCCAAAATATGCAGTAATAACTGGTGTATTTGGGAGTTTAGTTAGTGGAATGACTTTTGATCCATATTCAATATATTTTGCACCTGTCCAAATATCCACAGGTTTATTAGCAGGAATGGCATATAAAAGAGATTTATTAAAAGGTATAAAAACTCCTCTTGGTGTTTTATTATTTGCACTACCTACATCTATATTAAGTTCAATAATAGCGGCGTTTGTATTTGGAGGAGTAACATCATCAGGATCTTCATATATAGTTCAAATACTTAAAGTAATTGGAATTGGAGATGTTACTAGTGTATTCATTACTCAATTTTTTACTGATTATTTAGATAAATTTGTAGGTGTATTAGTAGTGAATTTAGGGATAAATGCAATACCTATTGGAATTAAGACATCAATAGTAAATCAAAAGGAAAGGGAATATAACAATGGATAGATATAATGAAATTAAAAATAAAAATAAAAGAGAAATAGTTCTACTAAAAAGTTTTCCGTGTATATGGGGAAAATGTAGCTTTTGTGATTATATAGAAGATAATTCAACTTTAGAATACGAGATAAACAAATTAAATTTTGAAGTTTTAGAAAATATAAAAGGGACATATAAAGTTTTAGAGGTTATTAATTCAGGTAGTTGTTTTGAAATACCTACAAAAACATTGGAGAGAATAAAAGAAATTATAAAAGAAAAAAAAATAGAAAGATTATTTTTAGAAAGTCATTGGTGTTATAAAAATAGATTACAAGAAATGAGAGATTTTTTTGAAATACCAATAACATTTAAAATAGGTGTTGAAACTTTTGATTATGATTTTAGAAATAATATATTAAATAAAAATGCAAAGTTTAAGACACCAATGGAAGTAAGAGAAGCTTTTGATTCACCATGTATGATGGTTGGTATAAAAGGTCAAACCAAAGAAATGATAGATAATGATATGGAAATAGTACAAAGATACTTTAATCATGCAACTATAAATGTATTTGTAAATAATAGCTCTAAATTAGAAAGAGATGAAGAATTAGTAAACTGGTTTAAAGATAAGTATAAACATTTAGATGAAAATGAAAATATTGAAGTATTATATAATAATACAGATTTTGGAGTTGGAGATTAAAAAAGTAACCGTCTTAAAAGTTGATTTTAAGACGGTTACTTTTTTTGAAATATTTATGTTAAAATATAAAATGGTAATAAAATAAAATCATAAATAAAAGACATTATGGAGGATTACATGAAATTTAAAGAGAGAATAGATACATTTTTAGAACTTCAAAATAAAGATGTTGACTTTGAAAATATAGCAAAACAATTAGAAGTATCAGTAAAAACATTAAGAAGTTTTCTAAATAGAAGGGGATATAAGTTAGAAAATGGAAAATATATGTTACAGGAGAATGTAGACATTAAAGAAAATAAAGTTAATCAAATAGTATTTGATGAAGTGAAAAAAACAAAAAAGGTATTAAAATCTAAGCCTAAAAAAGATAAAAAGATAAATATAACACAGGAAGATATAGATAAACTATGTGAGGTATATGATTGGTATTTAGAAGTAAAAGACTATAAGAATATGAAACCTAAAAAAATGACTTCGAAAATAAAAGATGTAAATGTAGAAAATACTACTATAGATGAATTAAAATCTACAACTATAAAAATAGATAAAAATGTGTGGGAAGACTTTGAAAGGCTTTGCAGCAATTCTGATTATAATAAAACTCAAATAATAACTCAGGCATTAAAGGAGTTTATTAAAGAATATAGACATTTAATATAGAAGATTAAATTAATTATTTTATATCATAAATTATATTAGGCTATGAATAAATTATATTTATATGATACATAATAAGTGTAATTTAAGGAGTGATAAATATGGATATTAAAGATCAAAACAAGACTATCAAGAATCAATTAGACTTTGAAAAAATGAATGAGACTTTAGCTAATCCAGCATTTGCAAATTGGTACTATCGTGAACATGAAATGGACAGTAAAGAAGAAAAATTCAAATTAAACATTGATAAATTCATTGAAGTAATCAATAATTACACTCAACAAAGGATGCAATAATTATTATTTTAAATTATTATACTAAATAATTATAATGAAAAGGGGTATTGTAATGATTAGAAAAAACAAATCTCCTAAGGAGAAGATACATGTAGCTATGTATAATAATCGAGTAGATAGTAATGATATAGTAAGTTGTTACTTCGATGCATTAAATCAATTTAAACCTTGTTCCTATATTACTCATATCAATGATATAGATATGTATAATAATTTATCTATTTTAGAATATAAATCAAATGAAATTGGGATTAATGAAATTAATACAAATCAATATGAATAATGTTAGACTCACTATATTTACTAATAATTGTAAGATATAGTGAGTTTTTGTTGTATAATTTAAACAAACACTATAGAAAAAAATAGTTATATGGAGGAATAGATGAGAGTATTAGTAGTTGAAGATAATAAAATACTTTTAGAAAGTATTGTAGGAGAACTTAAAAATCACTTTGATGTTGAAAAATGTGAAGATGGAGAAGAAGCGCTATACTTTATTGAGCAAAATATATATGACTTAATAGTATTAGATTTGATGCTACCAAATTTAAGTGGGTTAGATATATTAAGAACTATGAGAAAAAATAGTATAGATACTCCTGTATTAATACTTACAGCAAAGGAATCTTTAGATGATAAAGTAGAAGCATTTACAATAGGTGCAAATGATTATTTAACAAAACCATTTTATATAGAAGAATTAGTTGCCAGAATTTATGCAATACTAAGAACTAATGGGAAGTTAAAGGGCAGTAATACAGTAAGTTTTAAGGATTTATATTTAGATGTTAATAAAAGAAGAGTATTTATAAATAATGAAGAAATAGATCTTCAAAATAAACAGTTTAATCTTTTAGAATATTTTTTGTTAAATAAAGGGTCAATATTATTAAAAGAGCAAATATATGATAGAATTTGGGGAATTGAATCAGATGCTACTATGGAAATAGTAGAAGTTTATGTTAGTAATATCAGAAAAAAACTTAGCAAATATGGATATGACAAATATATAAAAACAAAGCGTAAGGTAGGTTATATGCTTGATGATAAATAAGAATGTATTTACAAAAACTAAAGAAAGTTTGATAAAAATAAATATAGTTGTTGTTGGAAGTTTTTTAATAATATTTTCTATATTCATATTTTTATACTTTAAAGGTCTTACATATAATAGTATAGATAAAAAATTAGAAGAGGAATTAGAGTATATAACAAATCAACTGTCTAGTAGTTCATACTTTGCACCTGTAACGAAAGATCCTAGAAACCTAGTGTATATATATGAATATGGAAGAATAAAATATTATAAGCCAAATAGTTACTTTGAAGGAGTGTTGCCTGATAAAAATGAAAATAAAAAGGATATATTTTTTTCATATTCAGACAAAGGATATACATTTAGAGAATTAAATGTGGCATTAGATAAATACAGAATGCAGATAATAAGAAATATTGACTCGGAAATCAGTTCATTAAGGCAACTTATATTTGTATTTATTATAGGTATATTTATTTCCATTTTAATAACATATTTTGTAGCAATATATCTTACTAAAAAAGCTTTAATACCGATAGAAACAGCATGGTCAAATCAAGAAAAATTTATACAAGATGCATCACATGAACTAAGAACACCTATATCAATAGTATCATCAAAACTTGAAATCATGCTAAAATCACCAAATAATACAATAGGAGATGAAGTAGAAACCATAGCAGATGCGATGAAAGAAACTAGAAGGATTAAAAAGATGATTAGCGATTTATTATCACTCACAAAAGAAGACTCTATAACTAAAGTTAATTTAGAAAAGGTAAACATAGTTAATATAATAGATGAAATAAGTAGTGATTACGGTGATATTGCACAAATGCAAGATAAAGTATTTAATGTTAGTTACAATATAATTGATGAGGTTATGGATACAGATAAAAATAAAATAATACAACTTATAAGAATATTCATAGACAATGCATTTAAATATACTAAAGAAGGTGATAATATATCTATAATTTTATCACAAAAAGATAACTATATTATTATATTAATAAAGGATAGTGGGATAGGAATAAAAAAAGAAGAGATAGCATTTGTATTTGATAGATTTTTTAGAAGTGAGAATGTAAGAAACAAGGACATAGATGGTTCGGGTATTGGTCTTTCAATTGCAAACATGTTAATTGTAAATTTAAAAGGAAAAATAGAAGTAAATTCCACTATAAATATAGGTACTGAATTTGAAATATCAATACCTAGAACTAGGCAGTCCACATAAAAAAATTTGATTTTGTAGTAAAGAATTGGGTATAATTAGAATATAAATAAAAAATATATAATATATAAAATAGTTAACAACTATAATGGGTAATTTTCATATTATAATATGGAATATATTAGGAGGATAAGGAAATGGCTAAAGTTATAAATACTTCTCAATTTAGAAGCGATGTAGAAAATGGAAAAGGAGTAGTTGTAGTTGACTTTTATGCAACTTGGTGTGGACCTTGCAAGATGCTAGCTCCAGTATTTGAATCTCTAGCACAAGAAATGAATGGAGAAGTTAGATTTGTTAAAGTAGATATAGATCAAAGTTTAGAGATAGCTCAAAAATTCAACATATCTACAGTACCAACAATGATGATATTTAAAGATGGAAGACCAGTAGAATCACTAGTTGGGTTCATGCCTAAAGAAAAAATAAAGGGAAAGGTCAAATCACATTTATAAGACAATAGGTGGTAATTATGAGATATGATATAGCTATAATAGGTAGTGGTCCAGCAGGACTTTCAGCAGGTATAAATGCAAAAATAAGAAATAAAAATGTAATTATTTTTGGAAATGAGAATCTAAGTAATAAACTTGTAAAAGCTCCTTCAATAGATAATTATCTAGGTTTTTATGATATAAGTGGAGAAGATTTAAAGGATAAATTTATTACTCATATAAAGAGTATGGGTATTGAGATAACTCAGAAAAAAATAAATAATGTTTATGCTATGGGAGATTATTTTGCGCTAATGTCAGGCGATGAAATGTATGAAGCGACAACAGTAATATTAGCTACTGGCGTAGAATATGGAAGGCCTATAAACGGTGAGGAAGAGTTTTTAGGAAGAGGAGTAGGATATTGTGCAACTTGTGATGCTCCACTATACAGAGACAAAAAAGTAGCTGTTATAGGATATAACAAAGAATCTCATGAGGAAGCTAACTTCTTAAATGAAATAGCATCAAAAACTTACTTTATACCTATGTATAAGGCAGATGCATTATCTAATGATAATGATGTTCTAGATAGTAATATAGAAGTAATAAATGACAGACCAATGCAAATTAATGGAGATAATCTTGTAAACAAAGTTGCATTTAAAAGTAAAGAGATTGATGTAGATGGAGTATTTGTAATAAAAGATAGTGCATCTCCAAAATCTTTAGTTCCTGGGATTGAAACAGAGGGACCACATATAACAGTAGATATAAATATGCAAACAAGTATAGAAGGATGTTTCGCAGCAGGAGATTGTGTTGGAAAGCCTTATTCGTATATAAAATCAGCAGGTCAGGGTCAAATAGCAGCCTTAAATGCAGTATCATATTTGGATAAATTAAGAATAAAAGAAAAGCAATTACAATAATTAATATATTAAATAATGAAAAAGTATCTTAAGATTTATATAAATCTTAAGATACTTTTTATATTGCAACACTCTAGCAAGGTATTATAACTTATCTGAAGTAGTTTTTATCATTTCTATTTTATTTAAAACATCATTTAGTTCTTTATCTAGATTCAAAAAGTCATCATCATTTACTTGATAATTAAAAAATAGTGATTCCATAGAGGATGTTATTAAATTTGTTTTTTGAGTTACTTTTGTAAATAAATTGAAATCACTGTTGTTTTTAGCATTAGTAAACTTATCTAAATCTTTTTTTATAAATGAGACTATTTCAAATTCATTTTCAAATATACCCTGAGGTAGAGGATAGGGTTTTATCCTCTGGAGAAAATATTGATTTTTAGCATTTATATTATAAGTATATGATATCTCAATATTATCATCTAATTTAAATTTTATAAAATAAAGGATGCCTCTAACCTTTGTTATCTTAAAGGCTCCAAGTTGCCTTAGCATAGTTTCTATGGCATCTCCAGTGGCATTATTCACATTATTAATATTATTAACGTTATTAATATTCAATAAAATACATCTCCCTTTGAATTAATTTGATTAAAATTTTATAAGCATGTATCCAGTAGCTATAATTATAGATAAAATCATAAGAGGGAATCCTACTTTAAAATATTCCTTAAATGTTATAGGATAACCGTGTTTTTGACCAACACTAGCAAGTACTACGTTAGCAGAGGCACCTATTAAGGTGCCGTTACCACCAAGACAAGCACCTAAAGAAGTAGCCCACCATAGAGGCATTACATCTATACCCTGAGTTTGCATTGTAAGTATAAGAGGGATTAAAGTTGCGACAAAAGGTATATTGTCTAGGAATGATGATATGATAGCAGATAGCCATAAAATAATAAGCATAGTAAATATCATATGTCCTTCAGTTGCATTGATTAGAAGTGTCGCAATATTATTTATTATACCTACCTCTTGTAATCCACCAACTATTACAAATAGACCTATAAAAAAAGTTATAGTAGACCATTCGATACTAGACATAATTTCTTCAACATCTTGCTTTCCTATTAAAAGTAGCACAGTAGCACCAGTTAATGCAACAACACAAGAATCTATATGAATTATATTGTGGAACATAAATCCAAATAATACAAAGATAATAACTATTATACTTTTAACAAGAAGTGGTTTGTCTTGTATAGACTTACTTTCATCTAAATGTAGTATATTTTCTTTTGCACTATTATCTGTAACAAGAGCATTCTTAAATATAAATCTGAAACATATTATCATTACAACTAATATGATAGCTATAATTGGACCTAGATTAGTAACAAAGTCAAGAAAAGAAAGATTAGCAGCACTACCAATCATAATGTTTGGAGGATCACCTATTAATGTAGATGTACCACCAATATTTGAAGCTATAATCTGTGTAATAAGAAAAGGAACTGGATTTAAACGTAAAATTTGTGTTATAACAATGGTCATAGGACCGATAAGAAGTACAGTAGTAACATTATCTAAAACCGCGGATAAAAGGGCGGTTATAATTATAAATGCTACCATTATACGCCAAGGATCTCCCTTAGCTTTTTTTGCGGTCCAAATGGCAATAAACTCAAATAGACCTGAATTTTTGACCACAGCTACTATAAGCATCATACCTATTAAAATACCAATAGTATTAAAGTCTATATGTGATATTCCGATTTCAAGAGGGAGGATATTAAATATTATCATTAATAGCCCTCCACCAATAGCTGCTAAGCTTCTGTTAATCTTTTCTGTTATAATAGCAATCATAACTAGAAAGAATATAAAGACCGCTATTATTTGTTCAAAGCTCACAATAATCATCCCCAATATTTAAATTTAAATTAATAAAGTAATAGTAGTTCTTTTATATTTATATTTCAATAAAATTCTTAAAATAAATAAGTTGTAAAAATATTAAAAAGATGAATAATCAGTATGGGAAAATGTTTTTTGATTGGTTAATTTAGAAAAATGAAATATTTAAAAAAAATTATTCATTTTACATATTGAAAATTGTAAAAAAACACGTATAATAAGTATAAATGAAAAATAAATTTAACATTATGCAATTTCACGATTTGAGCATTTATTAAGAAAATATACTGACGGAGGTATTACAATGGAAATATTAAATAATTTAATAATCCAAGTGAATGATTTTATATGGACATACATATTAATCGCTATGCTTATTGTACTTGGAATTTACTTTACAATAAAAACAAATTTTGTACAATTTAGATTTTTTAAAGAGATGTTTAGGCTTTTGGGAGATGGTTCATCAAAAGAAGCTAAAAAAGAAGGAAAGGTATCTTCCTTCCAAGCTTTCTGTATAAGTACAGCATCTAGAGTGGGAACAGGTAATATAGCTGGTATTGCAATAGCAGTAGTTGCTGGAGGACCTGGTGCAGTATTTTGGATGTGGCTTATAGCTTTAATAGGTTCAGCATCAAGCTTTGTAGAAAGTACATTAGCACAAATTTTTAAAGTTAAAGATGGTAATTCATATAGAGGTGGACCGGCTTATTACATGGACCAAGGTCTAGGGAAAAAGTGGATGGGAATTATATTCTCAGTTCTTATAACAATATGTTTTGGATTTATATTCAATGCAGTTCAATCAAATACTATATCAGCAGCATTAAACAATGCTTTTGGGGTAGATAAATTATTAGTTGGATTGGTACTTGCAGTATTAACTGGAGTAGTAGTGTTTGGTGGAGTTTACAGAGTTGCAAAGGTATCTGAAATTATAGTTCCGATATTTGCAGTTTTATATATATTAGTTTCATTATTTGTAGTAGCAATAAATATAACTGAAATACCAAATATATTTAGATTAATATTTGAAAGTGCTTTTGGATTTAGAGAAATGGCAGTAGGAACTATGGGTGGTATGGTACTTACAGGTGTTAAGAGAGGGTTGTTCTCAAATGAAGCGGGTATGGGTAGTGCACCTAATGCAGCAGCAACAGCTCATGTATCTCATCCTGTTAAACAAGGTCTTATACAAACACTAGGAGTATTTACAGACACTATAGTAATTTGTAGTTGTACAGCATTTATAATCCTTTTATACTCTGATTATGCAACAAGTGGGCTAACAGGTATAGAGCTTACTCAAGCTGCACTTAGTGCGCAAATAGGATCAATAGGAAATGTATTTATAGCAGTATGTATATTCTTATTTGCATTTAGTTCAATAGTAGGAAACTACTACTATGGTCAATCTAATATAGAATTTATGAGTGGAAGTAAAGTTATTTTAAATATATTTAGAGTTTTAGTGATAGGTATGGTTTTATTTGGCTCAGTTGCTCAGGTTGATATCGTATGGAACCTTGCAGATGTATTTATGGGTATTATGGCAATAATAAACTTAATAGCTATAGCTATGCTTGGAAAATATTCATTTATAGCATTAACTGATTATAGTATTCAGAAAAAATCTGGTATAAAGGATCCTATATTTGAGGCATCAAATATAGAAGGATTAGAAAATATATCGGAGTGGAAAAATGAAATAGAGAAAAAAGAACTTGCATAATTGGAAACTTATAGTTTCGTTGTTATAAAAAAATGGTAGACTTTATACAAAAGTCTACCATTTTCTTGATTTTAAGAATATTATATAGAAATCTTTATACATAAAAAAATCAAAAATCAGGGATTAATTCTTTTCACAACTTAAGCATACTATTTATACTAAAAAAATGAAATTGTAAATATCTATATGCATAGGGGAAGAAATAGTTTAACTCTATATCCTTATTTGTATCTAAAATTTTATAAGAATGTTAGAAAATATAAATAATGTAGGTATGTTTATTAAATATACTTTTTATTAAATAAGTATTATAAATAAGGTCAATTATGATAATATAAATAGATAATAAATTATCATTTTAAATGATAAAGATTTTTAAGGAGACATATAAATGAATGTAAAACCTTTAGATATACTATATAAATATTATGGATATACAAGTTTTAGGAAAGGGCAAGAAAGTATCATAAATTCTATAATTAATAAAAAAGATGTTCTAGCTATAATGCCAACTGGTGGAGGAAAATCAATTTGTTATCAAGTTCCAGCACTTTGTCTAGATGGTATAACTATAGTTATATCACCATTAATATCATTAATGAAGGACCAAGTAGATACACTAAAAGCTATGGGAATAGAAGCGGAACTTATAAACAGCTCATTATCAAGTAGCGAGTATAAGCAAATACTAGACAATATAGATAATGATAAATATAAATTGATTTATGTTGCACCTGAGAGACTTGATAGTATTGAATTTGTAGACTTAGTAAGATATAAAAATATAGTTCAAGTAGCAATAGATGAAGCACATTGTCTTTCTAGCTGGGGACATGATTTTAGACCAAGTTATAAAAGAATACCTGATTTTATAAAAAACTTAAACAAAAGGCCAATAATAACAGCTTTTACAGCAACGGCAAGTGATGAAGTTCGATATGATATTATGAACATACTTGACTTAAATAATCCAGAAATTTACGTAACTGGATTTGATAGAGAAAACTTATCTATAAATATAGTTAAATCTTCCTCTAAAAATAGATATTTACTGGATTACATAGAAAATCATCAAAATGAAAGTGGAATAATATATGCATCTACAAGAAAAGAAGTAGAGAGTATATACGAGGGTTTAGTTAAAAGAAATTACTCAGTATCTAAATATCATGCAGGGCTTACAAACGAAACAAGACAAGAAAACCAAGAAAACTTTATACATGATGATATAAAAATAATGGTTGCAACAAACGCATTTGGTATGGGGATAGATAAACCAAATATTAGATGGGTAACACATTATAATATGCCCCAAAGTATAGAAAACTATTATCAAGAAATAGGTAGAGCAGGTAGAGATGGCGAACCGAGCGAATGCGTACTTTTATTTACCCCAGGAGATATACATACTCAAAAGTATTTAGTAGAAGTGGGTATAGATAATCCTCAAAGAAAAATGATTCAATATAAAAAACTTCAACAAATGGTAGACTTAGTATACAGTAACGGATGTTATAGAAAGAGTATATTAAACTACTTTGGGGATGAATTGAATGAAGGGTGCAATAATTGTAGTAATTGTTTAAATGAAGGTGAGGTAGTAGACAAAACATTAGATGCACAGAAAGTTATATCCTGCATAGCGAGAATGAAAAGGGGCTTTGGTGCAACTATGATAATAGATGTTCTTAGAGGTTCTAGGAATAAGAAGGTAATAGAGCAAGGATTTGAAAGTTTGACTACTTATGGTATTATGAAAAACTATTCAGTAGAAGATTTAAAAACTTTCATAAATACACTTGTAGCACATGGATTTTTAGAAGTTGTAGAAAACTTGGGATCTAGAGGTAGCTACCCTACTATAAGATTAAATGAACAATCTATAAAGGTTATTAAAAAAGAAATAAAAGTTGAGTTTAAAGAATCTAAAGTTACTAAGGCAAGACATGTAGAAAATGAATTGTACCAAATACTTGTAGAACTAAGAAGTGAAATAGCTAGAAATGAGCATATAGCGCCATATATGGTGTTTGGAGATGGAACTCTTAAGAATATGGCTAGTATATATGCAACAAATAAAGATGAAATGCTTAGTGTATCTGGAGTAGGGGAAATTAAATACGAAAGATATGGTAAACAATTTGAAGAACTAATACAAACCTATGTTCAGGAAAAAAATATAAACAAAGAAGAAGTATTAAATAAAGTAAATAAAGATGAAAAAACTAATATTAAAGATGATGGATTCTTTGAAGTTAATACAGATAAAAATCTATTTGGTAGATTAAAAGATTATAGGTTAAGTGTATCAAAATTAGAGGGTACTTTACCATATATGGTATTGAGTATAAATACTTTGAAAGAAATAAGTGGTAGATATCCAGTAGACGAGGAACAGTTAAATGATATAGGTGGAATAGGGCCTGTCAAGATAAATAAGTACGGCAAGGATATTGTAAATATAGTGAAAGAATATATAGAAGAAAATAATATAAGTCCTAAATGGGAAGAGAAAAAAAGACTTAAACTTTTATTAGATGGAGATAGCAGAAAATCTGAAGAGATAGTATTAGATTTATTGAATCAAGGTAATGATTTAGGCAAGATTTGTAATGAGATAGAAGTATCTTTATCGACAGCACTTGGATATGTATGTGATTATGTTAAAAGTGGAAATGATATAAACTTCACTATGGATTTAAAATCATTATATAGTGAGGATGATGAAAGTATGATAAAGGATACAATAGATAGACTTGGATATGAAAAAATAGGGTCGATAAAAAAAGAGCTTCCTGATTATATTAAATACGAAAGTATAAGGGCCGTAATATTAGAGGGATTGTTAAATAATGGTTTATAGGGTGAATAAAGTATTGTGATTATAGTGTGTAATAAATAAGTGATTATTAGAATATATAAAATATAGGATTATACAAGCTGTAATACTATAGAAATATTGATTAAGTAATAAAGGTTTGAATAAGCAATTGCAGAATCAATTAATAATACAATTTAGAGTTGAATTTGATACTAAATCATAAAAAGTTAGTCAGGGTATGATTTAGATTTTAAAATCGGGTATGAAAAATAGGACTATTAGAAATAGCCAAAAAAATTTGCCTAG
>JAVXJG010000018.1:0-34126 GCA_036647935.1 Peptostreptococcaceae bacterium
GCTATATTTGTTGGAGTTTTATTATTGTAAAAATTAACTAGCACAACGAGTTAATATTATATATATATATCTTTCTTATTAATTACAAATAAAAAAAACGCTGGTATATTAAATACCAACGCACACTAATCATTTATATATATTTCCTCATATTTTTAAGAGCATTTTTCTCAATCCTAGATACCTGTGCTTGAGATATTCCAATCTCATCAGCTACTTCAATTTGAGTTCTTCCTTTGTAAAATCTTAAATCTAATACTAATTTTTCCCTACTGTTTAATTTTTTTATAGCTTCTTTTAATGCAATTTCTTGTAACCAATTTTCATCTGTGTCCTTTTTATCTTGTACTTGATCCATTACAAATATAGCATCTCCATTATCTTGATATACCGGATCAAATAAAGATATTGGATCTTGTATAGCATCTAGTGCCATAACTACATCTTCAACTGGCAACTCTAACTCTTTAGATATTTCTGATACTGTAGGCTCTTTTGAATTTACCCTTGCCAATCTTTCTCTAACTTGTAGTGCTTTATATGCTATGTCTTTTAAAGATCTACTTACCCTTATTGGGTTGTTATCCCTTAGGTATCGCCTAATTTCACCTATAATCATCGGAACTGCGTAAGTTGAAAATCTCACATTTTGACTCAAATCAAAGTTATCAATAGACTTTATTAGTCCTATACAACCTATTTGGAATAAATCGTCTATATTTTCCCCTCTGTTATTGAACTTTTGTATAACACTTAGAACTAGCCTTAAATTACCTCTAACAAATTGTTGTCTCGCTTCTTCATCCCCACCTTTTATTTTTATAAGAAGCTCTGTCATTTGGTTATTTTTAAGAACCGGAAGCTCAGATGTATTAACACCACAGATTTCAACTTTATTTATTTGCATAAAATTCAGTCCTCTCTTAAAAGTATTGTCTATTGAAATTATTTACATATCATATATTTTTATACTTTTATGAGAAATTTATTTATCTTATACGAATTTTTTCATTTCTTTTTTCAACCTAGAAATTATTTTTTTTTCTAACCTAGATATGTAGGATTGAGATATTCCAAGGATATTAGCAACTTCCTTTTGAGTTCTCTCTCTTCCTTTACTAGTTAAACCAAATCTTAATTCCATAATTTGCTTTTCTCTATCTGATAAACTGTCTAGTGCCATAACTAATAAATCCCTATCTATTTCTTCTTCAATTATCTTATATATTTCATCATTTTCTGTTCCTAAAACATCTGACAACAAAAGTTCATTTCCATCCAAATCTATATTTAATGGCTCATCAAAAGATACTTCAACTTTTTTCTTGTTATTTTTTCTTAAATACATTAGTATTTCATTTTCTATACATCTAGATGCATATGTTGCAAGCTTAATATTTTTATTTAATTTAAAAGTATTTACAGCCTTTATAAGTCCTATAGTTCCTATAGAAATTAAATCCTCAACATCGATTCCTGTATTTTCAAATTTTCTAGATATATATACTACTAATCTTAAGTTTCTTTCTATAAGTACTGTCTTGACCCCATTATCTCTTTCTAACTTTTGTAATAATTCAATCTCTTCCTCTGCATTAAGTGGTGGTGGCAATACATTTACTCCACCCATATAATAAATCCCTTTAGGCTTTATTATTTTTAATTTAATCCCTATGTCTATGATGTAGTTGATTAGTCTTGTTCTAATTTTTGCTATTAGTGATTTCAATTTAATTCCCCCCTTAGTCTTTCATATATCTAAACTTGTGATAATATACTCGGATTTAATATTGCTCCATAGTCTTCTTCTTCAAAGTCTGATATTCCCAATATCACATTTCTAACTTTCATATTATCGACTAGTATATAGTCTGATTTTAATCCTAAAATTATACTACTTTGACTATTCCCAGCATGTTTATATGGTATCATTCGTACTCTGCTAGACATGTCATCATCAAAATTATTTATGATTTCCTCTACCTTCATAATATCTATTTCTTTATACTCATATTTCATAAAATGATTCGGTAATAGTCCCTTTAGTATCGTTGGTTTAATTATTATAACGTCATTTTTACTTATAGGATCTTTTAATAAATTCCCACTATCTAATAGTCCCTTACAAGTACAACTTTTATCACATATTTGGATTGTTATATCTTTGCTAAGTTCATCAAGATACTTCATAAACTTTATGTCTCTGTATATATATTTAAGAAGTTCACAACTTACATAAGCACCTACTATTAAAAAAGATATCTTTAAGTGTTCTATACCTGTAAAATAAATTATAAAATATGTAGTCCCAGATATAAAAATATTAACCATATAAAATACTAATGTTGACCGTACCCAATCCTTTTTATTATTGAAATCAAAAGCAATAAAAGTTATTATTGTCATTATTATTATTTTAAATGGTAATATGAATAGTATATCTAGAGATGGGTATAAATAAAAAACAGAGTACACCGCCCCAACCAAGGCCCCCATAATTTTTCTTTTTCTATTGTTTTGCTTTTTTGTGAGAATATAAGTACAACTTATAATAATATAATTTATTAATAGGTTTTCTATAATGTAATACTCTATATACATTACATACTCTCCCCCTTTTTATTCTTAAATTCATTATAAGTTAAATATTCAAATTTTTATGTCATTTTTAATGGTCGAATTCCAATTAATTTACCCTTTTAAAGCACAAAAAAAGAAAGCATTCCACTTTCTTTTCTGTCAAAAAATTCATTCTTCTATTTTTATGTTTTCTCTATATCACAGATAGTAACTTTGTTTACAGTAATATTTATTCATTTGTACTTACTTTTATTCTAATATTTATATAATTTATTTTAATAGTTATTTTGTAGAATTTTTTGTTATATTAAACAAAAAAGAAGCCCTTTAGGCTTCTCTTAGTTTTATATTTATCTTCTTCTTCTCAAGAATGTTGGTATTTCCATATCATCATCTTCTATTACAACAGGTCTCTTTGGTTCTTCTCTTGTAATCGCAACTTCTTCAACTTGTGATTGTTGAACTTGTTGTTTTATAGCATTATTTAAAGAAGGTCTAGCAACTGGTTTTTGCTTCTCTTCTAAGTTTAATACCATATCTTGTCCATCATCAAATCCTGTGGCTATTACAGTTATCATTATTTCGTCACCTAAATCTTCTTTTATAGATGCTCCAAATATAATATTCGCCTCTGCATCACAAGATTCTTGAACTAATGTAGATGCTTCATTTATTTCAAATAAACCTAGATTTGATCCACCAGTTATATTTAATAAAACACCCTTAGCTCCTCTGATAGAAGTTTCAAGTAATGGTGATTGTATAGCTTGTCTAGCTGCTTCTATTGATCTATTTTCACCTGTAGCATTTCCTATCCCCATATGTGCAAGACCTTTTTCCTTCATTATTGAAGTAACATCAGCAAAGTCTAAGTTTATAAGCCCAGGTACTGCTATTAGGTCAGATATAGATTGTATACCTTGTTTTAACACATCATCTGCTACAGAGAATGCCTCTAACATAGAAGTATTTTTTTGAACTATCTGTAATAATCTATCATTAGGTATAGTTATTAGAGTATCTACTTTAGATTTAAGCTCTGCAATTCCGGATTCTGCATTTTTCATTCTTACTTTACCTTCAAAACCAAATGGTTTAGTAACAACCCCAACTGTTAGTATTCCCATTTCTTTTGCTAATTGTGCAATTACAGGTGCAGCTCCAGTACCTGTTCCTCCACCCATACCAGCAGTTACAAATACCATATCAGCACCTTGAAGTACTTTTACGATTTCATCTTTACTTTCTTCTGCTGCTCTTTTTCCTACTTCAGGATTTGCTCCTGCTCCTAGTCCTCTAGTTAATTTCTCACCTATTTGAATTTTATATTCAGCTTTAGATGTATATAAAGCTTGTTTATCTGTATTAACAGCTATAAATTCAACACCCTTAAGTTGTGCCTCAACCATCCTATTAACAGCATTATTTCCACCGCCGCCTGCGCCAATTACTTTAATTTGCGCAAACCCATCTAACTCAACGTCAAAGTTTAGCATCTATAGACCTCCTTATTTTATGATTCTAAGTAAATGTATGTATTAATTATATCATTTAATCTTTTAATTTTGTTAATATTTAACTAACTTATTCAACAAAAATGTTTATTTTCCTCTTTTTTTGCTACTCAAATTTGAAATAATATGTCTTCTTATTATAGATAAATTGTCAAACAATCTCGAACCAAACACTAATATAGCAACATAGTACAGTGGTATACCTAGTCTATCTCCAATGTATGTTAATATTATTGCCAATAGTGAATTCCCTATAAATCCAGTTACAAAAATTAAATTATCATATTTACCTTCAAATCCTGACTTTACTGCTCCAAATATAGAATCCATAGTTGCAAGTATTGCCACTGACATATAAAGTGAGTAATCCATAGGATAAGTAAATGGAACATAATAACCCACTACTATACCTAAAGCTAGTCCAGCCAATATCCATATCAAAATTATCACCTTCTCTATTTTACTTTGAAACCACTACAATGTTCAAGTTTTTTAGCAATATTTATATAGATTTTTCGTGATAATTTATAATAATACTGCTTTTTTCCTCAATTTTTATATAAATTCCATATACTTCTTTAAGTAAATTAGCATATGATTCGGGAGAAATCATTGATGCTTTTAAAATATTAACATCACCTATAGCCTTAATTACGAAAGGTTGTCCATATGTAGTTTCATTAACTGTTATAGTAGCTCCTGAGCATTTTATTTTACTTGTAGATAATACTCTTTCAGCATTTATAGATATTGCCTCTGCTCCTGATTTCTTTAAATCATTTAATATTCTTAATATATCAATGTCATGAACTATTAAGTCATTTGGATTTTGACCATTTTCCAAATTTTTTTCACTATCTATTATAGTTACTACTATACCTTCACCTTGTACTTTTACATACCCACTTAAAGCTTTAAAGTATGATATTTCTTCTTCCATCAAATCTTTAATAGATGTATCCTCATCTTTTAGTACATCTTTATATTGTCTTAACGTCGCCTTTTGTTCACTTAGAGTATATTTAAGTTTTTGTATTTCATTTTTTTTGTATTGAATTTCACTTTCCATGTCTTTCTTTTCTTCTAATGTTATATATACACTGCTAGGATTTAGACTTTTTAAGTATATAGGTATAAGAATTCCTAATATAAAAGCACCTAATATCACCATCTTTTGCTTTATGTTTTTATCTGTTTTATACATTAATGTTATCCCTAATCCTTAATAGTAGAATATTTTAAATCTATCTTTTCACTATTTCCACGAATTTCTATATTTTCTTTTTTGTCTATACTTACCTTAGCGTTGTAATACTTCTCTATCTCCCAAATAATACCATATTTTATCTGTAAGGATGACGCAAGTGTATCTGGCTCACCTATAGCTTTTATTAAAAACGGTTCTTTTATTTGTGTGTCATTTATATATAATTTATCAGACTTTAGATGAATATAGCTATTTGATACTATTCTTTCTCCATTTATAGAAATTGCATTTACTTGTGCTGAGTTTAGTTTATTTATAAGAGATAGTATTAAATCATAATTATATATAATATTTTTATTTATATTCTCGACTACTACATCTTCATTATTTTTTATTTTTATTTCTATACCGGCTCCACTTACATCAGTATATCCTGCTAATGTTCTATATTTTTCTAATTCTTTAGTTATTATATCTTGATCATTCTCATTTTCTATTCCTTTACATTGATTTATACTATTTTTTATTTCATCAATCTCTAGTTTAAGTTCATCTTCTTCCTTTTTTAATGCCTTTAGCTCAACAACTAATTGCTCTCCTCTTTTCGAGGTAGTCATTCCTTTATTTTCAAAATTTATAGTTTTTATTTGCATACTTATAAATACCCCTAGTATAATACTAACTATTACTAGGCTCTTATAAGGAAATCTTTTTGACAATATAAATCACTCCCTCATATATATAGCTATTTTAAGGACTGTAAAGTGCATAGTTATTATAAGTTAAATCTATTGTTCCGTTTTTTTTGTTTTTTGCATTGAGGTCTAATATTATTTTCTCTAATCTAGATACATTATAATCTAATTTATCATCATTAGATATAATCACTTTTGTATAATCTCTAGTCATTATATTTGTTATATTCTCATCTCTAAGGTTAATTTCATATATCTTATCATAAATATTTTTATCATCTAAGCAACCTATTAAATATAGTAACCTTTTCTCACTTTCATCATTCTTAAATTTAACAAATTCATTATTATAATTATAATCTATATCTACTATTATTTTATCATTATTTTTTTCTATTTTTTCTACTTTTTCCAACACCTCTCCATCTTTTGATATATAGCAATAGTTTTCATTATTTTTAAGTAGGGCTATGGCTCTTTTTTCATCTACATTTATATTCATTGTATTTGGAAGCTTGAGTTTTATATTTACATCTTCAACATATGGATTTTCTATTAATTTATTTTTTATGGCTTTTGTATTATATGAAAATATATTTTTATTTTTTGCTAAATCAATACTTTCTAGTATTTCATCTTCACTAAGGCCTTTTTCTCCTGTTATTTCAACTTTTTCTAAATTAAAATAACTACTATTTAAAAATATAGCGACTCCAAAAGTAGCAATAAATATGAATACTAATATAGGCATTAATTTTCCTATACTTATTTTTTTTCTTTTCTTTTTATTCTTATTTTTATTTTTATCCAAACAATCGCCCTCCTTAA
This sequence comes from Peptostreptococcaceae bacterium, assembly GCA_036647935.1. Taxonomy (GTDB): domain Bacteria; phylum Bacillota; class Clostridia; order Peptostreptococcales; family Peptostreptococcaceae; genus JAVXJG01. The sequence goes on from JAVXJG010000018.1 coordinate 6,825, forward strand.
ACTTCCTACTTTATAAATACAACTTTACTATTTGATTTCCCTACATTTTAGAAGTAATATTTTAATTTAATTTATTATATATTTTTACAAAATTTCTTAATTATTTTAAGATAATACTTAATTAAATGTAAAAAGGTATAAAATAATTAAGTATTTTATACCTTTTTACATTTAATCTATACGGTTTTTATATCTGCACCTAAGTTTCTAAGAACAGTTTCTATATTTTCATATCCTCTTTCTACATGGTATATATCTGATATTTCACTTTCCCCTTTTGTAGCAAGAGCCGCTAATACTAAACATGCTCCTCCTCTTAAATCAGTTGATTTAACACTTGCACTTTGAAGTTTCTCTACACCTTTTACTATACAAATATTTTCTGTTACATATTTTATATTTGCTCCCATTCTAGCTAACTCTGGACAATGCATAAATCTGTTTTCAAATATAGTTTCATAAAATACACTGCTTCCATTAGAAATACTCATAAGTGCCATCATTTGTGCCTGCATATCTGTTGGGAATCCAGGGTGAGGAGATGTTTTAATTAAGTCTATTGATTTTATTATTTTAGGAGGAGTAAGTATTAATCCTTCCTTTGTGTAATCTATTTCACATCCAGCCATTCTAAGCCTATCACTTATAGGCTCCATATGACCTACTATGACCCTATCAACTTCTAATTTACCACCAGTCATAGCACTTGCTATCATATAAGTTCCTAGAGCTATTCTATCAGGTATTACAGTATGTTCTACTGAGTGTAATTTTTCTACACCTTCTATCTCTATATAATTTGTTCCTGCACCACGTATCTTACACCCCATGGCATTTAGAAAATTTTGCAAATCTTCTATTTCAGGTTCCCTTGCTGCATTATAGATTTTAGTTATACCCTTAGCCTTAGCAGCTGCAAGCATAGTATTTTCCGTCGCTCCTACACTTGGGAATTCTAGGTTTATTATATTTCCCTCAAGTTTATCCTTAAAACACTTTAAAAATCCATTTTCTTCTTCAACTCTTATCCCTAATTGTTTTAGTGCTTTCAAGTGTAAATCTATAGGCCTAGATCCTATTGCACATCCTCCTGGATAGCTTATAGCAGTATAATCTAATCTTCCTATCATTGCACCTAAAATAATTATTGATGATCTCATTTTTCTTACATAATGTTCATCAATTTCATTGTTATCTATACTTGAACTATCTATAATTAAAGTATCATTTTCATACTTTGTCTTACATCCTACACTCTCTAATATTTTTATCATAAAATGCACATCAGATATATCTGGAACATTATGAATTATGCTTGTACTTTCATTTAATATGGAAGCCGCCATAATAGGAAGTATTGCGTTCTTAGCCCCTTTAATTTCCAATCTACCTTCTATTTTATTGCCTCCATTTATTATATACTTAAACAAAATTACCCCCCCTAGATGTAGTATATTAAATAAAATGCCTATAATTTAAATACTATGTACTAGAGGGGTTATATGTTACTTTTTCTTTATTCCTATTACTTTCGGTTGATTTTCTGCAGATTTATTATGACTAACTTCTATACTTTCCGTAGTGTCATTATTATCATCTTTGCTTAATTTCTTTTCTTTTTTATCAGAAATTTCCACCTTATTATTTTCATTATATATCTTTAATATTTCGGCATATATAAGGTCTATAGCCTCTGGTTTACCTATTTCTTTACTTGCATTTGCCATATCTCTTAAAAGTTCCTTATCTCCTAAAAGCTTGAATACTGCATTGTTTAAACTTTCTGGTGTTAAGTTCTTTTCTAATATAGCAATTCCCCCACCTTTCTCTTCAATACTTTTAGCATTGTATTCTTGGTGGTTTTCTGCTGTATAAGCTTTTGGTATTATTATAGATGGTTTACCAAGTGAAGTTATCTCTGCAAGGGATATTGCACCTGCACTACCTATTACTAAATCACTTGCAGCAAGGGCATTTGCCATATCTTCCAAATATGGTACAACTTTTTGATATGGCTTAAATATAAATGATTCCATATCTTTCATAAAATCTTCATAATAATATTTACCCGTGGCAAATATAAATGCTATATCATCTTTTATCATATTTTCTATTACTAATCTCATAGCATCATTTATTTCTTCTGATCCACCACTACCACCGTAGCAAAGAACCATTTTTTTATCTTCAGCTATTCCTATATTTTTTCTAGCTATATTTTTTCTAGCTACTAGTATTTCTTTCCTTACTGGGTTACCTGTAAGAACTAATTTTTCTCTAGTCCCTTCTGGAAATCTCTCATGGGAATCTTCAAAACTAGTTAGTACCTTAGTTACCATTTTAGCAAGTATTTTATTAGTTACTCCAGGGAATGAGTTTTGTTCATGAACTACAGTTGCAACTTTCGCCATAGATGCATTAAATAATACAGGACCACTTACATATCCTCCTGTACCAATTACAATATCTGGTTTAAATTTCTTAACAACTTTTCTCGATTCTTCTAATCCCTTAAATAATTTAAATACTCTTTTTACATTATCAAAATCTATCTTTCTTTTAAATCCTTGTACTGTAACCGTTTTTAATTCATATCCATACTTTGGAACAATTTCTGATTCTATTCCTTTTTCTGTACCTACAAAAACTATTTCAGCATCAGGATGTTCTTCTTTGATTTTATTAGCTATAGCTATGGCTGGATATACATGACCTCCAGTTCCACCGCCTGATAATAATACTTTCATTATATCATCTCCTGTTAATTAATTTTGACACTCTTTGAGATGTTTAACACTATACCTATAGCTGCCATGAAAATGGTCAGCGAGGTCCCTCCTGCACTTATAAATGGTAATCCTACCCCTGTATTTGGCATTGATGACGTTGCAACTGCTATATTCATGGCAGCTTGTATTCCTATCTGTGTCCCTATACCAATTACCACCATACACGAAAAAATATCAGAACACTTTAAAGCTATTCTTATACATCTGTACACCAATATTACAAATAATATTATAACTACTATGCATCCTATAAGCCCTAATTCTTCTCCTATTATCGCAAATATAAAGTCATTTTGAGGTTCTGGTATGTAAAAATACTTTTGTCTACTTTTCCCAAGTCCAAGACCAAATAATCCACCTGAACCTAACGCATATAAACTTTGTATTACTTGATACCCTTTACCTAAAGGATCTTGAAATGGATCTAGGAAAGACAATACTCTCGCTAGTCTATATGGTGATGTAAGAACCAACACTCCAAATAAACCAACTCCAGTTCCTAACATACCTATTACAAGTTTCATATTCATTCCTGCTATGAATATCATTACAAACGTTACTATTATTAGAATCCCTGCTGTCGATAAGTTTGGTTGAGCTACTATTAGCGCAAAGAATACACCTGGGATTATAAGAAGTGGTAAAACACCCTTTGTCAAAGATTTTATTTTATCATATCTTTTTTCTATTAATTTTGATGTAATTATTATTGTTGCAAACTTTGCAATTTCAGCTGGCTGAATACTCGCACCACCTATTCCAAGCCATCTCTTTGCACCATTTGCTTCTGTACCTAATGGCGTTAACACAAGTATCAATAAAATTACTGATACGATACCTACTGCATTCGAATTTTTTTTCCAAATATTGTAATCCAATCTTGATGTAATTATCATTGCGATAAATCCAAGAACTGCATAAATCACACTTCTTTTTAGGAAATAATAGGCATCATGATGTTTAAATGCTGATTGTACATAACTAGCACTAAACACCATAACTATGCCTATAAATACCAATGTCATAGTAGTGTAGAATATTACACTGTCAAATTCTGCCCTTTTTCCTCTGTCAATCTGCTTTTTCAAAACTTCCTTAGGCATTTAGTAGACCTACCTCCATTCTTCTTTTGAACAGATAAGAGGTTATTTTAATTTTGATATATTATCTTTGAAGTCTTTACCTCTTACTTCAAAATTTTTGTACATGTCCCAACTTGCACATGCTGGTGAAAGAAGTACAACATCTCCACTATTTGAGATAGCATTAGATATACTTACTGCTTCTTCCATATTTTTTACTACATGTATATTAGTAAATCCTTTATTTTTTGCACATTCTTGTATTTTAGGAGCTGTTTCACCTAATAATACTAGTGCCTTAACATTTTCTTTTGCTACTTCAAGAAGTTCATCAAAACTACTTTCTTTATCCATACCACCAGCAATTAATATTATTGGCATTTTGTATGACTGTATAGCTTTTATAGTTGAATCTGGATTAGTTGCTTTAGAGTCATTTACATACATTACATTATTTATTTCCCTTACAAATTCTTGTCTGTGTTCAACCCCACCAAATGTTTTTAATACTTCTCTAAGAACATTTATACCTATATCACACACATATGATATAGCTATTGCTGCCATAGAATTTTCTAAGTTATGATTACCAGGTAAACTTAACTCATCTTTATTTAGAAGTGTTATATTTTCATCTATGTCTATAACTATATTGTTATTTTCATCTAGATATATTCCCCCATCTATTTTTTCAATTCTAGAGAAATATATAATCTTTGCTCTACATTTGTTCGCTAAAGCTCTAACTTCTAAATCATCATAGTTTAATATACAAAAATCATCGCTATTTTGATTCATAAATATTCTTGACTTAGCTTCAATGTAATTTTCCATAGTATGATGTCTATTTAAATGATCTTCTGTAATATTTAATAATGCACTTACCTTTGGCCTAAATGATTCTATACTTTCAAGTTGAAAACTACTTAATTCAGTAACTAATACAGAGTCTTTTGTAGATGTATCAACTGTATCTATAACAGGATTCCCAATATTACCTACTATATAAGTATCTTTCTTAGCTGCTTTAAATATTTCTCCTACTAAACTAGTAGTAGTAGTTTTTCCATTTGTCCCTGTTATACCTATAAATATAGGATTCTTAGATAATCTATACGCTAATTCTACTTCTCCTATAATTTCTATCTTGCTATCCTTTATTTTCTTTATGAAAGGTAAATCAAGAGGTACTCCAGGTGAAACAACTGCCATATTTATATCTTCTATATTTTCAGGATGATACCCTAATATATATTCTACATTATTTAAATCTTTTAGTTCTTCTAATATGTCACTTAATTTTTCTTTATCTTTTATATCATTTACAATTATTTTAGCATCTAATTTATCTAAATGCTTTATTGTAGATACTCCAGTTTTCGCAAGTCCAATTAATAAAATTTTCTTATTTCTTAGGTTCATTTTTATCCCCCCCAAATCTAGAATACAGATATTATACCTATCCATGCTAATACTACTGTAGTGATCCAAAATACGAATACTACTCTAGTTTCTGGCCATCCACATTGTTCAAAGTGATGATGTATTGGAGCCATTTTAAATATTCTTTTTCTTGTAAGCTTATAACTTATTACTTGAAGTATTACAGATATTGCTTCTGCAAAGTATATCCCACCTACTAAAGGTATTAGAAGTATCGAGTTAGTTAATACAGAGAAAGCTACAACAGCTCCACCTAGAGCCATAGATCCTGTGTCACCCATAAATATCCTCGCAGGATAAGAGTTAAACCCTAAGAATCCCAAACAAGCTCCTACTGTTGCTGCTGCTAATACTGCTACATCAGGATTTCCTAAAGAAAGAGCATATATCATAAAGAATGATGCTACTATTAATGTAACTCCTGAAGCTAATCCATCTAATCCATCAGTTAAATTTACTGCATTTACTATACCAATTATTATAAATGTCATTATAGGTATGTATAGTGGTCCTAAATTTATATATGCATCTGTAAATGGTATCATAATTTGTGTAGCACTAGGTGATGTTGTATATTGATAATACGAAACATATATTGCTAGTGCAAATTGAAGTACGATTTTTTGCCAAGGCTTTAATCCTAAAGATCTTTTCATTTTTATTATTATAAAGTCGTCTAAAAATCCTACTAATCCAAATCCTACTATACATATAAGCCCTACTACCATATCTTGGCTCACTTTACTTCTAGTTAAACCTGTTATTAGTATTGCTACTATCATTAAAATCCCACCCATTGTAGGTGTTCCATTTTTTGCTAAGTGTGTTTGTGGCCCATCTTCTCTAACTGTCTGACCGAATTTAAATTTAGTTAACATAGGTATAAATATTGGACCTAATATAACTACTATTAGAAATGAAATCATTGCTGTATACGTAAGTTCTGTTATTCCTAACATAATATAACTCCTCTCCCTTGCTGGCTAATTCATTTGTTTATTTATTTAGATGTTCTACTATTTCCTCTAATTTCATACCTCTCGATGCCTTAACTAATATAACATCTCCATTTTTTATTAACTCTTGTAATTGATTAATAGCTTCTTCTCTTGTTTCAAAGTGATGTATATTATTTTTTTCAAATCCACATTTTAAAGCTTCTTTTCCTATAAAGCTAGAATCTTTTCCTATTGTTATTAATATATCCACATTTTCTGGTACTGACTTTCCAACTAATCTGTGTCCATACTCTGCATGTTCTCCCATTTCAAACATATCTCCAAGTATAGCTATTTTTCTTTCTTTGTATCTTCCTAAGATTTTTAGAGCAGCATTCATTGAGTCCGGGCTTGCATTGTATGTATCATTTATTATTGTAACTTTGTCTGTTTTTACTATATCAAGCCTCATTTTTGTTGCTTTAAAGTTTTTGATACCCGATTTTATTTCATCTAGTGTAAGTCCTAATGTAAGTCCAACCAAAATCGCTGACATTGCATTATATATATTATGTTCCCCTACTGTAGGTATAAAGAATGTTTCTTTCTTTTTATCTATTTCACATGTAAAAGTTATACTATCACTTTCTATAATAAAATCTTCACAATATATATCATTATCTTCCTTAAATCCAAATGTTCTTAGTTTAAAAGTATGGTTTTGATTTTTTAATGTTGATAAAAACTTATCATCCCCATTTACTATTAAAGTACTATTTTCATCAAAATTTGTAGTTATCTCCATCTTAGCTTGTAGTATTCCTTCTTGGGACCCTAATCTTTCAATGTGAGATAGACCTATGTTTGATATTACCCCTATTTGTGGATTCACTATATTTGCTAAGTATTTTATTTCATCAAATCCAGACATTCCCATTTCTATTACTGCACACTTATGCTCTTTGTTTAGCGTAAATAAAGTTAATGGTACTCCAAGTTGATTATTTAGGTTCCCTTGATTTTTTAGGGTATTATATTTTGCAGATACTACACCATATACCATATCCCTAGTAGTAGTTTTACCTACACTTCCTGTTATTCCTACATATGGTATATTAAATTTTTCTTTATAATACTTACTTATATCACCTAATGCAATTTCAGTATTATTTACCTCTATTAAATTTATGTCCTTACTATCTAATTTTATGCTATTACTTTGATTTTTTATAAAAGTTCTGCATCCTTTTTCGTATGCACCCTTAATAAAATTATGTCCGTCTAAGTTTTCTCCTATTATAGCTACAAATACATTATCTTTATTTGCATTTCTACTATCTATAACAACATCATTTACACAGTTATTTCCATCTTTAAGTATTAATTTTCCTTTTGTTGCAAGTACTAACTCCTCTATTGTTAAGCACTCCATTTTAAATCCTCCTTCTAAATCTATAAGCTATATTATTTTATACCTTATCTTAATAAAAGGCAATGTATATTAATACATATACATTGCCCCCAATAATTCTTAACTTTATAAGTATATACTATATTCTAACTTTTTTGAAGGTATTTTATAGACATATTATTCAAAATATATATTAATACTAGATCCTTCTGATACTGTTATTCCAGGGGCAGGAAACATTCCTTTTACTTTAGTTCCTTTATCTATTTCTATATCTGGGTCTAAGTTAGAATGAAGCTTAGCATCCTCTAGTGCACCTACTGCATCTTCTATTGTTAAATTTCTTATATCTGGTACTACTACTTGGACTTTCTCAAATTTTTTCTTCTCTTCTTCTTTAGTATATACTGGTTTTACCCCTAAATATTTTAAAGAATCCGTCATTACTTCTTTAATTATAGGGCCTGCTGTTGTACTACCAAAAGCGCTTACGCCTGTAGGTTCATCCACTATTGCTAGAACTACTATTTGAGGATCATCAGTTGGAGCTATACCCATAAATGAACATATGTATTTTCCCTGTGCATATCTACCATCTATAACCTTTTGAGCCGTTCCTGTTTTTCCGCCTACTCTATACCCTGGTATATATGCACCTTTACCTCCACCTAAACTAACAACAGATTCTGCTAATTTCATAACTTCATCAGCTGTTTCTTCTGAAATCACTTGTCTTACAACCTTTGGTTGTATTTCTTCAACTAAGTTTCCCTTATTGTCTGTATATCCCTTTACAACTCTAGGTTGCATAAGTTTCCCATCATTTGCCATAGACGATATAGCTGTTATAAGTTGTATTGGTGTTACTGCATTTGCTTGACCAAAAGATATTGTTGCAAGCTCTACTGGTCCGACATTTTTTTCCTTATGTAATATTCCTTTACCTTCTCCTGGAAGATCTATGCCTGTTTTGTCCATAAAACCAAATGCTTCTATGTAATCATATAGTTTTGCAGTCCCTAGTCTATTTCCTACTTCTATAAACACTGGATTGCATGAATTTTGAACACCTTGTGCAAATGTTTGTTCACCATGAGGTCTATAATGCCTCCAACATTTAATTATTTGCCCTGATATGTTTACAGTACCTGTACAGGTAAACTTATCATCTACTTTAACTACATTTTCCTCTAATCCTGCTGATGATGTAACTAACTTAAAAGTAGAACCTGGTTCATAAGTATCACTTACTACTGGATTTCTCCACATTTGAGAATATCCTTTTATCTTATCTTTTTCTCCATATTTATCTAATTCTTCTTGGAAATAGGGATATATAGGCGTTCTTGGATCATTTGGATCATAATCAGGTTTTGATGCTAATGATAGTATATCACCAGTTTTTGGGTCCATAGCAATAACAGTTACCCTTTTTGCATTGTTTATTTCATATGCTTTTTGGGCTGCTTTTTCTGAGTAGTGTTGTATTACCTCATCTATCGTTAGTACTAATCCATTTCCTTGCACTGGTTCATAATATCGTTCCATACCTTGTGGTATTTCTCTTCCAGATGCATCTGTACTTATTATTAGTTTACCCGACTGACCTTTTAAATTTTTATCATACTGCATCTCTACCCCAGCAATACCTGTAGAGTCTGATGTTGTATGCCCAAGTATATATGGTGCAAAGTTCCCATATGGATAACTTCTCTGATTATCTTCAGCAACCCATATTCCAGGAAGTTTAGCTTCTCTGATTTTATTTGCTTTTTCATCATCTATCCATCTTTCTATTTTTACAAGCGCCATATTCCTCTTATTTACTAATTTATATACATCCTCATATTCTTTACCCAAAATCTCCGATACCTCTTTTGATGCTTGCTCTTTATCTGTAACTTCTACTGGCTTACACCATACTGTGTACTTTGTAACACTAACAGCCAACTCTTTCATATTTTTATCATATATTGTTCCTCTTTTAGCTTCTATAGGTATTTCTCTTGTTTGCTGTTGCTCTGCTTTTGTGCTTAACCAATCCCCTTTAACTAACTGTAAATATCCCGTCCTCAATATTAGTGCAAAAAATAGGACACATGCCAGTATAAGAATAAGGACCATTCTCTTTCTAGTTACCCTTTTTATTTTTTTCAAAATTATCCCCCCTAATCCTCAACCTCTATGTACTTTATTTGGTTATTCTTTGGGTAGTCCATATTCAGTTCATCTTTAGCTTTTTTTTCTACCTCTTGTACAGACTTATCAGTTATAGCCTCTGCTTGTAATTGTTCTAATGCTATTTCTTTTTTCTTCAAATCATTTTTTAGATAATGTATATCATATTTCAAATCTGAAACAATAGAATATCCATATATATTACCAATTAATATTGATAGTGTTCCTATAAAAATAAGAAACATTATTGGCTTTTTTATAGTCTTTTTGTTTTCTCTCCTTCTATACTTATTCTTTTTTGCTTTTTTATATTCATTTATGTCTTTTATATTTTCATTTTTTTTCACTATAATCACCTCTAAAACATATATAATTTTACTTCATACAAGTATTATATTTATCATTGGGTCTATTGCCTCCTCTAAACTTTTATCTCAAAATTAGTGCATTAAAATACATTTTATTATTGCATTCTGTTTTTAGGCATAAAAAAATCGTATTATTACATAGTAACAATACGATTCTTGACTTATTTTTTTTCTGCAACTCTTAATTTTGCACTTCTTGATCTTGGATTAACTTCTACTTCTTCATTAGTTGGAAGTATTGGTTTTCTTGTTATCACCTTTACTTCTGATACTTTATCACACTGACACATAGGTATATGTGAAGGACAAATACAATCTAGGGCTAAATCTCTAAATGCATTTTTTACAATTCTATCTTCTAATGAATGGAATGTTATTATACATATTCTACCACCCTCATTCATTATAGAAGAAGCCTCATCTATCATTTTTGTTATTACCCCAAGCTCATTATTAACTTCTATCCTAATAGCTTGGAAAGTTCTTTTAGCAGGATGAGGCCCATCCATTCTCGCTTTTTTAGGTATAGCTTTTTTTATTATATCAACAAGTTCACCAGTAGTTTCTATTGGCTTTTCGCTTCTTCCTTCTACTATAAACTGTGCTATACGTTTTGCCCAATTATCTTCGCCATACTCTTTTATTATTTTAGTTAATTCTTCTGATGTATAAGTGTTTACTACATCGTATGCTGAAAATGAACATCTTACATCCATTCTCATATCTAGTGGTGCATCTTGCATATATGAAAATCCTCTATCAGCTTCATCTAATTGATGAGATGATACACCTAAGTCAGCAAGAACACCATCAATTTTATATACACCTATTTTAGCTAGTTCTTCTTTTATATTTTCAAAGTTGCTATGTACAAATTTTACTCTATCACTATATTCACTAAGTCTTTCTTTTGCAGTAGCTATAGCGTTTTTATCTTGGTCAAAACCAATAAACAAACCTTTTTCGGATAGTTTTTTAACTATTTCCTTAGAGTGTCCTGCACCACCCATTGTACAATCTACATATACTCCATCTGGCTTTATGTTTAAATTTTCTATGCACTCATTTAAAAGTACGGACACATGATGAAATTCCATTTTTTTCTCTCCTTATTACTACTTAATTTATTTCTTCTATTTTATTTTTCTTTGATAGATATATATGAGCCAATATACCACCAACTACACCTACTAAACTTATAACTTGTGCCATTCTAAGTGATCCTATCATTAAACTATCAGTTCTAAGTCCTTCTATAAAAAATCTTCCTAGTGAGTATAAAGTTACATAATATACTATAACTTGTCCTTCATACTTCTTTTTCTTTCTCATAAACCATAAAAGTATAAAAACACCCAAATTCCAGATTGATTCATATAAAAATGTTGGATGAACTTTAACTCCATCTACCATTATTCCCCATGGTAAATTTGTTGGTCCACCGTAAGCTTCTTGATTTATGTAATTACCCCATCTACCTATAGATTGTGCTAATGGCATTCCTACTATAACTACATCTGCCATTTTGAAGAAATTAATATTTTTAATTTTAGTATATACAAAACCTGTCAAGATACCAGCAATTAATGCTCCATGAATTGCCATACCTCCACCTCTAAAGTTTAATACTTGAGATGGATTTTGAGAATAGAATCCCCAGTTAAATAATACATAGTAAAGTCTAGCTCCTAATAATCCTATGGGAATTGCTACTATCGCTAAATTTAGTATATCATCTTCTTCTATACCTACTCTTTTAGCTTCTTTTAATGCAATCATTGTACCTAAAATCATACTAGTTGCCATTAGTATTCCATACCACATAACATCTATACCAAATAATGAAAATGCTACTTTATCCATACAGTCACCTCTTACCTATTAAATATTTTGTTAAATTTTGATACTTTTATTTATTGTAATATTATATCAGTTTAATAATTATAATAATAGACATTAAATTAAAAGGACGCCTATTATGTGATAATTACCACTATAAGGCGCCCATATATTATCTTGGTTCTACTATAGATATTACACAATACTCTTCTTTTAAATGAGTATTTAATCTTTCCTCTACTTCTTCATAAGTTATATCTTTTATAACTTCTAAATAATCAAGTACATTTATACCTTTAAAGTTATATGATATAAAATTATTTGCTATAAAATTTACAGAATCAAAGTATTTTAAGAAATTTCCTATTTTCTTTTTCTTACTTCTGTCAAATTCTACTTTAGAAAGACTTTCTTTTTTGCATTTTTCAATATATTCAAGTATAACTCTTTTAACTTCTCTAGGGTCCTTTGAATCCCCTCCGATTATAGTAAATCCATAGTCTACTTGTGAAGAAAACCCTGCTCCAAAGTTTTCATTTATTAAACCTTTCATGTATAAATCTTCATATAACATACTACCTTTTTTAAATAGTATATCAGTTAGTATTTCTGATATAATTTCTTTTCTTAAAAGTTCTTTTCCCCTAATACCAACTTTATTGTCTTTAAATGCAATATTAAACATTGGTATTGATATAGGAAACTTTTCTACAACTTCCTTTTGATTTACTCTTTCTGGCTCTTTTGGATAAAACTTTTGTATTTCTCCCGATAGTTTTTTCACATCATAGTGATTTACTTTTTTAACAGTTTCCATAACTTTATCTACATCTAAATCTCCTACTACAAATAACATCATATTTCCCGGGTTATAGAATGTATTATAACATTTATAAAGTTCTTCTTTGTTTATCTTATATATACTTTCAACACTTCCTGCTATATCTACTCTTACTGGATAATCTACATAAAGGGCTTTCAAGCAGTTAAAATATACATTCCAATCTGGATCATCGTTATACATTTTTATTTCTTGTTCAATTATACCTTTTTCTTTTTCTACATTTTCATCTGTAAAATACGGTGTTTGTACATAATCAATTAGGTGTTCTAAACTTTCATAAAAATTCTCTGTTGCAGAAAATAAATATGCAGTCATAGTGAAGTTAGTGAATGCATTTGCACTAGCTCCCCATTTAGAGAATTTATCAAATGCATTTCCACCATCTGGTTGTTCAAACATTTTATGTTCTAAAAAATGCGCTATACCTTCATTTACTCTTATTTTTTTAGTTTCTCCAATAGGTATAAACTCCAGCTCATTAGAACCATAATTAGTAGCAAGTACCGCATACTTCTTAGTGAATCCATGCTTTGGCATAAAGTAAACATCTAGTCCATTTTCTAACTTTTCATAATATACCTCTTCTTTTAATATACCATTAACTATCTTTTTCATATATGCCTCCTTAGTTTCTCAAGAAATATACAGTATCAAGCTTTATCTCATTTGCCACTTTAGCTATATTTTCTATACTTACCTTTTCAACTTCTTCTATTATTTTCTCTATCGTAGAATTTGTTTTGCTCATTACTTGTGCAAAATAAAAATCTGACATTCCACCAATACTATCTTTAAGTGATTTCATAGAGTTTATAATTCCACTTTTACTATTTTCTATCTCTTCTTTAGATATTTCACCAATCTTTAAACTTTCAATTTGTTTATTTATTAGTTCCACTGTTTTATCATAGTTTTCAAATTCTATTCCTGATGATACAAATAATATTCCTTTATATTTTTCTACTGACGAGTAAATATAGTAACATAAGCTTTCTTTTTCTCTTATATTTACAAACATTTTAGAGTGAGGTCCCCCTCCTAATACATTACATCCTACAACTAATGGATAGTATCTCTCAATATCTTTATAATCTATACTTGTTCTATATCCCATAACTAACTTACCTTGTGTTATATCCATTTTATCTTCTATAACTTTTACTTCTTTTATATCTTTTTTAAATTCATCCCTTGGTATTTCAATTATATTTTCTCTTTCAAATGTAAAATATTTAGTTATAGTTTCCTTAACTTCATTTTCATCAAAATCACCTTCTACAACTATATCTATAGGAGAAGTTTTTATTATATTTTTGTAATGTTCATATAGTTCTTTCCCACTTATACTATCTATTTCATCTTCATACCCATATTCACTTATACTATATCTTTCATCACTACACATCTCTTCAAAACATCTTTCAAGTGCATATCTACTTTTATCATTTATCTTTCCTTGAATTTTATCTTTTAAATTTCTTTTTTCTATGTCTAATATATTTTCTTTAAATCCACCATTTTCTAATAATGGATTGTTTAATACTTCATTAAAAAACTCAATAACATCTTTAAATATATCCTCATCTAGGTACTTTTGGTTCGTACTTATTATTTTAAAGCTTATTACTTGCCTTTCCCCTCTTTTGCTTACATCTCCTCCCATAGATGACCCATATAAATCATCTAGTTTATTAGATATAGCATTTAAACTAGGGTATTTTTCACAACCACTAGTTATTATTGAAGGTATCAAAGCATTTTTTGTAGCTTCACTTTTGTCTAATAGTCTTTGTATGTATATACTTACAAGATTAGATTTAAATTTAGTAGCTGGTATCAGAGTTAAGTTTATATTGTCTCCTAAATTTATTTTTTTTATATCTTCCATATTATCCTCCTATTTGATTGATTAATGATATTCGTGTAAAAATTTCATCTACTATGACTTCACTTTTATTAGGTGGGTCTATGTAGTAGAATTTAGTGTTTCCCATATCTAATTGTTTAAATATACTCTGTGCTAAGTGTTTTGTGTATATAGTATCTATTGTAAACGTAGGTAAGACTAAATACAATTCATCAATTCCATATTCTAACAATTCCTCACCTGATTTTATTATATCTTTTTTATTATTTTCCAAAAGAGGTAATTTTATTTGGATATCATAACTTTTTTCTTCTTGTTGTACATATTCTTGTATTTTTTCTCTAAACAAAATATCTTGTTCTAAATTATTTTCTTCTTGAAGCCCTATTAATATAACTCCTACGTCTTTATCATTTGCATCTATGTATTTTAGTATTTCATTTTTATAAAGCATAGCTAAGTTATTAGATTTATAAAAAGTATCTAGTATAGTAATATTTAAGTTGTATATACTTAAATTTAAATCATCATATCTTTCCTTAAATATATCAAAATCATTACCTTCAGTCATAAATATTGGGCAAAGAATTATATTTTTGTAACCCTTTGATACAATATCTTCTAAACTACTCTCCAAGTATGGTGTAGAGTATAAATAAGAATTAACAACTTTATATCCACTCCCTAACCTAATTCTCAAATTTGATGCTATTTTTTCAGATTCTTCCTTAAAATCACTTGAGCCTATTTCATTGTAATAGCTTTTGTAATCATATAGATTTTTTGTTACTTTAAAATAAGATTTCAGTCCTTCCTCATAATAAATTTGTGTTGCTCTTTCTCTAAAATTATAATTTTTACTTTCTCCATCTGATATTAAAAGTATTATAGTATCTTCTTTGTCTTGTTCTGGAGATATCTCATCAAAGCTTAAATAATTTCTAAATCCAAATGTCATAATGAAATTCACCCCAATATAAGAAATAATAAGCGCATAAGCCATATATTTATAATCTTTACACATAATTATTTGCTTATAAAAAGCCATTACTGCCAACACTATAAATATATTTTCCATAACTCCGTCAAATATAAAACTTAAAAATATTAATGAACATAGAACTATTGAAATCAGCATAAAATCAACCCCAACAAAAGTATAGTTTACATCCATTATATATATGATGTATAATCAGTATGTATGTCTACAATTGTTTTTTGTAAATTGGGTAAACATACTTATTAAGCCACGTTTAGAGCTTAACAGGTTGTTTAAATTTATAATATAATTTTGATAGTATGACTATCAATAAGCATATAAATATCACACAAGAGAGGAAGATAAAATCATGAAATTAGGTATAGTTGGTTTACCAAATGTAGGTAAAAGTACACTGTTCAATGCAATAACTCAAGCAGGGGCAGAATCTGCTAACTACCCATTCTGTACAATAGAGCCAAATGTGGGTGTAGTATCTGTTCCAGACGAAAGATTAGATAAATTAAAAGAATTATATAATTCAAAAAAGGTTGTTCCAACAGCTATAGAGTTCTGTGACATAGCAGGTCTTGTTAAAGGAGCTTCTAAAGGAGAAGGTCTTGGAAACAAGTTCTTATCTCACATAAGAGAAGTTGATGCTATAGTTCACGTTGTTAGATGTTTTGAAGATTCTAATGTTGTTCACGTTGATGGTTCTGTTGATCCACTTAGAGATATGGAAACTATAAACTTAGAATTAATATTCTCTGATATAGAGATATTAGAAAGAAGAATACAAAAAGGAAGCAAAGCTGCTAGAGCTGATAAAGCACTTGCTGCTGAACTTGATTTTTTAAAGGAAATAATGGTTACTTTAGAAGATGGTAAGTGTGTTAGAACTATGGACTTCTCTGAAGACCAAAAGACTTTTGTTGATTCATTAAACTTACTTACATCAAAGCCAGTAATATATGCTACAAACGTATCTGAAGATGACTTAGCTGATGAAGCTGAAAATAATGAATACGTAAATAGGGTTAGAAATTTCGCATCTACTGAAGAAGCTGAAGTCGTTGTTGTTTGTGCTCAAATAGAAGCTGAGATAGCTGAACTTGATACAGATGAAGAAAAGCTAGAATTCTTAGAAACTCTAGGTCTTGAGCAGTCAGGATTAGATAAGTTAATAAAGTCTTCTTATGCATTACTTGGACTTGTTTCTTACTTAACAGCTGGACCTCAAGAAGTTAGAGCTTGGACTATAAAGGTTGGAACAAAAGC
Source organism: Peptostreptococcaceae bacterium (assembly GCA_036647935.1). Taxonomy (GTDB): domain Bacteria; phylum Bacillota; class Clostridia; order Peptostreptococcales; family Peptostreptococcaceae; genus JAVXJG01. Next base: position 23,841 of record JAVXJG010000018.1, read on the forward strand.
ACCTGCTGCTGGAGGAAAAATCCACTCTGATATAGAAAGAGGATTTATAAGAGCGGAAACTATAGCTTTCAATGATTTAGTTGGTGTTGGTACTATGAGTGCTGCTAAGGATAAAGGTCTTGTTAGACTTGAAGGTAAAGAATATATAGTTAAAGATGGAGACGTTATATTATTCAGATTTAATGTTTAATATACACAAAAGAGTATTTGTAATTTTAATTACAAATACTCTTTTTATATATCTAACCTATCCTATTTTTTTCTCTTCTATTTCGGTATTTATCTGCCCTTTTTTCATCATAAATACTATGAATAATATTATTGCTGATACTATCCCTACTGAATTAGATAACATAGCATCTAGTTTAAATCCTTCTGGAGCTTGTAATATATATGCCACACAAACTGCACTCATAAACGTTGCAGGTATTAATGTCATAAAATAATTAGCTTTATTTTTTACTAAATAAACTGTTGCTGACCATAAGAATATCATAGCTAATGTTTGGTTAGACCAAGCAAAATATCTCCATATTATATTAAAGTCTATTGTAGTTAAGAATATACAAACTACAAATAATGGTATAGCTAATACAAATCTATTTTTAAAACCTTCTTGCTTTATATTAAATGAATCTGCAATTGTAAGTCTCGCACTTCTAAAGGCTGTATCTCCACTTGTTATCGGACAAGCAACAACTCCAAGTACTGCAAGTATTGCTCCCATTGGTCCTAATAATTCTTTAGATAGCATACCAACTACACCAGACGATCCTCCAAATTCATTTAGCACATTCTGTATAGATAAACTATCTCCTGATATTCACCACACGCTATTGTTGTAAATAAGAATGGGAATATGCTAAGTCCCTCTGGATGTAAATTTTCGAAACTCATCTCTGGCATTATCATAGTTCCATTAAAGTGTCCCATAAACATAGCACCACAAAGTCCTACTGCTATAAATAATAATGCTGCTCCAAATATAGGATATATCTTTCCTATAACTTTATCAACTGGTAATACATTTGCTAGCATGTAATATATTATTATTAATACTACCCATATATTTTTATCTATTCCTGTCATTGATGTTAATAACCCTGCTGGAGATGTTACAAATACAGTACCATAAATGAAGTATCCACCTATAAGAATCGCTAAGCATACTAAAAATGTTATCATATCTTTTCCCTACATCAACTTTATTTTTAAATTGATATTTATTAATTATTTCATAATCATAATAACACTTTTCTCATAAAAATATATTAAATTTTACATAAAATACATTTATATATGCATTATTTTTCTAAAATCTTTTATCTTGCTCCTACTTACAGGTATATCTATGTTTATATCTTTTAATTTAAGCTTGTATGTATTGTTAAACCATGGTATTATTTCTTTTGTTTTAGATATGTTTACAATATAAGACCTATGAGTTTTAAAAAATATATTATTATGAATACTTTTTTGAAAATCACTTATGGAACTTTTAACTATATACTTACTATCCCTCGTAAATACTATAGTTTCTCTTTCTTTAGCTTCACAATAATATATATCTTTTGTATCAACCACTATTAGCTTATCCCATTTCCACAAACTAACTTTTGATAATCCATTCTCAAATATATTTTCATCTTGATTTTCTTGTTTTGTATCTAAGCTTAAATCTCTACTGCATACTCTTTATAAGCACTAATAAAAATTATTTTAGGACTTATTTTAAACTGTTTTATAGTTTTGCCAAAAGCATCCCATCTAATAGAGGTATACTAATGTCTAAAAAAAATGGCATCTATCGTTGTTTCCTGAATGAATTTTAATACATCAACTCCATTATCAAATTCACTAATAACCTCTATATTACTGAATTTATTTATAAAAAGCCTGATAATATCCCTGAAAACATACTTGCTATAAAACATAGAATTGATGTTATCCCTCCAATATCTATGGTATACTTATGAAACCCAGATATTATTCCTGATGTTACACCTACAACAGATCCAAATAGCACACCCCCTGAAACTATAGATATAATTCTAGTATTAGCTAGAGATCCATTTACAGTAATCCCATTATATGTACCTAGTATTGCAACCCACTAAATATTAAAGATATTATTATCAAATCTAATAATTTATATTTTTCCTTTTGAAATATATTTTTAAATAACCTTATTCTGGTTATTATTATAAATAAAACTATTATTAAGCTGGACTTTTCAAGTAATGATATAAATATTGTACTTTTATCCATATAATAACCTCCTAATTTCAAAAAAATTATAGTATAATTCACAATATCCAAATTATACTATAATTTTATTAATAAATATCATATTCTTCTAAGCTAGAGAATTTTCAATATTTTTTCTAATAACTTCTTTAGCATAATTAAATGCTATTTTCTTTTCACTAAAAGGTATTCTCTCACCCTTTATAATTTGATATTCTTCATGTCCTTTTCCAGCAAAAACAATCATATCTCCCTCTTTAGCAATATCTAGTGCAAGCTCTATAGCTTTTTTTCTATCTGGCTCTACTAAGTATTCACAAGACGAATTTTCAAATGATTTTGATATATCTCTTATTACACTTAAAGGTTCTTCAAAATCAGGATTATCACTAGTTAATATACATAAATCACATTCTTTAGATGCTACATCTCCCAGTTCCTTTCTCCTTAATTCTGTTCTTCCACCTACTGAACCAAATAAACATATTAATCGTTTTGGATTATAGTGCCTTAATGTTTGTAGTATATTTTCTAAACTTACCCCATTATGTGCATAATCTAATATTACAGTTGCATAAGAAAGTACATTAAGAACCTCTACTCTTCCACTTACCTTTGCACCTTTTAATGCATCTAACATTATATTAGTATCTACTCCTAAATATTTGCATACTGAAACTACTGCCAATGCATTATATATACTAAATGTACCTGGTGAGCATATATACGTTTCGAATTTTTCATCTGTACTAATACAATTAAATCTTACTCCTAATGAGTCTACTTCATTTGAATAAACTATATCTTTAGCCATCCTATCAGCTTCTTTATTTATTGCAAATGTCTCTATATCACAAGTAGCATTTTTTATTACATAATCTGAATACTCGTCATCAATATTGATTATTCCGTGCTTAGCTAATTTAAATAATCTTGTTTTACATTCTAAATAATGCTCAAATGTAGGATGTTCCTTTGGACCTACATGATCTAGCGAGATATTTGAGAATATTGCTACATCAAAATCAACATCCTTAACTCTATCCATCATTATTCCACCTGATGATACTTCCATGGAAACACACTTGACCCCATTATCTAGCATAGTTCTAAATATTCTATGAAGCTCATAACTTTCTGGAGTTGTATTAACTGTCTTTTCACTTTTTCCATTATAAAAAGTTCCATTTGTTCCTATAACTCCAGTATTAACACCTGATGTATTTAAAACTTCACTTATATAATTAGTTATTGTAGTTTTTCCCTTTGTACCTGTTACCCCAACTACCTTAAGTTCATTAGATGGGTTGCCAAAATAATTTGATGACATTTTTGATAGAGCTACCCTACTATCATTTACAAATAGTTTTATAGCGTCTTCTGGTAACTCTACATCATCTTGAATTATAAATACCCTACAATTTCTTTCATATGCTTTTTTTACATATTTATGTCCGTCAACAGTTTCACCTTTTATTGCAATAAATATATATCCATCTTCACATTTTGAAGAATTATATGCTAAGTCTTTAATTTCTAAGTTTTTGATTTCATCCAAAGGTTTATTTGAATTAAAATCTACTTTTTCCATTATCTTAAATAATTTCATTTTACTACCTCCTCTTAAGTATCTTTTATATTTTAATTTTTTCTATTTTAGTAGTATATCATACCTATTTCTTATTTTTGCTGATAAATAGTTTATATTTAATAAAATAGCTGTTCCAAAATATAAATATTTGAAACAGCCATGATTTATCTTTATTTTACTTTTTTATTACAAGCCTTTATAGTAGCCTTTACTAGTACGTCAAGGGAATCGGTATAAAATTCATCATATAATTTATGATCTTCCCTAAGTATAGATAGCTCCGTACATCCAAGAATAGCGCCTTCACAACCACTTTCTTTTAAATATTTTACTATATTATTAAATTTATCCATACTAGCTTCTTTTCCACTTTTTATCTCATTATATATAATGTGCATTATATCATTCTCTCTTATAGGGTCTAAAACTAAAGATTCTATTCCATATTTTTTACACATATTTTGATACAGATTAGTTTGTATTGTTCCTATTGTACCTAATATTCCAAGCTTTTTATGTCCTTTTTCTTTAGCTACTTTAACAGTTTCTTCTATTATATTTATAATAGGTGTATTTACACTGCTTTGTATTTCATCATAAAAATAATGAGCAGTATTGCAAGGTATTACTAAAAAATCAACCCCATAGTTTTCTAACTTTTTAGCATCACTTACAAAGGATTTCGCTGGATTTTCTGGCGACTTTCCGATTATATAATCAGTTCTATCGGGTGTAGTTGCACGATTAGCTATTATCATATCAATGTGATCTTGGTCACAGTTTGCATCTGTTAATCTAACTACCATATCATAAAAATAAACTGTAGCCATAGGTCCTAGCCCACCTATTACTCCTACTGTCTTATTATTGTCCATAATCATATCACCATCTATTTGCAGTATTTTTTAAACTTTCTCATTTGATTTATATTATATAAGAATATATACCATCTTCTCTTAAAGTTATTATTTAAATCTTCCTCATATCCAAATGATGTTGCACTCTTTCCTTCTTTAACAAGATTTTTAGCTTTATTTACTAATTCTTGATTGCTAACATATTTATATACAATATTATTAGGTATAACATGCCAGAAAAAAGGATCTTTTTGTATTTTTAAATCAAGTGATTTATTGTTTATTCTGTCTTCTACAACGTATTTTGCTATATTATTTCCAGAACTAGTTACATAGTAGTTACTTCTACCTTGTCTTAAATTTATTTCAAATACTTTGTATGTGTTGTCTCTAGTATCAAACTTTATATCAAAGTTTGAGAACCCTGTATAATTTATATCTTCTAAAAATTCCTTAAACTTTTCCATTAAAGGTCCATCAAATTCTGTTATTATTGCTGCATGATTTCCTATTCCCTTTGGAGTATGTTCTTCTAATAATACATGCCCTAAACACATCATTTTAACTTTACCGTGTTGGTCTGAATAACAAGTTAAAACCCTCATATTTGAGTCATCACCTGGTATAAAGTCCTGTATTATTAAATTTTTATCGTATTTACCCTTATATATAGATTCTGTTATTTCTTTAAACTCTGCTTCATTATTTGCTACATAAGCTTTTTTCATTCCTTCAAATGGGAATTGCCAAAATAATACACTATCAGATGGTTTAACTATTACTGGATAATTAAATCCAAAATTTGATACTGCCTCTCCTTTAGAGTATATAAATGTCTTAGGATAGTCTAATCCTTTTTCTTCACAGATTCCATAGAATGATTCTTTTTCTATTAATTTATTTTTTAATTCACTTCCTATATAAGGTACTATATATTTTTCCTTTAATATATCCCTATGGTCTATTATTAATTCTGCATACTCATCTGTACACCCCATTAATATTAGCTTTTTATTAGGCGCATTTAATTCATCTGCTGTTCTTAACAATATTTCTATAAATTCTTTTTCTTCCGTTATTTTTGGCTCTATTCTAAAATCTATTATATTACTGTCCTTAGTTGCTCCTAATGCATATCTACCAAAAGCTATAGACTTAACCCCATACGCCTCATGATATGCTCTTGCCACACTATAACAATTTATATCTCCACCAACTAAAACTGGTTGTATTATTGTATTTTCCATACTTTTCACCTCTTTAAAAAAGTAGTTTTCCTTGCTAAATTTATTTAACCATTATACTCTATTTCATATTAAATGTCAAAAACCTAGCATATATGCTAGGTTTTGTATTCTATAAAAGGAGGAAACTTTGAATAAAGTTTCCTCCTTTTTGTAAACCATATTGATATTAGAATTGTTCAGATAATCTCTTATAGTTATTGTATCTTTCATTAGCATTATCTTCAGCCATATTGAATAATTCATCAGCTATGTCTGGGAATTGCTTAGCTATTGCAGAGTATCTTACTTGTTGCATTAAGAAGTCTCTGAAACTTGCTGTTGGCTCTTTAGAATCTAATGAGAATGGGTTCTTCCCTTCAGCTTTTAAAGTTGGGTTGTATCTGTATAAATGCCAGTATCCAGCTTTAACAGCTTGCTCTATGTTTGCTTGAGCTCTTCCCATTCCTTCTCTTAATCCGTGAGATATACATGGAGAGTAAGCTATTATTAATGATGGTCCATCATGCTTTTCAGCTTCGATTACAGCCTTCATTAATTGGTTCTTATCTGCACCCATACCAACTTGTGCTACATATACGTTTCCGTAACTCATAGCCATCATACCTAAATCTTTCTTCTTAGATCTCTTACCAGCAGCAGCGAACTTAGCCATTGCAGCAACTGGAGTTGATTTAGAAGCTTGACCACCTGTGTTTGAATAGATTTCTGTATCAAATACAAGTACGTTTACATTTTCACCTGAAGCTAATACATGGTCAAGTCCACCGTATCCGATGTCATAAGCCCATCCGTCTCCTCCAAGTATCCATTGAGATCTCTTAACTAAGTAATCTCTTCTTTCATCTATTTCTTTGATTAATGCTTTTATTTCTTCAGCTGAACAATCACAAGCACCATCTAATACTGCTTCAACTTTTTTGCTTGCAACTTGTGAAGCTTCTGAATCATTCATACCTTCTACCCAAGCAGTGAATGCTTCTCTAGCACAATCACATATATCCATTGATAATAAAGTATTCATGTTATCAGCTATTTTACTTCTCATTTGCTTAACAGCTAACATCATTCCGTATCCATACTCTGCATTATCCTCAAATAATGAGTTTGCCCAAGATGGACCTTTACCTTCGTGGTTAGTTGTATATGGAGTTGAAGGAGCTGATCCTCCCCATATTGAAGAACATCCAGTAGCATTAGCTATCATCATTCTTTCTCCAAATAATTGAGTTACTAACTTGATGTATGGAGTTTCTCCACAACCTGCACAAGCACCAGAGAACTCTATAAGCGGTTGCTTAAATTGACTTCCCTTAACTGTATTTGTAGGCATTACATCTACCTTTGGAGATACTTTAGTAGTATCAACAGCAAATGCCCAGTTTTCTACTTCTACTTCTTGAGTATCAAGAGGTTCCATAACTAAAGCTTTGTTCTTAGCTGGACATATGTCAGCACAGTTTCCACAACCAGTACAGTCCATTGGACTTACTTGCATTCTGTATTGTAATCCTTCTAATCCTTTACCTGTTGCTTTCTTAGTAGTGAAGTTTTCTGGAGCATTGTTTGCTTCTTCTTCATTTACTAATACTGGTCTTATACATGCATGAGGACATACATAAGCACATTGGTTACATTGGATACAGTTTTCTGCTACCCACTCAGGAACATTTACAGCTATACCTCTTTTTTCGTATGCAGCTGTTCCACAAGGGAATGTACCATCTTCTATTCCGTTGAATGCACTTACTGGTAAACTATCTCCCTCTTGTGCGTTCATTGGTCTTAATATATTTTTAATGAATTCAGGCTCATTAGCATCTGTAGTTTCTGCATCTACTGCAGTCTTCCAAGCTTCTGGTACTTCAACTTTAACTGAAGCATCTATACCAGCTTCAACAGCCTTGTAGTTCATGTTTACTATCTTCTCACCTTTTTTACCGTAAGCTTTGTTTATAGAATCTTTTAAGTAATCTATAGCTTCTTCAGTCGGTATTATTCCCGCTAACTTGAAGAATGCAGATTGCATTATCATGTTTATTCTTGTTCCAAGACCTATTTCAGCTGCCATCTTAGTAGCATTTACAGTGTAGAAGTTTATCTCATTGTTAGCTATGAATTGCTTCATTTTAGCTGGTAAGTTAGCTTCTACTTCTTCTGCATTCCAGATACTGTTAAGTACGAATGTACCACCTTTTTTAAGTCCTTTTAATAAATCATATTGATTAACATATGATTGGTTATGACAAGCTATGTAGTCAGCCTCATCTATTAAGTATGTAGCTCTTATTGGAGCATCTCCAAATCTTAAGTGAGACATAGTTATACCACCAGATTTTTTTGAATCGTATGCAAAGTAAGCTTGTGCATATTTATCTGTGTGATCTCCTATTATCTTTATAGCTTGCTTGTTAGCTCCAACTGTACCGTCAGATCCTAATCCCCAGAACTTACATCTTATAGTTCCTTGAGGAGCTATTTTGATTGGCTCTGATGGAGTTAATGATGTATTAGTTACATCATCTTCTATTCCTAATGTAAAGTTGTTCTTAGGAGCATCAGCAACTAAGTTATCAAACACTGTTTTTATTTCTGATGGAGTAACATCTTTTGATCCTAATCCATATCTTCCACCTATTATCATTGGTGCTTTTTCTGATTCATAGAATGCAGAACGAACATCTAGGTATAAAGGCTCTCCTATTGAACCTGGCTCCTTAGTTCTATCAAGTACACAAATTCTTTCAGCTGAAGCTGGTATTGCATCTAATAAATGCTTAGTTGAGAATGGTCTGTATAAATGAACTTTAACTAAACCAAAACTTCCACCGTTAGCATTTACAAAGTCTATTGTTTCTTCTATAGCTTCTGTTACAGATCCCATAGCTATTACTACGTTTTTAGCATCTTGTGCACCATAGTAATCAAATAAACTGTGAGGTCTTCCAGTTAATTCACTCATTTGAGCCATATACTTTTCAACTATTCCTACTATATCATTGTAGTACTTGTTAGAAGCTTCTCTAGTTTGGAAGTATATATCTGGGTTTTGAGCAGTACCACGAGTTACAGGGTGGTTTGGAGATAAAGCTTTGTTTCTGAACTCTTGAACCGCATCCATATTTAATAAGCTTGCATAATCTTCTGTATCTAATAATTCAACCTTTTGTATTTCATGAGATGTTCTAAATCCATCAAAGAAATGTATGAAAGGTAATTTACCTTCTATAGCAGCTAAGTGTGCAACTGGTGCAATATCAGCAACTTCTTGAACTGATCCAGAAGCTAATAAAACACATCCTGTTTGACGAGCACTCATAACGTCTTGGTGGTCACCGAATATAGATAATGCTTGAGATGCAAGAGCACGAGCACTTACGTGGAATACTCCAGGAAGTAACTCCCCTGCAACTTTATACATGTTAGGTATCATTAATAATAAACCTTGAGATGCTGTAAACGTTGTTGTTAAAGCACCCGCTTGTAATGAACCGTGGAATGCTCCAGCAGCTCCAGCTTCTGATTGCATTTCTACAACACTAACTCTTTGTCCGAATATATTTTTTCTTCCTTGAGCTGACCATTCATCAACCACTTCTGCCATGTTTGAAGATGGAGTGATTGGGTATATAGCAGCTACGTCAGTAAATGCGTATGCAACGTGAGCAGCAGCTGTATTTCCATCAACTGTTTTCATAAATTTAGCCATAAATATGTATCCTCCTTAGTATCTTGGTACAATTATACTTATTTGTAATGTTTTATTGAAACTTTTAATATTTATATATCATTAAAGTAATATCTAAACCTATGTGTATACAATATACATCATAGTACAATATACTTTTCATAAATATTTCTTAACTATATAAAGTAATTCTACATAAATCCTTATTTTCCTTCTTATTTTTTATTTTAATAAGATATTTAAGTTTTTTTTTAATATAGTTTACTATCTTAAGTTTTAGTGTTCTATAGGGGTATATATACCCCTATTATTAAGTTTAAAACATTTGTATGCATAAGACTTTTTTATAGCTTTACTATTTTATTAATATCCACTTCCAGAAACATCTTCCCCATTTATTATAGCTACAGATGCACTTGCACCTATTCTAGTGGCTCCAGCATTTATAACAGCTATCGCGTCTTGAGTATTTCTAACTCCACCCGATGCTTTGACTCCTATATCTTTTCCTACTGTATCTCTCATAATCTTTATATCTTGTGGAGTTGATCCTCCTGTTCCAAACCCTGTTGAAGTTTTTACATAATCAGTTCCAGCTTTAACCGCTAGCTCACATGCTATTTTCTTTTCTTCATCAGTTAAGTAACAAGTTTCTATTA
>JAVXJG010000019.1:0-31285 GCA_036647935.1 Peptostreptococcaceae bacterium
TGACGATGTCCTTGCTTTCTTCTGTAGTCTTTCTTAGCTTTATACTTGAAAACTATTATTTTCTTAGCTTTTCCTTGTTCAACAACTTTAGCTTGAACAGAAGCACCTTCAACAACTGGAGATCCAACTACTAACTCTCCATCTTTAGTGCATGCTAATACTTCGTTTAAAGTAACCACATCACCTGCGTTAGCTTCTAACTTTTCAACGAATAAAACATCACCTTCAGCAACTTTGTATTGCTTTCCACCAGTCTTTACTATAGCGTACATAAAATACACCTCCTCGGTCTTAAACTCGCCATAAAAGGTACTTCTAAGAAGTTTTAAAACCTTTCCTGTGCGGCATTACAGTTATTAATAATACTCTCATTTTGTCGTTTTGTCAACTGAGTATTATAAATTATATTTATTTTTTTGTGACTTATTTTATTGCTAGGCTTTAGCACTATGATTATACCATACTTTTCGATTATTTTTTTAATTATATCCATAAATTTTTCTTCTATAACAAAATAACTCTTTTCTTCTATTTCTATTAAAATACTTTTGTAGTATGTATGGTTTTTTATTCTTATAACTTCTTTTTCTATATCATCTAATATACTACTTACAGACTGTGTTGTAGATTTTCCTTCACAAGTTTTACATACATCTAAATAATATTTATCTATAGAATCTTTTGCTCTTCTTCTTGTTACTTCTACAAGACCCAATTTAGTCATACCTAAGACTTCAGTTGTTCTTTTTTCTTTTTTCAGTTCCTCCTCTAATGTTTTAAGTATATTTTCTTTATATTGTTTCTTATGCATATCTATAAAGTCAATTATTATTATTCCACCAATATCTCTAAGCCTTAATTGTCTTGCTATTTCTACAGATGCTTCTAAATTAGTTTTATGTACTGTTTCATCAAGCCTTATGTTTCCTGTAAACTTTCCCGTATTCACATCTATGACAGTCAAAGCTTCTGTTTTTTCTATTATTAAGTATCCACCGCTTTTTAGCCATACTTTTTTATTTAGAGATTTTTCTATTTGACTAGATACCTTATATAAATCAAATATATCTTTATCATTTTCTAAAATCAATTTATTTAAATAGTCTTTATTTACTTTTTTTAAAATATCTTTTAATTCTTCATACTTTCTTTCGTCATTAGTAATTATTTTCTCAACATCTTCATTGATATTGTCTTTAACATACTTCATAGCAATATCTAACTCTTTATATAACAACTTAGGTCCTATACCCATCTTATATTCTTTAATTATCAATTCATACTTAGCTTTTAATTCTTCTATGTCTTCTTTTAGCTCTTCTATGCTACATCCTTGAGCTTCAGTTCTAATTATTAATCCTAATTCTTCTTTATTTATAGCTTTAGATATTTTTTTTAATCTAAATCTTTCTTTTTCATCAGTTATCTTATTAGACATTGTGGCTCTATTATTTGATGGTATATAAACTAAATATCTTCCAGCTAAGCTTATTTCAGTATTTAACTTTGCACCCTTAGTTCCAATTTCTTCTTTGTTCACTTGTACTAATATGTCTTGCCCTGCTTTTATTTCATGATTTTTTTTTAGTTGAAGATATGCTAATTTCTCAAATCCTATATCAATAAAACAAGCATCTATTCCTGGTAGTACCTTTTTTACTATACCTCTATATATATTTGATACTATTGTATTTTTAGCGTTATTTTCTATTAATAACTCTATAAGTTTTTCATTTTCAATTATAGCCGTCTTTTGAGATGATATTAACGACTCTATAATAATTTGCTTCATTTTTTCACTTCCTAAGCTTTGGTATTTATTAATCTATATTATAGCATACCAAAAAGGTGGGCTAAATACCCACCTTTTGATTTTATATTTTAAAATTACATAGGAGTAACTAATTGCCCATCCTCAACTACATATAAATCTCTTCTTAATATATCCACATCTAAAGGATCCATTTCTAATTCTAACATATCTATTATTTTAGGAATAAATATATTAGTATTTAAGTTTGCTTTAGATCCAGTAGCTATTGTAGCTTCTAAAGTTATAAGGTTATCATCTAAACTTAATATGTCAAAAGTTTTTATCATAGGTCTTATATCTGACTCTACCATTTTACCTTTTTTATTTTTCTTAGTTATCATTATTTCTTCTTGATTCATAAATTCTACTAATTTAGATTTTACAAATTCTTTACTTAAAGCTCTCTCTAGTTCTATATTAAATATATATTCTCCATATTCTATATTGGATGCTAAAGAAGGTGTTTGACTAGTTATTTCTTTAGCCTTTATAAATTCTATACCTATTGGTAAAGTAGAATTTATTTTATTTAATAATTCTTCAGAATCAAGATCTGCTTCTATTTCAAAATCTACATATTCTCCTTGACTTTCTGTTCCCAAAGCTAATGCATTTGCATAGCTTATTTTAGGATGAGGGTTGTAACCTTGAGAATGTACTAATTCTACTTCAGCCCTTCTAAAAGCTCTTTGTAATAATTGTTGTAAGTCAAGGTGTGATATATATATCATATCTCCTTCTTTTTTATATTTAGTTCTTATTATTTTGCTCATAATTAACAAAGCCCCCTTCCAATATCATGTGTATTTATTCCACATCCATTACACTTATGTCTACAGTCTGGAGAAATTGCATCTTGCTTTGATTTTTCATTTTCTCTAACTAAGAATTTCTTAGTTACTCCAACATCTATATGATCCCATGGGAATATTTCTTCATATTCTCTTTCTCTATTTGCATAGAAATCTATAGATAATCCATTTTTCTCCATAGCTTCTTTCCATGTATCTAAACTAAAGTACTCTGACCATCCATCAAATTTTGCTCCAGATTTAAATGCATCATATATAACCTTACCTATTCTTCTATCACCTCTAGCCACAACAGCTTCCATTAAACTAGTTTTAGAATCATGGTAATTATATTTTATATTTTTATTCTTTAGTTTTCTAACTAAATATCTTTGCTTTTCTATAACTTCCTCTGTAGTATCTTGTCCATGCCACTGGAATGGTGTGAACGGTTTAGGTACAAATGTCGATGTACTTACTGTAACGCTGAAGTCTCTTTTTATCTTTCCATTATGAACATTTCTATAAGTATCAATAACACTATACCCAAGATTAGCTATTCCATCTAAATCATCATAAGTCTCTGTTGGAAGACCTATCATGAAGTATAATTTAACACGATTCCATCCCATTTCGAAAGCTTTTCTAGTTGCATTTTCTAAATCTTCTTCACTTACACCTTTATTTATAACATCTCTCATTCTTTGTGTTCCAGCTTCTGGTGCAAATGTAAGACCACTTTTTCTAACTTGTTGTATTTTTTGTGCTATTTCCATAGAGAAGTTATCAAGTCTTAATGAAGGTAGTGATATACCTATATTTCTCGGTGTATATTCATCAACTAAGTAATCCGTAAGTTCTGCTAATTGACTATAATCACTAGTACTTAATGAAGATAATGATATTTCATCATATCCTGTATTTTTAACTAATTTTTCTAATATTTCTTTTAATCTATCTACACTTTTTTCTCTAATAGGTCTGTATATCATACCAGCTTGACAGAATCTACATCCTCTAGTACAACCTCTAAATAATTCTAAAACTATTCTATTATGTACAGTATCTATAAAAGGTACTATTAACTTTTCTGGGTATGATACATTTTCTACATCTCTGATTATTCTTTTTTGAGGATTAGCAGGAATTCCTTCTCTATTTGGTACAACACTATTTATCGTCCCATCTTCATTATATGTAACATCATAGAAACTAGGTATATATACCCCTTCTATACTAGATATTTCATATAAAAAGTCTTCTCTTGTAGTTTTGTTGTTTTTCCACTCTTTATAAGCATTTACTACTTCTAAATTTACCTCTTCACCTTCTCCTAATATTGCTATATCTATGAAGTCAGCTAGTGGTTCTACATTATATGCACAAGGTCCACCTACTAATATAAATGGATCATCTGATTTTCTTTCTTCTCTTAATAGTGGTATATTAGCTAAATCTAATATGTTTAGTATATTAGTATATGAAAGTTCATATTGTAGCGTAAATGTCACAAAATCAAATTTCGTTATGGCTTCTCTAGATTCAAGAGCAAACATTGGTATATTTCTTTCTCTCATCATTTTTTCCATATCTACTGCTGGCGAATATACTCTTTCACAAAATACTTCTTCATCTTTATTTATTACATCATAAAGTATATGACTTCCCAAATGACTCATTCCTACTTCATATAAATCTGGGAAACAATGAGCATATCTTATTAAATCTTTATTATCTGTGTTTTTATGAACAGAATTCACTTCATTTCCTAAGTACCTAGCAGGCTTTTCTACTTTTTTTAAGATTCTCTTTAAATCTATTTTTTTGTCCATTTATTATCAAAACCTCCAACCAGTTATTGTTTTTTCACATAACTATTATTATACACTATAAGATATTATGTATCAAAATTTTTAATTTTTTTGATTATTATAATATCATTTATAGTTTTTCCAACTTTTACGTTTAATATATTAATGCCTAATACTTTTTAAAATTTAATTTTAACTAAATTTTAATTTTGTAATTTAGAAATATTGTTGTATAATCATTTTATAATTATTTTTGATTTAATTTTAACTCTCTGGGTATAATTATTCTATGAGATAAATTTTAGGAGGTTTTTTGCAATGCAAGATGTTTTTGAAATAAAGGACGATATATACTTTACAGGTGTTGTCGATAAAGATTTAAGAGTGTTCGATATAATAATGGAAACTGAGTTTGGTACTACCTATAACTCATATTTAATAAAAGATGAAAAAACAGTACTATTTGATACTGTAAAACCTAATTTTAAAGATAAATTTATAGAAAATATATCTAAAATTACAGATATTAAAGATATCGACTATGTAGTAATTCATCATACTGAGCCTGACCACGCTGGTAGCTTAAAGTATATTTTAGATTTAAATCCTAATATAGAAGTATACTGTACAAAGGTTGCAAAAACTTACTTAGATGAGCAAATAAATAAACCATTTAAGTGTCATGTTATAAAGGATGGAGAGACTTTAAACATAGGAAAAAGAAATATAAAGTTTATTACTGCACCATTCCTACATTGGCCAGATACAATGTTCACTTACATAGAGGAAGATAAAACTCTATTCACTTGTGATGCATTTGGATGCCACTTTGCAAATGTGGATGCTGATGCTGTTGAAAGTGAAGATTATTTAAAATCCTCTAAACATTACTATAACTGTATAGTTAAGCCTTTTGCTAAGCATGTTTTAAGCGCTATAGATAAAGTTGTTCGATTAGATATCCAATTTGATACTATATTAACTTCTCATGGCCCTATGCTTACTAAAAACCCTATGGCTGCTGTTGAAAGATATTTAAGTTGGTCGACAGAAGTTGTTAGTACTACAAACCAAAATGAGGTTTCAGTGTTCTACTTATCGGCTTATACTAATACTTTATTAATGGCAAAAAAGGTACAAGAAGGTCTTTTATCCCAAGGTACAAAAGTTAACTTATACGACTTAGAAACTATGAGCTTAGAAGAAATGCATGATGCTGTAGTAATCTCTAAAGTAATATTGTTAGGCGCTCCTACAATAAATAAGACTATGGTTAAACCTATGTGGGACTTTTTCTCTGTAATAGACCCATTAGCTAACCTTGGTAAAATAGCTGGGGTATTTGGTTCTTACGGATGGAGTGGCGAAGGTATGTCTATGTCAGAAGACCTTCTTAAAGCTATGAAGTTTAAAATGCCAATAGAAAGTCTTAAGAAAAAATTCTCACCTAGTAATGACACTCTTGAAGATTGTTTCAACTTCGGAGCTGAGTTTGGAAAATTATTAAAATAATTTAATCTATATATAAAATATAAAAAAGGTTGCTTCTAATTTTTCACAAGCAACCTTTTTTATATTTTCTTTTTTATACCCTTTGAATTGTAGTTTTTCTTACTTCTCTCCAAGAAAGCTCTCCTCTATCTAATCCCTTTATAAAGATTTCTGCAGAGGCTAAATTTGTAGCTACAGGAACATGATATACATCACAAAGTCTAATTAATGCTTGTATATCTGGTTCATGAGCCTGAGATGTTAATGGATCTCTTAAGAAAATAACCAAATCTATATCTTGATTTACTATTAATGATCCTATTTGCTGGTCTCCACCTAAAGGACCTGATGCTAATCTATGTATATTTAAATTAGTCTCATCCATAATCCTCTTACCTGTAGTTCCAGTTGCATATAACCCATATTTTTGTAGTATAGCTTCATATCCTATACAGAATCCAACCATGGTGTTTTTCATTTCATCGTGTGCTACTAATGCTATATTCATATATTCCTCCATTATGTTTTATTTAAAATGCATGTTATTTAAAAGTTTATTTTTTTCTTTCTCATACAAACATTTAATACCAATCCTAGATTTGCTAGAGATGTCAATAAAGAACTTCCTCCATAACTTATAAAAGGTAATGTTACTCCTGTTACTGGAATAAGCGCAACAGTCATACCAATATTTTGTATTATTTGATATGCAAACATACTCATTACCCCAACTACAATGAGGGTACCATAAAAATCCTTAGCATCTCTTGCTATTATAATCATTCTTATTAAAAATATTATGTATAGCAACATAATAGTAATCATCCCAACTGCACCCAGTTCTTCACCTATAACAGCAAATATAAAATCACTTTCCTGTACAGGAAGATATCCTTCTTGATTTTGAGTTCCATTGTATAGACCCTTCCCTCCAGGACCTCCTGACCCTATTGCTATAAGAGATTGCATCACTTGATAGTTTCCTTTTAATGTAACATCTTCAGGATTTAAAAAAGCTTCTATTCTATCCTTTTGGTGAGGTGCCATAAGCATATACATCACAGGTAGCAATACAAGTATTACAAGTATAGTCCTTTTGATTAAAGTTAAATCTAGTCCTGATGTAAATAACATTCCTACTATTATACAACTAAAAACTATTGCCGTTCCAAGGTCTGGTTGAGCAAATAATAAACCTATAAAAGGTAGCGCATAAATTATTACTGGTATTAACTCTTTTATGTTATTAAGCTTTCCTTTTCTAGATTCAACTATTTTTGCATAACTAAGTATAAATGTTAACTTAGCTAACTCTGATGTTTGAAAGTCTAGTGGTCCTATACTAATCCAAGACCTAGCTCCTCCTCTTACTTCACCTATACCTGGTATTAAAACTATCGCAAGTAAAATTAAACTTACAATATACAAAGCTTTATAGTATTTACCTAAAAAATTATAATCAATTAATAATATTAATATTATCATACCAAGCCCTAGCCCGAAAGCCAATCCCTGCTTATATAATTGAATATATACTCCTGATTTATTTGCATGTGTCGCACTACTTAGTATTACTAGACCAAATATAAATATAGCTATAACCGTAAATATTAATTTCCAGTCCAGCTCTTTTACTAATTTTATTGTAGACTTATAATCGATCAAATTACCACCGTCTTTCTTACTTGTTGAAAATTTTTATTTAATGTAGATTAATATAAATAAGGGGCATAACCATTAAGGATATCCCCCTTTAAAATCCTAACTCATTTTTCTATCTTTTATGTGCCTTAATGGTATATTAGCAACTAATGCAGATACCGGCATATCATCATGTTCTCCCCTAGACTTAGACATCTTTATTTCAAGACCATCTTCTTCTATTTCTGCATAATTTGCAATAACCTTTAATATATCTGACTTTATCATATCTAAAAGCTGTGGAGAACAATCCACTCTATCATGTACTAATACCAGCTTTAGCCTTTCTTTTGCTACATTTTTACTAGTTTTAGAATCGTTAGAAAAAACCTTAAATATATCTAACACGGATAATATCCCCCTTTGCTACTTGGCCATACCAAACATTTTCTTGATTTTATTGAAAAATCCACCTTCAACTTCCAGGTCTACTAAAGGTATATCTTCTCCTAGTATCCTTTTAGATATGTCTTTATATGCTTGACCAGCTGCAGATTTAGGATCAAGTATAGCTGGTTCTCCTTTGTTTGTAGATACGATTATACTTTCATCATCTGGAACTAATCCTAATAACTTTATAGCTAATATTTCTATTATATCTTGCTTATCCATCATATCGCCACGTCTAACCATATCTTGTCTTATTCGATTTATAACTAATTGTATATCTTTTATTTCATTTGCTTCTAAAAGGCCTATTATTCTATCAGCGTCTCTTACTGCTGATACTTCTGGATTAGTTACGACTATCGCTCTATCTGCCCCTGCTATAGCATTTTTAAATCCTTGTTCTATACCTGCTGGGCAGTCCATAATTACAAAATCGAAAGATTCTCTTAACTTTTCACATAAATCTTTCATTTGATCTACAGATACAGCATTTTTATCTCTAGTTTGAGCTGCTGGTAGTAAATATAAATTATCAAATCTCTTATCTTTTATAAGAGCCTGCTTAAGTCTACAAGTACCTTCTACTACATCCACTATATCGTAAACAATTCTATTTTCAAGACCCATAACTACGTCTAGATTTCTTAGTCCTATATCTGCATCTACTATAACAGTTTTTTTGTTTTCTAGGCTTAGAGCTGTTCCTAAGTTTGCTGCAGTAGTAGTTTTTCCAACTCCACCTTTACCAGACGTTATAACTATAACTTCGCTCATTACATTACCCCCTATGGATTTACTTATTATTTTATAATTTTAGGTAAGTAACTTTCTATTACAATTCTCCCATTACTTACGAAGGCTATTTCTGGGTTAATTTTCTTTTCTTTTTTATAATCCTCATCATCAGGAGCTTCTGCAATATTATTTGCTATTTGTAATATTCTAGATTCTAGATTATTTGCAACTATATAAGCCTGTTCATTTCCATTTGCTCCTGCATGTACAAAACCTTTTACAGTTCCCATTACTGTCACATTTCCTCTAGCTACAATTCTCGCCCCAGATCTTATATCTCCCATTATTACTACATTTGAAGATGAACTTACTTGAGACCCTGGTTTCATATCACTCATAACAACTACGTCACCTTCAAATTCAATGTTTTCTCCAGACCTTAGATTATTTACATATTTAGTTTGAAAATTAATAACTTCTTCTGTTTTTTCTTCCTCTATAAACTCAACATCAAACTTAGATGTAATATCATGTTTAATTTCTATAACTTGTATATCAGTTAGATAATCACAGTTTATAGAGTAAATTTTTGCTCCGTTAAAGAAGCCTACAGATGATTCTAGCCTATCTATTATTTTTCTTTTAATTTCATCAAAAGGGGCTTCCCTTTTAATATTTACTATTATCCCTCTTTTATTTCCCTTAAACTCTACAAGTTCCTGGGCTGTGGATTCTCTCAAAGACATAACAACCTCCAGAGTGATATATCATTTTTATATATTCTTCAAAAAATCTTCAATTCCTCTTATTTTTTCATTTGAGGTGCAAAATTTATATTTTGATGACTACTTACACTATTTTCATTTTTATTTTCTTCTTTTTCAGATTTATTTTTATCATCAGCTTTTTCTTTATCATCAGATTTAGTTAATCCAAAATAAGTTCCCATTATCTCTCTCATAGGTAATAAGGCATATATACTTTCATTTCCTTGAGGTATTACCGATACAACTGCTATTTCTGGATTATCTGCTGGTGCAAACCCTACACTCCATGCAAAGTCACCATATTCAGGTTTATATCTATCTATTTGTTCATCACTCAATTTTGGATTAAGTTCTTTTATAGCTTTTCTTAGATATATAGCATTTACTTTATCACTATCTTCTAATTTTACACTAACACCATCCTTAAGTTGTTCTTCAAGTTTAGTTCTTTCTGATTCTTCTAAATCATTTTTTTCAAGCTGTATTTTTATTTCTTTTATTTTTTCCTCTGTAAGCTCTGATTCCCTCTCTAACTTCATGTCATTTGAAAGTTTTACGGCTTCATCGGAAGATACCCCATATGATCCCATATGACTTAATAAATAGTTATATTCTTCTTCGGTAGGTATTTTACCACTTTTTTGGGCTGTACCAGTTTTTGTAGCAACATTTATAGGGAAGTTTTCAAATGCACCTTTTGATGTACCCACACTAGATGCCCTTTCCATCCCTTTTGTTAAATCTTTTAACTTTTCAGGGCTATTTAATGCTATTTTAGATGAACTATTTTCATCAATATCTACAGATTTATAATTACTAGATATACTTCTATCAACTACTGATAATTCTAATAATTTACCTCCATTAGCAATAGATGCAGTAAATCTTACTATCTGAGCTGGTGTATAAGCATTTTCACCTTGTCCTATAGAAAGGTTAAATGTGTCTGCCGAACTCCACTTTGCAAAATTAAAGTATGTAAATACTGCCATATCTGCAATAGGTTCTACTCTATCTTCTTTTACTCTTAATTTTTTTAACCTTTCCATCGTCTCTACTCTACCTGGAGTCTTTTCTTCCCCTGCCCAACTAACTATCTCTTCAATTCTTTTTTCATATTCATCAGGATTTTTTTCCTTAGTTATATCTTGGAAATCATTGGACATTTCCTTATTAAGTGCACTTCTAAGTAGTGCTTGAGTACTACTTAATTTGCTTTCTTTACTAGGTACACGACCCCTTTTTTCCCCAACTTCACCATAAAGACCTGTAAAATCATCCAAACCAAATAACTTAGCATATTCTAATATATCATCTGCATCTATTTTTACATTTGGATCTTTACCACCGCCCCAGTTCTTACCTGTAGCTATAGTTGCAAAGTATATGTTACAAGATTCTTGGATTGCTTTGTATAAATCTGTATATCCATGATTACCTCTTGACTTATTCCATATATAATCTCCAAATGTCTTACTTCCTAAATGTATAACCCCGGGGTCATTTATAGCATAATTTGGACTTAGTCCATTGTCTATAGCTGCCATACCAGTTACCATTTTAAATGTAGATCCAGGTTGAAATGCTGCATGTGTATTTAGGTTAACTAAAGGATTTGGTGCAATTAAGTCATTTTTGTTTTTAGGCTCTAAATCTTTATAATCTTCATACGATATACCAGTTGCAAATTTATTTGGATCAAAATCTGGATAACTCGCCATAGCTAATACATCTCCAGTTTTAATATCTACTGCCATTATAGCTCCTGACTTTGCATTAGGTTGTGATTTCGAAAAACTTTTATCTCCAAATTGGCTTTTAAAAGTTCCACCTTTATTTGTAACTTCTACTGTTCTTCTTAATGCATCTTCTGCTACTGCTTGTAAATCTCTATCCAAACTAAGATATACTGTATCTCCAGACTTAGGCTCTAGAACATCAAGTTCTTGAGTAATCCTGCCTAGTGCATCTACTTGAACAGTTTGATACCCATCTGTTCCTCTTAATTTATCTTCATATTTTTGCTCAATTCCAGTTTTACCTATAAAGTCACCTTTGTAATATTTCTTTTCCTTTTCTTTTAAATATATTTCTTCCTCATCCGAAGACATTTTACCCATGTGACCCAATACATGAGATCCTAGAGAGCCATTTGGGTAATATCTAACAGGTTCTACTGCCACTGATACGCCTGGAAGTTCCATAGCATTTTCTTCTATTTGAGATATCGTCGCCTGACTTATGTCTTTTGCAATAGTCACTGGATTATATTGAGAATATCCTTGAGATTTTATAAGGTCTCTTACTACCATTATTTTTCTAGCATCAAGATCACTCATAGTTTTATCAATTTGGTAGCTTTTACTATTTCTTATTTCTTTAAATGCATTCTTTGCACTTATTTTTATATCTTTTATTTTATAACTTTCTAACCAGTCTCTTTTATTTCGTTCTTCAGTAAATATCCATTTGCTTATAAGAATCGGAGGATAATATCCATGTTCATTTAGCTTCCCTTGAAGTTTTGATGCTTCTAGTCTTTTATCTTCTATGGATAAGACTTCGTCAGCTACTAATTTATCAACTAAATAATAAAAAGTTTCTTTTGCATTTAATTCTTGTGGTATCTCATTTTCGGTTTTAAATTCACTAATTTTTTTATCAAATGTATAATAATACTGTCCATTTTCTATGTATATAGGAAATTCATCTATATGTTCTTCATTATTTTTTTCTAATATATTTATAAGTTTCAACGAAATTTCATTTGCCATAGACTTATTCTCTGAGTTTTTTCTATTTATTCCATTACCTGATACTTGTATAGTAAATAGATTTTTATTTCCTGCTAATAATCTACCATATTTATCCCTTATTTCACCTCTAGGGGCTTTTATGGGAAGTTCTTTGTATGTTTTATTCTCTGCTAAAGTTGTATAATATTCATACTTAAATGTAGTCATGTAGATTATTTTTATTGTAATAATCGTAAATACTATTAGAATTATATTTCTAATAATATTTAATCTATCATCTTTTTTCTTATCTTCCATATAATCACCAACTAATCTTCTTTAAGCTTTAATACAGACTTCTTACATATTCTGTATAGTAATAAGCTTAATAAACTATTTCCAATAGGTATAAATACCAATCCTTTTATAACAGTTTTTAATATACCATAACTGTTATATGTTAATGTAACTGCTGCTATGTTTACTAAGGAATCAAATAAGCTAGTTATTAAAACTAATGTAAATATAGTAATATAACTTTCTTTATATATTTTATCCCTTAGATGACTTATAGAATATGATATAGCAAATAGTATAAGTGCATTAACTCCAAATATTCCACCTAATGCTATATCTTTTACAAAACCTATTACTACACCTATTATACCTACATCTAATTCATCTAAGTAAAGTGCTATAATAGTCATATATATTAATGCTAAATTTAAACTCACTCCATATATATGTATGTAGTTGGTAATACTTCCTTCCACCATTATTAATAAAATCCCTAAAATACAAAGTAAAACTCTTTTCATTGTTGATTATCCCCTTTAATCTATATTTCTTGGTTCAACCACTACAACGTCATCTACATTTTTAAAGTCAGCATATGGTTTTACAACTACATATTTCAGTGATTTATTTTTATCATCAATTACTTTATCTACTTCGCCTATAGGTATTCCTTCTGGATAAAGACCTAGTCCAGATGTAACAACAACATCTCCTGGTAATACATTATAAGATGAATCAAACATATATCCTTGTAAATATCCTTGATTTTTATGATTTTCTTTATCATCCATAGTTGTATTTTGAGTAATTACACCCTTTGAGTTTGAATCTTTTAAAAGTTTAAAACTTACAGATGATTTAGTATCAAGGAGTGATATAGCTTTACTATAGTTATTAGATACTTCATAAACTATACCTACTAATCCACTTCCATTCATTACTACACTATCTTTTTTCACTCCAGAATTTTCTCCTGCACCTATTACAAATGAATCATACCAATTACCATCATTTTTAGATACTACACTAGCTCCAATACTACTTGCTTTGTAGTCCTCTGGTATAAATTTAAGTGCTTTTTTTAAGTTTTCTAGCGATTCCACTTCATCTAGCTGTTTAGTCAATTTTATAACTTCTTGCTGTAACTTTTCATTTTCTGTTTTTAATGAGTCTATTTTTGTAGCATTATCCTTGTAGTTTATCAATTCATCAAAATTGTCTTTTAAGAAGACAAATCCTTTATTTAAATTCTCTTGTACAACGCTTACAGAGTCTAAAACAAAACTCATATTTATAGCATTTACTCCAGAGAATCTACCTATTGATATTCCCACAATTCCAATTAAAGTGATAGCAACTACCGTTGTTGCTATCACTTTTACATTGACCCTCTTCTTTTCGTTTTTATGTTTATCGAATTTCAAGGTTATCACCAACTTTTATTATCTTCTAGTATTCATCATTAATACTTTTTCGAATATTTCCTGGTCTTCAACAGACTTTCCTGTTCCTAATGCAACACAATCTAGTGGGTTTTCAGCTATTTGAACTGGCATTCCTGTTTCTTGCTTAACTAATTTGTCTAAGCCTCTAAGTAATGCCCCCCCTCCAGTTAACATTATTCCATTTTCCATTATATCTGAAGCTAATTCTGGTGGAGTTTTTTCTAATGTTGATTTTATCGCATCAACTATTGAGTTTATAGGCTCTTTTAATGCATCTCTAACCTCTGTAGAGCATATTTCTATAGTTTTTGGAAGTCCTGATATTAAATCTCTACCTCTTATTTGCATATTTACTTCTTGGTCATCTTTAAATGTAGAACCTATATTAATTTTAACATCTTCTGCAGTTCTTTCACCTATCATTAAGTTATATTCTTTTTTAACATAACCTACTATAGACTCGTCAAACTCATCTCCACCTATTCTTATAGACTTAGCAGTAACTATTCCTCCTAGAGATATAACAGCTATTTCTGTAGTACCTCCACCTATATCGACTACCATATTACCTTCCGGTTCTTCAACTTTAAGTCCCGCTCCTATAGCTGCTGCCATTGGTTCTTCTATTAAGTAGGCATCTCTTGCTCCTGCTTGTCTTGCAGCTTCTTCTATTGCTCTTTTTTCAACTTCTGTTACACCAAAAGGAACACATATAGCTATTCTTGGACTTACTACTCCTTTTTTAGCTGCTGCCTTTTGTATAAAGTAACTTAACATTGATTGAGTAACATCAAAATCAGCTATAACTCCATCTTTCATAGGCCTTATAGCTACTATATTGCCAGGTGTTCTACCGATCATTCTTTTTGCTTCTTCTCCTACTGCTAAAACCTGTTTACTATCGTCTCTTATAGCAACAACAGATGGTTCCCTTACAACTATTCCTTGGCCTTTTATATACACTAATGTATTAGCTGTACCTAAATCTATTCCCATATCTTTTGTCATTTTTTTAAATCCGAATAACGACCCGAATCCTTTTTTATCTCTTTTTTCTTTGTTTTCTTTAGCCATTTTATTGCTCCTTCCTACTCTCTATAAAATCAAATTATCATATTTTCTTTAAAACTAAAATATAGGCCATCCCCTATTATTATATGATCTATCACTTCTATACCTATTAACTCTCCACAATTAATAAGTCTTTTAGTAATATTCTTATCTTCATTTGATGGTTCTACACTTCCTGATGGGTGATTATGCATTAAAATCATTTTATTAGTACTTCTTTTTATAGCTTCTCTAAAAACTTCTCTTGGATGAACTAAAGATGAGTTTAATGTTCCTATTGAAATATCTACATCAGAAATTATTTCATTTTTCGTATTTAAAAGAACTACCTTAAAAACCTCTTTTTTATGATATCTTAAACTGTCCATATAATACTTGTATATGTCCCATGGATTTTTTACCTTGTACTTTTTGGGCTTATAACTTGCAACTCTTATTCCAAGTTCTAGAGCTGCTTTAATTTGAGTGGCCTTTGAAAGCCCTATGCCATCTATATCACACAACTCTTCTATAGTCATATCTTGTAGATATCTTATTCCTTGTAAGTCTTTATTTATTATATAGTTAGCTAATTCAATAGCATTTTTATGTTTTGTACCTGTTCTTAGGAGTATTGCTAATAGCTCAGCATTTGACAAGCTTTTCTCTCCCTTTTCAAGCATCTTTTCTCTGGGTCTTTCCTCTGGCACCATTTGTTTTACAGATACCTTTAAATCAAAAGACGTATTCAGTTAAATCAACCTCCATAATAAAGATTCATATCAAAATGTTGCTTTAATAAATCATTTATTTTAGAAATAGGAAGTCCAACTATATTAAAATAATCTCCTTGTATTTCTTCTACTAATAAAGCTCCAAAGCCTTGTATTCCATAAGCTCCTGCCTTATCTAATGATTCATTGGTTTGTATATAATCTTTTATGTCCGCCTCAGATAAATCTTTGAATTTAACATTACTAACTACATAGTCAATTATCTTTTTATTTGCATCTAAATTTATTAAACTAATACCCGTTATAACTTGATGCGTTTTATTTGATAATGCCTTTATCATGTCATATGCTTCTTCATTGTCTTTTGGTTTTCCTAATATAGTGTCTGATAATACAACTATAGTGTCTGCTCCTATAACCAAATCCTTTTCATGCGTAGATGCTATATCCATACATTTTTCAAAAGCTAGTCTCATGACTACTTGCTTAGGCGTTTCATTATCTAATATAACCTCATCTATTTCACTTTTGATAACAGTAAATTTGACATTTGTATTCCCTAAAATTTCTTTTCTTCTAGGGGATGCTGATGCTAAGATTATATTCATTTTTTCACCTCGCCTTGTACTTAGAATTTGTACCTATTTAGTCTATCACTATATTGTAAAAAATTCAACTCAAATGTCGAACCTTTTGGTTACACTATTGTTATTTTCACTCACTTTTTGTAAAAATTCGCTTAGTTTATATTACCAACATAGTTATATGATATATAATTAATTCAAAAAAATAAAAGTGCAGAAACTCTACACTTTTATTCTAACCATATTATATAGTTTTAATAGCCTTTTTAGGACATTTTTGCATACATAAGTGACATCCTACACATTTATTTAAATCTACTTTATGCTTTCCTTTAAGTTCACCTTCTATAGCATCAAATTTACATTGTTTTTTACATATAGTACATCCCACACATAAATTTTCAACTATTGTTACTTTAGTTTTTTTCTTTAAATCACCTTTGATAACCTTTGTAGGACATTTTGCTACACACACCATGCACTCTACACATTTATCATAGTTTATTTTTGCAATTTTATTTTCAAACTCTATAGCATCGAATTTACATACCTTAGTACATATACCACATCCTATACATCCTACGCTACATTTTTCTTTAACAGTTTTTCCAAAATCTTTACTATTACATTCTACCACTACTTCTTTTTTAGATGGTTTCTTTTCGATTAATCGTTTCGGACAAACATCTATACATTTTCCACAAAGGACACATTTTTCTTCATCTATAATCGCTATCCCATCACTAATTATAATGGCATCAAATTTGCAAACATCCATACATGTTCCAAGACCTAAACATCCATATTTACAAGCCTTAGCTCCTGAATTTAGTGCATTTGATGCTCTACAATCAGATATCCCTTCGTATTCATATTTGTTTTTAGAACTTTGACAGTTTCCTTTACAAATAACTTTAGCTACTATCTTTTCTCCTATCTCAGCACTTATTCCCATGATTTTTCCTATTTTTGATGCACAATCACTTCCACCAACAGGACATCCATTAACAGGAGCATTACCATCAACTATAGCATTTGCAAGTCCTCCACATCCTGGAAATCCACACCCACCGCAGTTTGCACCTGGAAGTGCTTCTAATATAGCTTCTACTCTTTCATCAACTTCAACTGCAAATTTTTTCGATGCATACGCAAGGATAGCTCCAAATATTAGCCCCATTGCACCTAATACTAATATAGAATTAAATATTCCCACTAAATTCACCCCCTATTTCTATAGCTTTATAAGTCCTGTAAATCCTAAGAACGCTATTGACATTAAACTTGCTGATATTAAAGTTATAGGAAAGCCTTTAAAAGCTTCAGGTATATCAGCTAATTCTAATCTTTCTCTTATTCCAGCAAATAAAACTATTGCTAAAGTAAATCCTACTCCTGCTCCAAATCCATTTACAATTGTTTCTATTAAGTTATAATTATTTTGAACATTTACTAATGCTATCCCAAGTACAGCACAGTTTGTAGTTATAAGTGGTAAGAATACCCCAAGTGCTTGATATAATGATGGGCTCATCTTTTGAATTACCATTTCAACAAACTGAACTATAGATGCTATAACCAATATAAATGCTATTGTTTGTAAAAACGCTACATCTTTAAATACTAATAATTTTTGTATAAAGTATGTCATAACAGAAGCTAAAGTTAAAACAAAGGTAACTGCAGCCCCCATACCTATAGCCGTATCAACCTTTTTTGATACTCCTAAAAATGGACATATCCCCATAAATTGAGATGTTATAACGTTATTTACAAGAACAACACTTAAGAATAAAAGTATTAAATTCATATACTACACCTCCTCTATGCTTTCTTACTTCTTAATTTATTAAATCCAGCTAATAAAAATCCTAATGTTAAAAATGCACCTGGAGGTAATATAAATAACAGTGCCGGTTGGAAAGATGACCCAAATAGCACTATTCCAAATAAACTACCATTTCCAAGTACCTCTCTTACAGCACCTAATACTGTAAGCGCTAAAGTAAATCCAAGACCCATACCTATACCATCAACCACTGATGCTACTGGCCCATTTTTAGACGCAAAACTTTCAGCACGAGCTAATATTAAACAGTTAACAACTATCAGTGGTATAAATAAACCTAATGCTGCATCAAGTGCAGGTACGAATGCTTTTAAAAGCATACCTACTATAGTGACAAACGTTGCTATTACTACTATAAATGCTGGTATTCTTATTTTAGCCGGTATAAATTTTCTCATCATTGATATAACTAAGTTAGAGCATATTAAAACTGCCGTAGTAGAAAGCCCCATTCCAAGTCCATTTATAGCCGAAGTTGTAACAGCTAGTGTTGGACACATTCCTATAACCTGAACAAAAATTGGGTTTTCATCTATTAGCCCATTTTTTATTATCTTAGCTAAATTCATAAATTAACCCCCTATTATTTTTTAAGAAAACTATTGTAAACTTCTATTGCAGCATTTACTCCTTCAGTAACTGCTGTAGATGTAATAGTCGCTCCTGATATTGCTTGTATTTCATTGTCTGCTGATGTATCTCCTTTAACCAAAGAAAATTTTTCTGCTGGCTTTTCATTAAATTGCTCTTTAAATATAGGTTCCGCGGCTTTTGACCCAAGACCTGGTGTTTCAGACATACTACCCATGTTTATTCCAGTTACATTTCCATCTATCGAAATCCCCACTATAAGTTCTATTTGTCCACCATAACCTTTAGGTAGAGTCTTTATAGTATATCCAACAACATCTGAACCATTAATCCCTTCATACATTTCATTTACTAATTCATTTCCTTTAAAAACACTATCATCCATTTGTTTAAATTCTGTAGCATCTTTTAAAACTATTTGTCTTGCTTCATTATTTGCTTGAATGTTTCTATCAGCTATTATCGGAGCTGTAATATTATTTGTAAACCCAAGTGCAAGTGCTGCTACTGCACATATACCAAATAATATAGCGCCTAATTTGACTATATTATTCATTATTTAGACACCTCCCCAAATACTTTGCTTCTAACAAACTTATCTATAAGTGGTGTCATAACGTTTACAAGTAATATTGAATAAGATACACCTTCTGGATATCCCCCATATAATCTTATAACTGAAGTTATTATACCTGCTA
This sequence comes from Peptostreptococcaceae bacterium, assembly GCA_036647935.1. GTDB lineage: Bacteria > Bacillota > Clostridia > Peptostreptococcales > Peptostreptococcaceae > JAVXJG01. The sequence goes on from JAVXJG010000019.1 coordinate 19,483, forward strand.
ATACTGCATATATTATTTGACCTTTCACTGTCATAGGTGATGTTGAATAATCTGTTAGCATAAAAAATCCACCCAACATAAGTCCTCCTGCAAATAATTCATATAATGCAAAGTTTATGTTAAATCCACCTAATAAAAATGTTAATATAAACACTGTTGCTATGTAGAATACCGGTATAGTATATTTTATTATTCCTTTATAAATTAGATACACTCCACCTAATAATATTAATATTGCTGATGTTTCACCTATACACCCACCTATATTCCCTATCATCATATCTGTAAGGGTTATTCCATTTAAACTCATAAGCTCTAATCCTTGTGATACACTTTCTATACCTGTTAACTTTAAAAAGCTTAAAGGTGTTGCAGTAGTTACTGCATCTAAATTTCCTGAACCTACCCAGTTTATACCCGTTTTTGTCCAAGCTGTCATTGCAACTGGAAAAGATGCTAATAAAAATGCTCTTGCTGCAAGTGCCGGGTTCATGAAGTTATTTCCAAGACCACCAAATATCATTTTCACAACTATTATTGCAAATGCACTACCTAATAAACACATCCACCACGGAAGTGATGCTGGTACGTTAAATGCCAATAATAAACCTGTTACTACTGCTGAAAAATCTCCTATTGTACTTTCCTGTTTCGCTATTTTTTGATATAAAAATTCAGATCCTAATGCACCAAGTATACAAAATAACATTACATTTAATGCACTTAATCTAAAAAAGTATACTCCTGCTATTGCTGCTGGAAGAAGCGCTATTAAAACCTGCTTCATTATATAAGATGTATCTTCATTACTTCTCACATGAGGAGACGATGATACTATTAACTTATTATCCATCAATTTTCCCCCTAACTCTATTTAATTTAACTTTACTATTTTCTTTTCAGAGCTAATATTTCCTTTTTTGCATTTCTTATTGATTGAAGTAATGGTATTCTTGCCGGACATACAAATGAGCAACTTCCACACTCAATACAATCTAGTGCTCTATATTCTTGTGATCTTTTAAATTCATTTTTCTGTGAATATGCACTTATATAAATCGGTTGTAAAAACGCCGGACATATATCAACACACCTTCCACATCTTATACAATTATTTCTTTTAGGCATACGAGATTCCGCTTCATTTAAACATAGTATCCCTGAAGAACCCTTATTAGTAGGTATATCTATAGTACACTGAGCTATACCCATCATAGGTCCACCCATTATTACTTTACCTAATTTTTCATTTTCCTTAAAACCACCACATTGATCTATTATTTCAGATACCATTGTACCTACTTTAGTTATAATGTTTTTAGGCTCGGATATGCAACTTCCTGTTACCGTAGTTATTCTTTCCACTAAAGGCATACCCGTTTTTATAGTCTTTGCTACTTGTGCCGCTGTTCCTACATTGTTAACTACCGCACCTGCATCCATAGGTAATGCTCCTGATGGGACTTCCCTCCCTGTACATGCGTATATTAGTTGTTTTTCTGCCCCTTGAGGATACTTAACTTCTAAGCTTACAACTTCTATATCACTATATTCTTTTACTATATTTTTTACTGCTTCCAGAGCATCTGGCTTATTTATCTCTATCCCTATAAATCCCTTTTTTACATTTAAAGCTTTCATAAGTACCTTTAATCCAAATACTACATCTTCTGGATGCTCTAACATTAATCTATGGTCTGCAGTTAAATATGGCTCACACTCTGCTCCATTAAGTATTACAATATCTATATTTTTATCTGGTGGTGGCGATAATTTAACATGAGTTGGGAATGTTGCTCCACCCATACCAACAATTCCAGCTTCTTTTATTATAGAAATAATTTCTTCTTTAGTTAATTTTTCTAAATCCCCCTTTGTCTTAACACTCTCATGTAATTCTTCTTTAAAATCATTCTGAATAGATACACATAATCCACTACCCCCAGCTACTTCACGCTGTTCAATAGCAATAACCTTACCAGATACAGAGGAATGAACATTACAAGAAACAAATCCTTGTTGTTCACCTATTTTTTGTCCAAGTTTAACTTCTTCACCCACTTCAACAATTGCCTTTGCAGGTGCACCTATATGCTGTTGAAGAGGTATATAAACTACTTTTGGACTTTCTGCTCTCTCCAGTGGTTTTTGATTTGAGTACTCTTTTCTATATGGAGGATGTATCCCCCCTTTGAAAGTTAAGAGTTTCATTGCCTTACCCCCTTATTTGTAATTTAAACATAAACTATATTTCAATTATACTACACTTGTTGGAAAACCTTAACAATTGTTAAAAATATATCTCATTTCTACATTTTAAAGTTACAAATTCGGTACAAAAATCAAAAAAAGGTTGTTAAAAAACAACCTTTAAACAATCTTTTTAAGCTTCTTTTATTATATTTACGAAAGAAAAATAACCTTGCATACAAGATACAAATAATCCTTGACTTATATAGTATTTCTGTTCATTTGCTGCTTTAGAAGATTGTGCTATTTTCTCATTTACATCATCTACATACTTTACTAAATTAGTTTTGAAAACATCCATTCCTTCATAGTCTATTTTTTCCACTTGAGAAGTAATAGATTCTGTAATAGACTTTCTATCAGTAAGTATTTGGTTATATTTTGACATGTCTAAAGCTTCTTTATTATTTTGATTTTCTTTCCAAAATTTTGATTCTTCTCCGAAATTTGTTATTAATTTATTTAATTCATTTGATATCTCTCCAATATACTCATATTTATCCGTATACTCTATAGAAAGCATAGGAACTTTCACCTGAGATATAAATGCATCTTCAAAAACTTTTTTTACATTTTCTAATTGACTTCTAGTAGCATCTTCTTCAAAAAAAGAATATGTTTGTACTTTTTTTACCCCATCTACTTCTACTATTGAAAATGGTAATTTATTTTCTGTTAGTTTTGCTTCTATTTTCTTTATATCTTTATCATCTTGTATTGAAGCTACTTGAATAGTGTATATATTCCATCCATCTACTTTAGCTAGTTTTATATTTTCACTTACTTCTACACTACTTTCTTCATCGGTTTTTTCTTTAGTTGAATTCTCACTTAATTTATCCTTATCTATACTTTCTTTTTCACTATCCTTTTTTATAGTATCGAGTTCTTTAGATATATCATCAGATGTTATAGCATCCGACTTATTATTTTCTATAAATGGGATATTATCAGATATCATACCTATAAACTTATTATCCTTTACCATTCCTATAAAATCCATATCTTTAAGCTTTATATATCCATATGTCCCTATCACACTTATTCCTAGTATAACTGCAATTATTTTCACATTTTTATATTGGTTTTTTCTATTAAATCCTCTGTATGTCTTTCTTCTTCTATTCATTAGTTTGTCCCCCTCAATAATAATATTATTAGTATATATATATTTATTGATTGGTTATTTTATGAATAAAATTTTAAAATCTTCTAGCCCCTACTAAAACCTTTTTCCAGTATGCCGTTCCTAAATTATCTTTTCTTACGCTATCTGGATCTGTAGGCGTTCCACTACAATGTATAAATTCATTATTACCTACATAAATACCAACATGATTCACTATATTATCACCATCTGTATCAAAGTATACTAAATCCCCAGGTAAATATTCACTTCTAAAAACTTCAATACCTTGTTTAGCTTGATCCCTTGATACTCTAGGTATACTTCTCCCTAATGCCTTGCTATAAACATACTTTGTAAATCCCGAACAGTCAAAACTATTTGGGCCTTCCGCCCCCCATTCATAAGGTGTTCCAATTAATGAATATGCAAGATTTACAACTTGTGTTCTATCTACTAAATGTGGAGGTGCTACATTATTTGAACTATTATCATTGTTATTATTTTCTGAAGATGTTGTAGTTTCTACTATATATTGACCACTTCCCCATCCAATAGTTCCATTACTAATCTTTACTTTATACCACCCATTAGATGATTTTTCTAATAGTTCTACAACTTGTCCATAACTTACTTTTCCTATTACAGAATAATTACTTCCTGCCCCATTTCTTATATTTAAAGATGGGCTAGCCGTTACCTTGCCCTTTTTACTTTTAACAGGGATTGTCGTTGGAGGTTTTTGTATATTTTCATTATTATTAGATGATACAGTTTCAACTATATATTGATTACTTCCAAATCCTACTAACCCATTACTAAGCTTAACCTTATACCATCCATTAGAAGTTTTTTCTAATATCTCTATAACTTCCCCATAGTTTGATTTAGCTACTACAGAATAATTTGTTCCAGCTCCACTTCTTATGTTTACTCTCGGACTAGCTGTTACTTTTCCGCTCTTTCCTTGAATTGATATTTGAGGGGTATTAGATTGAGTTTTAAAATCAATATATTGACCACTACCCCAACCTACTGTTCCATTGTTAAGTTTTACTTTGTTCCATCCATTAGATTGTTCTAATATTTCAACAGTTTCCCCTTTATACGCCTTATCTACTCTAGAATAATCCGTACTTGGTCCACTTCGTATATTTAATGCACTTGTATTTATTATGCCTTTTTCCATCGCACTAGCTTCTATTGAGCTCATAGATATTGCCACAGCACCTATTCCTATAGTTGCAATAGTCTTCTTCACTATACTACCTCCCCATATTTTTGCTTTTTTTGTAATATTACTACATATGTCTTTATATAATTTTATCATAACTTATTTTACCGTTAATTGTAAAGTAATCCATCAATTTTCTATATATTTTGATTGGCCATAATTAAAAATAAAGACGCCCATATTCGGCGCCTTTATTTTTAATCACTATACTTTTTTCCAAGCTTATCTTTTATGATATGATTTATAACTTTTTTCCTAATATCTTCTGCTTCATCATCCTCTTCTACCTTAAGATTTAAAAGTTTTGCTATTGACCTCATATCTTCTCTAGTTTTCGACTTATAACTTTCTATCAAATCTGTTTTTATTTTTTCTGGTTCTAATATAAATTCTTGTTTTCCTCTTTTGTAAACCATATATTTATTGGAGTATTCATCTTTATGCAAGTAAATATGGTTTGATACTTTTCTAAGAATTTGGTTATATGAAGTTTTCATATTTACGTTTACACCTAAATATTTTGCAAACTTTAGCAATTCATTTTTAGATCTAAATAACTCTTCTCTTTTTAACATTCTTGCTATTGATGACATATTTGTTTGATATGCACCTGATTTGATAATCCTTGAATATGTTCTATTTGTTCCCATACCTTGATTAATCTTTTTTATATTATCATCTATCACTTTATCCACATTGCCCTCAAAGTATTTTTTTGCTCCCTTTTGGGATACATAATTTTCAAGTTCTTTTTGGGCCATATCAAGTATCACTTTTTTTAAATCTTCTTTATATCCTCTAGGTTCCATGATACCTCTCCCCCTTATTTTCTATATTATATTCATATATTTTTTAAAATGTGAGTTACCTTCTTGGCCAAATTTCATAATATATTTTATATACATTTAAATATATCTTTTTATAATCTAACTCTATATAGTTTTGTTATTTTTATATTTTTTTGTATATATTTATTGAGTATGGTTATACTATTATTGTAAAATCAAACATACTCAATCTCCCCCATTTAAGACTTCTATTATTTCCCCCAATAGAAGTCTTTTTTTACTCATAAAAAATTTGTTTATACGTAAAAACACCAAATATATTTTAAGCAATATCTAAATAAGATTTATACTTAATTTATATTTGGTGTTTTTTAATTACTCTACTATTGCCTCTAATTCAAAGCCTAAATCCTCTATGACTTCCCTTAACTTAGCTTCTGATACATTGTCATCCATATTAACTATAGCAAATTTATCTTCTAAGCTTACTTCTATAACTTCTATTCCGTCTATATCTTCAGTAAGCGCAGTTTTGAGATGATTTACACAATGGCCACAACTCATTTTTTTAACTAATATTTTTTTTCTCATATTATACCTCCATTCATACCCTGATAGGGTATTATAACATATAATTTATACCATTTACTGTATATTATTTACTTTTTACACTTAAATTAGATATACCTTCATATACATCAAAGTCATTTGGCATAATCTTACCATCTAATCGTCTGTTAGTTACTATATAATCATCTCTAATAACTAAACTTATAAAAGGTACATTATCTCTCACGTAAGTTTGTATTGATTTATATATATCCTTTATTTGATTTTCAGAGACTGCATTTATTAATGAGTTCATATAATCATCAATATTTTCATCTACATATCCACTATTTTTTATTATTGATGTAGCATCTGGAACACTTGATAGCTCCCATCCTAAAAGTGCTAAATCATAATTTTTTTCACTTATAGCTTTATCTACCTCTTCTGAACTTAGTTCTACTATATTAGACTTTATTCCTATAACCTTTAAATTATCACTTATTACATATGCTGTTTTTTTTCTCTCTCCGTTATCTTTATTAACTATTATTTTTAAATTCAATTCAGATATCATCTTTTTTATTTCTTCAGGTGTTTTTTCTTTCTTATTTTTTTCTTCATTTAATTTATCGTCTACTTTTTCATCTTTTTTATTTTCTACTTTTGTATTTTCACCATTGTTATTTTCTGTTTGATTATTCCCATTTTCTCTATCCAATTCTTGCTGTAGTTGATTTTCACTTATAGGAGATACTTTTAAAAGATATTCCTTAGCTTTTTCTTTATCAAACTCCAATGGCTTAAGTTCTTTGTCATAGTATTTAGACGCCGAATTTAAAGGGAAATTAACTATAGTTGCATCCTTTATATATCCTTCTTCTAAAATTCTCTCTCTATTTATAGCATGTGCAATCGCTCTTCTAAAGTTAACATCTCTTAAAAAAATATTATTATAATTAAAAAGTATGTATTCATAATCTCTAGCTTCATAGTTTGTTATGTTAAATTCTTTCTCTTGAAATTTACTTAAGTCATTTAAAGTTATATTGCCAATATCACTTTGAAGTGCCATAACCATATCAACCTGAGATTCTTCATCCGGAACTATACCTACCTTTATATCCTTCATGGTACTTGGTAACTTGTCATAGTAATTTTCATTAACTACAAGACTCATACCTTCCCGTTCTTGGTAAGTTTCTATTTTATAAGGTCCATTCCCTATTAAATTTTTATCATCCTCTAGCATACTACTATTATTAGTACTTTCTAATTGTTTTTGAGATACTATCGGAAATATTAATGTGTCTATTGAAAATGCATATTTATCTTTAAATTTAATGTTAAATTCTTTGTCACTTATAATAGATATTAATGATATATTTTGAGCTAAAATATTATAAGGACTATCAGGATTTTTATTTATTAAATTGACACTAAATAATACATCTCTTGATGTAACCGGTGTATTATCATGCCATGTTGCATCTTTAAGCTTTATATTAATACTTTTACCATCTTGTGCTATTCCATATTCTTTGGCTAATTGTGGCACAACATCATAATTTTCATTTATAGTAAATAATCCATCATATACTAAATTAGTTATATATCCTACTGATTTATCCTTATTCATTATTGGATTTATAGTATTTGGCTTTACCATAGTCAAATTTATGTAATCATAATTTATAGCACTTGCTGTTTCTTCATTTGGTTTGATTACTTCTTCTTTAGTCTTACAGCCAACTACAGAAAGAACTACAGCTAAAATTATAACTAGAAATTTTATTTTTTTCATTAGTTGTTTCCTTCCCTGCGATATATCTCGTTGTATTTTTTAAAGTATTTATTTACTTTTTTTACATAGTTTGAAGTTTCTTCAAATGGTATGTTATGTAATTGTTTCCCATCATTGCTATAATCACTGTTCTTTAGCCATCTTGTAACATTTCCAGAACCACCATTATAAGCCGCTATTACTAAATTTAAATCTCCGAACTCTTTATATAATTTATTTAAATACCAACATCCGATTTTTATATTATGTTCCGGTTCAAAAATATCTATATTACTCAGCTCCAATTCCTCTACCGCCCAATCTCTAGTTATATCACTTATTTGCATTAATCCCTTTGCACCTTTTCTAGACTGAGCATCTTCTCGAAACTTACTTTCAGCTTTTATAACACTATATACCAAGTTTTCATTTATATTAAATTCCTTAGCATACTTTTCTACATACACAGAATATTTTTTTGGATACATTATCTTTTGTATGCTCTTACTTTCTATAAGAAATGTACCAAATAAGGCTATAATAATAGATATAATTAATATCCTTTTCTTAATCACACCAGTTCTCCTTCATATACATTATAAATTCTTCCGCCTTATTTTTTAACTCAATTAGTGTACCTGAATTATCTATCACATAATCACCATATCTAGATTTTTCTATTTGATTCATTTGTGAGCTTATCCTACTTAAAGCTTCATCCCTTGTACAATTATCCCTATTTTTAATTCTCTGTATTTGTACATTCATATCACAAGTTACAACTAATATTTTGCCTACAACATTAGAGTAATCCCCTTCAATTAATAAAGCTGCATCTAGTACTACTATTTTCTTACCCAAATCTCTTACTTTATCTATATCATCCATTATCTTGTCTCTAATTCTAGGATGTGTTAATGAATTTAATTTAAGTAACATTTTATCATCATTGAAAACAATATCTCCAAGTGCTTTCCTATTTAAACTTTTATCTATATTTTTTATAGAGTCACCAAAAAAATCAAATACCTCATGGAGAAGTTCCCTATCTTCAAATATTTGTCTTGAAATAATATCCGCATCTACTACATCAATATTCTGTTCTCTAAATAAATTGGATAAACTACTTTTTCCACATCCTATATTTCCTGTTAATCCCAATATTAACATACAATCACCTACTTTGTTTCATACCAAGAACTACCTTCACTTAAATCTACATCTAAATGAACATCCATAGTTACCGCATTTTCCATTTCATCTTTTACTATTTTTCTTACTAATTCTAATTCTTCTTCTATTGTTTCCACAATAAGCTCATCGTGTACTTGAAGTACTAGTTTAGATTTTAATTTATATTCTTCTAATTTTTTATGCACATTTACCATTGCTATTTTTATTATATCAGCTGCACTTCCTTGTATAGGCGCATTCATAGCAAATCTCTTACCTCTATTTCTTTCCATAAAATTGTTTGATTTTATCTCAGGTATATATCTTCTTCTATTCAATAAGGTAATTACATATCCATCTTCTATAGCTTTTTCTATTGTATTATCCATAAACTCTTTTATTTTTCTATATTTTTCTAAATAATTTTCAATATATTCTTTTGCTTGCTTTACCGGTATTTTTAAATCTTCTGATAATGCAAAATCACTAATACCATAAACTATTCCAAAATTTACTGCCTTCGCTGCACTTCTTATATCACTAGTTACTTCTTCAATAGGTACATCGAATACTTGAGATGCAGTTTTTGTATGAATATCTTCATCATGGTTAAATGCATCTATCATATTTTCATCTTGACTCATATGAGCTAATACTCTAAGCTCTACTTGTGAATAATCCGCATCTACTAACTTACATCCACTATCAGCTATAAATACTTTTCTTATGTTTCTTCCAAATTCCATTCTAACTGGTATATTTTGAAGATTTGGCTCTGTTGAAGAAATCCTACCTGTAGTAGTTATAGTTTGATTAAATGATGAATGTATTCTATTGCTTATTGGATTTATTATCCCTAAAAGCCCTTCTACATAAGTTGAATTTAACTTAACTATTTGTCTATATTCAGTAATTTTTTCTACTATAGGATGCTGATCTTTTAATTTTTCTAAAACTTCTGCATTTGTTGAATATCCTGTTTTGGTCTTTTTTATTACAGGCAATTGAAGTTTATCAAATAGTATTACTCCTAATTGCTTTGGAGAGTTTATATTAAATGTTTCTTCTGATAATTTATATATCTCCCCTTCTAAAGTATTTATTATTCCCTTAAATTCAATACCTAATTCATTTAATTTTTCTATATCTACTTTTATGCCTTCATATTCCATATATCCTAATACCTCTACTAAAGGCATTTCAATATGATAAAAAAGACCGTCCATATTCACATCAATTAAAGCTTTATCCATTATTTGAAATACATTTTTGACAGTATTTATAATTTGAGATATATGGTTAGATAATTCTTCAAATTCTAAGTCTTCATATTTTTTAGCTTTAACACCTTTTCCCAGTAATTCTTCTTGTGACTTAACACTTTTACTTAAATACTTCATAGCTATTGCACTACATTCATAAGATGTAGATGATGTAGAATCTATTAGATATTCTGCTATAGTTATATCAAAGTTCATATTATCTAGCTTTATGTCATAAGGTCTTAATGCTATATAATCATCCTTTAAGTTATATCCATTTTTTTTAATTTCCTTGTTTGAAAGTATATTTTCAAATTTATATAGTTCATCCTCTGTTATGTAGTGTATGTTTTCTCCGTCTATACTTATGAATACATACATTATATTTTTATCTAGAATATTACCTTGTTTCTTTACTATTTTTAATATAACCTCACCTTTATTTTTAATTTCATTTATAAACTTGTCTATATTTTCTAACTTTGCTATATTTAAATCGATTTTTTCCTCTACTATGTCACTCCCACCATCTAATTCAACAAGTCTTGATATTAAACTAGTAAACCCAAAGTATCTAAATGATTCAAGAACGTCTTCCTTGCTATATTCTCCAAATTCTAATTCATCTAAATTTATCTCAATAGGAACATCTCTTATAATAGTAGCTAATCTTTTGCTCATTATAGCTAATTCACTATGCTCTGATATTTTAGTTTTTACATTTCCTTTTAACTTCTCTATATTTTCAATTAAGTTTTCTATATTTGAAAATTCTTTTATAAGCTTTATACCTGTTTTTTCACCTATTCCAGGAACACCAGGTATATTATCAGATTTATCTCCCATAAGACCTTTTAAATCTATAAATTGAGTTGGAGTCATTTCAAATTTTTCCATCACTGAATCAAAATCATATTCTTCTACTTCTCCAACACCTTTTTTAGTTATTAAAGTTGTTGTTTTTTCTGATGCAAGTTGTATAGCATCTTTGTCTCCAGTAACTATATATACCTTATATCCATTTTCTTCAGCTTTTTTAGATAGCGTACCTATTATATCATCAGCTTCATATCCATCTATTTCTAATCTATTTATTTTGAATTTATCTAAAAGCTCTTTCAATGGTTCCATTTGTTGTCTTAGTTCATCTGGCATTTTTTTTCTACCAGCTTTATATTCTGTATATTCTATGTGTCTAAAAGTTGGTGCTTTTCTATCAAAAGCAACACTTATATGTGTAGGTTTATATGTATCTATTATTTTAAATAACATAGTTGTAAAACCATATATTGCATTTGTTTTTAAACCTTCTTTATTATTCATATCTGGTAGAGCATAAAATACTCTATTTATTATCGAGTTTCCATCTATTATAACTAATCTTTTGTCCAAGTTTATCACTCCTAAGATTTTTCTATTTTTATATTATATAGTTATTATATACCAATCTTCTATTATTTAATATTACCACAATATTAAAATGATATTAAGATAAAATATATTGCAAACGATTTATTTAAGTGATATAATTTTAATATATAATAAATAGGCCGGATTGCTGGAATCGGCAGACGGGGCGGACTCAAAATCCGTTGGTAGTGATATCGTATGGGTTCAAGTCCCATATCCGGCACCAAT
>JAVXJG010000020.1:0-31036 GCA_036647935.1 Peptostreptococcaceae bacterium
CATTTTTATTATTTATACTTAAAAACACTAAGTTTCTCTTTTTATTAACTTGTTGTTTAATAAAATTTTCTTGCTATACTTATTTCCATTTTCTATTTTTTCCATAAGTAATATTCCAGCATTTTCTCCAAGTAAATACATATTTTGGTCAACAGTAGTAAGTTTTGGTGTTATCATTTCGCTTAGCTCTATATTATCATAGCCAACTATAGATATTTCATCCGGTATTTTTTTTCCTATTGATTTGCATGCATTTACAATACCTATAGCCATAAGGTCATTACATGCAAAAACTGCACTTATTTCATTATTTTGATTTAATAATCTTATACCTTCTTCTGTAGACTTATTTACAGTCTCTAAATCATTTCCTTTTCCAATGTTTATAATATAGTCTTCTCGTAAATTTTTATGTTCTTCCATTATTTCTCTATATACTTTTTCTTTAATATCATAAGAATAACTATTTTCACCTCTTATGAATAAAATATTCTTATGGTTATTTTCTAGCAAATATTCCATTACTATTTCGCAGCCTACCTCTTCATCATTTCTAACTGATGATATATGAGAACTATTATTATATCCATTTACAAATACTATAGGTGTACTTTTTGATATATTTTTAAAATACTTAGACCTTGAATTTTCAACATTTGGATCTACAACTATTATTCCAGCTACATTTCTAGCTATGAGTTCATTTATTCTATCTATTTCTTTCTTTTTATCGTGATTTGTTATACATAAAAATATTGAATACTGAGTACCCTCAAAATAATTTTCTATACCATTTATTACATTAGTAAAAAACATATTATTTACACTAGGCACTACTACTCCTATTGTACTAGACTGTTGCTTTATAAGGTCTCTGGCTTGAGTATTTGGTGTATATTCTAGCTCTTCTATAACCTTTAAGACTATTTCTTTTGTCTCTTTTTTTACTGGATAATTTCCATTTATTACTCTAGATACTGTTGCCACCGAAACATTAGCAGCTTTTGCTACCTCTACTATAGTTACTTTCATATTTTAATACTCTTTTCTTAAAGTAATTTTATAAATTTATTAAAAGCATCTATCCCTATCTTGTCACATTTAAAAACCCCTGCATGAGATAAAACATCTAAGAACTTTTGACCTACTTCTAATTTTATTATGTCACTTACATTGTCCTTATTTATATCTTCATAACTTGATAATATATGTTTGTACCAATCACTATGAATATTTATCTTTTCATTTTCACTTATATCACAGACACCATCTAATAAGCACTCTTCTATCAAACTTAATTCTTCTTTAAGTCTAGCAGGAAGAACTGCAAGCCCCATAACTTCTATTAAGCCTATATTTTCCTTCTTTATATTGTGTACCTCATTGTGAGGATGAAATATTCCCATAGGATGCTTTTTACTTGTCCTATTGTTTCTAAGAACTAAATCTAATTCATATTCATTATTTTTAATTCTAGCTATAGGTGTTACCGTATTATGAGGTTCTCCATTAGTTTTATTAATAATATCTACACTTTCATCAGAGTATGATTTCCATGTACTTAATATATGTTTTGCTAAGTTTATTATTTCTTCTTTATTTTTCCCACTTATTCTAACAACTGACATTGGCCATTTAACTCTACCGACTTTTGTATTTTTATATTCTTTTATCTTAAAATACTCCTCTACTTGTGCAGTTTCCATGGCAAATGTATAATTTCCACCTTGATAGTGATCATGAGAAAGTATAGAACCTCCTACAATCGGTAAATCTGCATTTGATCCTGCAAAGTAATGTGGTAGTTTTTCTACAAATCCTAATAAATTTTCAAATGTTTTTCTATTTATTTTCATAGGAATATGAGAATCATTTAGTATTATACAGTGTTCATTATAATATACATATGGTGAATACTGTAAAAACCACTTATCACCTGCAAATTCCATAGGTATTATCCTATGATTTTGTCTTGCTGGATGATTTATATTCCCTCTAAATCCTTCATTTTCTTTACACAGTAAACACTTTGGATATGATGTTGCCTTCATCAATTTAGCTTTTGCTATATCTCTAGGGTCTTTTTCTGGCTTTGATAAATTTATAGTTATATCTAGGTTACCATATTCTGTAGATGATTTCCAAACTATATTTTGGTCTGTTCTTTCTTTTCTTATATAATTTGAAGCAATGCTTAGATTATAATAGTAATTTGTAGCTTCTACTTTATTTCTAATATACTTTTCATTAAAGTTTTTTATAACTTCTGATGGCCTTGGCATAAGAGTATTCATTATTTTAGTATCAAATAAATCTCTTTCTGTAGTTGTGTTTTCTATAATATTTTTTTCTACTGCATAGTCTAATATATTTTTTAATATTTGAGTCGGTGTATTTAGCTTTTCCTCAATACTAACTACTTCAAATTCATCAATATTTAAGATTTCAATCAATAAGTTAGATGCATACACTGCATCTAACTTATCTATTAATTTGTTTTGTATAGAAAAATTTATCAGCCTATTTATTTCATAATTTATATTCATGGCTCCTCCTAGTTGTCAAATCCATTTGGATGATTTTTATGCCACTCCCAAGCATCACCAATCATTTTTTTTACATCATCATATTTTGGAGTCCATCCTAAAATATTTTTAGCTTTTTGACTTGATGCTACAAGTGATTTTGGGTCTCCACTTCTTTTCTCTCCTATTACTACCTTTATATTCTTTTTTGTAACATCTTTTGCTGCTTCTATCATTTCCTTTACACTAAATCCATTTCCACTTCCTAAGTTAAATATGTTACTCTCCATTTTTTCCCTTAAGTAATTTAATGCTTTTATATGAGCATCTGCTAAATCAATTACATGTATATAATCCCTTATACATGTTCCATCAGGAGTATCATAATCATCACCAAACACAGTTATATACTCACGTTTTTTTAAAGGAACTTGTAGTATTAACGGTACAAGATGAGTTTCTGGATTATGGTCTTCTCCTATATATCCACCATCTATAGCGCCTGCAACATTAAAATATCTAAGAGATACATACTTAACTCCATGTGCATTTTCTGTCCATTTCATCATTTTTTCCATAGTCAACTTAGTTTCACCATATGGATTTGTAGGACTAGTTTCATCACTTTCCAATATAGGTACTTGCTTTGGTTCTCCATATACCGCTGCTGTAGATGAGAATACTATTTTATCTACATTATGACCTACCATAGCTTCGAGTAAAACTTGTGTACCATAAACATTGTTATCAAAATATGATAAAGGTTCATTCATACTAACTCCTACAAGTGAATTAGCTGCAAAATGTATAACTGCTTCTATATTATTTTCTTCAAAAACTTTATCTAGGAAAACTCTATCTCTTATATCTCCCCTATAAAACTTTGCATCCTTATGAACTGACTTAATATGACCAGTTTGTAAGTTGTCTACTATTATAACTTCCTCATTATTTTTTATAAGTTGATGCGCTGTATGGCTACCTATATAACCAGCTCCACCACAAACTAAAATTGCCATATAAATTCCCCCCTGTATTTTTAATTTAGTATTCTAGTTCCATTTGCAATATCTGCTACATAGAAAGTAGCATTATATCCAACTTTTTCTTCATATTTTTTACCAACATTTTCTATAAACTTTTCTATATTTTCATTCTTTACTATACTAACTGTACATCCTCCAAATCCAGCACCAGTCATACGAGATCCTATAACACCATCTTGTTGAAGTGATAAATTTACAAGAGTATCAAGTTCAAATCCTGTAACCTCAAAATCATCTCTTAATGAATTATGAGAGTCTATCATTAACTTTCCAAATAATACTACATTATTTTCCTCTAGTGCCTTTACTGCTTTTAGTGTTCTTTGATTTTCATAAACTGCATGTTTTGCACGCTTTTTATCTATCTCATTTTCTATAAGATGCTTATTAGCTTCAAACTCCTCTTCACCTAAATCTCCTAAATATTTTATATCTAATTTAGTTTGTAGATTTCTTAATGCTCTTTCACATTCTTCTCTTCTTTCATTGTACTTAGATTCAGTAAGACCTCTTCTTTTATTAGTATTTACTATTACTATTGAATATCCATCCATATTTATTTCACTGTATCTATAATTTAATGTGTTACAATCAAGAAGTATTGCACACTTTTCTTTTCCCATTCCTATTGCAAATTGATCCATTATACCACAATTAACACCTATAAACTTATTTTCAGCTTCTTGACTAATCTTTACAAGGTCTATCCTATCTATATTTAATTTATTATAATAGTCGCATATCACTCCCATTAAGTTTTCCAATGAAGCTGAAGATGAAAGACCTGCTCCATTTGGTATATTTCCAAATACTAATATATCAAGTCCAGTCTCTACATTATATCCCTTATTTTGAAGAATTTTAACTACACCTTTTGGATAATTCACCCAGTCATGAGACTTGTCGTATTCTACAAACTCAAGGTCAAACTCAACCATTCCTATATTCTCAAAATTTAAAGAATACATTCTAATCTTTTTGTCATCTCTTTTTCTAACAACACCATAAGTACCAAAAGACAATGCACATGGGAACACATGCCCACCGTTAAAATCTGTATATTCTCCTATTAAGTTCACTCTACCTGGAGAAAAAAATACATCTTCACACTCAATACCAAATATTCTTTTAAAATCGCCTTTTAATTTTTCTAACATAATCTTATCTCCCTTGTATTTATAATCTTATCTTTTTAATAGCATTTTCTACTTTATCTTTTATATTTTTATTATTATCTTTTACTATATACCACTCTTCTTTTAGTGATACTTTTTCACCTTGTGATATAATTTTTAATTTTGAAAGGGTTTCTAATTCTAAAAACAACTCTTTAGTATATATCTCAAAGTTAACTCCAAAATCACTGTAATCAGATGGATTTGAATATATATCATCAAAACTCTTTATAAAAACATTTTCCCCAACAGTATAAGTTGACCATCTAGCTGTATTGTTTAACCCTATTTTAAATGGATTATAGTTACTATTATCATGTTCTACTTTTAAGTATTTATTTTCTATAAAATCCATTCTTTCATCATTAAATTTTGTATATGGCCAATAAGCAAAAACCTTATTAGGTATAAATTTAGTAACTTGGTCATTTGTAGGAGTTATTGATACCCCACCACTACAAAGAGTCGTTATTGCCCATGCTGATATACATTTTTTTTCTTTTGATAAATTTAATATTTCATTAGTTATACTAACTTTTGATGAATTTTCTTCTAGCTCTATAATTAATATTTTCTGAACCTTATTGTATTCTTCTTTTGGTCCAAGTATTTTTATTTTATTTTCTATAATTTCGTATACAATATCTTCATTATCTGGATAATAACTTGATGGCATATACTCTGGACTCATCCATAATCTATGTCCACCATATAAATACCACTTATTATCACTATACTCTTCGTAACTACTTAAATCTTCACTAACTACTCTATCTATATCTTCAAATAACATATTACTTTCATTTACAAAAGAATACTTTATTATTCTAGGTCCTAGGTGTAGAGGAACTAACAACTCAACTACATCATTAGTTATATGTAAGCATCTTCCAAAATTTTTATAGTTTATTTGACTCGTTTTAATATAGCTCATTAATTTAAATCACCCCTAAAATATATTTTATTAAACACACTTATAACATAATAGTAAACGGTTACTATATATATGTAAAGTGTTTACTAAAAGTTTATTAAAATTTTAGTAAATTATTTTCCTTTAAATCTACTTATTAGGCTTATCCTAGTAAGTTTTATCCAAAATACTGTATCAAATAATTTTTTTTAAAATATTATATTATATATTAGAATATTTGGAGGCAATATGATGGATTTTATAGACAACATGGTATCTAAAAGACTTGGGGACTCGTCTTTTTTCAACACTAATAACAGACTCTACAAATTCGAAAAGATTAAAAGTTTAATAAAAGAAACAAAATTAAGAAATCCAGATAAAAAACTTATTGATATGGGTGTTGGGGAACCTGATAAAGTAGCCCATAGTTCAATAGTAGATGTATTAAAATATGAATGTGATAGACCTGAAAATAGATTTTATGCTGATAATGGAATTTTAGAATTTCAAGAAGCTGCATGTAGGTATATGAAAAATGTATACAATATAGATAACTTAACTGTTAAAAATGTTATGCATGGAATTGGCTCAAAGTCTATTCTTTCAATACTACCCCTTGGATTTATAAATCCTGGTGATGTATGTCTCGTAACAACACCTGGTTATCCTATTCTAGGAACATATTCAAAATTTATGGGTGGTGAAGTGTATAATTTACCATTATATAAAGAAAATAACTTTTATCCTAATTTCAAAAATATTCCCAAAGATATATTGAAAAGAGCTAAGCTTTTATATATAAATTACCCTAATAATCCAACTGGTCAAGTTGCCACAAAAGAATTTTACGAAGAGGTTGTTTCTTTTGCACGTGAAAATGATATTTATGTTGTTTCTGATTTAGCATATGGAACTCTTCTTTATGACGATTGTACTCCACTCAGTATTTTTAGTGTAGAAGGTAGTATGGATGTATGTGTTGAAATACATTCTCTCTCAAAAGCTTTTAATATGACAGGATGGAGGCTAGCCTTTATTGTTGGCTCTGAAAAAGCTATAAAACTTTACTCTACAATAAAAGGACATACTGACTCTGGACAGTTTAGAGCTATACAAAAGGCTGGTGCTTATGCATTAGATAATTATAATCTAACTTATCTAAATTGTGAAAGATACTCTAGAAGATTTTATTTGCTAGTCGATGCTCTTAAATCAATTGGATTTCATGTAGAAAAACCAAAAGCTGGCTTCTATCTATATGTTCCCATCCCAATAGGTACTAAGGATGGAATTAAATTTATAAATGCCGAGGATGCTAGTTTATATATTTTATCTAATTCGTTAATTTCAACAGTTCCTTGGGATGACTGTGGGTCATTTTTAAGATTTTCACTTACATTTGATGCAGACACTATCCAGGATGAAGTTGACCTAGTTAATGAACTTAAAAATAGACTTTTATCTTTAGATTTAATATTTTAAATGAAAAAAGTATGATATATCAAGTAATAATTGATATATCATACTTTTTTCATTTATCTAATAGTTTTCAGGTAGATTTTCTAAGCCCTGATTTATACCTTTATATACAGATTTACAACTTGGTTCTGTTATACTTCCTTTTACCTCACCTGACTTTTTATCAATACTAAAGTTTCCAATACATACTTTGTCTAAAAAACCATTTTCATCATACATTTGATAATATGATTCTACAGCATATGAATTACCTTTACTATTTGAATTTGCCACTGTTGAGTAATCAGGTATAAACATATTATTGTCTCTTATATAGCTTTCAACTTTAGCTATAGAACCTAATTCAGTAACTTTCCTTTGACCATTGTCTATAATTTTTTCATTACTACATCCTGATAATAATAATAGACATAATATTGGCACTGATAAGATACTTTTTGATGTCGTAGCACTCTACCTCCTAAGAAAATTTTAACTACCTTATCTATCTATATTCAAAATGAAAAAAGATGTATACTAAAATAATAAAATTTATCCTAAATATACATCTTTTATTTTATATTATTAAATTACATTTATAGTATCTATTGGTTTTCTTAATATATAATCAACACCAACTTCTATATCTAGCTTCATTTTTACTATTTGTCTAGCATGAGGGGCACAGTCTATTACTTGTCCATCTTCATTATACATTTCTAATATTTTAGCATGCATAGTTTCTTTAAAAGGCCCTATTACTTCTATCTTATTTCCAACAAACATTCTGTTTCTTTGTTCCACTATAACAAGTTCATTTTCATGTCCTCTAACTATTCCTATAAAATCATAATTTCTTATATAAGAAGCTGACTTATAGTTATGAGCATCTGAGTCTGGTTTATTTAAATAAAATCCTGTACTATAATCTCTATGACTTCCTTTTTTAAGTTCTTCTAACCAATCCGGGTTAAATTTCCAATTTTTAGGATTTTTATAATATTCATCTATTGCCATTCTATATGCTCTAACAACAGTTGCTACATAGTAAGATGTCTTCATTCTTCCTTCTATTTTTAAGCTCGTTATTCCACTTTCAAATATTTCTGGTATATACTCTATCATACATAAATCTTTTGAATTAAAGAAAAATGATGCATCAATTCCATCTATTACATCTTCATATTCTCCACCTTTATTCTCTTGTACTAACGTGTATTTCCATCTACAAGACTGTGCACAAGCACCTCTATTTGCATCTCTTCCTGTTGTATAGTTACTTATAACACATTTTCCAGAATACGACATGCACATAGCTCCATGTACAAAAGCTTCTATATCCATATCATCTGGTGTATTATCTCTTAATTCTTTTATTTCTTTAAAAGATAATTCTCTAGCCATTACAACTCTCTTTGCCCCCTGGTTGTACCAGAAATTTGCACCTTTTGAGTTTGTAGTACTTGCTTGAGTACTTATGTGTATTTCCATATTAGGTATTGTTTGTTTTACTATAGTAAATACACCGGGATCACTTACTATAACAGCATCCACACCTATTTCATCAAGGTCTAGTAGATATACTTCTAATTGTGATAATTCTTCATTTCTAGGTATTATATTTATAGTTACAAATACTTGTTTTCCTCTTTCGTGAGCAAATTCTACGCCTTGTGCCATCTCTTCTTTCGTGAAGTTCTTTGCAGCAGACCTCATTCCAAATATCTCTCCACCAATATATACTGCATCAGCTCCATAAGTAAAAGCTATTTTAAGTCTTTCTAAATCACCTGCAGGTGCTAATAATTCTACTTTTCTCATTTTTTCTCCTTATATCATCTATTATTTTATAGTCACGGACTAAATTACTACCTATGATTATTTTTACCCAAATACTACATTATAAAACTTATTTATTATATCACTAATTTAAGCTTATTTGCAATATTTGACCATTTTACCTTAAACTAAAAAATTTATTTATTTCACGTTATAAGGATTAAAATGCATAATTTTATTATATGTAAAAATGGGCTATTTAGAATAGCCCATTTTGTATTTACTTCATTCCTTTTTTCATTTGTTTTTTTATTTTTTTACTAAAATCTTTTTCCTCATATCTGTCTATAATATCATCTTTTTTCATTTCCATTGAAGCTAATGCTCCTTGTGCATCATCTTTAAGGTCTTTTGCTGTATGCTTTAAGACATGACCTATCTTACCTATTCCATGTTTAACATCTTGTGTCATATGCTCCATGCTATTTTGAAATTTATTCATTTTGTCTTCCTCCTAATTGATTATTTATATTATTTTTTCCAAAATCAATAATTTTATTTATACTTTTATACCTCAAAGTTCTACTCTATTACTATAAATTAACTCTTTATCTATATTTTGCATATGATATTTATATAGTTTGAAAGGAGGATTGAAATGACATCATATATATTGTATGCAATATCTCTATCTTTACTTATAGTATCTTTTTTCAAAGACAAAAATAAAACAAAGAAAGCATTAACTATTGCAGTAAAATCCTTTGAAAATATTATGCCTCAATTTATTTCTATAGTAGTTATTATAGGAATAGTTTTATCCCTATTAGATACAAATACAGTTTCTTTACTCATAGGTGAAAATTCTGGTTTTTTTGGTATTATAATTTCTGCAATAGTAGGTTCAATTACCCTTATGCCTACATTTGTAGCTTTTTCAACAGCCGATACATTACTAAAAAGTGGTGCAGGATATCCGCAAGTTGCAGCACTAGTATCTACTCTTACTATGGTTGGTGTTTTAACATTTACCTTAGAATGTAAGTATATTGGTAAAAAAGCAGCTCTTTATAGAAATCTTATCGCCTTTTTATTTTCTTTTTTAGTTGCTCTGATTATGGGGATGGTGTTTAGTTAGTATGGATATTAAATTTATTTTAAAACGTTATAGATATGCCTTAATAAGTATAGTAGCTTTAATTTTGATTTTTTTTATAGATAATAGCTTAGGAAGTAGCATTTTTCTAAGTTCTAAATCAAATATTTTGCAAATGCTTAGTGTACTCCCTCCTATAATGCTTCTTCTTGGGCTCATGGATGTATGGATTTCAAAAGATTCTATGATTAAATATATGGGTGAAAATTCTGGTATTTTAGGCATATTTCTATCTATATTTATAGCATCTATTGCTGCGGGTCCTATGTATGCTTCATTCCCATTTACAGCGGTTCTTTTAAAAAAAGGTGTTAAATTTTCTAATATTATAATTTTTATGAATGCTTGGTGTGTTACTAAAATTTCAACACTATTATTTGAAATAGGCGCCCTTGGATACGAATTTACTTTAATTAGACTTTTAGTAGATATACCTGGTATAATTTTAATGGGATATATAGTTGAATATTTATCTAATAAAAGCAAAAGAATCCCATAATATATTATGGAATTCTTTTTATATAATGATTTTTTTGTGAATGGTTTTATGTTGGTAATACATTAGGAGGATGTGTGGGGAAATTACCAACATAAACGGGTATTTTGTATTATGGTTTTAAGAAATTCTTTTATAGTTATATAATACAACCCCTATGTGAATTTATTATGAGTTTTTTATGAATACTGCTTGAATAATTTTTAAAATTGTATAGTAAAAATTACTGAGTTATTTTTATTTTTTATACTATAATCAAATCCATGACTTTTTAGTGTTTGACTTACTATATATAGTCCTAATCCACTTCCTCCAGTTTTTCTCGACCTAGATTTTTCTATCCTAAAAAATGGATTGAAGATGTCGTCTATATATTTTTTTTCTATTTTTACACCTGTATTTTCTACCTCTAGGTATATTTTTTCTCTATTAATCTTTTTTCCACTTTTATTGTTTGCCTTTTTATACAATCTAATAATTATACTTTCTCCATCTGGAGAGTATTTTATTGCATTATTTATAATATTATTTATAGCCTTGGTTATTTTTTCTTCATCAGCTAATATTTCTATATTTTCACTTATATATGTTGATATTTTCAAACTTTTTTCTTCAATTAAAAATGTCTGTCTTTGTACAAGTCTTTCAAGTAAATTACTTATATCTATTTCACTTATTTTCAAGTCACTTTCTAATATTTCAAATTTTGAGAAATTCATCATTTCCTCTACTAAATCTTTTAATTCCTGAGTTGAATCATATGATTTTTTTAAATAGGTATCCCTGTCCTTATATTTTCCTATATTATATATCATACCTTCAAGCTGTCCACTAATTATCGTTATTGGTGTTTTAAGTTCATGAGAAATTGTTGCTATAAAATCTTTCCTTCTATTTTCTTCTTCTCTTTCACTTTCTATTATATTTATAAGTGGTTTAGTTATTACTGTTGAATATATATATGCACCTATTGTTGCAATAAATACAGCTACCACTAATATATAAGGCATTAAAGTCCTAATTACTTCACTAGCTTCATCTACTGGTTGAAGTGGCATTATTATATCTAGTTTATATGGTTGGTGAGAGTTATTTGTATAAATAAATACAGTCGTAGCATACTCGTCTGAATTTTTATTTATAAAATACCTATTATAATTAAGTAGTACTAGTTCATTTTTCCCATAAACTATTTTACCAGTTGAATCTCTTAGTAAAAAAACTAAGTTTTGATCCCTCGATATATATTGAATCTCATATTTTAATTCTTCTAAACTATAATCTTTTGAATTATCTACTAAAGTTATAATACTTTGCTGTAAGTTTTCTATTTTATACTTATGATAGTATGATGGTAATAAAAAATATAGTATTAAATATATTATTATTGCTAGGGCTAGAAGTAGTCCTGTTGTTATAGAAAATAATTTATATTTAATATTTAATTTTTCCCATTTATTAAATAAACTTTTCAAGACTATATCCTATACCTTTTACAGTTTTTATGTATGGTAATTGTATTTTTTTTCTAATATTTTTTATATGCGCATCAACTATTCTAGTATCTCCATAATAATCATATCCCCATATACTATCAAGTAATCCTTCCCTAGTTATTACTTGTGGATATTTTTCTATTAATGCTTTTAATATGTTAAATTCCTTTAGTGTGAGTTCTATTATTTGATTTTCTATATTTGCTGTATATGTATTTAAATCTAATTTTATTTTTTCAAATGTCAGGATTTTTTCATCTACAACATTTACACTCCTTCTTAATATTGCCTCTACTCTTTTTATTAATAAGTTAAATGAAAATGGCTTAGTTATATAATCATCGCATTCCATTTCAAATGCTTTGACTTGATTTGATTCTTCATTTAATGCTGTTAAAAATATTATCGGAACTTTAGAGTTTTGCCTTATCATCTTGCAAACTGAATATCCATCTAAATTTGGCATCATTACATCTAATACAACTAAATCATAACTATTTTGCTTGAATTTTTGTATTCCTTCTAATCCATCATTTGCAGAGTCTACCTTATATCCTTCTGCACTTAAAAATTCAACGATAAGTTCTTGTATATTAATATCGTCTTCAACAACTAATATTGATTTTGACATTTTGATTCTCCTATTCTACTTTATTTTTAATAATAATATTTTACGCTAAAATATATCAATGTCTAAAAATATATACTTTAATATATCTTAGCACAAAAAAAAGCATATATTAAATATTTAATATACGCTTTTACTAAATTTAGTTATATTTAAGTTTTATTTCTTTAAAGAGTCAAAAAGCTCTGTTTCACTTTGTTTTATAATAAGTTCTCCATCTATTTTTATAACTGCTTCTTTAGAAAAGGCTCTACAAGCACCTATACATCCAGTTTTAACATTTTCAATTCCTACTGTTTCTTTTAATTTATTTACATCGACATTTGAACAATGTGGGCATACTCTTATCATTTTATTTTTCCTCCGTATTTAAGTGATAATATAATTATACCCGCATTTTATATAACTTAAACATTTTTAATTACTCAATATCTCCAAATTTTTGTAATTACATTTCTAACTGATATTCCTCTAATAAATCGGATAACCTTATCATAGATACACTCCTTTTTTTTAATTTTACAATTTTCGTGGTCTGTGTTATACTTAATCAGTTATTTTAAATCGAAAGGAGCAACAAACATAATGACAAATAAAAATAAAATCATAAATATAGCTGTTATAGCCCACGTTGATGCTGGTAAATCAACTTTAGTTGATGCTTTTCTACATCAATCCGGAACATTCAGAGAGAACGAAGTAGTAAAGGACTGTGTAATGGATAGTAATGATTTAGAAGCCGAAAGAGGTATAACTATATATTCTAAGAACTGTTCTATAAACTACAAAGATTACAAAATAAACATAGTAGATACTCCTGGACATAGTGACTTCTCTTCTGAAGTTGAACGTGTTATAAAGACTGTTGATACTGTTGTATTATTAGTTGATGCTAGTGAGGGACCAATGCCTCAAACTAGATTCGTTTTACAAAAATCTTTAGAGGCAGGACTTAGACCTATATTATTCATAAACAAAATAGATAAGTCTGATCAAAGAGCTGAAGAAGTAGTTGATGAAGTATTTGACTTATTCGTAGATTTAAATGCTAATGATGAGCAATGTGAATTCCCAATAATATATGGTATAGCTAAGCAAGGTATAGCTAAAAAAGAAATGGATGATGAAAGTACTGATCTTTCTCCATTATTTGAAACAGTTGTAAATCATGTTGAAGCTTACCCTGATTACAGTGAAGAATCTCTTCAATTACAAGTATCTGCTCTTGCATATGATGAGTATGTAGGTAGACTTGGAATAGGTAGAGTTTATAAAGGAACTGTTAAAAACGGTGCTACTGTTTCTGTATGTAAAGCTGATGGTTCTATAGCAAGAGGAAAAATATCTAAGCTTACAGCTTATGAAGGATTAATTCAAGTTGAAAAAGATGAAGCTTATTCAGGTGATATAGTTGTTGTTGCTGGTATGCCTGATATCTCTATAGGTGAAACTATATGTGATACAGATAACCCAGTGGCTATGGAAATGATACACATAGAAGAACCTACATTATCTATGAACTTCTTAGTTAATGATTCTCCATTCTGTGGTAAGAGTGGTAAATTCGTAACTACTAGACATATAAAAGATAGATTAGACAAAGAATTAGAAGTTAACGTTGGACTTAAAGTTGAGCCAATGGACACTACTGATGGATTTAGAGTATCAGGTCGTGGAGAACTTCACTTATCTATACTTCTTGAAAATATGAGACGTGAAGGATACGAAATAGGAGTATCTAAGCCTCAAGTTTTACTTCTTAAAGAAGAAGGAAAATTAATGGAACCTATGGAAAGAGTTATAGTTAACTGTCCAGAAGTTTATTCAGGAACTGTTATAAATAAGCTTAATTTAAGAAAAGCAATGATGGAAGCTATGGAAATAGAAGGAGATTATGTTAAAATAACATTTATCGCTCCTACTAGAGGATTGCTTGGATACAGAAGTGAATTCATAAACGATACTCGTGGAGAAGGAACTTTAGTTAGATCATTTGAAAGATACGAAGAACACAAAGGTTCAATACCAGGAAGAAGTAACGGAGTTCTAGTAGCTCAAGGATCAGGAACAACTATGGCTTACTCTCTTAGTGCTTTAAGTGATAGAGCTTCAATGTTCGTTGATCCAGGTACTGATGTTTACGAAGGTATGATAATTGGTATGAACTCTAGAAAAGACGATATGGTTGTTAACCCTTGTAAAAATAAGAAATTAACTAACGTTCGTGCTTCTGGTACTGATGATGCTGTTAAACTACAACCAGCTAGAATATTCACTTTAGAAGAAGCGTTAGAATTTATAGATGATGATGAATTAGTTGAAATAACTCCAGACTCTATAAGACTTAGAAAGAAATTCTTAAATGAAACAGAAAGATTAAGATATAATAAGTCTAGACAAGGAAAATAATATAATAAAAACACCTTACATATACAATTAATATTTGTAAGGTGTTTTTTATTATATTACACTAAAAAGTGTATTATTGTATTAATTATCCATTGCTAAGTCATCTAATACATGACTTTCTGATATATATGATAATAAAGTTAGTCCGTACATAACAAATACTAACGCTGCTGTTATAAGTAAAATTGCCATTTCTATTTATCCCTCCTTTTCTTATATTATAATCATCCTATATGAACTATCCATGAATTTTATTTGAATATTTTATATTTTTTAATAAGTTAACAGTATTTATAGGAAAACTTCATAATATAATCTTTAGCTATTTATTAATTATAACCAATTTGTGAAATAAATACTAATTTTAATTTTGTAACTTTTATATTTAACAAATAGAGAAGGTATTTTATATCCTACTTATAAATTACTTTTAAAAGTATCATGTACTTCTTTTAACCTATTTCTTATTTCAATATGTTGAGGACAATTAGTCTCACAAAGTCCACATTCTACACACAATGATGCATCTCTTTCTGAATTTACTAAGTTTGGATAATGAGTGATTCTTAATTTATCTACACTATCAAACATAGATGCATTATTTAATAATTCAAAACATGTTGGTATGTCAACCCCTTTAGGACATGGTACACAATACTTACAACCTGTACAATTAACCTTGATTTTTGATTCAAATTCATCTCTTAACTTATTTATAGTTTTTCTTTCATCTTCTGTCATTGAATTTCCAACACCTTCTTTATCAGCTATCCTTAAATTATCAACAACTTGTTCCATATTTGACATTCCACTAAGTACTACACTTATTTCATTTTTATCATATAAAAACTTAAATGCCCACTCTACTTCACTTTTTTCTACTTTCGAATTTTTAATAATATTTCTTATATTCTCAGAAATATTATTAACTAAAGCACCTCCTCTAAGAGGTTCCATTATAACAATTCCTAAATTCTTTTTTGCTGCATATAAAAGGCCTTCTGTTCCAGCCTGATGATTTTCATCTATATAATTATATTGTATTTGTGTAAAATCCCAATCGTAATCATCTATTATACCTTTGTAAACTTCAATACTATCGTGGAAAGAAAACCCTATATACCTAGCTAATTTTTTATCTTTAATGGTATTTAAAAACTCAAATAATCCATTATCTTTTGCATTTTTATAAGTATCTCTATTCAAATTATGAACTAAATAGAAATCAATATAGTCTGTGTCTAATCTTTCTAATTGTTCATTAAAATATTTATCCATATCCTCCCTACTAGTTATTAACCATGTAGGAAGTTTTGTAGCTAATTTAATTTTATCTCTATATCCATCTTTTAGTACCTTTGATACAAAAGGCTCACTTTCTCCATTATGATATGGATATGCTGTATCTATGTAGTTTACTCCATTATCTATTGCATATCTTATAATTTTTGTAGCTTCCTCCTCGTCTATATGACCATCTTTTTGTGGTAATCTCATACATCCAAAACCTAATATTGAAACTTCTTCATCAAATTTACCAAACTTTCTATATTTCATAGATTATACCCCCTTATAATTAAATCTCCATATAATTATATATTACTTAAATTCTTATTTCTACATATATGAAAACCATATGCACTTTATATTTTAAAAATATATTGAAAGTATCTCTTAAAAATGATAAATTAAATAAGATAGTATTTTAATTTTGTCAAATAAAATAATAGGAGAGTGATTTAAGATGGACCATAGTCCCTGGTCGGACAAAATACTTCGTTCCATCATTTTTCATTATCTAAGTTAAAACTAATTCCTTTATTTAATTATATAAATTAGTTAATTGATAGATAATATTAAATGATGAGATTTATATAAAACTGAATAAAGGATGTGTTTCCATGATAAGATATTATAAGACTATAGATTCTAGATTAGAAAAACTTAGTTCTTTTGAAAGTGGATCTTGGATAAATCTTATTGAACCAAATCAAAGTGAGATTAATGAAATTTCAGAACTTCTAAATCTAGATGCTGAGAGTATCAAATCAGCACTTGATGAAGAAGAACGTTCAAGAATAGATGTAGAAGATAACCACACACTTATACTTATAGATATTCCTGTAGATGAGAGTGACTCTAACTCTTCTCACTACACAACTATCCCACTTGGAATTATAATAATGGATAATACCATTTTAACTGTTTGTACCGCTCAAACAAAGATTTTAAATGACTTTATTGTAGGACATATTAAAGATTTTTATACCTACAAAAAAACGCGTTTCATACTTCAAATTCTTCATAAAAATGCAACTTATTATTTACACTACCTTAGAAGAATCAACAGAATGACTACGGTTATAGAAAGAGAAATTTATAAATCAATGAAAAACAAAGAACTTATACAACTTTTAGAACTTGAAAAATCTCTAGTATATTTTTCTACATCATTAAAAGCTAATGAACTTGTTCTTAATAAAATGGTAAGAACAACAACAATAAAAAAATACTCTGATGATGAAGATTTACTCGAGGATGTAATGATAGAAAATAGGCAGGCTCTTGAGATGGCAACTATTTATGGAGATATATTAAGTAGAATAATGGATGCCTTTAGTGCTATTATTAGTAATAACCAAAATAGCGTTATGCAATTTTTAACTTCAGTTACTTTAATAACAACTATACCCACTATAGTATCAGGTTTTTTTGGAATGAATGTTCCTGGTATTCCATTTGATGGTAATATCAATGGATTTTGGATTGTTTTACTTATAACATCGCTTGTATGTTTAATAATTACATTTTTCATGTCTAGAAATAAGCTATTATAAATTTTATACAAATAACAGTAGCTCTATAGATATAATTTTCAATAAATTTATATCTATAGAGCTATTATAATTTTTGGATTATTCTATTTCCATAGTACTTCTAATTCCTTCAATTTCTAAGTTCAAATCCTCTTCTACTTGAAGAATATATTGTGGGACATATTCCTCTTCTACAACATATTCTTGTATCCCAAATGGTGCTATTAATACTTCATCAAAATCTATATTCAATTTAGGCATACTCTCAACTATCTCTTTGCACATATCATAATTTTCACTATATAGTGAATTATACATATCTAAACTTTTTTTATAATACAAACTAGCTAGCATATATTCACACTTTTTATTGCCTAATCTCATACCCTCAGTATAATATTTTTCTGCCTCATCATATTCATTTAATTTAAAACTTAATTGTCCTAAATTATTTATTGATTCCACACATCCTTGAGCCCTTGATTTTTCATACCAATACTTAGAATTTACATAATCCTTGTAATATATATCATTTATTACCCCTACCATATGTTGTGAATATACATTATCTTCATTTGCGGGTAAGTCAAACATCTTTTTTGCTTCTTCATAGCTACCTTCATTAAAATAAATCCTACCTAAATGTATCCTTGCATTTATATTATTTTTATTTGCAGACTGCTCAAAGTATTCTTTAGATTTTTGAATATCCTTTAGCTCTTCATATATTTGTCCTAATCTATACATAGATCTAGAATCTCCATTATCCGCACCCAGAGTATACCATACTATAGCTTCTTCTATATTCTCACACTCTTCATATATATTTCCTAGCTTTATTTGGCAAGACAATATTGATGAATTTCTCAAATAATAAGAAATCGCCCTTTCTATATCACCATTTTTATAATATAAATCACCTAGGTTTTCAATAGATTCTTTACATCCATCAACTATAGCCTCTTCATAATACTTTATAGCATTTTCGTAATCTTCATCTTCGAAATAAAGACCTGCTAGATTATTCTTCGCTTCTTTCATATTATCTTCTGATGCCATTCCATAATAAGTCTTAGCATTTTCTATTTCATTTTCTTTATTATATAAGTTACCAAGCTTAAACTTAGATAGTAAGTGATTATTTTCTATAGCCTTTTTATAATACTCAATAGCATCTTCTTTATGATTTTGTTTGTCGTATATGTGACCTAATCTATATTGAGATTTAGTATGATACTTATCTGCACCCTTTATATAAAATCGCTCTGCTTCTTCTAAGTTTTCGCTAATCTCCATAATAAGTCCCATATTAAAACACCCATTTATATGGCCAGATTTGTATAATTGCTTATATAAACTTATAGCATTTTTTTCATCATCATTATTTCTACTTAATACTGCCAAATTATATTTACAATTATCATTAGCAAGAACAGATCCCTTTTTATAGTATTCATATGCTTGTTCATTCCTACCTAAATCAGAATATAAAACACCTAGGTTAAAACATGCACTTGGTAGATTACAATTTGCGGCTTCCCTTAGCCACTTCTCACTTCTTACATAATCCTTTAGCATAAAGTGTGATACACCTAAATTATTTTGTGCATTTAGGTTACCTACTACAGCAATTTTTTCATACCAGTAAAGTGCATATTCATATGTTCCTGACTCATAATACATATTTCCAAGATCAAATGCAGCATCTTCATATCCACTTTTAAAAGACATCGTATACCATACTTCCGCCTCGGCATACTGTCTAGTGTTTTTATGTATGTTTCCTAATGTATATTGAGATTTTACATATCCATCTAATGCAGATTGTTTATACAACTCTATAGCTTGATCTATTTTTCCCATTTTTTCTAACAATGCAGCTTTTGTGTAAACAACCTTTGGATCATTAGGTATATTTTTAATTTTTCTTATAGAAAATTTTGTACTATTCATAAATTACTCCCTACTAATATTTATTGTTTCTATTTTACTATACCAATTATATAACATAAACTATTATATACATTGTTATTTTTTCTTTTGTAATTATATTGTAATTATTAGATTTTATTATTTACATACTATATAATGTTATGTATAGAAAGTGAATTTTATGAGTTTTTAAATGTCTTTATAGTATGTATTTCAATATTTTCTTCAATAATAGTATTATAAGTAATAGGAGGATATAAAATGGATTTGGATTTAATTTTTAAAATAGTACTAGTCATAGTGGTTATAGGAGTATCTGTTAAGGCAATTAAAATGCTTACTGGAATAGTTTTTAAAATAGCATTAGTTTCTTTAGTGTTATTACTTTTATATAAAATGATTATGTAAATAGAATACCTGTAGGCTATATTATTAGCTTTCAGGTATTTTTTAGTAAACTCTATTTTCTTATAGTATTTAAATCTATATATGCCTCAATTTGAGGAATATATAGCATATTATTATCTTTAATATGTGTATTTCCAAACTCTTTTAATTCTAAGCATTTATCATCATTGCTTATTTTATACTTTACAACCTGAGTTTCTTCATTTATACTTGCATGAAAAAACTTTCCTTCATATTGTTTAAATCTAAAATTGAAATTCGCATTAGTAAGCTTAATTTTAATATCCTTCATATAATGTCCTTTCTAGTTTTTGTATAATTATATCATATATCAATATATAAATATATTTATTAGCTAATATATTATTTGCTATAATATATTTATACTATACTAAATACGAGGTGATTTATGAAAAAAAATCTTAAATATTTTTCTTTGCTACTTTTTCCTATTGCAATCTTTATAAATTTTTTAGCATCCAAGTATCCAGCTTTTGTTGAAAGTTATTATTCTCAAAAAATCAATAAATTTATAATTCAAATACTAAATTCCATAACAGGTATAATCCCATTTTCACTATATGAAGTTTCTATGTACTTAATAGTTATATCTATAATCTTTTTTATAGTATATTTAACTTATACAGTATTTAATAACAGATGTAATTTTAAAAGATTTTTATTTAAATCTACATTAAGTTTACTATCATTTTTATCTATAGCTTATTTTCTTTTTATAATTTTATGGGGTATAAACTATAATAGACTTCCTCTTGAAGATACTCTTATAGCTAAATATAACTCTGAAAATAGTACAAATATATCAAAATCCCCTCATACCACAGATGATTTATCTAATCTTTATAGATATTTGATAAATGAAACTAATAATATAAGAAGAGATGTTTTAGAAAATGATAAAAAAATTATGGTGTCAAATACAGATTATAAAAATATAATATCAAGAGCTCAAATTGGATATGATAATATTTCAAATATAATTCCTTCAATTTCTGGTAACTATAGCTTACCAAAGTATGTAAGGTCTTCAAATTTAATGAGCTATACAGGTATTACAGGAATATACTTTCCTTGGACTGGGGAGGCAAATGTAAATATTTCTATCCCCGATATATATATCCCCTCTACAACTACACATGAGATGGCCCATCAAAGAGGATTTGCTAGTGAAGATGAGGCAAATTTTTTAGCTTATTTATCTTGCATAAACCATCCTGATGTAGACTTTAAATATTCTGGATTAGTACTTGCTCTAAACCATACAGAATCAGCTTTAAGGAAATATGATTATGATACATATAAAGAACTTGGAAAAAATATTTCACCAGATGTACTTAGAGACCTAGAAAATAATAGACAATATTGGAGTAGGTATGAGGGTAAAGTAGATACAATATCTAATAACTTTAACAGTGTTTATCTGAAATCAAATGGTATAAAAGAAGGAACCAAGAATTATTCTAAAATGATTAATCTCCTTATTACATACTACAAACTCTATTCTTTTGATTAATTTTTATAGAATATATACTCTATATTAAAATTTATGTATTATTCTTATCGCATACTGTCCCATTTTTGGCATTTTAATCATATAAATATATTACGTAGATAATCTACTAAAATATTTAACATGGAGTGTTGTATATGAATAAAGACTGTATGAGTAAAGACTATTCTTGCAAAAATGATTGTTCTTGCAAAGAGAACAAAGCTAGTAAGTCTTGTGGCTGCATCGACAAACCTATAAAACCTAAAAAAACTTGTTGTGAAAGTAAAAAGGATATTCCAAAGTGTCCAATGTTTGTATATCCAGTTAGTTTTGAAGATTACCAAATTTACAACTTACTTTCTTGTTCTATAGGTAAAGTTGTTGGATTAAAGTTAGAAGATAGTGATTGTATTTTAAGACTTCGTATTTGTCAAGTAAATCAATGTACTGTAATGGGGAAAACTAGTTCAGGCAAGGGGCCTATATATGTAAAAATTTCATCTATTCAATATGTAGACTTCGGTAAAGAAGTTTATGTGAATCCACTTTGCAATTCATCATCTTCTGGATCAATGCCAGGAGTTCCTGGACCTCAAGGACCTGCTGGACCAATGGGTCCTAAAGGGCCTAAAGGTGATAAAGGTGATATGGGACCTCAAGGACCTGCTGGTTCTTCTGGTTCAGGTACAAAAGGACCTAAAGGCGATAAAGGCGATATGGGACCTCAAGGACCTAAAGGTGATAAAGGTGATATAGGGCCTCAAGGACCTGCTGGTTCTTCTGGTTCAGGTACAAAAGGACCTAAAGGCGACAAAGGTGATGTTGGCCCACAAGGACCAATGGGACCTCAAGGACCTAAAGGCGATAAAGGTGAAAATGGTATATATCAACCTACACCTAAACAAACTGAACCTGAAAAATATTTGCCACCTAAAAAGCTTCCTTACAAAAAATAGTTTAATTATTATATAAACTAAAAACCTGCAGGACTTATTTTAAGCCTGCAGGTTTTATTTGTTATCTATATATCCATTTTCTACATTCACTTTCAATATCTGTAGCATTCAATATTGAAGATACAAGTGCATACCCGTCAACATCTAAATAATCTAAATAAGATACATTATTTAAGTTTATTCCACCAATTAAAACAATTGGTATATTTACTTCAGTTTTTATACTTTTAACAGTTTCTACACTTACCAATTTTGCATCTAATTTTGTAGAGGTATTGAACATAGCACCTATTCCTATATAATCTGCACCATCATTTTCGGCCTTGGTTGCCTCCTCTACAGATCTAGCTGAAACTCCTATTATTTTATCCCCTCCTATTAGTTTCCTTACACTCTTAGCCTCTATATCACTTTGTCCTACATGAACTCCATCTGCATCACAAAGTATCGCTATATCTACCCTATCATTAATTATAAGTTTAGCATTATACTTCCTTGTTATTTCTCTTAACTTAATTGCTTTTTCTAAAAAATTTTTCCCTAGACAATCTTTTTCTCTTAACTGTACTATACTCACTCCACCTTTAATAGCATCTTCTACACATTTATAAAAATCTCTGTTTTTTAATATATCTGAATCTGTTACTAAATACAATTTTAAATTATCTCTTAAGCTTTCTTTATTTAACATATATGATTCCCCCAATCTACTTTTCTTCAAATTTATAAAAATGATGTACTGGCCCTACTCCACTACCAATATCAAAACTATTTCTGATTGCATTTGTTATGTACTCTTTCCCAAGTCTTACAGATTCTACCATATTATATCCTAATGCAAGGTTTGATGCTATTGTCGATGATAAAGTACATCCTGTTCCATGGGTATTTTTTCTATTTATTCTTTTACTTTTGTATGTCTCAAATACATCCTTACCTATTAAAATATCTATTGCATCACCATCTAAATGTCCACCTTTCATAAGAACATATTGTGGCCCCATCTCTAGTATTTTTTCTCCAACATACTTCATATCCTCAATATTATTTATTTTCATACCAACTATTTCTTCTGCTTCTGGTATATTCGGTGTTATTATATATGCCATTGGAATAAGATATTTTATTAAATTATCTTTTGCTTTTGGATTTAGCAAACTATATCCACTCTTTGATATCATTACTGGATCTACTACTAAATTTTCAGGACTATACTTTTTTAAAGTTTCTACTATTGATATTATTATTTCTTCACTTGAAACCATTCCAATCTTTGTAGCCTTAGGTCTTATATCTTCAAATACAACTTCAATTTGTTTTTTTACTATATCTTTACTTAATTCTTCTACAGCAAATACGCCTAGAGTGTTTTGAGCTGTTATAGCTGTTATTACACTCATACCATATGTTCCATTTGCACTAAAAGCCTTTAAGTCCGCTTGTATACCTGCACCTCCTGATGAATCCGATCCTGCAATTGTTAATGTTGGTATTTTATAATTTTTCATCTTATTACCTCCTCTAGTCTAGATAACTCTATATTTCATCTATAAATGCTTTTTCCCCTATATTTATAAATATTTGTAAAACTAGATAACATTTTATATCTATTTTACTATTGCTTGATAATATATTTTTAGCTTCTTCTCTTGATACTAAAATAGCTTCTATATCTTCATCTTCTTCTAAAAATTCTTTACTTAATTCCCCATCGCATACACAGTAAACAAATGCAACAGATTCATCAGTCATCCCAGGAGATAAATACAACTTATCACTACTATTTGTCTTATTTATATCCAAAATTCTAAGACCAGTTTCTTCCTTTAACTCTCTTTCTACTGTTTTTTTCACATCTTCATCACCATCTACAAGACCTGCAGGAAGTTCGTATATATAGTCGTTTATAGGAACTCTAAATTGCTTTATTAATACCAGCTTATTTGTAGATTTATGAAGTGCTGCAACAACTACTGCATCAATTTCATCTTCTTTGTTATCTAAATATATTTTTTCTAAATCTTCTTTGCTTTTTCTTGATGCTACCATCCATTCTCTATCCATATTTAGTTTATTTTCATATTTAACTTTATATAATCCTACAAATGGAGTTTTTGCTACTATATCTATCTCTTTTACCTTATTTTTCTTCAAATTATTATCTTCCTTTCTTTTATCTAATATATATTTATAACAATAATTATACTACTCAGCAATGTAGCTATCAAATTTTATTTGTTTTATTCTGTATATAAAAACTTTTCAGCAGTCATATTTATTCCTATAGCTCCTATAGGAGCAGTTATTAAAACACTAAGTATAGCTATTGCTTGCATTATTTCACCCCCATCTACCCCCATTTGCAATGGTATAGATGCCTTTGCAGACTGTACTGTTGCCTTTGGTAAGTAGGCTATAATACAAAACAATTTTTCTTTTTTAGATAAATCTGTTCCAATTAGTGATATTAATACACCTATAGATCTTATTGATAAAGAAATTATAAGTATTATTATTCCTACTAAAAAGTATTCTCCTACTAGACTTGGATTTATCGCCATCCCTACAAATGAAAATAAATATAATTTTCCTATATTCCATACTGCATTCATTTTTTTCAAGATAACTTTACTAATCTCTTCCATTCTATTCCTAATAAAAAAACCATAAACCATTATTGTTAAAAGAGAATTAAAAGCTTCAATATGATAATTTTTCTCTATAAATCTCATACTTATAATCGTAGTAAATACTATTAATAACCTAGCATTATCGTTTTTACATATATTTATAATTCTATAAGTTATCTTATACACAACATATCCTATTGCTATACTAAGTAATATAGTTAATGGTATTAAAAGAATTTGTGTGCTTATTGATGAGCTTTCACCTAATGCACTTTGAGTATATATTGTCAAAAATGTTGTAAATAATGTTATCGCTATTGTATCATCAGCAGATGCTCCTACTAATAACATTTGTGGTATAGCCTTATCTTGACCTATTTTTCTTTCTATTAAAGATATCATTGATGGTATGAGAACAGCTGGACTTACTGCCGCTATTATAAATCCAAGTATGGCACCTTGAACAAATGTAAATTTTAAAAATATCATAGCTAAAAGTGATACTGCAAATCCTTCTCCTACTGCTGGCAATATACTTAAAAGTATTGCAGGTCTTCCTATCCTTTTCATCTGACTAACACTTATACCTATCCCTCCTATAAATAATACTATAACTAAGGCAATGTCTTTAATAATTGGAGCTATTTCTAGTGTACTTTTTGGTACTAAGTTTAAAAATGATGGACCAATAAACATACCAATTATCATCATCCCAATTAATGCTGGCAATTTCATTTTCTCTACTAGGATACCACTATACTTTGCTAATACCCCTATTAAGATTAAACTAATTACAATACTTAAAATCATAATTTTTCTCCTTTATATTATTTTTGTTTATTTCTAAAAAAATAGACCCCTACCCTTATTATTAAGAGTAGGAGTCATTAGCTTTCGCACTTAATGGCGAACTCCATCGCCGATTTAACTTGTACTTATAATATCATACTATAAGTTTTTTGTAAATTACAGTTAAATCTATAAAGTCTTTTTCTTTATTTTTTACCGTTCTCATTAATATATTAGGGTTTTCTTTTTTTAAATCGCTTTACATACTCATACGAACTTATCTCTAAATTTTTATTTATAATAAGCACTCAATTTTTATATGGTTGTAATTAACATAGGAGTTATCAAGCATTCAATAATCCCCGCCAAAACTAACATCGGTACAATAATCATAATAAAAACCCTTAAAATCTCTTTCAAAACATCTTTTATCTTTTCATCTTCTCTTCTCAAAATCTTATTTGACACCTTAATACATAAATAAATTCCCATGGTTAAACTAATTAACAATGCTGGTAACTCCAAGATTCCATGTGGTAATATACCCAAAACAAAAATCTTCAAAGAAGATGTAGACATTGTTACACTAGTAAAACCTAGAGTAGCACCTATCAAAAGCGAATTTGTAATTAATGCTACTACAGGCACAAATAAAAATGGTATAAACCCTAAAGCAACACTATATAGACTCGCAAAAATATTATTAAGAATAAGCTTTGATATAGTTATACCACCATTAGAATTTATCATATCTGCATTTGCTTCTAAAAAGCTATTTACAATTTCCTTTGCTAACTCTTGATTCTTGGTAAATACAAACACTCCAATAAGAATCAAACTAAAAAATATAATACTAACTACTATTAACTTCTTTAGCAATTTTTCTTTTATAAATTTATTTCCTAATTTTAACTGCTTCATTATAAAATGTATATAAATCCCCTCCCAATTTTATCATTTAACTTTCATAATCTAATATTACTATTATAAATCATGACTAAATTCTTTAATAAATTATAAACCCTCTACAAAATAATATTAATTTTGTAGAGGGTTTATGATTATATTGTTAAGTTTAATATTTTCAACTATTTTTATTTTATATTTTATTGCAGTGAATTTATAGCATTTTGAAGTATATCTATATTTTCTTTAGAAGATTGCAATGATATCAATTTATTAGTCAAACTCTTTACGCTATCATTATCATTTACTTCTATAGACTTATATATTTGATTAAGTAGGTTGTATTGTTCATCATCCAATTTACTATTTGTTTGAGTTTTATTACTATAGCTATATAGGCACATATATAAATTTTCCTTTCAATTGTTAGTATTTATATATATTACTCCAATATACAAATAAATATACATATTAAAGTAGCTTAATCAGCTCTTCTAACTCTTGTGATAAAACTTTTGCACGTTCAAAATCAGTATCTATTAAAGTCAATGCTATTTCAGCTTCAACTGATTTTTTCTTTTGCTCAATTTCTAAATAGTCTTTATCAAAATGGTTAGCATAAATCATTTTTCTAAACTTTCGCATACTCATTTTTCTAATTGTCTTATCTTCAATCATCAAAACATAATCCATACAGTTAATTATAAAATGGTAATCATGAGAAATCATTAAAATCGCACCATTATAATTTTCTATAGCTTTCTCAAGCGCTATTTGTGAGTAAGTGTCTAGATGACTTGTTGGTTCATCAAGAAGCAACATGTTTGCTTTACTAGCAGAAACTTTAGCCAATTGAAGTATATTCTTTTCTCCACCAGATAAAGATTCTATCTTTTGTTCAATAATATCTTCCTCAAATCCATAGTTTAAAATATATGATGTAATCTCTTGATAATTTTTAAAGCCTAAATCGAAGAACTCTTCCAGTATTGTATTAGACTCATTTACTATTTCTCCTTGAATCTGAGATAAATAAGCCACCTCAACATCATCATTTATTTCAATAGAATCATTGTTATTTTCAAATATCGCTCTCAATAAAGTCGATTTTCCCATACCATTTGAACCGATAATAGCTACTTTATCAGTAGATTTAATCTCAAAGTTAACATTTTCTAAAATCATCTCATCAAAAGCAACACCGTAGTCATTAACTTTTAGGGCAATAGTTTCTTCAATTTCATTATCAGTAACTAAATTAATATCTGGTTGTTTAATATCTACAAATGGAGCCTTAATTCTACGTTCTTCTAATCTTTCTTGGATTTTAACTCTCGCTTTTAGAGCTCTACCATTAGAAGCTTCTGAATTATAAGTTGCTTTTTCTCTTAATTTATAGATTAAAGCCTCATTTCTCTCAATTTCTTCATCATCAGCAGCCGATAGCTCTTGTAACTCAATTTTAGTTTGAAGTAATAAGAAGTTATAATCAATATATCTTCCATCAAATTCTTGAATCTCCGTATTTTCAAGATGCACAATTTTATTAAAACAATGATTCAGTAGATATCTGTTGTGCGTAATAACTAATATTGTTTTTTTGTGAGAATTAATTAGATTTTTAAGGGAGTTCAGGTTCTCAAAGTCTAAAAATACATCTGGTTCATCCATAATCATTAAATCTGGTTTATTAAGCATTTCCTTAATAACTTGAATAAGTTTAAATTCCCCACCACTAAGCTCAGATACCATTTTATCTTTATGCTTGCTTAGGTTTGCAAGATTTAGTTTCTTATTAATGTTACTTTCGAAATCATCTCCATCAATTGCATCAATTGCGTCTAAGGCTTCTTGATACTTTTCTAGTAAAGTTTCAATATCCGAAGATGTTTCCATTTCAGTACAGATAGATTCTATTTCATTTTGTAGCTTAATAAATTCTTGTGCTATATATTCAAAAACTGTAGTTTCTTTTCTTTTGTCTAGTTGTGAAAACTGGCTCATATATCCAATTTTGCAATTTAGGTTCATTTCTAAGTCACCATAGAACATATATCTTTCTGGATCCATAATTATATCTATCAGTGTACTTTTTCCGCTTCCACTTGCTCCTATAAATGCGCAGTGTTGACCCTCTTCTAATGTAAATGAAACCTTATTATATAGATCTTTTTGCGGAAATGAGTAGGACAAATTATCAACTTTTATCATATTTATTACCTCTCTTTATCATTAAAAAAGAGCCTATAAAAATAAGCTCTTCAATATATAATCTTACTAATCGCAATTTTGCAGTTGATTATATATAATAACGACATTCTTTTTGTATTTACTGTTGATATCATAACACTTTTTTCGACAAATTTCAATCATTTCATATTAAAACTTTCCCTGAATATCAGTCAATTCTAAGAAATAAAAAAATTGAAGTTATAGACCTTTGTAAGACTGTATTTCTATTTAAAATGCTTATCTCGTATTTTCTATTAGTATCTTAAATCTGATACATCTATATTGACAGTTTTGCAATAAAGTTATAATATCAATTAGGATTGTAGTTTTTTATAGTACATAGAAAATTATGTTCATTTTAAAACTGTTAATAAATATAATTTTTTATATTTGGATAATCATAAAATTAAAATAAAGGATGATAAAAAATGACAGAACAAAATTTAAGCTTGATTGATGAAGTTAAAAGAAGAAGAACATTTGCAATCATTTCCCATCCCGATGCAGGAAAAACTACATTAACTGAAAAGTTTCTATTATATGGTGGTGCCATTCGTGAAGCAGGCTCAGTTAAATCAAGAAGATCTCAAAAACATGCAGTATCTGACTGGATGGAAATTGAAAAACAAAGAGGTATATCTGTTGCATCAAGTGTTCTTCAATTTGAATATAATAACTTTTGCATAAATATTCTCGACACTCCAGGGCATCAAGATTTCAGTGAGGACACTTATAGAACTCTTATGGCAGCAGACAGTGCAGTAATGGTTATTGACTCTGCCAAAGGTATAGAAGCTCAGACAAAAAAATTATTCCAAGTTTGTAAAATGAGAGGAATACCAATTTTCACTTTTATAAATAAAATGGACCGTCAAGGAAAAGATCCATTTGAACTACTTGAAGATATTGAAAATGTTTTAGGAATTCGCTCTTGTCCAATAAACTGGCCAATTGGTTCTGGTAAGGAGTTTAAAGGTGTATTTAACCGTCATAAAAATCAAGTTGAACTATTTGATGATGGTAACCATGGACAATCTATTGCTAAGTCTACAACTGGAGATATATCTGATGAAAGATTTAATACCTTATTAGGTGATGCTCTTCATGACAAACTGCTAGAGGATATTGAACTTTTAGATATTGCTGGAGATAATTTTAATTTAGACGGAGTATTAAATGGTGAATTGACACCTGTATTTTTCGGAAGTGCACTTACTAACTTTGGTGTAGAGCCATTTTTAGAATCATTCCTAGAAATAACAGCACCACCAAGTCCTCGTAGCAGTAATTTAGGTGAGATTGATCCTATCTCTAATAATTTCTCAGGATTTATATTTAAAATTCAAGCTAATATGGATAAAAATCATAGAGATAGAATTGCATTCCTTAGAATTTGCTCTGGTAAATTCGAAAAAGGTATGACAGTAAATCATGTGCAAAGAAAAAAGAAAGTTAAACTTTCGCAACCTCAACAGTTTGTAGCACAAGACCGTGTTATAATAGATTCAGCTTATCCAGGTGATATTATAGGTATACACGATCCAGGTATATTTAATATTGGTGATACCTTAAGTGAAAAACAATCAAATTTACAATATACTGGTATACCACAATTTGCACCTGAACATTTTGCAAGAGTATCTACAAAGAATGCTCTTAAAAGAAAACAGTTCGTAAAGGGTCTTACACAATTATCAGAAGAAGGTGCTATACAGATATTTAATCAACCTAATTTTGGTATGGAAGAGCTTATTGTAGGTGTAGTTGGAG
>JAVXJG010000021.1:0-29663 GCA_036647935.1 Peptostreptococcaceae bacterium
TTCAAAGGTAAAGAGTAATACCTCTTTGTATATTAAAAATCCAAATCCTGAAAGATATAAAGTTGGTACTATAAAAAAATCTAGTAAGTACATAAAAGTAGATATCTTAGAGTTAGCAAAGCCTTTAGCAGAAGGCGAAGCAATTAAACTCAAAGATATCTATATAGGTTCCAAAAAGGAACTTAAAAGCAGATTAATTGTAACAAAATCAACTGAAGAAAACAAGATTAAGAGGGAAATTACTCATCAAGAAAATATTAAAAAGAAACGTGGAATATTAAAACAAAGTAGAATCGATTTTAATAGTATTAATGCCTACATAACTAATGTAAGTCCTGAAATCCTTACACATACATAAGTTCATGATTTATACACCTTAAGGTGGCAAATAGAAATAATATTTAAAGTATGGAAATCTATTTTCAAAATTAATCATGTTAAAACTCATATTTCGCTTAACTAAATTGAAAAAAATAATATTTATACATTACTAAAATATCCATTTATTAGATATAATAGTGATGTATATTTTTATTTGAGGGAGTGATTAAACCTATGCAATATCCAAATAATATTAAAGATTTTACTCAATGCAATCATAGTTTACTTAAAAATAATGGTCTGTAAAATAGCCATATTAAAATCTAATGACTTTAACATGGCTATTATTATTATATTACTATCTTTATAAACTTTTTCTTTCCAATTTGAACTACTAATTCACCTTCAGCTACTACCACTTGAAGATCATCTATTTTTTCACTATTTACCTTAACTCCACCTTGCTTAACTAATCTTCTTAACTCACTTTTACTTGGAGCTAATTTATTATCAACAACTATTTGAGCTAAGTCAAAATCTACTTTACTAGCTTCTACAGTTAATATATCTACCGGTATTTGACCTTTTTGGAATACTGACTTAAACCTTTCTTCTGCAAAGTTAGCTCTTTCTTCCCCATGGTATAATCTTACTATTTCTTTAGCAAGTTCCATCTTAACATTTCTTGGGTTAACTTTGTCTTCCTTTAAATCTGTTTCTATTTTATTAACTACATCAGGATGAACATCAGTTACTAAGTTGTAGTACTTAACTATTAACTCATCAGGTATTTCCATAGCCTTTTGGTACATTATACCAGCTTCTTCATCTATTCCAATGTAATTGCCTAAACTCTTGCTCATTTTGTTAACACCATCTAATCCTTCTAATAAAGGCATCATTATTACTACTTGAGATTCTTGGCCAAATTCTTTTTGT
Source organism: Peptostreptococcaceae bacterium (assembly GCA_036647935.1). Lineage (GTDB taxonomy): Bacteria > Bacillota > Clostridia > Peptostreptococcales > Peptostreptococcaceae > JAVXJG01. Next base: position 1,261 of record JAVXJG010000021.1, read on the forward strand.
AATGCTCTTCCCATTAATAAGTTAAATCTCTGGTCTGTTCCACCAAGCTCTATATCAGCATCTAATGCTACTGAATCATATCCTTGCATTAATGGGTAGAAAAATTCATGTACTGATATTGGAGTATTACTTTCGTATCTTTTTTTGAAATCTTCTCTTTCTAACATTCTCGCTACAGTTATAGTTGCTGCTAATTTTACTACATCTTCAAAGTTTAGTTTAGCTAACCACTCACTATTAAATCTAACTTCTGTTTTTTCTTTATCCAATACTTTAAATATTTGTTCTTCGTAAGTTTTTGCATTTGCTAGAACTTGTTCTGTAGTTAATGCTTTTCTAGCACTTGATTTTCCTGTTGGATCACCTATTTTACCTGTAAAGTCTCCTATTAATATTACTACTTTATGACCTAAGTCTTGTAATTGTTTCATTTTTCTAAGAACTACAGTATGACCTAAATGTATATCTGGAGCTGATGGGTCTAATCCTAACTTTATAACTAATTGTCTATTTTCCTTTTGTGCATTTACTATTTTTTCTCTTAAATCTTTTTCATCTATTAAAGTATCTACACCTTTCATAATTATCTTTACTTGTTCGTCTACACTTATCATATTAAAATCCTCCTAATTTTTTTGAAAATAAAAAAAGCCCTCATCCTTGTAAAAGGACGAGAGCATTGCTCACGTGTTACCACCTTAGTTCATTAATATTTTGCAATATTAACCTCTATAAGTACACTTTATAGTGTACTTTAGCACTATAACGGGTGCTATCCCGATGACCGCCTACTAGTTGTTATCTTTCGGAGCCACTGCTCAGAGATGTATTCAAACTAACTTATTTTACCCCTCTCACCAACCGGGAACTCTCTGTTAACTTGCATTAGTTTTACTTCTTCTCGTCATAGCTTTAAAAAATTCTTATTTATTGTTAATATATATTTTTTTTCACAGTTTGTCAACTTTTTTATTATTATATATATTTTTTTAGATAATGTATAGTTTATATTTTAACTAAATTTATTTTTTAACTAAATAATCTACATAGTTATTTACTATATTTATTTGCTGTATTCTCGTATTTATTTTCAAATCTAATATAACCCCTAAAGTAACTAAGACTATTGAAGTAATTTCAAAAATTAATACTAATGATATTATCGTTATTAAAGTTAGTATTCTTGCATAAACTATTTTTTCATACTTAGATATTATATAATTTTGTATAGATATGTATGAATCTCTTAAAACAAAATATATACATATGTATTGTGAAGATATTAATATAGTTTTTAAATATACAAAATCAATATTTATACCTAATATTTTTATAAATTCAATTGATATTATATATGTTAGTGAAGTATAAAATACCTTTTTTGAACAACATATAAATCTTCCAAGTGATTTAAAATTTCTTATCATACTTAGCTTTTTTTTAGGATTCCCCTTTAATATATGAATTTTATTTCCTAATAGGAGAGTTAAGAAATATATACTAAAAACTGTGCCAAGCGGAAATAATGCTATAAGCATATAATACATTATATCTATATATTCTTTGTATAGAAGCTTTTGTGCATATTGTTGAAACTCTTTTATAAAACTATATCCAATAAGTGTTGAAAAATAAACATCTATAAATACCATTAATGCTACCCCAATAATTGATGTATATACTATATCATCAATTATTAGAGTAGGTTTTAATATAAACATTCCACACATAATTCCAAGTATTATACTTTGACTTATCCATATTGATGTTCCTATATTTCCAAGAACTAAAGATACTATAAAAAATGATGTTATCCCAGATAAAACAGTATATTTTAATTCACATTTTATACATACTATTGCAAAGAATATCGGCACTATAAAGTCAATATAAATGGAGTACCCTATTCCACTTCCTACAGCCATTATTGTTATTATTGCAAATAATGAACATAGTAGTGCTGATTCTGTTAATTTTTTAGTCTCATTCAATTTTACCCCTCCATAAACTATTATCTATCTAATATTTCCATATTCTATAGTTTTAACTATAAATAGTATAATAATACTTATTATACTATTTATAAAGGGGATATTATTTATTTACTCTTTCTATTTATTGCCTCTTTAGCTACTTCTTTATCATCAAAATGGTGTTTTACATCTCCAATTATTTGATAATTTTCATGACCTTTCCCTACAATCATTACAACATCTCCATTAAATGCCTTATCTATTGCATAATTTATAGCATCTTTTCTATCTTTTATAACTACATACTCTTTATCTATATCCATTCCTTTAACTATATCTTCTATTATTAAATCCGGATTTTCACTTCTTGGATTATCATTAGTTACTATTGATATATCTGAATATTGTTGTGCTAATTTACCCATTACAGGTCTTTTTCCTTTATCCCTGTCTCCTCCACACCCAAATACAGTTATTATTTTACCTTTTGCAAATTCTTTGGCCGTAGTAAGAACATTTTCTAGTGCATCTGGAGTATGTGCATAGTCTACTATTACAGTAATTCCTTTATCATTTTTTATATTATCAAATCTTCCTGCTACACCCTTTGTATTTTCTAATCCAACTTTTGTTATTTCTATTGGTATATTTAATATATAATTTGTAGCAATTACTGCAAGTGTATTATAAATAGTAAATTTACCAGGTATAGGTACATAAATACTATCCTCATATGTTGGTGTTATAACTTTATAGTGTACTCCTGTGCTTTTTAATTCTATATCTTTTGCCATAAAATCAGCTTTGTTTTCTATTGAATAGGTATAGATTGGAGTTTCTAATTTACTTATATTATTAAATATTTTTTGACCGCCCTCATCATCTATATTTATTATATTGGCTCTATCCGTCTTATAAAATAAATGTTCTTTAGTATTTCTATAATCCTCTAAATCCTTATGAAAATCTAAGTGGTCTGGAGTAAGATTTGTAAATATACCTATATCAAATTTAATCTCATCAACCCTATTAAGTGCCAATGAGTGTGATGATACCTCCATAACACAATATCTACAATTATTTTTAACCATTGAGCTTAAGTGATGTTGAAGATCTAGACTTTCTGGAGTTGTATTTTTTGATACTATTTCTTCTTTTCCATTGTCAATATTTATAGTTCCTACTAATCCCACTTTCCCATATTGGCTTAATATTTGTTTTATAAATGTTGTTATACTTGTTTTTCCATTTGTTCCTGTCACCCCAATTATTTTTAATTGCATTGTTGGGTTATCGTAAAAATTACAAGACACTTTAGCCATAGAAGCCCTAGTATCATTAGTTTTTATAAAAGTTATATTTTCATAAGCTATATATTTTTCTATATCTTCTTCAATTAAAATTGCTACTGCTCCATTTTCTATTGCGGTATCTATAAATTTATGACCGTCATTTTTATATCCTCTTATACATATAAGTAAGCTGTCTTTTGTAACTTTTCTTGAGTCATAGTATATATTTTTTATGTCCAAATTAGTATCCCCTCTAATATCTATAATGTCTATATTTTCTATAATATTTCTTAGCTTCATACTTACTCCCCCTTAATATAAACTTTTTTAACTTTAAAATTCTTTTTATTTAAAGTTATTTTTCTATTTTTTTCGCATTGTACTTTTATATTTTGTAATATATAGTAATATTTTGAACTATGAATCTCGATGATATTTCGTCCATAGTATAGTAAAATAATATTAGGTACATGCTAAATCCAGCATGATGAGGAGGTTACTATGTTTATATTTATTTCTTTAGCTTTAATTTTATTCTTAATTTATTTTTGTTCTATGGTATACATACAATATAGTAATATAGCTAACTTAAATTTACAATTTGGAATGGACGTTACTAAACTTTACGGTGATGAGGATTCTAGTTGTACTAACTATATAAATTCATCTATAAAAACTTGTGCTATGTTTTTATTTAAAGCTTTTAATTCATTAAAATAAGACTGTCTCAAATAATTTTTGAGACAGTCTTATTTTTGTACTTAATTTTGATTTTGAAGATTTTCAAAAAATTTATCATTTTTTAACACACTAAGATTTAGGGGATTTATTTCTTTTGCTTTTAAATGATGATAGTATGACTTTTGTATATCTCCTATTTCATAGTAACATACACATAGATTTAGGTGCGGTTTAAATCTTAAACAACTTAAATTTGTACATTGCCTAGAATCACTTTTAATATTTAATCCTAATATTATTTCATACCATGCTATTGCACTAGTATGATTTTTTTGATTTGCAAAAGACTTTGCTATATTATACAAAACCTCACATCTAGGTTCTCCATATTCAAAAGTCTTATAAAAATAATCTCTCCCCTTAACCAATTCATTTAATTGCTGATAACATTCTCCTATTTTACAAAGTGCATCTATTATTTCATCCCTAGATGTATGTTCCTCTACAAATATATTTAATATTTCTATAGATTCTTCCCATAACTTATTGCAATATAACTCTTTTCCATAATAATATAGATCTCTACTACTTAACTTGTTCCCCTTTTCAATATTCATCTTATATATATTAAGATTTCGTCCTTCACAACATTTCACTTTATCGTGAATTATATATATACTAGTATCGTGTAAAGTACCTTCCACTTCTATATATTCATGAACAAATCCAGTCCATTTTAGATTTTTTTCTCTCTTTACTATTCTATTTCTTCTTCCTACTACTCTAGGATTATTATTTTCATCTAAGCACATATATGTTTGTAAACTTATTATATCTATATCCGTACATATGCTGGATTTTAAAAATATTAATTTTTCTCTACATTCTTCATTTAAAAATTCATCTGCATCTAACCATAAAATATAGTCTTTTGTTGCTTTTTCAAATGAAAAATTTCTAGCTTTAGAAAAATCATTTATCCACTCAAAATCATATATATTATCAGTATATTTTTGTGAAATCTCTTTAGTTTTATCAGTAGATCCTGTATCTACTATTATTAACTCATCATACACCCCTACTACACTTTTTAAGCATCTTTCAATTACATCTTCTTCATCCCTAACTATCATGCATAAACTTATGCTAATCATGTCAAATTACTCCTTATTGTGTATTGATACTATAATATATGACATTATATACATTTTTGTTAAAGGTAATTTTTATATATTTAGTTTAGAGAGTTTATTTATACTAACCATAAGTATAGAACCTATTACTGATACCAATGTTACTATCATCCACGCTATAAAATTCCCACTATAATCCATCAATGCTCCCATTACCATAGGACCAACTGAGTACCCTGCTCCAGATATAAGAGGTAATATAGAACTTACTCTTCCTCTATGAGATGATGGTGTATTATTTGCTATAAATGTAGCACTATTGATAGCGATTAATACTTCTCCTATAGTTAACGCAAATATACCTGCAAAGAAAAATATCATATTAGTCGCTAGACCTATTATTAAATAGCAAATAGCATACATTATTCCACCTAATGACATTACATTTATAATATTATGTTTTTTAGTAATACTTGTTAGTATTGGTGTAAACAATATTACTATAATTCCATTAAATCCACCTAAAAGTCCATATAACTTAGCTCCATTTGCACCAAATATCTCTCCCATTTGAATAGGAACAGCAAACCCCCACTGACCATAAGAAAATTGATATAAAAACATTACCAAAGGGAATAATATTAATATTGGTCTTTGTAAAAATATCTTTAATGTAGATACTTTTACTTCTTCCTCAAGCTCATCTACTTCCTTGTTTTCTTGTACTTGTTTAATATTTTTATCTTTTATAAATTTAATAAACAATCCTAATGATAAAAGCGTAGTTATTGCATCCCCTATAAATATTGCTGGAAGATATTTTTCATATAAAAGCCCTCCTATTATAGGACCTATTGCAAAACCTATGTTAACCCCCATATAAAGTAATGAATAAGAAGATTTTCTATTAGATTTATTTGTTAAATCTGCATTTAATGCATCATATGATGGAGTTGAAATAGAATAAAGGCATGATGATAAAATCATTATTTTTGCAGTTAATATTGATGTTGGGATTATTCCACAAATAACTAGTGTACACGCTCCTAATAATTGAAATACTATTATTACTTTTCGTCTCCCTATACTATCGGCTAACTTTCCACCTAATATAATACATGGTGCTTGACAAGCTGCAAGTATTGTTACAAATAAACCTGTTTGAGCTGGAGAAAGACCTATCTTTTGTACAAGTATTAATGACATTAACGGATGTACAAATCCGCCTATACAATTTACTATTTTGCCTATAAACAATACATAAATTTCTTTTGGTAATCCCTTGTAAGGGAGCAATAAGTTTTTTATAATATAAATCATCCCCTAATTTTTTATATACTTATAGTTATATATTTATATACTTATTTAAAGAGTTTATATACTCCTCTATTTCTTCTATTAATACTTCCATTTCATATTTACTTAAAAATATAGACTTTGATGTTCTATATACTTCAGCAGTTGTATTTACAATCTCTCTGCTTGATTTGTTATACCCATCCATCAAAGAGTCTACTATCTTTAACTTTAGCCCTTCTCTAAAATCACTAATATCATTTAATAGTTCTCTATTCTTTTTCTGTTCCTTAACTTTTTCATAAATAAGCTTACCTACCCCTCCTGTTACAGTTCCTGCAATTAATAAAGGGGGACAATATGTCATTAGTGCAGTTCCTATTGTTACTGAAGCTGCTGAGGTGCTTACCCCAGCCACATAAGCAGATATTACAGTGCCCGATGTAGCCCCAAGTATTGCACCAGTTCCAAGTGTTGCTAACATTTCATTTAAGTTAGTTCTATCATTTTCCATTTTAAAGCTAGGAGTACTTATCATACTATTTTTATAATTTAAATCCTTCATATGTTTTCTTATATTATCATCAATTTCATTGTTAACTTCTTCTAAACAATCTTTCCACTGTGAGAAAAATAATTTATCAAATTCTATTTTTTTCTTATTTACTACATCATTTATATAACTTTCATTTATATATATATTAGTATTTTCTATATTATCTTTGATTTTATCTAACTCTTCACTTAAAAAAATCCTATTTACCCAGTCATTTATTTCAAATTCCATCTTTGATGTTATATAATCTAATTTATTTTCAAGAAGCTTTTCATGTTTTTTAAGTTCATCCATTATTACAATCATGCTATTTATATAGTCATGGTGATGCACTATATCCTTATGAACTATATTCTCTATAGAAAAATTTCTGCTATCTAGCTTTATATTATCTGAATTTATATATATGCTATTTATGTAATCCCTTAATTCTATAAAGTTTTCTCTAAGGTCTGCATATTCTTTGTCTTCTGTCTGATTTTGGTCTTGATATTCAAGATAAGATGATACCATAAAAAATCTATCAATATATACTGAGTATTCATCTTTTATATAGTTTTCTATATTAGCTTTATCATCTTCTAACAAGTCTGATTTGTTTAATATACCTACTATATTTGTATTGTAAGATGATACTATATCTAGTGCTTTTTCTATGTCCTCTTGACCTATATGTGTTGCATCCATTACAAAAAGTATTAGGTCTGCATTTTTAATATAGTTTAAAGTCTTATTCTCATTATCATCTGTTATACTCATAAGACCTGGAGTATCTACTATATTAATTTTTTTTAAGTAATCAATATTTAAACCTACCTTAGTTATCCCTTCTTCAATTTTAGTACTTCTCTCATTATCATAGACAACTTCTATTATAGAAGATGTCGATTCTAAAACATCGACATCACTAACCTCTAGATCTAATATCGCATTTAGTAAACTAGATTTTCCTGATTTCACCTCCCCAACTATTACTATGTTTAATGGAGATTCTTCTTTATCTTTAACACCTTCCATATTCTCCATAACTTTATTTAGATTTTTTGAAATCAACTCTTTGAAAGGCACTGGCTCCATACTCCCAAGTCTAAATCTTACTGGAGATTCAATTAAGCTTTGTTTTACTTCATTTTTATAAGTTTTTAATCCTTCCATAATTATCCACATATCCTTTCTAATATTTTTTCTATATTATATATATAGTTAACATGAGTTTTTATATCTTTATAATCTATATATAATTCTTTAAAACTAACCTCTCTTATGTTATTTATATTAAATTCAATATATTTTAATTTTTCATCCAAAAGTTCATATATTTCTTTTTCTAATATTTTTATACGGTTTAATGCTATATTTTTCATAAAAAATTTATCTTCATATACACTTTTGTCAATTCTAAGCATACTAAATATATCTTCTTTTTCTAAATTATATTTATGATTCATTAATAATTCTTTTATTTTATAATCATTTACCAAAGACTTACTTGTGCATATAATAATTTTTAAATTTGATGTATCTATAATAGATTTATTTTTATTAAAGTTAGATATCGAGTACAAATCTAAATACATTCTTTCTAATGAAACATTCAAAAATTCTTCTAAACTTTTAAAGTCATCACTTAGACCTTTAATCTCTATATCTTCAAATATATAATTTTTAGTTTTTAATTTTTCAATATAGTCCGATACATACAATTTTAGATTTTTAATTTTTTCCTTTAATTGAAATTCACTTTGATTATATTTAGACATGTCTTTATATAATTCTCTTTTATACAAATTCATTTCTTTTATTATTTCTGCTTTCATTATGTATAAATTTTTATACTTTGATTTGATTTGATTACTTTCTGAAATGTCTTTGAAATTTTTCTCTATACTTTTATATAATGTTTTTATGTTGCTTTCCTCTATTAAGTCCTTATTATCACTAACTATTCCGTCTATAGCTTTTTTAGCTGATATAAAAATTACTTCTTTAAAATAATCTTTATATATCTCACCAGCCTTAGCTTTTAATTTTTCCACACTATTGTCATTGTATTTTTCTATTATATCAATTTTATTTACAACTCCAATAATATTTTTGTCTTGACAATATAGTTTATCTAAATCATTTATTTCTTTAATAATTTCATGATTTTCTTTTGATACTATATTCTGACTATCTATTAACCATATTACTCCATCTGCCCTTAAATAATATCCATTTACCCTATCTTCAATATTATTTATTAGATTTTGGTTTAATCCTGGGGTATCTACAATTGTAAAATCATTTAATATTTTACCTCTTTTTAAAAAATACTTAACTTCTATTATATTTATTTTATATAAATATAATGCCTCTAGTTTTTTTTTATATTTTTTTAAATCTTCAACTCCATAAATCATACTATTTTTAACTTCTCTTATCTTTTTAGATATAGACTTTTTAGATTCTTTATACTTTTCCTCTTCTTTTTTTAATATTTCATTTCCTTCTTTTATTGTCATTGTTATTTTTTCATTATTCCTATATGTTATTTCAACTTTTTCTATATTATTTTTTATAAATAAATCTACTTTCCATGTATTTGGTAAATCTCTTGTTTTTATTATATTTTCTTCTAATAAGGCATTTATCAATGTTGATTTGCCATAGTTCCCACCACCTACTATAAAAAGTGTAAATGGATCTCTAAGTTCTTCTATACTTTTCCTATTTAAAACTATCCTACTATTAATATAATTTGCTATTTTTATACATTTATTATCTACTAACTTATCATCCCTCTTAATAAAACAATTTATGTTTTCTAGATTTCCATCTATTAAATTTAAAATATTAGTAAGTTTTAAATATTCTTCTTCTCTACTTATATACATATTGTATCATTCCCTTATAAATGTTTTGATTCCTTATAATTAATATATGACTTGATACATACAAAAAAGTAGATGAATTTTAGTTCATCTACTTTTAGTATTAATAAAAATGTTTTAATTGTTTTAATCTACTTGGATGTCTAAGCTTTCTTATAGCTTTGGCTTCTATTTGTCTTATTCTCTCTCTTGTTACCCCAAATACTTTTCCTATTTCTTCTAAAGTTTTTGGTGAATCATCATCTATTCCAAATCTTAATCTAAGTACTTTTTGCTCTTGTTCACTTAATCCGGTTAATAGCTCTTCTATTTTTTCTCTTAAGTTATGTTGTTCAACTTCATGTATTACCACATCTGCAAAGTTTGCATCAGATGGAATAAATTCAACTAAACTACTATCTTCATCTTCTTTTATAGGCGTATCTAATGAAACTACATTTTTGTCCCTTTTTAATATATCTATAATTTTTTCAACTTCTATTTCACAAGCCTGTGCTAGTTCATCTAAACTAGGATCTCTTTGAAGTATATTTGATAATTCTTGTTTTTTTCTTTTTACAAAATTTATTCTTTGATGAAGATGTACTGGTATTCTTATAGTATTTTCACAATCGTCTATATATCTAGTTATACTTTGTTTTATCCACCATGTTGCATAAGTACTAAATTTATATCCTTTTTTGTAGTCATATTTTTCCACAGCTTTAATAAGGCCAATATTTCCTGCCTGGATTAAATCTAGCATATCTACACTTTCTTTTCTATATTTTTTTGCAATACTTACAACTAATCTGTAATTTGCATTAATAAATTTTTCTTTTGCCTCTGGTGATGACTCTATTATTTCCTTTGCTAACTCTACTTCTTCTACTGCAGACAACATCTTGTATTCTTCGATTTCTTTTAAATACATTTTCATTGCATTTGATGAATTTGATGAGTCACCATAGATATAATTTTCATAAGTATTTTCCCTTTTAGCCCCCATAATCTAACCCCTTTTATATATATAGTTTATTAATTGAGATAGTAAGTGTCTGTAGTTTTATTTACATTTTATCATATGATTATTATTTTTAAAAAATACCTAACATTTCCCCTCAAATGTCAATCATTTTATTTATCTAATATTCTACTTTTATACTCAATTTTCCTTCTTTTTATATTATATTTTATAGTTTTTAATGATAAATACTTTTTACCTATAGGAAAATCATAAATTTTATCCTTATAACTTAATAGCCCTATTTTAATCTATATTCTCAAATATATTTAAATAGAATAAAAGACCGCACAAATATGCAGTCTTTTATCCTCGAACGACGCTATATAAATCCCTCTATTAATAAATCCTTCGCGTTTGCCCCAACACTTACGGTTTATATAGAATTTTTAACCCTTTAATAATAACATCATTAAAATACATAGTCAAGTTATGTTATTTGGTATTACTTTTGATTATGTGAAGAACATCCACAGTTTGAACCACATCCACACTCATGTCCTTCTTCGTGATTTCCTGAACAACCACATTCATGACCATGATTGTGTTCATGTACATGCTTAGCTTCTTCAGCCTTTATTTTTTCTTCCATGTCAAAAAATTCTTTAACCATAGTTTCATATAATGGAAGCTTAGCTTCTGTATCATATTCTTCTCCAGTCCAATCTGCATACATCATAGCATCTCCATTAGTTAATACTAATCTACCTGCCATAGTTATATTATCAACATCTTCTAAGAAGTCTATTTGCTTTTGTAAAACTTCGCCTTCTAACTTTATATCTTCGTCCATACATGTAACTATAAGTACTGGAGCATAGTATTCTTCATTATCTTTGACATTAACAACTATATCTACTGATCCTTGTGCTCCATCTTCAAACTCTGCTAATGCTACATCTGTATCTATCATATCATGCGGAACTAATAAGTCCTCCATTAAATACTTTATTACTCTCTCTTTTACTAATTCTTTTGACATAATAATTCTCCTTTCAGTTTCTCCTATAAATGTCCAAACATTTCCTTACTATATTATACTACATTTCTATTTTTTTCAATCTATCTTACCAAAATAAATTCTAGTATAAATTATTTGCTAAATTGGCTATTGTATAGATCTGCATAGAAACCACCTTGGCATAATAACTCATTATGGCTTCCTTTTTCTATAACATCTCCATCTTTCATAACTAATATTATATCTGCATCTTTAATAGTAGACAACCTATGGGCTATTACAAAGCTAGTTCTACCTTCCATCATTTTATTCATAGCTTTTTGTATATTTATTTCAGTTCTTGTATCTACACTACTTGTGGCTTCATCTAATATTAATACTTTAGGGTCTTTAAGCATCGCCCTAGCTATTGTTAAAAGTTGTTTTTGTCCTTGAGATATATTTGAAGCCTCTTCATTAATTTCTGTTTCATAACCATTTGGCAAAGTGTTTATAAAATGGTTTGCATTTGAAGCCTTTGCAACTTTTACTATATGTTCATCACTAGAGTAATTTGTTCCATAAGCTATATTATCTTTTATACTTCCTTTAAATAGCCAAGTATCTTGAAGCACCATTCCAAATAAATCTCTCAAATCTTCCCTTTTCATGTCTTTAATATCTACACCGTCTATTAATATTCTACCTTCATTTAATTCATAAAATCTTAGAAGTAGATTTACTAATGTTGTTTTTCCAGCTCCTGTAGGTCCTACTATTGCAACAGTTTGTCCTGGAAGTACTTCTATATTCATATCATTTATAAGTATATCATTTTCCTCATACCCAAACTTAACATGTTCAAATATTACACTTCCCTTTGGATTTTCTATTACTTTATTATTAATTTCATCAGGTTTTATTTCTTTTTCATCTAAAAGTTCAAAAACTCTTTCTGCTGAAGCTACTGTAGATTGAATTATATTTGCAATATTTGCAGTCTGACTTATTGGCTGACCAAATTGTTTTGAGTACTGAATAAAGGCTTGAACATCACCTATTTGTATTCTTCCTCTAGCTACTAATATTCCACCTACAACAGATACTAATACATATCCAATGTTGCTTGTAAAGTTCATAATAGGCATCATTATTCCCGACATAAACTGCGCTCTCCAAGCTGCATCATATAAATTATTATTTATAATTTTAAATTTACCTATAGACTTTTCTTCTCTATTAAAAGCTTTTATAACATCATGTCCTGTATACATTTCTTCTATATGACCATTTAAATCACCAATTACTCTTTGTTGTTTTATAAAATAATTTTGTGACCTCTTTATTATAGGTTTTATAAATACCACCCCTAGAGGAAGTGTTATTATAGTTATTAATGTAAGAAGAGGACTTATTGTAAGCATCATTGCTATTACACCTACAATAGTTACAACCGATGTTATAAGCTGAGTCATACTTTGTTGTAGTGTTGAACTTATATTGTCTATATCATTGCTAACCCTACTTAAAAGTTCTCCATGGGTGTGTGAGTCGAAAAATTTAAGGGGCAACTTGTTTAATTTATCATAAACATCATTTCTCATATCATAAACTGTCTTTTGTGCAACACCTGCCATAATATACTGTTGTATATAACTAAACACAGAACTTATAGCATATAGTGCTATTAATACAATAAGTATTTGACCTATATATTTAAAATCTATGCCTGCACCTGGAATCCCCTTTGCCCTAAGCATTACGCCTTCAAATATTTTAGTTGTTGCCTTTCCTAAAATTTTAGGGCTTACTATAGAGAATAGTGTACTAATTATAGCAGCAACCATTACCAAAGTTATCTCTTTATTGTATCTTTTTAAATATCCTAATAGTCTTTTTAATGTTCCTTTGAAATCTTTTGCTTTTTCAATATCCACCCCACCACCCATAGGCCCTTTATGTATACTATTTCCTTTGCTCATACTATACCTCCTCCTTTGACAATTGCGACAATACTATTTCTTTGTATATCCCACAATTTTTAAGTAGTTGGTCATGATTTCCTATACCTGCTATCTTACCATCATCTAATACTATTATATTATCAGCTTCCATTACTGTACTCACTCTCTGTGCAACTATTATTACAGTTGCATTTTTAGTTTCATTAGATAATGCTTTTCTTAAAGTTGCATCTGTCTTGAAATCTAGTGCTGAAAAACTATCATCAAAAATGTATACTTCAGGCTTTTTGACTAACGCCCTTGCAATAGATAGTCTTTGTTTTTGTCCTCCTGATACATTAGTTCCACCTTGAGCTATAACTGAGTTTACTCCTTTTTCCATCTTAGAAACAAATCCAATAGCTTGTGCTATATCCATACAGTGTATTAATTCCTCTTCAGTCGCATCTTCTTTTCCATATCTTAAATTTTCTGCTATAGTTCCGCTAAATAACATTGCTTTTTGTGGTACATATCCGATTTTAGATCTAAGAGTATGCTGATCAAAATCAACTACATTCACACCATCTATCAATATTTCGCCTTCTGTTGCATCAAAAAATCTAGGTATCATTTTAATAAGAGTAGATTTTCCTGAACCAGTTCCCCCTATTATTGCAGTAGTTTCTCCTGGCTTACTTATAAAGCTTATATTACTCAGTATTTTTTCACTATTTTCTTCATATGAAAAACTTACATTTTTAAATTCTACATATCCTTTTAAATCAGTTTCTTTTATCGGATTATCTCTATCCATTAGTACTTTTTCTATATCTAAAACTTCATTTATTCTGTCAGCTGAAGCTGATGCACGAGGTATCATAACAAACATCATAGATAACATCATAAGTGCAAACATTATCTGGGATAGGTATTGAATAAATGCAATTAAATCTCCAACTTGCATTCTTCCTGCATCTATTCTTATTCCCCCAAACCAAACAACAGCTATTATACTAATATTTACTACTAACATCATTAAAGGCATCAATAAAGTAATAGTTCTGTTTGCTTTTGTTGCAACTTCACTTAAATCTAAGCTAGATTTTTTAAATCTTTTTCTTTCTATTTCTACTTTATTAAAAACTCTTATAACTCTTACACCTATAAGATTTTCTCTAAGTACTCTATTTAGAGTGTCTACCCTTTTTTGCATACTCTTAAATAAAGGTACTGCTCTTTTTAATATTAATCCTATACTAATTATAAGGATAGGCATTGCTGCTAATATTACTAAGGATAATTGTCCATCCTTTCTAATTGCCATTATAGTTGCACCTATAGCAACCATCGGTGCATAAAGCATCATTCTTAACATCACCATTACAACTTGTTGAACTTGTGTTATATCATTTGTACTTCTAGTTATTAATGATGCTGTACCAATTTCATTAAATTCCATATGTGAAAAGTCTTCTACTCTGTCAAACACTCTTTGTCTTAAATCTCGTCCAAATCCCATAGCTACTTTTGATGAGAAATAACTAGCTAGTATTGTAGCAATCCCTCCTCCTATGGTAACTAGGATCATCTCAAATCCTGTATTTAATATGTAGTTTGTATCTTTATTTACTACGCCTTTATCTATTATATCTGACATTAAATTAGGTAAATATACATCTGATAAAGATTGTAAAAATACTAAAATAAATACTATAATTATTATCCCAGAGTAAGATTTTAAACTTTTTAAAAGCTTAAGCATATTTTTGGCTCCTTTCTATATTTATAATGTTTTATAAATTTTCAATTTAAAATATTTTTCCCTATTTTGACAAAAAAATTCACTTAACTATAGTCATATACTTATCTAAATAAAATTACACATTTATTAATTTAGTCATATCCGTTATATATTTTTAATATACTTATATGAATTTTATTCTTTTATTACAATGTTGTAATCGAATTATTTGTAGAAATACGGTATATTAAGTATAGAAATGCAACCTACATATATAAATGGTTACATGTAATAAAGTAAAATACAAAGGAGATTGATTATGAAATTTAAAAAGAAAATTAGTTCACTTATTATATCTTCTGCTCTTATACTTTCGAGTATAAATTTCGCTTTTGCAGATAGTTCAAAAGTCGTTACTTTGGGAGCAGATTTAACACCTTCGCAAAAAGAACAAATGTTAAAATACTTTGGTGTTAAAGAAAATGAAGCAGTTGTATTACAGGTTAATAACAAAGAGGAAAGAAAATATCTTCAAGGTGTTGCTACTGAGGCACAACTTGGAACAAAGACTTTTTCTTGTTCATACGTTGAGCCTTTAACTAAGGGAAAAGGTATAAATGTTAAGACCGCTAACCTTACTTGGGTAACAAGTTCAATGATAGCTACTACACTATCTACTGCAGGACTTGAAGATGCCAATGTTGTAGTAGCTTCACTTTTCCCAGTTTCTGGAACTGGCGGATTAACAGGAGTTATGAAGGCGTTTGAAGATGCCACTGGAGAAAAGCTTGATGAGGGAAAAAAAGAAATAGCATCTGAAGAATTAATAACTACAGGTGACTTAGCTGAAGATATTGGTCAAGACAAAGCAACAGGTGTTATAAACGATATAAAAACAGAAATTATAAAAAACGCAACTACAGATACTACTCAAATAGCTGATACTATAATTAATATTACAAATAACTATAATGTTAACTTAACTCCACAGCAACAAAAGGATATAGAAACATTAATGTCAAAAATAGCTAAACAAGATTATGATTATAATAAAATAAAAGATACTTTGCAAAATGTTTCCAATATAGTAGATAAAAATTTATCTGATTTAGGTGAAAGTGTTAAGGAATCAGGAATATTTGATAATGTAAAAGGGTGGCTTACTTCTATTGGAGATTGGTTTGGTAATTTATTTGCCGGAAGTGAAAGTTCAGATTTAGGTATACTTGGTTCTACTAATGATGATTTATTAGGTGATGATGCAAACATTGATGCTACAGACAAAGAAGCTATAAAACTTCCTGATAAAGAAGAAGTTGAAGGGTTCTTTGAAAGAATTTGGAACTGGTTTACTGGATTATTTAATAATGAATCTAGCGAGTCTGAAGACTTACCAAACCAAGAAGAAAATACTCATTTTGATACAGACAACACAAATACAGAAGATAACAAGAGTTCATCAAATCCAACTTACACAACTTCTCAAGATTTACTAGTAGATGAAACTACTACTGAAAATAATAACTAAAAAATAACTTTATTAAAATAAAATGTGCATTAAGCTAGTTAAGCTTAATGCACATTTTTTTAAATATTTTCCTCCAAGATAACACTATTACTGCACCTAATATCAATGCATATAAGCAAGTTAATAAAATACTTTTACTAACTAAGAAATGAACTAAAGCTAATGCCCCCACTACAACCATTGATTTTATTACTACACCAATATTTGATGTTGAACTTGCAGTTTCATATTTTTTTGAAAAAGGTAAAACTTTCTCACTCATCTTAAATGTAATCATAGATACTATAATATTTGCCATAAGTATTACTACTAAATGACTTATTACTCTAATCTTGAATATTAGTATAAATCCAACAGACATAACTGCAAATATTGGCAATATAAATCTGTATATAACTACTTTAGCACTTGCTGAATATATATTTGATTTATTTCTTACTGGTAAAATATCATATATCCAAGAAGCTTCATACTCACTAGAATAACTAATCATAGTTATAACATTTTGACTTATTGCTGCACCTAAATATGCGGTTAAGAAAAAAGATGAGTTTTGAAGTTCATAAAAAGACTTTGCTATATCACTTTTATCAATAGACACTATCATCATCAAAAATGGCATAAATGCTCCCATTGCTAATGATGGATATATTTTCATTTTAAACTCTCTATCCTTACTCAAAATATTATTTATAAAGTTAAAGAATACTTTTTCTTCTTTATCCTTACACATTAAATTACTAATTTTTGATGCAAAACTTTCCTTAGTATTTTTAGATTTATAAGTATTATCATTAAGTTTTTCCAAGCTAGACTCAAATACTGGCACTAACTTTATATACATTATTATTGATATTAAAGGTACAACTATTGATAATACACTTAAACCTATTACCATATTACTTATCCCTATTCCTTTTATAATATTAAAGTTAGATGCAAACCACATTGGGGGTACAACTAGATTCCATAATTTCGGCTCATATAGTATATTTATATCTACAATATTGAATGATTGTATTACTACTTGGTATCCTAATGTAAATATTAATAAAAATACTATTTGGAACATATTTAAAACATCTTTAAGTTTTTCTCCGCTAAATAGCTTTATAATTATAAAGTACATACTTGCAGTAACTATAATCATAAATATATCTATAAGTAATATACTAACTAAAAATAATAAGAAAAAGTCTATTCCAAACCTTAAAGATACTAATAGTCCACAGCCTGATATTGCTAAACTTAACATAGATATATAGATAAATATATGAGTTATTTTTGCTGCATTTAACGTTTTTAAATCTACACCTTTTGTTCCAATTATATCTTTGTCCTTTATATCTAACATTACAGTTGAAAAATCAGATATAAATGATGTCAAAATCATTATCATAAAAAATCCAAAGTAAAAACTCATTTTTACTATAGGCTCTATATCTAAAAACAGTATAGCTGAAGATATAACACCCATTATTGCATAAACTATAAGCGAAGTTAAAAAAGTATTCTTAGTTTTTTCTCCTTCACCAGAAACTGCCACATTATTTCCAACTCGTCTTGTATCCATAAGTAGTTTTGACTGAACTATTAGCCTCATTATCTCATAGTCTACACCAGCTATTTTATATAGCCCTTTGAATAAGTCTAGTATTTTAAGAGCAAAAAAATCCTTCATAATTTTATACCTCTCTTAATATTCTTACAAATTCATTTGATAACTCACTATGTTGCTCAAATCCAGTTATTTCATTAAATATTTCCTCTAGTGACCCTTCGAAGTTTGAATTTTTAATTTCTTCAAAGTTTCCATCAGCAGCTATTTTCCCATCATTTAAAACTATTATTCTATCACTTATTTTTTCTACAACTTCCATTATATGAGATGAATAAAATATGGTTTTCCCATCTTCCTTTAGTTTAGTTATTATTTCTTTTATAAGCATAACACTATTTGCATCTAAACCACTTAGAGGTTCATCTAAAAATAATATATCTGGATTATGAATCACCGCACTTATTATTAAAACTTTTTGCTTCATACCTTTTGAAAAAGATGATAATCTTGAATCATAAGCATTCCCTATTCCTAAAACCTCCATAAGTTTACTTGCTTTATTATCACACTTTTCATAAGTCATTCCATAAAGTTGCCCTATAAATGTTAAGTATTCTCTAGCTGTTAAACTTGCATAAACTTTTGCCACCTCTGGAACATATCCTATCTTTGACTTATACTCTTCATTAATCTTTGATATATCTTCACCAAATATTTTCACTTCTCCACTATACCCCTTAACAAGACCTAGAAGTATTTTAATTGTAGTACTCTTACCTGCACCATTTGGACCTATATATCCAATTATATTTCCTTTAAATATATCTAAATTAATATTGTTTAATACTTCCTTTGTTCCATAGCTCATACTAAGATTTCTTATTTCGATTACTTGTTCTTTATTATTCATACCATTCTCCTATTAATAATCTTAATTTAACATTATTATAACATATATTATAATCAAAAAAAGACCTCTACTTAAACAAAGATGGTCTCTTTAATTATTAAAATTTTATATTATATTGCTTCTTCAACTTTCATATTATATGCTTTATATTGTAATTTCCTTACATATATAAATATTATATGCAAAATCATTCCTACTGAGATAGCTGTTATTAAGTCAAACATTATAGTAAGAGTAAATGTAGAAAGTAGTACTATAACATCAGTTATATGAAGGCTCATCATATCCTTCATACCTTTCCAATCTCCCATATTAAATGAAACTATAATAAGTATTGATGATAAAACAGTCATTGGTATAAGTTTAGTAAACGATGTCATAAACATCATAACAAAAAGCAATGTTAAACAGTGAACAATACCAGATATAGGACTTCTCCCACTATTTTTAACATTTAAAACTGTTCTAGCAACAGCACCTGTTGCTGGCATACCTCCAAATAATGCCGATCCAATATTTCCTATTCCTTGGGCTATAAGCTCAGTATTAGAGTCATGTTTTTCCCCTAACATTTCATCTGCTACTGCACATGATAGTAGTGCTTGTATCGCTGCAAGAATAGCTATTGTAAATGATGGTTCTATCAATTCTTTTATAATGTCCATATTTATTTTAGGTATTTTTGGTATTGGAATTGACGAAACTATTTCAAAATGTATACTACCTATTGTATCTATTTCCATATTAAATACCTTTACTAGGACTGAAGCTACTACTAAAGCTATTATTGAACCTGGTATTTTTTTATTAAATTTAGGCCATAAAAGCATAAGGATTATACAAAGTATACCAACTCCAAAAGTTAATATATCAAATGTTTCTAAATTAGCTATATACGTTTCAATTTTTTTGATACTTTGAGTTGGAAGCTTTGTTATATCCAAACCAAATAAGTCTTTAAATTGGGTTATTAATAATGTTACTGCTATACCGCTTGTAAAACCTACTGTTATGGTTTTTGGTACATATTTTATCAAAGTACCAAATTTTAAAAGTCCCATAATAATAAGTATAATACCTGCTAACATTGTAGATATTATAAGTCCACTCATTCCATGTTTTTGTACTACTTCATAAATAATTACTACAAAGGTAGCTGTCGGCCCTCCAATTTGAACCTTGCTTCCTCCTAAAATAGATATAGCCAATCCTGCTATGATTGCTGTTATAAGTCCTTTTTCTGGTGTTAAACCAGATGATATAGCTAGTGCTATAGATAGCGGAAGCGCAATTATTGCAACTATCATACCTGATGCTATATCTTTTGTTATCTGTTCCTTAGGTAATTCTTGGTTTTTAATCATACTAAGTAGCTTTGGTGACATTTATGTACTCCTTTCACCCATTTAATCCACTATCTATCATACTCCTAGGACTTTTTAATGTCAAAGATATTTTGTGATTTTTTTAATTTTACACTACTCTAGTTAAATTATAGTATAATAAGTTTAGTATATTTATACATACTAATAGTAATACATAATATATAGCATAGAAAAAGGTGATAAAATGGATATATTAGAATTTGATAATCTTAGCTTATTTAAAAAAATATCTTTGGATGAAGAAACATTAATTATACACAGTAAATGTGGTAAATATAGCTTCTATATTAATTTCAAAGATGAAGTTAAAGGTGTAGATTATTATGAACTTGCTATAGCTACTGAAACATCTAATGGATTTATAAATAAATCTGGAACTGCAAGTGTTATAAATAAAGCTATAATGGACACATTATCTGGAAATGTAGTATCTGAGGATAAGGTAACCAAAACTAAAGTTGAAGCTAAGACTAAGTTAAGCAACAAAGCTAACAATCAAAAGAACGCTCCTCTTTATACAACAAAAAAAGGACGTAGATAATCCAAAAGTGAGTAATCTAATTTAAAGATTATTCACTTTTTACGTATAATAACTTTACACCTTAGTCAGCTCGACATATTATGACTTATATGCATAACATGTAACATTCCAAAAATAAAATTCATACCATAAAATAGATAAATTATATTTAATTTTCAATAATTTATCTTAAATTAGATAAATATCTATCAAAATATTTATAGATATACTTTTATATAATAATGGAGTTGATTAATTTATGAGTTTAACATTGACTAAAACTGCTAATCCTACTTCTGTACGACCTGGGGATACAATAACATTTACTCTAACTATTACAAATACTGGGACGATGCCTGTTCAAAATATAACTGTTACTGATATTACTCCAAACTGCACAACCTATGTGCCTGGAAGTTTGGATTCAAATGTTCCATTTACAGGAATTGATCTTACCACTGGAATAACTTTAGCTTCTTTTATACCTCCAGGCGTTACATTTACTATAACTTTTAAGGTTATTGTTTTTAATGATAACTGTGATTGTCTAAGAAAAATTAATAGTAATTATATTACAAATCAAGCTCATGCATCATATCTAATTCTTACAATTACATCATCTGGTACTATTAAATGGGTTCCTGAAAGTGTAAATTCTAATATTGTTACTATACCTGTATCATGTACAGATGTACAAATAAAGAAAGAAAGTTGCAAGTGTACGGCATGTTTAGGTGAAAAAATACCTTACACTATAAAAGTAACAAATCCTGGTTCATCAACTGCAAATAATATTATTGTTAAGGATACAATACCTTCTGGTGTATATATTTCATCATCAATGCCATCAATAGGAACTATGTCTGAGAGTAATAATGTATTAACATGGACTATACCAAGTCTAAGTTCAGGTGCAAGTGCAGTAGCAACAGTTATTGTTGTGGCAACTGATAGTGTATGTTTTGATAATCGAGGATATATTATCAATAAATCTAGTGTAGTTTCTTATAATGGAATATCTAATATTAATAATATAAGTTATTCTGTTATAACTTATATTGATTGTTTTGGTTGCAAATGCAAACGATGATATTGGATAAATTTGTATAAAGAAATAGGTTAAATACCTAAAGTAATAGAGCAATAGCTTTTATTCTATTGCTCTATTACTTTTATAATTTTTTTAGCTTTTTATCTTAACATAAATGATATAATTGCTATTACCCATAAGTGTAGCGGATAAAATACATAAAATAGATACTTACTAAATTTATTATTAAGACCTCTTTCTCCATTATATAAACATATAAATGGAACTACTAATATAAATAAGAAATCCGAGTTATACATAAGCATTTCTATAGTCTCTTTTGTAGTTGGATATTTTACATAACTCATAATAAATAATACCACTGACAATATTATATATACTATTATTTGCTTTGTTAATTTTCCTCTTAGTAAATACGTTACCAATATAAATGGTATTAATACCATACCACCTTCTGCTAAAAATCCTAATGGCACCAAAAGTATAGAACAAATTACAAGAAGTACTTTATTTATACCATCTTTACTTTTACTAAAATCTACTATATTTATAATAGCCAGTCCTATTGCTAATGTCATGAATATATTGTTGTGAACTTGAACTTCTTTTGATAATAATATAGTGTTTACTAGAATATTTCCTACTTGCATAAATACTGCCCAAGCGAATAATCTAATATTGTACTTTACTTTATTTCTAGTGTGGAAAAATCCTTCTACAAGTAAAAAACCAAATATTGGTGCAACTACTCTTGATAACGGATGAAACCATAATGGAAATACTTGAGGGAATCCAAAATATAAGTGGTCCATAAGCATAAGTATTAATGCAAATACTTTAATTTGAAATGCATTTAATTTTTTCATAATTTTCTCCTTAAGTTATTTATTCTAAATATATTATACCTTGATTTTAATAAATAAAATATTTAACTACCTTACATATTCATTACACTTTTGTAAGATAATTATATCTGTAAATATATACCTATTGAATTTATTTTAGTATAATTAAATAAAAAATATATTGGAGCAGAGGAAAATAGTATGTTAAATAATTCAAAATATACTCTATTTATAGAGAAACTGATTATGGATACACCATATTTTATGATTGTTAATGAAAGTGATGAAACTTATTTACTATTTGATAGATTTGTAATGGGATTAAGTGATAAAGCTATGCCTTGGTTATTTAAAGTCTACTTAGAAGAGCAGTATAATATCCTTAAAAATGATAAATTCACAATGAGCTTTAGGGAAAAGTACCGTTCTTTTGAGTTAAATATAGTAAATAAGGATGGAAATCTATTTTTTAATAAAGACGGAATGTTATCAATCATTATAGAATTAGAAGAACTTAACCAAATAAAGTATAATACAGAAAATTTAATATTTGAATTGTTGTAATTTAAAAATCACATAGAATAGGTCACTTTAAAACAAAAAACTGTTAATAAAATTAATTTAATTTTATTAACAGTTTTAATTCCTTCCTATATTTTCATTATGAATTAAGCTTGTTTTCTAAAACTGATAATATGTATGGCGATTTAAATTCTTTAGCTAATATATCCATACATACTTCATCATATTTATTACCTCCAATAATTTTAGCTTCTCTCAATCTTCCAACTTCTTTAAATCCAACTTTACTATAGCATCTCATTGCTTGTTTATTAAATGAGTATACCCTAAGATATATATTATTTAAATTCAATAAATTAAATCCGAAATCTAATAATAAGTTTAATGCTTCATTACCATATCCATTTCCCCAACTTTTTTTATCTCCTATAAATATTCCTATCTCTCCAACTCGATTGATATAATCTATCTTTGGAAATCCAACATTCCCTATAACTTGATCTGTTTCTTTAAGTATGATAGCAAAATTAAACTGTGCTTTTGATAACCTCTCTAATGCATTTTTTTCAGACTCTTCATCAATTAACATATTTGCAAATGTCATGCCTATAGCAACATCCATATCATTTACCCATTGTGTATATTTAATATAATCATTTTTATCAATTGGCGATAAATATACCTTGTTACCTATAAGTTTTTCTAAATACATATTAACTCCCTCTTTCTAATTTGATTTACTATATAATATTAGACTAAATTAATGAGTATCCTTTTAACTTGTGATTTTTGTATATTTATTGTTATATCACTATTAATTAAGTTTAGTAATAAAGAGATTACTAAACTTAATTAATAGCCAACAATTTAATCTAACAAGCGTAATTTAAAAATGTGTAGACTCCACTATTTGGAAGTTCTACACATTTTTGATTTTAAAATATATTTAACTTTGATATTCCACTTTTAACCGCTACATCAGCAACTGCTTTTGATACCATCTTTGCTACTCTAGGATCAAAAGCTCCTGGAATTATGTATTCTTCATTTATCTCATTTTCATCTATTATAGATGCTATAGCCTTAGCTGCAGCTATTTTCATCTCCTCAGTTATATCTGTAGCACACACATCTAATGCCCCTCTAAATATTCCAGGGAATACTAAAACATTATTTATTTGATTTGGAAAATCAGACCTACCCGTTGCAACTACTCTAGCTCCACCTTTTTTAGCCTCATCTGGCATTATTTCTGGTGTTGGATTTGCCATAGCAAATACTATCGAATCATTATTCATTGTAGATACCATTTCACTAGTTACACAGTTTGGTGCAGAAACGCCTATAAATAAATCTTTCCCCTTCATTATATCTGCTAATAAGCCTCTTTCATTATGCTTATTAGTTATTTTAGCCATATCTTCTTGAGCTTTGTTCATCCAATCTTCATCAACTGACAATGCACCTTGTCTATCAACTAAAACTACATTTCCTACCCCTAATTGTAAAAGTAACTTACAAATTGATATTCCAGCTGAACCAGCTCCATTTATAACAACATTTATATCTTCTATATTTTTATTTACAAGTTTAAGAGAATTTATAACTCCTGCCGCCACTACTATTGCAGTTCCATGTTGGTCATCATGGAATACTGGTATGTCCAATTCTTCTTTAAGTCTTCTTTCTATTTCAAAACATCTAGGTGCACTTACATCCTCTAGATTTATACCACCAAATGTAGGTGCTAAATATTTTACAGTTTTTACTATTTCATCTACATCTTTAGTATCTAAACATATTGGAAATGCATCTACTCCAGCAAATTCCTTGAATAATATAGCCTTACCTTCCATAACTGGCATAGCAGCTTCTGGCCCTATATCCCCAAGACCTAAAACTGCACTTCCATCTGAAACAACAGCTACTAAATTCCCTTTTGAAGTATATTTATATACATCTGATTTATTTTCATGTATTTTTCTACATGGCTCGGCCACCCCTGGAGTGTATGCTGTACTTAAATCTTCTCTAGTTTCCACTTTTACCTTTGATATTACTTCTATTTTTCCCTTATTAGTTTTATGCATTTCTAAACTTAATTTATTGTAATCCATATCTCCATCTCCTATGCAATTATAAATTATATTTGATACATACTATCTTATCATAATTATAGAATTTATATATACATAATGTTACTATATAGTCTTTTTAATTTATTTTTAACATTTCCTATATTATCTCTAATACTACTCATACTAAAATATATACTTCCTAAAACCTGTTTTTCATTCCTATTTATAGATACCTGTTTTTCTATTTCATTAGCTATTTCTTCCTTATATATGCCTTGACCTATATACAACTCCACACAAGTATCCTTAACTACTGAAGACCACCAATTTACTAACTCTTCGTAAGGGCTATTTTTATTGTCTATTGTCCAATAAATTTGGGGTACAATATAATCTATGGTCCCTTCTTGTATCCACCTTACACTGTCAGCAAAACCGTTGTAATAGCTTTCCATTGAATTAGTATTTGACCCATTGCAATCACTAGTATTATTTTTCCAGACTCCAAATGGGCTTACTCCAAATTTTACATCATTTACAGTATTTTTTATAACGTTATTTACATTTCTAATCATATTATTTACAGCTTCCCTTTGAATATTTCCATTTCCAATACATTGATAACCATAAGGATAAAAGTAATCATCAAAATGTATTCCATCTACATCGTAATATTTAACTATTTCAAAAACTGTTGTAACTATATAATTTATTACTTCGTTATTTTGTGGATTATAAAATAGTGCATTATTATATGATAGTACCCAACTTGGGTTAATTCTTGCCGGATGATTTTTAGATAGGTCATCAATATTGGTTCCTGATGTGGTTATTCTATAGGGGTTTAACCATGCATGAAATTTTATATTTCTTTTATGAGATTCCTCTATCATAAATAATAAAGGATCGTACCCTGGATATTTACCTTGTTCTCCAGTTAAATATTCAGACCAAGGATTTATATATGATTTATAAATCGCATCTGAATTTGGCCTTATTTGAACAAATAGTGCATTAAAATTCAAATCTTCTAAAGTATCTAATATATCTATAAATTCTTCCATTTGATTTTCTATTTCTTTTTTACTTGGCCAATCTATAGAATATACAGTAGCTATTCACACACCTCTAAGCTCACAATTATTATCCATAATCTCCTCCAACAAAATGCTACCATCTTAACTCTACTATTACTATATTTTTCAATATACTTTTGTTTACAAAATTTTATCGCAACATGCTACACCTACTACACTCGGTCCACTGTGAGCACATATACAACTTCCTATGTTAACACTAATTAAAGCATCTACTTCTAGTTCTTCAGTTAGTTTTTTTCTCAATATTTCTAAGTCATCAGTATTATCTCCACAACCTATTACAATGTACTTATCTTTTAAATTTACTCCATGTTTAGCCTTTAACATATCTATTATTTTAGATATAACCTGTTTTTTACCTCTAGCTTGTGAAATAGAATCTACTTTTCCATCTTCTATTGATAGTATAGGCTTTATATTTAACATATTACCTATGGCTGCTTTTGCAAAAGATACTCTTCCACCTTTTTGTAAATACTCTAAAGTATCTACTGTAAAAAATACTGATGTTGTATTTTTTATAGATTCTATTGCTTCTATGATTTCATCTATATTTTTTCCTAACTTTATAAGTTCACCTGCACAAGCTAATATTCCAGTTACTCCTATAGATAAATTTAAACTATCTAAAGTATATAAGTTTCCTTCTGTATCATTTTTAGCCATAACTGCACTTTGATAAGTTCCTGATGCAAGAGATGAACCCCCGATATATAAAACTGTTTTTCCTTCTTCTAAATATTTATCAAATACAGCTTTAAAACTCATGTATGTTACTTGAGATGTCTTTGGCATATCTTCATTTTCCCTAAGCATTTTATAAAACTCATCTTTACTTATATCTATACCGTCTACATACTCTTTATCATTAAATATTACACTTAGTGGTATTATGTGTATATCATATTTTTCTATTATATCCTGAGGCACGTCTGCCAAACTATCGCATACTACTTTTATATTATTCATAAATTAAATCCTCCATATTTGCACTACATATATAAATTTTAATTGATTACTTGCTATTTACTTTAAGTATTATCACCTGGTACTAATATGTTATCATATTTTATCGTAAATTTCAATCTCACTTTAAAATTAAATCTAATCAATTAAAATATAGCTATCTTATATATCATTTAAAATAGCTACACTTTATATTCTTATTTCTTTTTCTTTTTTACTCTTGTATCATACGATTTTTTTGTAACCTTCGTAGTAGGAGGTCCTTCACCTTTATATATAATTTTAAAAGTTTTAATAAATATTCCTAGACCAAACATAGCTGAAAGTAGCAGAAAAGGCATCTTTTTAAGAGAAACTATACTAATAAAAAATAATATAAGTCCCCCACATCCAAAGTATACATTTAATTTTCTCCATCTCTCCATAATTCCTCCCTATAATTCAAACCTTTTAGTTTATTGCAGAACTCTGAATATATTGAAATTCAGAGCTTTATTTTATAT